>NZ_JAKSXX010000066.1 GCF_022829385.1 Methylobacterium sp. J-070 | reverse complement strand
GGGCTGGTGCCGAGATGGCGCTGCTTGGCCGCTTCCAGGGACGTGAAGGCGTCGACCTGCTCGGGATGAGCCGCGGGGTCGGCCCAGTACTGGGCGATGCCCTGCCACTTGGCCCCAAGTCCCTCCGCATAGGCGTTGGCGTTCTGAACGATCAGCGCGCTCACCCGCTCGGGGTGGGCGAGCGCCATGCGGAAGCCGATTGGACCGCCGTAATCCTGCATGAAGAGCGTGTACCGCTCGATGCCGAGGTGAAGGACCAAGCCGTCCATGGTGGAGGCGAGGTTGTCGAAGGTATAGGTGTACTGGCCGGATGGCGGTGCGTCGCTCTGGCCGAAGCCGGGGTAGTCCGGAGCGATCAGGTGGTACCGGTCGGCGAGCAGCGGCAGCAGCGCGTCCCACTGCCGCGACGATGACGGATAGCCATGCAGCAGCAGGATCGTGGGCGCGTCGCGCGGGCCGGCCTCGCGGTAGAAGACGCCTACGCCATTCACCGCGACCCGATGGTAGCTCGTCGTGGCTGAGACCGAGGGAAGCGGCTGCGGCAAACCGTGTGCGAGCGCCAGCGCGGCGGCGGCAAGGACGGTCTGAGTCGGCATGGCCCATCTCCTTCGCATGGGAGATAGGGCGCTCCGGCTGGACGGTCATTGGTTGAGGGAAGGATTACGACAAACCTATTTCGGACCTCGTGTGGGATATTCGGACCTCGTGAGGGGTATCAAGCGTCAGCTTCCGGCTGCCAGTTCGCCAAGCCTGGGGCCTAGACCATGGCTGGGGTGCTCGATGCATTTGGGTCGACACTTCTCCCCAGAGGGAAAATGGCGGCGCCCTCTCGCGCAGAGGTGATGAGGCTGAGCAATTGCCAAGGCGCGGCAGGCGGCGCAGTCCGAGGTCAGTTCGAAACGCGAGACCTTCCCTCCGCATGTCTGTCACGACCCTGAAGCCGACTGCGATAGCTCACGACGGGCTACCGCTGGGCCAACGCGGCCGGGCGATGGCCGCAGTGCTCACCGGGGTGGCGCTCGCCACGCTCGACACCGCCATCGCCAACACGGCGCTGCCTACCATCGCCGCCGACCTCAAGGTCGATCCCGGCGCCTCCGTGTGGATCGTGAACGCCTACCAGCTCGCGGTCGTGGCGACGCTACTGCCGATCGCGGCCCTTGGTGAGATCGTCGGGCAGCAGCGGATCTACGTTGCCGGCCTCATCCTGTTCATCGGCGCCTCGCTCATCTGCGCCCTGGCCTGGTCCCTGCCGACGCTGGTCGCCGCGCGTGTGCTCCAGGGGATCGGGGCCAGCGCCTTGATGGCCGTCAACATCGCGCTGATCCGTTTCATCTACCCCGCGCATCAGCTCGGCCGCGGCGTCGGGCTCAACGCCTTCGTCGTCGGCGTCGGCTTTGCGGTCGGACCGACCGTAGCGTCGCTGATCCTATTGGCGGCGCCCTGGCCCTGGCTGTTCGCCGTCAACGTGCCGATCGGCCTCGGTGCCCTCGCCCTGGCCTGGACCGCGCTGCCGGAAACCGGACGGTCCGGTCACAGCTTTGACGTTGCCGGCGCGCTGCTCAACGCCGCCGCATTCGCGCTCCTCGTGCTCGGGTTGGGCGAGGCCGCACATGAAGGGCCGGTCTGGCGCATCCTTCTCGAGATCGCCGGGGCGCTCGCCTGCTTTACCCTGCTCCTACGTCGCCAGACCGGGCACCCTGCCCCGATGCTGGCCGCCGATCTCCTGGCGCGCCCACTGTTCGCCTTATCAGCCCTGACCGCGGTGTGCTCTTTCGCGGCGCAGGGGCTGGCCTTCGTCTCGCTGCCGTTCCTATTCCAGCACACGCTCGGCCGCTCGCAGGTCGAGACCGGCTTCCTGATGACGCCTTGGCCCGTGGTGGTCGCACTGATGGCGCCGGTGGCCGGCCGCCTCTCGGACCGCTACGCCCCCGGCCTGCTCGGCGGCATCGGGCTCGCCGGGCTGGCACTCGGCATGGGGCTGCTCGCGCTGCTGCCTGCTGATCCGAGCATTTCCGACATCATCTGGCGAATGGCGATCTGCGGGGCGGGGTTCGGCTTCTTCCAGGCCCCGAACCTGCGCGCCATCATGACGAGCGCGCCGCCGACCCGCTCAGGCGGAGCGAGCGGCATCGTGGCTACGGCGCGGCTTCTCGGCCAGACCCTGGGCGCTGCCCTCGTCGCGGCCTGCTTCGCGGTTGCGGAAGCGGATGGACCAGCCGTGGCAATGGGGCTGGGGGCGGCCTTTGCTGGGTTCGCGAGCGTGATAAGCCTCACGCGTCTGGCAGTGACGCCTTAAACCCGATAGATACGGCAGGGCTTTATCTGAGATTTGGGATAACAGTCTAATTGGTACCGCCCCCCTCACGTCAATAATCGCAAGCCCGGAACAATTATCGAGATTACGTAGAAATCTTCAATCTAGCTTCAATTCGCCGCATAGCGCGGCCTCCCGTCGCGCTAAATCCAGCACACGGCTCTTGGCCTGAGGGTCGGTCATGCTTTTCCATAGGTGCAGCAGTTCAACCAGCTGAAGGTCTTCGCCGGGCGGAGCGTCGTGGAAGAAGGACTTGAGCGGCATACCAAGTGCATCGGCGATGCGGCGTAGGAATGTGAGGCTTTTAGGATCGGCCGGCTTGCCAGGGCTCATCGTGGCCTCGTGACTAGCGAAAGATCGCATCGGCAGGTCTGTCATCGGCCGACATGGTCATCTAATTTTCCATGCTGGATCCCGACGTTTCGCGCGTGCTGAGCACGGCTGCGAACGTTAGAACCCCGAGCGCGGTGAGAAACAGCGATATCGGCCACGTTGCGCCACCGCTCCAGCCGACAGCGGCCGCCGCGATGACGGGTGTCAAGCCGCCCCCGATCGCCGCACCGATCTGGAAGCCGAGGGAAATGCCGCTGTAGCGCACCTGCGTCCCAAACAGCTCCGGCATAAAGCTCGCGTGGAGGGCGAAGACCATGCCTTGCGCCAAGCAAATGCCGACGACGATGGTGAAGAGGATGATCATGGGTTCGCGCGTAGCGAGCAGCCAGAACAGGGGAAACGCGAAGGCGATCCCGAAGCCCGTCCCCGCGAGGTAGATCACACGCCGCCCGAACTTGTCCGAGAGCCAACCCGAGAGCGGCATCACGAACAGCTCGACGAGGGTTGCCAGCGTCACGGCATCGAGGACGAAGGACTTCGCCATGCCGAGCTGTGTGGTTAGATAGGAGACGGCGAAAACGGTCAGGATGCCGACCCAGGCGACCTCGGTCACCTTGAGCCCGATCGCCGTCACCGTCTCTCGACGAAATGCCGTCAACGCCTCAAGGACCGGCATCCGTGCGGTCGCACCGCTTTGTCGGAGATCCTTGAATGCCGGCGTCTCATCGAGGCGGGTCCGGATGAACAGCCCGACGAGGACCAGCACGATGCTGGCGAGAAAAGGAATGCGCCAACCCCAGCTGAGGAAGTCGGCGTCTGGCAGGCGCGTAGCTAGGGCGAACACGCCCGTGGCGACGAGGCGGCCAACCGGGTTGCCGAGCTGGACGAAACTGCCAAAGAGTCCGCGCCTAGAGGCAGGCGCGGTTTCCGCGACCATCAGGACCGCACCGCCCCACTCACCGCCTAACCCGATCGCCTGGATGAGCCGAAGCAGCACGAGGCAGATGGGTGCAAGGATGCCGGCCTGCTCGTAGGTCGGCAGCAGTCCGACGAAGAATGTGCCGAAGCCCATCAGGAGCAGCGAGAGAACCAGCATCGAGCGCCGGCCGATGCGGTCTCCGTAGTGACCGAAGATCAAGCCACCGAGCGGCCTAGCGAGGTATCCCACGGCGTAGACGCTGAAGGCGGCCAGCGTGCTGATCAGCGGGTCGGTGGCAGGAAAGAACAACTTTCCGAACACCAGAGCGGCGGCAGTGCCGTAGACGAAGAAGTCGTACCACTCGACAATCGTGCCGAAGGCACTTGCCACAACCACGCGGGCGGTCGGCACGGGCTGCGCTAAGGTCTTTTGGACCGCCACCGCCCCTTTTGTCACGACGCCGCGCACGGCTTGAGAAGCCTCAGCCATCACATCCTCCATTGATACGAGGGTGGTCGAGGCCGGGGCGATCTCGACCTGTCGCGAAGCGGGGCTTCAGCCGAGCACGGTGTCATCGCTGCGCAGGATACGGCGGCTATAGTAGGCGAAGGTCGCCGCGATCGCCTTTGGCTTGAGGCGGTAGTCGTGCGCCTCCTGCGCCAACGCCGGATCGATGGGCAGGATCGTGCCGGCCGACATTGCCAATAATTGAAGCTTTGCGGCGCGCTCCATGAACATGCCGAGGATCGTGGCCTCTTCGACACTCTCGCAGGCGGCCAGCTGTCCGTGATGTGCCAGCAAGATCGCTCGCTTGGTGCCCAAGGCATCCGAGATGATGCGTCCTTCCTCATCGCCGATGGGCGTGCCGGGCCACTCGCGAAGCCAGGCGCAGTCCTCGTGGAACAGCGACGTGTCCATGTGCGAGACGGCGAGCGGCACGCCGATCATCGACAGGGCTGAGACGTGGGGCGGGTGCGTGTGCATGATCGAGGCGACGTGCGGCCGCGCCCGGTAGATCCAAAGATGGAACCGGTTCGAAGGGTTCGGCATGCCCTCGCCTTCGAGGACGTTAAGGTCGTCGTCGACGAGCAGCAAGTTGTCGGCCGTGATCTCGTCGAAACCCAAGCCGAAGCGCAGCATCAGGAAGGTACCTGGGCTTTCGCCTCGGGCAGTCGCCTGACCAGCGAGGCCCGAGTCATGACCTTCGGCTGCGAGGATGCGGCAAGCTAGCGCCAGCTTCTGTCTGGCAGACCACTCGGGCAGCGCGAAATGCTGGTTCATCCGCTCGGTCGTCTGCTGGTGATAGGTGTCCTTGTCGCGCACGATGACGTTCATGACGATCCTCCTTCGCGAAGGATCAAATGACACCACAAAAGACACGAGGTGTCATGCAGGAAAATTGGTCATCTGTTGCTACTTCTTGCGCCGACTCACTCTGGGGTGACGACTACGAGTGCTTCGGCGATCAGAGGTCCAAGTGAACGAGAACGGTGCGCAAGATGTGCATCAAAATATGCGCAGTCGCCAGCGTGTAAGATGTGGCTCTCGGAACCGTACTCCAGCTCTATGACCCCGGAAATCACAAAAATCATTTCCTGGCCAGCATGATCGAAACGTCGGTCATCCTGAAATTCGAGCGGGGGACGCATAATGTATGGCTCCATGCTCTTGAATCGCTTGTTGCCCGCCAGCAGTTCGTAGTCGTAGCCGGACGCGCTGCCGTTGCGCATGAACGACGGGCGCTCGCCTCGCCGGACGATGGAGATGGCATCGGCGTACTGATTTTCTCCGAGCAGCTGGCCGACACTGAGATCGAAGCTTTGTGCGAGGCGCATGGCCGTTGAGATGGACGGCACGGAGAGGCCGCGCTCCAATTTTGACAGGTAGCTTTTGGTCAATCCCGTCGTGTTCGCGAGCTGATCGAGAGTCAGGCCCTGTTGGCGACGTAAGAAGGCGATGCGCGCGGCGAGTGTGGTCCGAGAGTTCGGCGTCGGCGCTGCATCTGTCGGCTGCGGGGAGAGCATCGAGAGTGATTCCTGCGGATCAAGGGCTCACGGCAGCGCCGCTCTGCCGAAGCGCACGAGTAGATAGGTTCTCACAGGGTCCGGACATCCGTCTGGCGGATAAGACAGTTGTCCCCTGCTCAGACCGCCCGATCATGGCCAAGCTCGCCATTACGGTGGCGGCTGGTCTGGCAAGGCGGGTGCGCATGATACCAACCGAGTCCGCCCCTGCCGACATAGGTACCACCGTGATAGCGCCCCAGCGACAACGTTCCTCCTGCCGCTCCTACAGCCAACATAAGCTTGGCCCGGCGGCCTGTCTGGTCCTATCGCCGTTTTGCGCCGGCTGCCGACCTCAGCGAGGGCTGGTCAAGCACGCCTCAGGTTGGTTGTACGGAAGGGTTCTAGAGTGTCGATCGCCTCGACCGGGTCAGTCTTCTGGTTCCACTTGAAGTAGCGCAGCGTCACAGTCTCGGGTGTGAAGTCCATGATCATGAAGCCATTCTCTTCGATCGGCTTAAGGGTTTCCTCCATGTCGAGGTGGTTCGGCGGTAGCGCCCCGACTCCGCGGAACTCCGAAGGCCAGCCGCCGGTGCTCGTGCCGAGCGGACCCGGCAGCACCGCTACGACCGGCTTGGCGGAGAAGTCGTGCTGGCCGCTGCGCCGCATGTGGCCCTCGCCGATCGCGTGCAGGTCGCCGCTCACCACCAGAGGAATCCGCTCGGGCATCGCGGCCAGCGATTGCATCAGGCGGTCGTGTTGGGCGAGCTACCCGGACTGCCAGTAGGGCTTGGGCTTGGCCACCGAAAGCTTCCCGTCGGGGCCGAGCAGGTCAGGGTACCACTCGCCCCACTTGCCGGCGCTCCAGCCGGGTGGGTTTGAGGGCACGCTGACCACGTGCGAGACATCGCGCGCCGCCGCGCGGGCTTTAAGCCAGCCCTCGACTTCCGGCGCGACGAACACCGCGGTCGGACCGGCCAGCGTCAAAGTTCGACGCACGTCGTAGATCAGCACCTCGGCGAGCCGCCCGTAGCGCAGCGTCCCGAAGCTCTCCGACAAGCCCGATGGTCGCGAGGTAGGTCGGTCGGGCCGGTCGGCGCCAGGCAGCCCAGCCGGGCGGTTGGGATCGGGCAGGAACTCCGGGTACCACAGGCGCTGCGTCGCGCGGGCGGCCTCCAGCGTGAAGGTGTCGGGCGGGAAGGTGACGGCGGCGTCGGTGGCCTCGTCGTTGTCAAAGTGGTCGTGATCGTCCTACAGGAAGAACACCGGCGTCGAGCGGCACAGCGTACCGTAGAGCGGCGTGATCTGCTCGCCGGCGGCCTTGAGCAGCGCGGCCTCGTTGGCGCCGCCGAGGAGTGGGGCCGAACGGTCGAAGCGAGCATAGGCTAGGGCAGCGGGGTTGGCGCCGAGTTTCGGCGCGGCACGGGGGGCGAGTAGGTCCCAGTAGACGTGGTCGCCGTTGGCGATCAGCACGTCGGGGGCGAACGACAAGCCGCGACGCAGGAGGCGCTGCCGGGTGGCGGCCGACAGGAACTCGAAGCCGGTGCCGGCCTTCGCGAACAGGTCATGGCCGCCGGCGCAGGAATAGACCAGCAGCCGCAGCTTTTCGGGCCGGTCGTCAGGCGCTGGCATCGTGGTGAGGGTCCAAGGCTGGCACAAGGCCCGGCCATCCCCGCCGATCAGCGCGAGCTTGTGCTCGGTGCCCGGCTTCAAGTCGTCGGCCTGGAACTGCCAGAAGGCGCCGGGGGTGTCAGTGCGCTGGCCAGGGACGCGCCGATCGCCGACCAGCATCGCCGGGGCGCCATCGAGGGGCCGGCGGAAAGATGCCTTGATCAGGATGCGATCATGGCTGCTCGTCGGTAGCAGGTGGTCGACTTCACCAGCATCCCAATCTGCCTGCCCGCTAGTTTCAGGACCTGCGATCTGGGCGGCGGAGATTGTTGGAAGGGCACCCAACGCGAGGGATGCGCCCGCGCCCAGCACTTCGCGACGTGTGATCGGCATCTCATCCTCTCGGACGCGGTTCAGTTCGAGCCTTGCCCGGACTGTCCTCTCGCGCTTGCAGGCCCGTCAAGGCGCTTGGTCAAACGCCCCAAACTAGCATGCCAATTACAATGCGTGCTGCGGCCAAAGCCTGAAGCAAGTCTACTGAAGATTATACTTGGCCGCGCAGAAACAGAAACGTTGATGCAAACTCGTAAAATAACAACAAATAGCAACGTCATTGGTTTCGGATGGATATCGCCACTAATGCCGACGCTGCGATCAAATATAAACGACTCATCGGCAAATTGCTCGATGTTATATGGCAGACCATGCCTGGAAGACGCAAAGGAGCAGTTAAGTTAGAAAAGGAAAGTATCGCAGCATGACCTTTAGAAATCTCAGCTTTCGCAACCGTCAAACTGTAGAAGCCTTTGAAGCCTGGGTTGACAACCTAATAACGAACCATTTCTGGCAGGGGTGGATAGTCACTTTCATGTTTGAAGAAATGAAGCTTTCGGAAATTAAAACCAAAGCCGTCATGCAGGAGGAAGTTATTATATTTTTCAAAAAGTTATGCACGCGCTTTCATCGAAAGCCAGATAGTTCAGTTGCATACAATGTGATTCCAAGGCTGATTGGCTGCCCTGATTTTCCAGTTTTCAAGCATAATAAAGAAGGGTTTCGTCTGACGGCGCCGAATCGTGGGCTCCATTTTGGCTCGATACTGATGCATCCTTTGATGGCATATTCGCGGGCTTGCCGCTTGAGACAACCGCTCGATCAGCATGTCGAAGAAAATAAGCATACCTATTGCAATAGAAAATCGAGGATCGATCGGATCGATCTTGCGCCCATTTTTCATACGCCCAGCGAGGCGACCAGCTATACGCTCAAGTCATTATACAACAACAAGATAACAACCGATGAAATTCTGCTACTGCCTCAATCTAAATCTGAAAAAATAATATAATATACGTTTGAAAATGAATTCTCAGCTTTAGAATCAATAATAAAATTTAACTGATAAATTATTAATAGATCTATAGGCCAAAAAGGTCCGAGCTCGAGCAATTTGAGGATACAAATGTGGCCCAGGACTTGAAATCCCGGGCCTTGGAACAAACTATATCGACGGCTGTCGGATCGACGATTTTAGATATTTGGTGCTTGACTTATAAAATTTATTAAGCGCCACGATTGATTTTTTGTATTGTTTCTTCGATAAACTGTATCTATTATCAACAATTTCTTTTCTATTATTATTGTCATCGTTATTATCAAGATCTCCGAAATCTTTTTTCAGATCTCTTTCCCACTGCTCGTGTTTCTCTCGTTCACGCTTCAATCGCTCTTTACGACGATCACCTACCCGAGCCTTTCTCAGCCCTTCGATACCCCCGTGTTCCTCGATAATATCGGCTATCTTAGTCGGCGCTACACTATTGTTGTATTCTTCCTCAAGCATTTTCGCATATCGATTTGTAACATTTATTTCATTTTTGGTTTTTGCATCAAAAACGAACCTCATTACGAGACGTAACGCTTTCATTTGTCCGCGAGAACTATTTCTTGGCTTTCTTTTAAATTGTTCCCAGAAGGGATTTTTACAGGAAGTTCCCCATGCTTTACGAATTGCCGTTAGATCGTAAGCAATTCGGACGATAGCACCTAGCAATTCATATTTGCGGCGATTGAAACCGCCATGTAAAGAAGACATAGCCATCTTACAGTGTGCAGCAGCTTCATTCGGCTCGGTTTTTGACAAGTTCGCAATGTAGGCGGGATTGGTGAACGAGATAGTTACAGACATAGGTATATCTGAGGTCTGACTTGTTTCCAACGGGTACGAGTCGCACCTTTTCGCCTTGTTTTCACGGTCACCTGACTTTCGATCAATATTGCAAGCCATAGAATGTTGTCCTTCGCCACTTGTTGCGCGTATGCCGCTCAAAATTTCAAAGGTGCTCGACTGCATCTAAGCGGGAAAATTTTGATCCGGCAGCAACATGCTTATGACAACGAAAATGCTGTGCCAAAGATACTTAGGGTCTATGTTTTGGCACACATCAGTGGTACACAGCTGAAGTTCGTGAAGCACATAAGTCCTTGTTTTTGCTGTATCAACGGACCCAGTGGGTACAATCCTTTCCTGGGCACCAACTGCTGATGTCATCGCAGTTTTCCGCTGAATATCCCACCGGCTCGCTGAGCCTCGAAAAGTGGGACGCGACCTGATCCCAACCGGTCCAGATCGATAAGGTGCCCGGCGCCGCCGGCAAGCCGTTTCTGTTGGGCCTTCCGGGTGCAGGGCTCGGCCATCTCGGATGTCCGCCAACCGAACCTCGTGCGGCGACCGATGCTCGACACGGCTCGCGCTGCAACCCGAGCAATGAGCGGCTTACCGTGCGCTGCTCGTCGGCTTGAGGTCCATCCAACGAGGACCCGAGACCGTGTTTGACGAGGACGACACCCGCGGCGGAGCGCGCGGAGATGCCGGGTCCTGAACAGACCTGGCTTCCGGGTGTTGATCACACATCGGTCGCGCATCCGATCCAACCGAAGCGGCGCTGCGGAGCCCCCAGATCCGACAGCACCCAAAGCGAGCGATGATGGCAGAGATCCGAACAGCCCTGGTCGCGGGGGCAAACGGCATCATCGGCAAAGCGTTGATGCATGAACTTGCGGCATCGAAAGGGTGGCGCGCACGCGCCCTCTCACGTCGGCTGCACGGATCGAAACAGGCCATCGCGGCCGATCTCACAGATCCAGACGCCACCCGCGCCGCCCTCGTTCCGGCCCGCGATACCACGCATCTCTTCTATGCCGCTCTCGCCCCCCATCCGAGCCTTGCGGAAGAGGACCGCGTGAACGGCGCGATGCTGCGCAATCTTCTCGATGGGCTCGAAGCCGTCGGCGCGCCGCTCAAGCGCGTGGTGCTGTATCAGGGCGCGAAGGTCTACGGTGTCCATCTCGGGCCGGTGCCGGCTCCGTTCTACGAGGACGAGAACCCGCGCCACATCGGGCCGAACTTCTACTTCACGCAAGAGGATGAGTTGCGGGGCCGGGCGGATCGCGGCGGTCCGGCTTGGTCCATCCTGCGTCCCGACGTGGTGGTCGGTGACGCGGCCGGGAACGCCATGAACATCGCCATGGTGATCGGCGCCTACGCGGCCTTGTGCAGGGCGGAAGGCGCGGCGTTCCGATTCCCGGGACCAGCCCACGTCTATGAGGGCGTTTTTGCCCAGGTGACGGACGCCGGTGCCCTCAGCCGGGCAAGCCTTTGGGCTGCGACGTCCGACGCCGCGCAGGGCGAGGCTTTCAACTACGTGCACGAGCCGTTCCGATGGCGGCGGGTCTGGGAGAAGATTGCCGCCGCGTTCGATTGGCCGCTCGGGCCACCGATTCCGATTCGCCTGGCGACCCACATGGCGAGCAAGACGCCGGCCTGGGCGCGGCTGGTGACGGAACAGGGCTTGAACGACCAGCCCTACGAACGCGCCGTGGGTTGGGGCTTCGGCGATTTCGTGTTTCACAGCGACTTCGACCTCGTCTCCGACATGGGCAAGATTCGGCGCGCCGGGTTCGCAGACAGCGTGGACAGCGCCGAGGCCTTCATCGCCGCCATCCGCCGCTTGCAGCAGGCGAAGGTGCTGCCGCTTTAGGACCGCGGGCACAGGTGGCAGGGGCATGCCTCGGCGAGACCGCGTCGTGACCGTGGCCACACCGTCGGGGGCGCCTGTGTGCGCTGTCGATGGCGATCCGGTTCGGCCGGGCGACGGGCTGCTGGCGGGATGCCGGGGCAGGCCGGTGGCGTGATGGGGCAAAGCGTCGGATCCGGATCAGGTCGAAAATCGACCTCTTCGGCCGAGCCCGCCGGACCGGGGTCGTGCTGGCCGCAGCCCATCGGGATCACGACACCTCGAACCACGCAGCCGCCGACCACGCGGCCTTCTGCCAGAGGTGCCACACAATCCACGACTTGCCCGAGCATCAACGCAGGCGATGGCGAACGCTGTTCCGGCGAAAGGCGGCGGGCGATCTTTCATGGGAGCCTGCGCCTGAAAGCCAGACGCCCGACCCCATATCACGACGATCCGTCTGTGAGCGCGGTAGGCGGCCATGCGGTATCACTTGCGGATCGCCAGAGCCCGGCCTCAAGGCAGCGTGGATATCCAGAGCACGACTTTTAGCGCGCCAAACATCGAGGCTGCCGTCTCCCGTTCCGTGGAGATGGTGGACAGCTTCCTGGGCGAACGACCTGGCGTCGCGACGCTGAGCAGCACCTACCGGGGTCTGGTGTGGGCACATCGCCAGAAGATGCCCGAGCAACCGTTCCCCTAGGCCGTGCGCCGTCCCATTCCTGTCAGTGCCACCCCCGCCACGCGTCCAGGTCGGCCCTCCGAGCCTCGACGCGGGCGTGCAGGCGGCCAGCATCGCTCACGGTCTCGACAAGCATGTCCTGGGCAGACGTGAGTTGCTCGCGCAGCGCCGCATTCTCGGCCGCCAGGGCCAGAAGGAGCGCGACCGCGACGACATCCATGAGCGCCTTCAGAGCATCCAGGTCGAGCGGCGCCCTAGAAAGCCTTGTGGGCCCGCGTCACTTGAGGTCGGCGTGAGGAATGGTCATGCTGATGCGCCCACCTTCACGGTGCCAGAGCCAAGCGATTGCCGCCACCCAGGGGCCGCCGATCAGAACGAAGGCGAGCAAACCCATCGTTTTACCTCCACCGCAGCCGACCGTCGTCGCCGAAAGGGCGATTCGAATACAGACTACTCCCTATCGGCACGTTGCGGAATCGTCCTGATCATCCGTCCGCCCGGTCGAACACCCGCAGAACGGGATGGCTCGGCTCGCGCCATCGTCCGCGGGGTCCGATCGATCGGGGTCGACCGCTGCCCGCCGGCGGCCTTTCTTCGGTTCCGCATCCACAAACAGCCTCGGGCGCCCGTGGGCTTTTCCCGGTCTCTCCATCGATGCTGATCTCACCCGATGTCGGCTCACGACACGCTGGAAGACTCTCGGGCCGGAACGGTTCAGTCATCGCTCGGAGAACGGTGCGGCGCCGCGATTGCACGCCGGGCTAGGGTCTCAGAATCTCGTGCGCATGACCCGGTCCGAACGATTGCCCCTATCGCGGCCCGGACCGGCATCCGTTCGCGCACGAGGCCGAAGCGCTCGCGACGTCGATCCTCAATCGGATCATCGAGGCGCTGGTGGATGGCGACCGGGTCGAGCCGCACGGCTTCGGGGCATTCGAGACCCGGCAGCACGAGCCGCGGACCGCACCCAATCCGCGATCCGGTCAAGTGAGCGCGGTCGAAGCCAGGACGCACGTCCCCGTCAGGCCGGGCGAGACGATCCAGCCCCGGCTCAATCGCGTCGAGATCGATCCCGAGCAGGAGACCGAACGCTTCCTGACCGCGCGCCTGCGTGTCCGCAGGTGCTATCGCACTTGCGTTGTCAGTCGACGCCCTCAAGGGCCTGAGACAGGCCGAACCAAGATTTCACCTTCGCGGGCAGAGAATCCGAGCGCTTCTTCACCGGGGTGGCTCGATTGCGGGCTGCATCCAGCCGGGTCGCCGTCTCGGCCACGCCGAGCGGATCGGCCTGTCGCCCGATCGCGAGTGCGCCTTCCAGGACACGCAGTTCGTCCTCGAACTGGAATTCACGGGTGAAAAACACGCTCCGATCGATGCGGGCATCGATGTAACTGGCTCGTTCTCGCTCCACTTTCGGTGTGTCCGCACAGGCCAGCCGCGTCACGAACGGCATCAGGCGCTGCCGCTGCAGATCGGTTGCGTTGTCGTTCAACCGCATAGCGAGCCCACAGATCGAGGGCGAGAAGCAGTCGGGCATATAACCGACCGAAGTCACGGACTGATAGCGATACCCGCAGGCGACGATGGCCGCCTCGTTGATGCAGGTGCCTCCATCCGGGCCCGGGAAGGCGTGAGAACCCGCGAGAAGCTTCCAATTTAGGATGTGATCGAAGTCGCTCATGGTGGCTAACTCCGTGGCCGGCCCCCGCAGTGAGACTCGCGCCGTGCGCTCATACCGTCAACTGCATCCGTCGTTCTGGCGCTGCCGATTTTGCCCGCGTATCAGCCCGGCATGGCCAAGCGCGTGAAGCAATTGCCTCAGGATCGAGGCACCGTCTTGTTCGACGTCGTGTTCGAGGATGGGAGCCGCGCCTCGAACCGTCGCGTGCCGATGGATATCCTGGGCGGCTTGGATGGCGACCAGCCGGCCCGCGATCTCGTCGAGCAGCAGGAGGCCGAGATCGCCCAGAAGGCAGGCCGGCCACCGAGGGTGATCCAGAGCCTGATGCGTGCTGCTAAGCCGGAGCCGAAGCCTGTCCGGGAATGATCGGCGCCGCCCGCCCCTGCGCGACGCGTGGCGGCTCCGGGCAGCGGCGCAAGATGACGCTGCCCGCTCCGGAATTGACATGCGGCGCGCCAGAAACCTCCATCAATCCGGCTCCGCCAGGGCAGGATCTCGTCCAATGGCTGCGGCTCGGCTGTCGCCTCCCGCGGCGCCCTCACGGGCGGCCGGTCAGCACGCACGGATCGCGGACGAGACGGGAGGCCAGAACGGCAAACGCCCCAGGAGTTGGGTTGCTCCTGGGGCGCTGCAGACCTCGCGGCCAGTCTGATCGGGCTGGGGATCCGGAGGCCAATCGAACGCGTAGCGGCGGACGGCACTGAAGGGCCGCCCGCCTGCCGCATCTCCTCGCGCCGCCGAGCGCGGCGCGATCGGTCTCAGTACGAGCCGAACTTGAAGTTCAGGCCGGCACGGGCGATGCCGCCCTCGGTCCGGAAGCGGGAGATGTAGCCGACACCGGGACCGCCGACGGAACCGACGAGCAGATTGTGACTGCCGAGGTCGTAACGGATGTACTCGGCCTTGAGCGTCACAGCGTTCGACCGGAAGATGTTCAGGAAGGAATCGGTCGGCAGCGCGTACTCGATGCCGCCGCCGTAGGCGTAGCCGGTGTCGATTCGCGAGCGGCTGCCGAAGTAGGTCAGCGGATTGCCGGTCTGGAAGCCGACCCGCTGGGTCACGTCGCCATAGGCGAAGCCGCCCGTGCCGTACACGAAGACCCGGTCGAAGGCGTAGCCGACGCGACCCCGCACGGTGCCGAGGAAGCTCAGATCCGTCCGGTAGGTGTTGGTCAGGACGTTCGGATTGAAGGCGGGGCGGAAGATCGACTGCACGCCGGTGCGCTGCAGGTCCATGTACGCGGCATCCGCTTCGACGCCGACGACGATGCCCGAGCCCGGGGTGAACTGGTAGTTGTAACCGACCTGGCCGCCGGCGGTGAAGCCGTCCTGTGGCAGGCGGACCGCCGGGCTGCGGAGCAGGTTGTTCACGTTGCTCTGAAGGGCGCCGATGCCGACGGTTCGGATCGTATCGGACTCGGTGTAGGCGTAGCCGGCGTAGATACCGAAGTAGGCCCCGGTCCAGGTGAACACCGGCACGGGGGTGAAGATCGGCGGCGGCGCTGCCCGGCGCGGCAGGTCGGCGGCCGAGGCGGCGCCAGCCAGAGCCGTGGACGCGGCCAGCGTGGCCAGTAGCTTTCTCATGACTGCAATTTTCCCTCTGCGACCAGAATGGTGGCGCAGGATGGATCAATGCAGAATGAAATCATGTATCGGATGAGCAACACTCACGTATATAACCAGGAATGGCCTATCTTGTCGTGCCGACTAGATTGAAAAACGCTGCACCACATAGGGGGTGACATCGCCCTGTTCTTTCAGGTGTAAGACAAACGGGTTGGAAGACTTTTTAATCCCTTCGTTCGGCAGAAAAATCTCGGGCCTCACGCTCTCTGCGCCCCTTTCCAGGACACAATCAGACGGACACTCGCCCACCAAGTCGTTGCCACGCTTTGTTCTTTCTGAATTTTGGACTTCGTCCTATTTGCACACGGGATCATCAGCGGCTTCTCGAAATCCGGCCCGGCGACCGGATGGCTCCGGAATGAAGCTGCTGTCCTGACCGGACCTCGACCTTGGGCCAGCGCTCCGAGGGAATGCCTCCGTCCAGCCCACGACCCACGGCATAACGGCGGGCTGGGTCCGGCGAAGCGGCTAGCGGGATCCGGGGGCCGCCGAAAGCCGGACCGCCGCGCCGAGCGGCCGCATCGCGAGTTCCTATACAGCCATCAGCGTCGGCGCGGACAAACGGCCCGCCATCGTTCGAAGGTTCCAAGCGTTTGATGCCGCCGCGGACACCCTGTGTTCATGGTCGGAATGGAGCCTGCGCTCTTGTACCGGCAGGTCCATTTGCAGATGTCGACGGTCACGATCTGAAGCTGTGATTTGACAGGATGCCGAGCGCCTCGTGTTGCTTGGCCGGACGGTCAGCGGCATGTCTGTCAAGGCGCGATGCGCTCAGCTTCATACCAAAGCGACGCTGTTCCCAGCCCCGGATCGGATGATCTTCGGCAGGGGTCCGACAGCAATGCCGCAAACAGGCGAACGTTCGGGAGTGGCACGTCAGCAATCGAGTTGTGCACATCTGCTATATTGGGAAGAATATACTCCTTAGTCGCAAAGACGTTAGAAAAATCACGCTTGAAGTCATCAAAGCTTCGTGCGAGACAGCGGTGTCCGTACAAGGCAATGCGGGAGAGCCCAGGCCGGTCTGTGCCGGCTATGGCGTCGAGGAGCAACCGCCCCCGGGAGCTTCGAGGCACAATCCCGTATCGTTGGACGATCTGGAGTGCGACGCGTCCTGCGTCCTTGAAGAGCAGAACTCGTCCCCGGACGGGCTTGGCTCCATGCACCCGCGACAGAGGGGGGCGACCGGAATGCTTTGACGGGCATCTCCTCGCCCGTCGGTCGAGGGAGTGCGGTATGTTTCCAGACGACGATGATTTCGACTGGGTCGGCCCCGATCGCGGATGGAACTACGAGCCGCCTCCGGCCGATGTCTTTCAGACGTTCAGGTCTCCCGTCTACACGACCGATGCGGAAGGCTGGCTGACCTACTACAACGAGGCGGCCGCCGACCTGTGGGGCTATCATCCCGAGCTCGGCAAGACGCGCTGGTGCGGATGCTGGCGCATCTTCACCCTCGAGGGCGTCGTCCTGCCCTTCGATCAAAGTCCGATCGCCTTGACCCTCAAGGAGGGGCGGCCTCTGCGCGGGGCGCAGGCGATCCTGGAGCGGCCGGACGGCACGCGGATCCCGTTCATGCCGTACCCGACGCCGTTGCGGGATGCGTCGGGTACGATCGTCGCCGTCTCGAACGTGCTGGTCCGGGTGTCACGGTTGAATTGGTATCATCCGGTCGAGCCATCGGCCGACGCTTCCATCGACCCTTGCGCCGATCCGCGAACGGTGGTGGCTCCGATCGCGCGACGGACGGGGCTGGAACTCGATGATCTGACAGGTCTGCTTCAGGTCACCCTGGCTGCGCTCGCCGATGTCGAATTCGAGTACCTGAGCGATTGCGAGCGTATCGACGGCTGGTCCGGTCCCATGGCGGAGCGCGATCGGATCCTGGCCCAGTTGGAGCAGAAACGGCGGCGCCAGCGCGATGTCCTCGACAAGCGCGCCGCGTTGCTCGAGCGGCAGGCCCGACGATTGATGGGTCTGCCGCCGGCCGAACCGGAGCGGCAGGCCGTACGCGTCGCGCTCGGCGGCACGGTACACTAGCCTCGCGCCGCGAGATCAGCCGCTACGCGTGCAGTTCCGCGGCGAGCGTGCGCGCCGCGACGACGCTGTCGGCGATCAAGGTCGCCGGCACCTCCAGGCGTGGTTCGGCACCGCGCACGGCAATCGAGGCGCTTTCCGGCGGCGGGAGCTGGATGGGCGCCTCGCCCTGCGTCGCCATGAACGCCACGATCTTGGGCACGATCTCGGCCCGGAAGCGTGAGCCGTTGAATACGCCGTAATGCCCGGCGCCTGACTGAAGGTGATAGGCCTTCTTCCCGTCCGGCAGATTGGACGTCAGCTCGAGGGCGGCCCGGGTCTGACCGATACCCGTGATGTCGTCCTTCTCGCCCTCGATCGCCATCAGCGCGCACCGCCGAATGGCCCCGAGGTCCACCGGCTCGCCTCGATGGCGCATCTCGCCCTTGGGCAGACAATGTTCGATGAAGACCGTCTCGACGGTCTGGAGATAATATTCCGCCGTCAGATCCATCACAGCGAGGTATTCGTCGTAGAACTCGCGGTGCTTGGCCGCTGAGTCGCCATCGCCCTGGACGAGGTGATTGAACATGTCCCACTGGGCCGTGTGATGACGGTCCAGATTCATGCTGATGAAGCCTGCCAGTTGGAGGAAGCCCGGGTAGACCGAACGGCCCTGGCCCTGGTGCGTCCAGGGGACCGTATGGATGCAATGGCGCTCGAACCAGCCGATGTTCCGCTCCTGCGGGAGCCTGTTGACGGCCGTGGGCGAGCGGCGGGTATCGATGGGGCCTCCGATCAGCACGGCGGAGCGCGGCACCAGCGGATGGTCCACCGCTTCCATCCGGGCGATGGCAGCGAGGACCGGAACCGAGGGCTGGCAGACGGCCGCGACATGGAGATCCGGCCCGAGCGCCGTGAACATGGCGATGCAGTAATCGACGTAATCGTCGAGGTCGAAGCGCCCGTCCGAGAGCGGCACCTTCTTGGCATCCGCCCAGTCGGTGATGAACACCTGATGGGTCTCGAGGAAGGCCGCGACCGTGCCGCGCAGAAGGGTCGCGTAATGTCCCGACAGCGGAGCCACCAACAGCAGCTTCGGCTTGGTCGACGGCTCCCCGAACGCGATGACCCGGCAGAACGGCCGCTCCCAGACCACGCGTTCCGGAACCCCCAGATCGAAGGCGGGCTTGGCATAGGTGCGCGTAGCGCGCTCGAACAGTTCGCAGGAGGCGGCCACGGCACGGCTGCTGGGCGCATAAGCCAGGGGGCTGAACGGGTTCTCGCAGACCGTCCGCGCCATCTCCGCCGCCACCCGCATGGGCGACAGCAGCTGATCGTAGGCGTCACGCATCAGGTACAACATAGGGGTGTGTCCTCTGGCGGCCCTGAACCGCGCAACTCCACAACGCCTAACGTTTGTGCATTATGATGCGGTTCCCAATCCAAGGCGTTATTTCTTGCGACAGCTATTGCACAAAAATGCGCATCGCGGGGTGTTTGAGGCGGTGTCTTTCCACCGACAATAGAGGAACCGCCCCGCCGTATCATTCCTGCAACAGGACGTCAGAGAGCGGCCAGCTGAGGTTCCGGGCCTGAGGCCGTGCCCGCGCGCATCGCGGCGAGCCCCTCGGGGCGGCATGATCGGACCTGCTGAAGGCGGCGCGGTTCGTCCGACAGACGGTGCCCCCGGCCTTGATGTCGGGACGCTGGAAGGCCCGCCGCGACCTGGGCGAGAGTGCGGAACGAAAGCGGAGGGTCCGGAATTTTCGCCGTAGCTCGGCCGCTATAGATGGGCAGTGACGGGCATGCGACGCGTCCCGGACAGGACACCGTTCCGGCTCGACGCCCCCCGCGAGACGCCCGGCCGATCATGCTGCGATCGGAAACCTGCCTCCACCTTCGCTTTGCCTTTTTCCTTTTGGCCGAAGCGTCGGCGTCTGCGATCAAGACCGTGAACATCTCCGTCCCGGGCGTGTTCGACCGGGCCGCCGCTGCGGCACGCGCCTGCATGCGCTTCCCCAAACGAGGCCGCCGCCTATCTTGGCGCCCAGGTCCCGGAACGCGCCGAGAGGGTACCGAGGAGCAGGACGGCATCCTTGATGTCACTGACGAAGCGGATCGTTGGGCTCATGGCTTTGGCCCTCGTCCCGGCGCTCGCCATCCAGGGCTACAACGAATACGCCCTGCGGAGCGCCCGCGGCGCCGCCGTGCGCAGCGACGCCCTGCGGACCGCGCGCGGCGTCGCCGCGGACCTGGGCGATTTCGGGCGCGGGGCCCGACAGATCCTCGGGCTGCTGTCCGAGCTGCCGGTGATCCGAAACCGGGATGCCCAGAGCTGCACGGCCTATCTCAAACGCGTCGTCGACAAGGTCCCGGGATCGTTCTTCTTCGGCGTCGCCGACCCGGATGGACGGATCCGCTGCAACACCCTCGGATCCTCACCCGGGGCCTACACGGTCGCGGACCGGTCCTACTTCCAGGAGGCGATGCGCTCCGGCGGCTTCGCCGTCGGCGAGGTCCTGACCGGGCGCGTCACCGGGCGGCCGACCATCCAGTTCGCCCTGGCCATCCCCGGTTCGGACGGCAGGGCGGACGGCATCGTGATCACCAGCATCGACCTGTCCTATCTGGCCGCCCGCCAAGCCGCCGCCGGACTGCCGCCGGACGCGGTCCTGACGGTGGCCGACCGGAGGGGAACCGTGCTCCTGCGATTGCCGGGCCACGACGACTGGGTCGGCAAGGCGCTTCCCCCGCCCTTCTGGGAGGCCCTGACGCAACATCGTGGGGACGTGGCGGATCTGCCCGGCCTCAACGGCGGGCCACGCATCACCGCCGTGGCCGAGACCGGCCCCGGGGGGCTGGATTCGATCACGGTATCGGTCGGGGTCTCGCCGGCCACGGCGTTCGCCGATATCGACGCCGCCACTCGCCGCGGACTCGTGCTGATCGGCCTCGGCGCCGCCCTGGCGATCGCGGCGGCGCTGCTGGCCGGGCGCGCCTTCATCCGGCAGCCGGTCCAGAGGCTGATCCAGACCGCCGCGGCGTGGCGGGCCGGCGCGCTCGACGCGCGCAGCGGCCTCGCCGGTCCCGGCGAGTTCGGTCAGCTGGGCGAGGCCTTCGACGCCATGGCGGCCGCGCTCCAGACGCGCGAGGGCGAGTTGCGCGCCGAGATCGCCCGGAGCCGGCGCCTGCAGGAGCGTCAGACGCTGATGCTGCACGAACTCAATCACCGGGTGCGCAATACCCTGGCGACCGTTCAGTCACTGGTTCGTCAGCGACCGCGCGACGACGATGGCGGCGTGCGTCTGGAGGGGCGGATCCTGGCGCTGTCGAAGACGCACGACCTGCTGGCGCAGGACGATTGGGGCGGCGCATCGCTGCGCGCGGTGCTGGAGAACGCGTTCGCGCCGTTCGAGGATGCGACGGTGCGCCGCTTCGCGCTGGACGGCCCCGACGTCGAACTGTTGCCCCGTTACGTCCTGGCGCTCGGCATGGCGATCCACGAGTTGACGACCAACGCCGTCAAGTACGGGGCGCTCGCCACCGAGAACGGTCGGATCGACATCCGGTGGCGCGTCGCCGCGACGGACGACGACACCCGGGTCCTGGCCCTGGAATGGCGCGAGAGCGGGGGACCGCCCGTGGCGGAGACCCGGCGCAGCGGCTTCGGCACGCGCCTGATCGCGGGCGGCATCAGCCGGGAACTCGGCGGAACCGTCGACCTGACATTTCCGCCCGATGGCGTCCGCTGCGCCCTGCGGGTGCCTCTCGATGAGCCGGACCGCTTCACGTCGTTCCGCGATCCCGCGTCCGCCGTCACGCAGACATCGGGGGCAGCCTCCGATCAGCTCTTCGGGAGGTCGTAGAGCTCGGCCGGATTGTCGACGAGGATGCGGGTGCGGGTTCCCTCGTCGGGAACGAAGGTCGGCAGGAGGTCGAGCAGCAGGGCGTCGTCGGGCTTGTTGGACTGGCTTTCGGTGGGATGCGGCCAGTCGGTCCCCCAGACGCACCGCGTCGGTGCCGCGGCCGCGAAGGCGCGCGCCACCGCGACCGCATCCCCGTAGGTGGGCGGCCCGACCTTGGTGTCGGCGTAGAGGCCGGTCAGCTTCACCCAGGTGTTCCCCTGGTCGAGGAGACGCTGCATCAGCTTGAACGTGTCGCTCGCGACGCCGGCCGGCTGCGGACAATGGGCCAGATGGTCGAAGACCAGCTTGCCGCGGATCTTGAGGAAGGTGTCGGCGGCGGCCGCGATATCGGCGCCCGTCATGTTGATCTGGCAGTGCCAGCCCAGCGCGTCGACCCGCCGCGACAGCGGCTCCAGCATGTCGAGCGTCGTGGCCCCCGCCTGCGCGAGGTTGAAGCGGATCCCGCGCACCCCGAGATCGTGCATCCGACGGAGCTCCGCATCGCTCACGGAGGGGTTCACCACGACCACGCCGCGGAAGTTCGGGCCGAGGGCCGCCATGCCTTCGAGCGTCGGGCGGTTGTCGATCCCGTAGAGCGAGGGCTGGATAACGACGCCGCGACTCGTGCCCATGCGTGCCTGCAGCGCCCGGTAGTAGTCCGGAGTTGCGTCGGGCGCCGGAAGACCACCGGGGGCTGGCGGGAAGCGGTTGTCGTAGATGTGGAAGTGGCAATCCGTGGCGTTCGGCGGGACCTTGAAGGTCGGCGCCTCGCTGCCGGTCGAGTAGCGGACGGCGTATTGGGCGTGGGCGGGTCGCGGGTCCGCGCCGAGCGAGCCGCCGATGGCCGCCGCCGCGGCACCGCCGAGGACGCCGCGCCGGCTGGGGTTCCATGAGGTCATCGTATCCTCCCGATGCTGCGGGACCTGCCGTGCGTGCGGCGGCCCTCCTGTGTGACAGAGGCTGGACCGGCCGCATCGGCGGTCCGGAGAGCGGCGGCTACGAAGCGCGTCCGGTTCGAACGCCTGGAGGAAGGCGCCGGTTTCCCGGCGGCCTCCACGATGGTCCGCCTCAGGCGTTGTCACCCCGGATCGCCGCGATGACCGCGTCGGTGACCTGCCGGGTCGTCGCGCGTCCGCCGAGATCGGGCGTGTGCAGAGCCGGATCCGCAGTGACACGCTCGACCGCGCGCATCAGCCGTTCGGCCGCGGCCGGCTCGCCGAGGTGTTCCAGCATCTGGCAGGCGGTCCAGAAGGTCGCGACCGGGTTGGCGATGCCCTTGCCGGTGATGTCGAAGGCCGAGCCGTGGATCGGCTCGAACATCGACGGGAAGGTGCGCTCCGGGTTGATGTTGGCGGTGGGGGCGATGCCGAGGGAGCCGGCGAGGGCCGCGGCGAGGTCCGACAGGATGTCGGCGTGCAGGTTGGTGGCCACGATGGTGTCGAGGGTCTCGGGCTTCGTCACCATGCGCATGGTCATGGCGTCGACCAGCATCTTGTCCCAGGTCACGTCCGGAAAGTCCTTGGCGACCTCGGCGGCGATCTCGTCCCACATGACCATCGCGTGGCGCTGAGCGTTCGACTTGGTCACGACGGTCAGGAGCTTGCGCGGCCGGGACCGCGCGAGCTGAAACGCGTAACGGATGATCCGGTCGACGCCCGAACGGGTCATCATCGAGACGTCGGTGGCGACCTCGTTGGCATGGCCCTGGTGCACCCGGCCGCCGACCCCGGCATATTCGCCCTCCGAGTTCTCGCGCACGATCACCCAGTCGAGTTCGGGGCCCGAGACGTGGCGCAGCGGGCTGGTGATGCCCGGCAGGATCCGGGTCGGCCGGACGTTGGCGTACTGGTCGAAGGGCTGGCAGATCGCGAGCCGCAGGCCCCATAGGGTGATGTGGTCGGGCACGTCCGGCGCGCCCACGGCACCGAAGAAGATCGCATCGTGGTTCCGGATCTGCTCGCGGCCATCGGCCGGCATCATGACGCCGTGGGCCTTGTAGTAGTCGGAACCCCAGTCGAAATGGTCGAAGCGGAAGTTGAACGACCCGGTCTTCTCGGCCAGTGCGTCGAGGACTTCGATGCCGGCCGCGATGACCTCGACGCCGATGCCGTCCGCCGGGATGGCCGCGATCGTATAGGTCTTCGTCATGATGAGTCTCCTGAACGGTTTGTGCCAAAGGGGTCGTCGGTCTTGCGGCGGAAGCGTGCGACCGTGAACGATCGAAGCGACCGGGGGAACTTCAGCGCGCCACGACCCCCGCGGGTGCGCTGCGCCGCCCGGCGCGGGCGACGACGAGAGTCAGGATGGCCGAGACGACGAGCAGCCCGGCTACGAACATCAGGCCGCCCGCGAAGCTGCCGGTCCGGTCCTTGATCCAGCCGATCACCCAGGGGCCGACGAAGCCGCCGAGGTTGCCGATCGCGTTGATGGTGGCGATGCCCACGGCGGCCGCGGAGCCGGAGAGGAACATGGTCGGCATGGCCCAGAGCGGCGGCTTGGCGGCGCTGATCCCGACGTTGACGAGGCTCAGCGCGGCGATGACGGCGACCACGGTGCTGGCGGCCCCCGCCAGCACCAGACCGAGCGAGGCGGCAAGGCAGGCGATGACCACGTGCCACGTGCGCTCGCCCGTCCTGTCGGAATGGCGCGCCCAGAGCACCATCGCCACCACCGCGACGGTGGGCGGCACGGCGTTGAGCAGGCCTACGTGCATCGTCGACAGGCCGAGGCCCTTGATGATCTGCGGCGCCCAGATTCCCAGCGTGTAGAGGCCGGCGGACGTGCCGAAGTAGATCAGCGCGAGGGCCAGCACGCGCGGATCCGCGAGCCCGCTCAGAAGGTTGTGCCGGGCGTTCGCCCGCTTGCCGGCACGCTCCGCCTCCATCTCGGCGACGAGCCACGCCCGCTGCTCGTCGGCCAGCCAGGTCGCCTTCTCGGGTCGATCCGTCAGGTAGAACAGCACCACGATGCCGAGGATGACGGCCGGGAGCGCTTCGGCCAGGAACATCCACTGCCAGCCGTGCAGGCCGAGGAGACCGTCCATCTCGAGGAGCAGGCTCGACACGGGGGAGCCGAACAGGACGGAGAGCGGCGCCGCCGCCATGAACAGAGACACCACCGCGGCGCGGTAGCGGGCCGGGAACCAGAAGCTCAGATACAGGATGATGCCCGGGAAGAACCCGGCCTCGGCGGCGCCGAGGAGGAAGCGCAGGACGTAGAAGCTCGTCGCTCCGGTGATGAAGGCGAAGGCTCCCGAGAGAAACCCCCAGCTGATCATCACCCGGGCGATCCACAGCCGCGCGCCGACCTTGTCGAGGATGATGTTCGAGGGGATCTCGAACAGGAAGTAGCCGAAGAAGAACACCCCGGCCCCGAACCCGAAGACGGTCGACGAGAAGCCGAGATCCTTGTTCATCGTCAGCGCCGCGAAGCCGATGTTCACGCGGTCGATGAAGGCGACGAAGTACAGCAGGCAGATGAAAGGGATGAGGCGCCACGCGACGCGCCGCATGGTAGCCTGTTCGAGCGAGCCGCCCATCGTATCCTCCCGCTGCACCGGGTGACGGCTTCTTGCGCGCCATCTTCCATGCAAGCTTGAATACTGCTAGATCGGGCAGGACGACGTGTCAACGGCTGTTCCACGGCCGGCTTGGCTGGTGATAGGGCATCAGGGTCGGGGGGAGCGGGCGATGGCGCGGATGCAGCCCAGCGGCGGTCGGGCAGTGCCGACGGGCGCCGACGAGGGCGAGAAGCGCCCATCGCTGGTCGACGACGCCTACGCGGCGATGCGGGCCGCGATCCGCGATGCCAGCTTCGCGCCCGGCTATCAGGCCTCCGAGCAGGAGATCGCCCTCCGGCTGGGCATGAGCCGCACGCCAGTCCACGAGGCGGCGATCCGGCTGCAAGAGGACGGGCTGGTCCGGGTCCTGCCTCGCAAGGGCATCCTGATCCTGGCGCTGGCGCCCGACGACATGCGCGAGATCTACGACGTGATCATTGCCATGGAGGGCCGCGCGGCCGAACTCGTGGCGGCACTCCCGGACGGCGAGCGCCTCGCCGCGGCGCAGGCGCTCGATGCCCACACGGACACGATGGCCGACGCGCACGCGCGCGGCGACCTCCCGGCCTGGGGGCGGGCCGACGGGGCGTTTCACGCCGCCCTGATCGAGCATGCCCGGAACGGGCGGATGAGCCGGATCGTGCAGGCGATCAACGACCAGTCGCACCGGGCGCGGATGCTGACGCTCAATCTGCGCCGGACGCTGGAGGCGTCGGTGACCGAGCATCGGCGGATCGCCCGCGCAGTGCGGGCGGGCGATGCCGTCGAGGCCCTCGATGCCGCGCGCCAGCACCGCATCCGCGCCCGGGACGAACTGCTGCCGTTGTTGGACAGCTACGGCCTCAAGCACCTCTAGGGCCTCGGCCAGCGGTGCGGAGGCTACCGGCTGCGGCTGGGGTTAGCGCCGTCGCGTCGTCCGAAATCCCGGTCTCGCGCAGATCGTCCGGCCTCGCTGGGTCGGGCTGTCCGGCGCAATCAGATTCCCGCACTGCAATCGCCACCTGGGCGGCGACTCGGATCAGCGGAGCAGGGACAGGCCGAGGCGCCGCGCGACGGCGGGGACGCGGCGCCACCGCCGTTTGCGCCCGAAGACCCGGCGCGGATCGAGGATGCGCGGATCATCCTCCAACAGACCGATACGGGGCTGATAGCTGGCTCCGATCGCCACCAGCCCGGCCGTGCCGAGCAGCGCCACGAGCGCCGCACCCCAGAAACAGCTCTCGAACATCGGGCACTCCTGCGTCGGAGATCCACGCGCCAGAGACCAGAACCGCAGGAGATTGCGGCGGAATCTGGACAAGCTTGAGCTCTGAGGAGGATATACAGTATCGGCGGAGCACCGGCTGTGGAAATCCCGGTCGGGAATTCTGCACAGCGGCGGAATTTCCCCTACGCAAGTCAGCGAAGGTCTCTTATCGCCTGCCGGATCGCGAAAACCCGTGGCGCGCGCGGACAGAACCCCTGTCTGGAGCAGAGCCGGAGCAGCGCACCGCCTCCGTGGCTTCGGCCGGGCGTCGTCTTGGCGACGGCACGGTCGGGCACGGCGGCGCGCGCCGCGGTACGTCTGTGCGATCACGCACCGCGCGCCGCCGCCGACATCGGCCATTTCGGCTCCGCGATGAGCAGAGGATCCGGCGAGGGCCGTGCCGGGGTGCATCCCCCCGCTCGGTCCTTCGCTGACGCCAGCATGGTTGTGGCGGCTCTCCGCATCCCGGGCGCGGCCGCGGGATGGTGCTTCGGATCCGGCCGGACCGAGGCCCGGGCGCGGGGGTGCATTTAACGAAGCGTTCATCCTCCGGGTGTCCCATCAGGGTCCGCGGGGATCGGAAAGGGAAGCGATGCCGAGCGAGACGAACGGGCCGCCTCAGGAGCCGATCCTCGAATTGTGGCGCATCGTGGCGCTCGCGCTGATCGTCGCCGCCGGGATGCTCTTCGTGCATCTGATCGTCCCGACGGAGGCGGACGCATCCGCCGAGCGGAGCGTCGCGGCAATGAGCCAGCCGAGCCCCGCAGCACGGCCTTAACGCCGCCGCCGAAGCGCCGGATGGAACCTGAGCCGCCCCTGGGCTACTCGCCACCCGCCGATTTCGATCCGGCCTGATCCAGCGCCGTCGCCGCTGCCGTCAGCTCCCGCCGCGCCTGCGCGATGGCCGTCGCCTTCTCGTCGCCCCGGGCGTTCAACGCCTCGAGGAAGGCGGTCCAGTCCGCCCGCGCGCTGCTCGGGATCTCGCCGTCGAGCTTCTTACGGAGGGCGGCGATGCGGCCCTCCGCCGTCGCGACCGCGGGAGCGTTGACGTCCACATCGTACACGCCGACCGCGCAGGTCTGGTCACCGGTCCGGGTGTAGTAGGTGGTCTTGGGTTCCTCGATGGTGCTGCCGGGTTTGGGGAACAGGTAGCGGATCACCGAGATCTGCCCCGCTTTGGCGGTGTCCATCATCGTCCGGATGAAGTGGTTGCCGGTCTTGTCGTGCAGGTCCCGCACGTCGTGTCCCTTGAGCAGCGGGCTCGGATGGGCGTTCATGATGCCGTCCGGCCCGACACAGAACACGTAGGTGTCGGCGGTCCGGAACCCGCGCGCTCCGTCGGTGAAATCCTGGAGCGCCTGCGCCTTGTCGGTCTTCAGGGCCCGATCGACGCGGCCCAGCATCCAAGACGCGAACCCGTTCGGGCTCGGATCGTCGCAGGAGGTCGGAGCCTCGCCGTCGCCGCACGCCAGGGCCGGCGCGATCGTCGACACCGCGATGAATAATGTAGCCGCCAGCAATGAAGCTTTCAGCGTCATCGGCTTCTCCCGAATTCAGACATCGCGTCGAATCGGGTCAATCAGAGACTGTGCCGACTGAATTGGCAAGCGCCCGGGACGGTTTTGCCGGATCGGCCCGTGCTGCCTCGGTCGCCGCCTCCCTATTGCAGAAGCAGCGGGATCGCCTCGACGGCGACGTCGCTGATCCCCCTGTCGGCGAGCGCGGCCCGCAACGGGGCTGTCAGGCAGCTTCCGGCCGTGAAGGCGCCGAGCGCCGTGCCGTGCCCGTCCGCCTGGCGGGGGACGGCACCGATCAGCTGCATGACGCGCCGGGCGATCGCGGGCGCCGGATCGATCCAAGTCACCGGCCAGGGCGCCACGGCTTCGAGGCGCGGCAGCAGGAGCGGATAGTGCGTGCAGGCGAGGCACACGACGTCGGTGCGCCGGCCATCCGGCTCCGTCACGAAACAGGGAGCGATCTCGGCGGCGAGGGCGGCATCGTCAACGGGGGCGCCGGCGAGCTCGGCCTCGGCGTACCCGGCGAGGTTCGGCGAGCCGACGAGGGTCACCGCGCAGGCGCCGGCGTAGGTCGCGATCAGGTCGTGCGTGTAGGAGCGCGCCACGGTCCCGGGCGTCGCCAGAAGCGAGACGAGCCGCGAGCGCGTCGCCGCCGCCGCGGGCTTGATCGGCGGCACCACGCCGACGAAGGGCGTTGCGAAACGCTGCCGCAGGGCGGGCAGGACCAGGGTCGAGGCCGTGTTGCAGGCGATGACCACGAGGTCGGGCCGGTGAACCGCGACGAGCCGTTCCATCACGGCGAGCACCCGGGCGACGAGCGCCGCCTCACCGAGCCGGCCGTACGGGAAGGCCGCATCGTCACCGACATAGACGTAGCGGGCGTCCGGACGGGCGTGGCGCACGGCGTCGAGGACGGTCAGGCCGCCGAGCCCGGAATCGAAGACCAGGATGGTCGGTTCGGCGGCACCGCGCAACGCGGCGGCGGACAGGCTGGCGCCGGCCATCAGATCGATCCGCATGGGTACCGTGGACTCCCGAACGCGCGTCCCGAACTCTCCGTCGCGAGGGTTAAAGCGAACTGACTGCGGCGAGAGAAAGACCCGCAATCCCCAACAGGTTCGGTTAACCCCGGCGGGGCCGGCGCGAACAGGCCGGCGAACGCGCTCGGTAGGCGACCTCCTCGGCAGAGGTTGTCTGGACCCCCGCGGGACATATCTTCTGCGCGCCGACCTGCGTTCGAGGAAATCGTTCTGGAGTCGGTCTGAGGAAAAGGACACGCGTCATGGCAGCGACGGCCGCACTGCGCCTGGACCAGGCATCCGGGCAAGAGGCCGCGGCCTTCCCGCCGCCCGCCGTGACCGCCCGTCCGATCGACCGCGCGGCTTGGATCGCCGCCTTCCGCCACGTGCGGCGGGAGACCGAGCGCCGCGCCGCGCCGCTCTCGGCGGAGGATCAGCAGGTTCAATCCATGGCCGACGCCAGCCCGACCAAGTGGCATCGGGCTCACGTGACTTGGTTCTTCGAGCAGTTCCTCCTGCGCGAGCACCTGCCGGGCTACGCGATCTACGACGAGCGTCTGCACTACCTGTTCAATTCCTACTACGTGGCCGCCGGCCCCCGGCAGCCGCGGTTCCAGCGCGGCCTGATCACGCGACCGACCATGGCGGAGGTCACGGCCTACCGCGCGCATGTCGACCGGGCGGTGGTAGCGCTCCTCGGGCAGGCCTCGGAGGGCGGGCTGGAGGCGGTGCTGCCGATCCTGGAGATCGGGCTCTACCACGAGCAACAGCACCAGGAGCTTCTCCTCACCGACATCCTGCACGCCTTCGGGCAGAACCCGCTCGGACCGGCCTACGAACTCGAGTGGCGTTTTCCGGCGGCCGCATCGCTCCCGGGTCAGGTCCGCCTCGACCGGGCCATCGCGTGGATCGGGCATGACGGGGAGGGGTTCTCGTTCGACAACGAGTCGCCCCGGCACGAGGCGCTGATCCCGGCGGGCCGGATCGACCGGGCTCTGGTCACCAACCGCCAGTGGCACGCCTTCATGGAGGATGGCGGCTACGCCAAGCCGGAGCTGTGGCTCTCCGACGGCTGGTATGCGGGCCCGGCCGAAGGCTGGGACGCTCCGGGCTATTGGCGCCGGGACGGGGCCGGTTGGGCCACCATGACCCTCGGCGGCCTGCGTCCGGTGGACCTCGACGCGCCCGTCACGCATGTGAGCTACTACGAGGCCGACGCCTACGCCCGGTGGGCGGGGCGCTTCCTGCCGACCGAGTTCGAATGGGAGGTCGCCGCCCGGGACGGGCAGTTGCCGGACGCCTTCGGCCTCGTCTGGCAATGGACCCGCAGCGCCTATCTTGCCTATCCGGGATACCGGCCGCTGCCGGGTGCCCTCGGCGAGTACAACGGCAAGTTCATGTCCAACCAGTTCGTGCTGCGCGGGTCGTCGGTCGCCACTCCCGCCGGCCATGCCCGACTGCCGTACCGCAATTTCTTCTACCCGCACCAGCGCTGGCAGTTCACGGGCCTGCGCCTCGCAGACGCCGCCTGACGCGCCCCGGAGGCCCCCTTGACGATCAAGCCCACATTCCCCGACGCGACCCCGGTCGCGCTGGATTCGGCCGAACTCGCCTTCCTCGCCGACGTACGGGACGGCCTGTCCAAGCCGCAGAAAACCCTGTCGCCGAAGTATTTCTACGATGCCGCCGGCTCGGCCCTGTTCGAGTCGATCACCCGGCTGCCGGAATACTACCCGACCCGCACGGAGATCGGCATCCTCGACCGGCGGGGACCTGAGATCGCGGCGCTGCTGCCGGCGAAGGCGGCCCTCGTGGAGTTCGGCAGCGGCTCGACGGTGAAGCTCCGCAGGCTCCTCCGGCACCTCGACAAGCTCGCCGCCTATGTCCCGGTGGACGTCTCGGGCGAATTCCTGCGCGCGCAGGCCGAGACCCTGAGCGGCGACTTCCCGCATCTGCGTGTCGAGCCCGTGGTCGCAGACTTCACCCGCGACTTCGCCCTGCCGGCGAGCCTCGACGGGCAGGCGAGGGCCGGGTTCTTCCCCGGTTCGACCATCGGCAATTTCGAGCCGGCCGAGGCCGAGGAATTGCTCCGTCGCTTCGGACGGATCCTGGGGCAAGGCGCCCTTATGATCGTGGGCGTCGACCTCGTGAAGGATCCCGCGACCCTGGAGACCGCCTACGACGACGCCGCCGGGGTGACGGCAGCGTTCAACCTCAATCTCCTGACCCGGATCAATCGCGAGCTCGCCGGCCGTTTCGACCCCGCCGCGTTCGCCCATCGGGCCGTCTTCAATCCGGACGCGTCGCGGATCGAGATGCACCTCGTCGCCCGGGAGGCGCAGGCGGTCGCTGTGGGATCCGACACCTTCACCTTCGCGGCGGGCGAAACGATCCATACCGAGAGCAGCTACAAGTATACGGTCGCGACCTTCCGGGCCCTGGCGGAACGGGCCGGCTGGACGTGGCTCGAAGTCTGGAGCGATCCGGAGGGTCTGTTCTCGGTCCACGCCCTGCGGCTGGATTGAGGGGCGACCGGCGCGCCGGCCGGTGAACGCACCGATGCGGTTCCCGCGATCCGGCTTCTTCCTGGTCGCGCCGGCGCTCGGGGCCCTGGCGGGTGTGCTCTACGGAACGATCTTCGCGGTCGGGCCGCTGGCGGGATCGGCGATCCGCGGCGCCATCATCGGCACGCCGATCATGCTCTACGAGCGCCGGCTCCTTCTCCCGGCTGTGCGCGAGCGGATCCGTGGCCTCGCCACGCCGCTGTTCCTGCTCGCCACGGTGGCGCTGTACATCGCGATGATCATCGCCGGTAACGCGCTGGCCAGCACCGTGCTCAATCGCCTGTTCCGGTTCATGTACAGCGAGCGGAACGCGATGCTGATGACCGATACGGGCCTGCTCTACGCGCTCGGCATCTCGGCCCTCGTGGCGTTCGTGTTCCGCGTCCGCGACCTGATCGGACCGGGGGTCTTCGTCAATCTGCTGATCGGCCGATACCATCGGCCGATCCGGGAGGAGCGCATCTTCCTGTTCCTCGACGTCGCCGGCTCGACCCGCTTCGCCGATCGATACGGCGATCACGCGGCGCAGGCCTATCTGGGACAGGTCTTCAACGCCCTGGCGCTGCCGGTATCGCGCACGCGCGGCTCGATCGACGACTACATCGGCGATCTGGCGCTGGTGACTTGGACGATGAAGCAGGGCCTGCGCGACGCCGCCTGCCTGCGCTGCGTCTTCGATTTCGCCGACCGTCTCGCGGCGGATGCCGAGAGTTGGCGGAGCCGCTTCGGTCAGGTGCCGGAGTTCCGCGCCGCGCTCCATTGCGGCCCGGTGGTCACCGCCGAGATCGGGCTGCAGCGGCACAAGATCGCGTATTTCGGCGACGTCGTGAACACGACGGCCCGGCTCGAGGCACTGTCCAAGACCCTGAATGCCCACGTCCTGGTCTCGGCCGATCTCCTCGGCCGGATCGGTGCGCTACCCGACGACCTCGTCGCCGAGGACCTCGGTTCCCACGCCCTGCGCGGGCGCGAGGAGCCCCTGTCCCTGGCCTCGATCCGCTGCCGGGCCGCCACGGGCATGCCGGCGCCGCCCGATCCTGGCAGTGCGACGCCGGGATGAAGCGCGGCACGCGCGGGTCGACCACCGCGATGCGGCGGAGCCCGAGCGTTCTGATGCCGACGCCTGCGACCGGGGCGGATCATGCATCGTGGCCACAGGTGTGCCGGTGCGGGAGGCCGGCGCACCCGGTCCGAGTGCGAGGTGAACCGATCAGGTGCCGAGCACCCGGAGCACGTCGCGGGCGGCGCGCTCGCCGTCGAGGGTCGCGCCGCCGACCGTCATGGCTCCGCCGCCGGCCATTGCCTCGCCGGCGAAGAAGATCCGCCCGCCGACCGGTTCACGCAGGCGGTCCCGGGCGTCCGCGTGTCCGGGGGCTACGATCGAGTAGGACCCCCGGGCATGGGGATCCGTCCACCAGCCGGCGAGCCGGCCGGACAGCACCGCGCCGGACGCCTTGGCGCCCAGGATCGCACCCAGACGCTCGGTCGCCAAAGCGACCGCGGCCGCCTCGCCGGCGTCGCACAGGTCGCGGGCGAGATCGCCGCCGAGATTGGCCACCGCCAGGGATCGGCCGAACGGCCCCATCTCGAAATAGAGGGTCGGGCCGCCGGTCCCGATCGACACCGCATCGCCGAACGCCGCCGGATCGAACTTCGCCGGGTCGAGCCGCAGGCCGATCTTGGTATAGGCGCCCATGTGGAGCCCCGCGAGTGCACCGTGCACAGGGTCGGGGAGGCCGGGCGAGAACCGGATCGCGCCGCCTTTCAGAACGCCGACAGGGGCCGTGACGATGACGGCCGCCGCCGTCAGCGTACCCCGCGCCGTCTCGACCCGAACCTCGCGGTCGGACCAGTCGATCCCCTGGACCGGGCAGCCGAGACGGACCGGGACATCGGCGAAATGCCGCGCGACCAGGTCGCCGTAGCCGTCCACCCACAGGTCGCCGCCGGACCACAGGCGATCGTAATCCACGGCCGAGACCCGATCGGGATCCTCGCCCAGGGACAACCGGCTCAAGCCCGCGGCGGCCTGCTCGGCAGCCGGTCCGCCGGTCCGTGCGACCTCCGCCAGCGAGGGGTCGCCGGTTCCCTTGGGTTGCAGGCGCGCATCGAGGCCGGAGAAGCCGGCACGCCGCTCGGCCTTCTCGGCGTCGGTCGCGGGCCTGCCGTCGATGACCAAGCTCCGCGCCCAGCCGTCCTCCTGGGCGAAGCGGACCCCGGCCTGCCGGGCGATCGGCGCCCACGGGTTGCGCTCGGCCCAGTGGATGTATTCGGCGCCGGCATCGAACGGGCAGTCGGCACCCAGGGCCCGCTCGGTGAAGGCGCGCCCGCCGATCCGGTCCCGCGCCTCCACGACCGTGAAGCTCTGCCCGGCTGCGCGCAGGGCGGCGGCGGCGGCAAGGCCGGCCGATCCGGCGCCGACGATCACCACGGTGCCGCCGCGGGCGGTGGCGCGCAGCGCCGGTGCCGCCACGAGGGCGGATGCGAGGATCGCCCGGCGGGTGGGCCTCGAGAGGGTCGGGTGCGCTCGGGCCGGTTCCATGGCGCCTCCACTGGGACACATCCCGGAGCCGCCGGTTGCGGGCCCTCCGCTATCCGCGCCCCGCCGCCGGGTTGCTGGAGCGCTTCTCCATCATGGCCTTGACCTGCATCAGCTGGTCCCAGACCTGACCGGGGGAGGTGCCGAAGAAGGTGAAGCCGGCGCTCACGCCCCAGTAGACGCCGAAACAGATCAACGGCACGAGCACCCAGGCGAGCACCTCCTCACCGCGGCGGCGACGACGGCGCCGACGCCGGCGCTCCTCGCGCCGCGTCAGCTGCTGCTTCGGGGGCGCCGGCTGAGCGACGGGGGAGAGAGGTCCCTCGTGCAGGTTGTCGGTCATCGGGCGCCTCCTCGCCGCGGCGCATGCGCGTCGCGGCGGCGGTCATAGACCGGCGGCCCCTAGTCCGGAAGGCCGCCGACCCGCCTGCACACCATTAGGCACGCACGAGTGGCACCTTCGGCACGGTCCGGACGCCGCCGCCCGAACCGCCGCCGCCGCCCTTGTCGTCCTTCGGGCTCTTCTTGCGCGCCGCCGTGCGCGGCTTGGCGCGCTTGTGGCGCTTGGCGGCGTTGGTCACGTCCTTCTCGGGCTTGGGCGTCACCGGGCCCGCCGGGAAGTCGAAGCCCAGGCTGTCCTTGGCGCCGGCCTTGGCCTCGGCATCCTCCGGCTTGCGCACGACCACCCGGACCGCACCGCCGTCCTTCAGCTTGCCGAACAGCACCTCGTCGGCGAGCGGCGTCTTGATGGTGGACTGGATCAGCCGCGCCATCGGGCGGGCGCCCATGGCGTCGTCGTAGCCGTGCTCCACCAGCCAGTCCCGGGCCTCGTCGGAGAGCTCGATCGTGACGTTGCGGTCGGCGAGCTGCGCCTCGAGCTGGAGGACGAACTTGTCGACGACCTTCGCGACGACCTCCTTCGGCAGATGACCGAAGGAGATGATCGCGTCGAGGCGGTTCCGAAATTCCGGCGCGAACAGGCGGTTGATCGCCTCCACGTCGTCCCCGGTCCGCTTGCTCTGGGTGAAGCCATAGGCCGACTTCGCCAGATCCGACGCACCCGCATTCGTCGTCATGATGATGATGACGTTGCGGAAATCGACCTGCTTGCCGTTGTGGTCGGTGAGCTTGCCGTGGTCCATGACCTGCAACAGGATGTTGAACAGGTCCGGGTGCGCCTTCTCGATCTCGTCGAGGAGCAGCACGCAGTGGGGGTGCTGGTCGATCCCGTCGGTGAGCAGGCCGCCCTGGTCGAAGCCGACATAGCCGGGGGGCGCGCCGATCAGGCGGCTGACCGTGTGGCGCTCCATGTATTCCGACATGTCGAACCGCAGCATCTCGACGCCGAGCGACGAGGCGAGCTGCTTGGCCGCCTCGGTCTTGCCGACGCCGGTCGGGCCGGCGAACAGGTACGAGCCGATCGGCTTGTCCGGGTCGCGCAGGCCGGCGCGGGCCAGCTTGATCGCCGAGGTCAGGGCCTCGATGGCATTCGGCTGGCCGTAGACCACCCGCTTCAGGTTCTCGGTGAGGTGCTGGAGCACCACCGCGTCGTCCTTGGAGACGGTCTTGGGCGGGATCCGCGCCATCGTGGCGATGGTCGCCTCGATCTCCTTGATCCCGATGACGCGCTTGCGGCGCGCCTCCGGCACCAGCATCTGCGAGGCGCCGGTCTCGTCGATCACGTCGATCGCCTTGTCGGGCAGCTTGCGGTCGTTGATGTAGCGGGCCGACAGCTCCACCGCGGCCTTCACGGCCTCGGTCGTGTACTTGAGCTTGTGGAACTCCTCGAAATACGGGCGCAGGCCCTTCACGATCTCGATCGTGTCGGGGATCGACGGCTCGTTGACGTCGATCTTCTGGAACCGGCGCACCAGGGCGCGGTCCTTCTCGAAGTACTGGCGGTACTCCTTGTAGGTGGTCGAGCCGATGCAGCGCAGCGTCCCCGAAGCCAGGGCGGGCTTGAGCAGGTTCGACGCGTCCATGGCCCCGCCCGAGGTCGCGCCGGCGCCGATCACCGTGTGGATCTCGTCGATGAACATGATCGCGTTCGGGTGCGCCTCGATCTCCTTCATCACCTGCTTGAGGCGCTCCTCGAAGTCGCCCCGGTAGCGGGTGCCGGCGAGCAAGGTGCCCATGTCGAGGGAGAACACCGTGGCGTCGGCGAGCACCTCCGGCACCTCGTGCTGGATGATCTTGCGCGCCAGCCCCTCGGCGATCGCGGTCTTGCCGACGCCGGGGTCGCCCACCAGCAGCGGGTTGTTCTTCTGCCGGCGGCAGAGCACCTGGATGGTGCGCTGGACCTCGGTCTCGCGACCGATCAGCGGGTCGATCTTGCCGTCCCGCGCCTTCTTGTTGAGGTTGACGCAGTAGGCGTCCAGGGCGTCGCCCTTCTTCTTCGCGCCGCCGCGGGGATCGCCGTCGTCGCTCGGACGCTCGGCGGCGCCCTCGTCCTCGGCGCCGCGGACCGGCTTCGACTCGGAGGCGCCGGGGCGCTTGGCGATGCCGTGGCTGATGTAGTTGACCGCGTCGTAGCGGGTCATGTCCTGCTCCTGCAGGAAGTAGGCGGCGTGGCTCTCGCGCTCGGCGAAGATCGCCACCAGCACGTTGGCTCCGGTCACCTCCTCGCGGCCCGAGGACTGGACGTGGATCACCGCCCGCTGGATCACGCGCTGGAACCCGGCCGTGGGCTTGGCGTCCTGCCGCCCGTCGCCGGTCAGGTTGGACAGCTCGGTGTCGACGTAGTCGACGAGGCTGCGCTTGAGCGCGTCGATCTCGACGTTGCAGGCGCGCATGACCGCGGCGGCATCCTGGTCGTCCACGAGGGCGAGCAGGAGATGCTCCAGCGTCGCGTATTCGTGACGGCGCTCCCCGGCGAGCGCCAGGGCGCGGTGGAGAGCTTGTTCTAGGCTGCGTGAGAAGCTTGGCAAAGCTGGCCTCTGTGTGGGTGCCTACCGCGAGCGGCGCCTATTTCTTTTCCATAACGCACTGGAGAGGATGTTGGTGTTTGCGCGCGAAGTCCATGACCTGCGTCACCTTGGTCTCCGCGACCTCGTAGGTGAAGATTCCGCACTCGCCGACCCCGTTCTGATGCACGTGCATCATGATGTGGTAGGCATCCTCGTGGCTCTTGTTGAAGAACCGCTCGACCACCAGCACGACGAACTCCATCGGCGTGTAGTCGTCGTTCAGGAGGAGCACGCGGTACAGGCTCGGCCGCTTGGTGCGCGTCTTGGTGCGGGTGATGATCGCGGTGTTGGACCGGTCATCGCCTCCCGGGGAGCGCGATCCGGACGCCGTGGCCGCGGCGCGTGCCCGCTGGTGACTCCTCGTCGAACTCGCGGTGCCCTGCATGGGGACCTGTCTCATGTGCGTCGAACCGATCCCTCGATTGGAGCGGGCGTCGCCGATCCTAGCGGACGATCCTGTCCTGACCCTGCCGGGAGCAGCGCCCGGCTCCATGATCGTTAATCTACAGACGGTGAGCCGACTTCGCCAGACTCCTGTGCGCACTTGTCCGCCCCGTGAAGCTTGCGCCGGGCGCACGCCTGCCGACGCGCTCGGGTCATGCGGGGCCGCGCAGCAGGGGTCGACAGACCGGCGCCGCGGCCGGGGCGGGCGCGTCCGCGGGTCGGCTGCCCGTCCCGGCGGCGGGTGCCTCAAGCGGCCCGGCCGGCACGCGGCGTCGCCGCCGGTTGCAGAAGATCGCCGGCGCAGCGCGCCATCAGGTCGCCGGCCACCGTCGAGCGGGTCGAGGCGCGCGCGCCGGCGCGGCTCAGATACGCCGTCTGAAGCGCCAGGACCTCCCCCGGACCCCGGGCGGTCGCGAGCCGTCGCGTCGTGGCGGCGAGGTCGTCGAGCCCCTGCTTGGCGGAGTCGAGCCACTCGATCCCGATGGCCTGGCCCGCGCGGCTCGCATGCCCGAAGCACCGCAGCGCCAGGCTGAACCCGGCGGCCGGCGGGAATGCTAGGGAGGCGGGGCGCGGCTGCATGGCGGACTTCCAGATCGGGACCGTCCCGAAGGGCCGAGCGCGACCAGCGGCGACGGCGCCTTCGGATCGCCGCCGACTGTGTGCGCCGCAACGGCCACCGTCAAGCCGGAGCCTCGGGCTCCGATAAGTTGTGTCCGTGCCGGCATGATCCGGTCTTCGAACCGCCGGCATTAACGGGCCTGTAACTGCGCTTGCCTAACTCTCCGATGATGCAGCAGGGCCACGCGATCGGCGCGGACCCTGCCAGGACACACGACCGGCGAGGGCCGGTTCCGCGAGGCAATCAGGCGTGATGCGTAGCGTAATGGGCCGCTCCCGGACGATTCCCGCGCTGCCGGCCGCCCTCGCGGCCGCGGCGGTCCTGACGGCGCTGGCCGCGCCAGCCGAGGCGCGGCGCGGGCGTCATCACCACCACGCGCGGGCCGGCGGCGGCTACAGCCCGCCCTACGCCGCCATGGTGGTGGACGTGAAGAGCGGCAAGACCCTGCACGCGGTCAACGAGGACGCCCTGCGCCACCCGGCCTCGATCACCAAGGTCATGACGCTCTACCTGCTGTTCGAGCAGATGGAGCGCGGCAAGTTCGCCCTCGATTCCGATCTGACGATCTCGGCCCACGCGGCCGCCCAGGCACCCTCGAAGCTCGGGCTCCGCCCGGGGCAGACCATCGCGGTCGAGGACGCCATCAAGGCGATCGTGACCAAGTCGGCGAACGACGTGGCCTGCGCGATCGGCGAGAACATCGCCGGCTCCGAGGAGCGCTTCGCCCAGATGATGACCGCGAAGGCGCACGCCCTCGGCATGAGCCGGACGCACTACGCCAACGCCTCGGGCCTGCCCGACCCGGATCAGCTCACCACCGCCCGCGACCTGACCGTGCTCGCCCGGGCGATCCAGGACCGCTTCCCGCATTACTACCGCTATTTCCAGACCCGGTCCTTCGCGTTCCGCGGCCGGGTGATCGGCAACCACAACCATCTGCTGGGCAACGTCGAGGGCGTGGACGGGATCAAGACCGGCTACACCCGGGATTCCGGCTTCAACCTGATGACCGCGGCGAAGTCCGAGGGCCGCCAGATCGTCGCGATCGTGCTCGGCGGCAAGTCCGGCGCGAGCCGTGACCGGATCATGGTCGATCTGGTTCGCGCGAGCCTGCCGCGGGCCTATGCCGGCGCCCGGGTGTCGCCGCCGGTCACCGAGGTGGCCGAGCGCGCCCGCCCGGCGGTGGTCGCCGACGCGGCCTCCCGGACCCGCACGCAGGTCGCCTCCGCGGACGACGAGGACGTCGAGACCACCGGCACCACCGGCGAGCCCCTCGACCTCGCGCCGAAGGCCGCCGCTTCGACCACGACACCGGGGGGCACCTGGAAGCCCGGTCCGCAGGGCCTGCCCAAGGCCGCGCAGGCCTATGCCGGGGCCGGCAACGCCCAGCCGCCTTTCCCCGGCGCGACCAAGTCGGCCGCCCGCGTCGCCTCGACCGAGCGCGACGAGCCCCCGAAGGCGGTCTCCGGCGCCCGCGTCGTGCCGACCGCCTGGGTGATCCAGCTCGGCGCCATGGATGACGAGACCAAGGCCCGCGCGATGCTCTCGGAGGCGCGCGCCAAGGTCGGCAGCAGCCTCTCGAAGGCGGCCCCCTACACGGTGAAGGTCGAGCATGGCGGGACCACGCTCTTCCGCGCCCGCTTCTCGGGCTTCGCCGAACAGGATTCCGCCCAGGATGCCTGCTCGGCGGTCAAGCGGAGCGGCTTCAGCTGCTTCGCGACCCGGAGCTGAGCGGAACGACACCAGGCGACGCGCGGGCGCGTCGGCACGGTAAGGCCGCGGAAGCGTTCCCTCCGCGGTCCAGCATCAGTCACTTTCTGACAACGCGCGTGGAGTTTAGCGATGTCGGTTCAGAAGCCTGTCCCGGGCCGCGTTGACGCGCGCCGCCTCCTCGGCACTGCCTCCCTGGTCGGGGTGGGCGCGCTTCATCAGAGACCGGTGGGTCGACCGGATCTGCTGAGCGGTCGCCCCGCGCTGAAGCCCCAGGATCTGGTACGCCTCCTCCTGCGTCATCGCCCCTGGGTTCGGCGCGCGGCCCGGCCGCGGGTCTCGATCGCGCTCAGCGTCTACACGCCATCCGGGCGCCCGGCGGTCGAGATACGGCTCTAGCAGCACGGCACCGGCGGCGTCGCTCCGGCGGCAGAGGCGCAGCAGGTCGACCACCGCCTCGGTGGGCAGGGCGTCGAGCCACGCGCCCGCGTTCGGCCCGGCGATGACCCGGCCCGTGTGCAGGCTGCCGTCCGGGTTCAGCATCGCCTCGAGCATCGGCGTCCGCAGCCGGCGCTCCGGGCGGTCGACGCGCTCGCGACCGGTCGCACGCCCGATGAGGCGTCTCAGCCGGGCGGTCATCGAGGCCTGCCCTTCGATCATCCAGACGCCGCCGAGGCCGAGGAGCGCCGCCAGCACGAGGTTTCCGTGCAGCAGGAGGAAGCCGGCGGCGAGCAGCGCGAAGGCCCCGAAGGTCGGCAGGCGCGCCGGCCCGAACGCGGCGCCGACGCCTTGGCCCGCGGCGCGGGCCAATCTGCGGCCGAGCCCGCGGCTGTTCTTCGACAGCCACCAGAGCGTGAGGCAGGCGAGCAGCCCGGCGATCAGCACCATGGCTCAGCGCCGCACACCGTACTCGGCCGAGGCCCGGCCGCCGACCCGCACCGTCGTTCCGTCGCCGAGGTCGTAGACACCGCTCCGGCGCGGCACCGGCTTGCCGGCATCGATCCCGCAGCCCGGCGGCGGCGGCAGGTGCACGCCCTCCGGCAGATCCTCCGGGCAGAGGCGAGACCGCCGCGGCGCCTCGGCGGCCCGGACCGAGCCGGCGGCGAGCGCGGCAACAAGGACGAGAGGGGACAGCGAAAGACGGGTCCTGGCCTTCATCGCCGGTTCTCCGCCACGTCCGTCGTGGTGAGGCGCACCTGCCGGACCCGCCCGTCGCGCTCGACCTTCAGCGTGACCGGCGCGCCGAGCCCCGTCTCCTCGATGGCCGCGGTGAGGTCGGCGAGCCGGTGGACCGCGCGGCCGTTGGCCTCCACGATGACGTCGCCGATGTCGCCGGTCTGCGGAGCGACGCCACGCAGGCCCGCCTGGGCCGCCGGCGATCCGGGCAGGACCCGCACGATCACCACGCCGTCGATGCCGAGGCGTGCCGTGGCCGCCTCCTGGGCGGCGATGATGCCGATGCCGGGGTTGCGCACCCGGCCGACCCGGATCAGTTCCGGCACGACCCGGTTCACCACATCGACCGGGATCGCGAAGCCGATCCCCGCGCTGGCGCCCGAGGGCGACACGATCGCGGTGTTGACGCCGATCAGCCGGCCGGCGGAATCGAGCAGCGGGCCGCCGGAATTGCCGGGGTTGATCGCCGCATCCGTCTGGATGACGCCGGACAACTCACGGCCCTCGCTGGTCGGCATCCGCCGCCGGACCGCGCTGATCACACCGGTGGTCAGCGTGTGGTCGAGACCGAACGGGTTGCCGATGGCGAACGCCGACTGGCCGACCTTCAGATCCGCCGAGGTGCCGATCGCCAGCGGCGGCGGCATCTGCGCCACGCGCCCGAGCCGCAGGACCGCCAGGTCGTAGGACGGAGCCAACCCGACGAGGGATGCCGGCACCACGGTACCGTCGCTCATCCGGACCGACACGGAGCCGCCGCTCTGCGCGGCGTTCTGCACCACGTGGGTGTTCGTCACCACGTGGCCCGCGCCGTCCCAGACGAAGCCGGTTCCGGTCTGCGTTCCGCCCTGCTCGCCGCCCTCGTCGAGGTCGAGCAGATCGCGGTTCTGTGCCGCACCCTGTGCGAAGACGTGGACGACGGACGGGCTCGCCCGCTCGAACAGGGCGATCGTGGCCGTCTCCGACTGGGCCAGATCGCCCCGCGCCGTCACCGCCCGGGGAGTGTTGGCCGCGTAGAGCAGCGGCTGGAGGTAGGGCTCGGCGACATAGAGCGCCAGCAGGACCAGAACCGCGGCGAGCACGATGCGCACGGTGCGATCCGGCACGGGCGTCTCCGAAACAGGGCCCTCGGCGGGCGCGGGCCTTAAGTGCGCGTTCAGGATCGGGGCGTCAACACGGAGAGGCGGCGCCGCCGACGCGCCCGGAACGTGTTCTGGCGCACGGCGGCGGGCGGCGCAGACCGGCTAACGGAATGGTCATCATTCGAGAGCCACAATTCTCGCAAGTTCACGGCGGGCCCTATGCGGGCTTTACGGTGACGGAACTTCCTCCCAGGCCTGTTCTGGTGCTTCGGCACAGGGCTCTGGTTTCGGAAACCGCCCGAATTGATCGCAAAGCTGCCGCAGAGATGCTTGCATTGACGCTCAGACCACCGATCCCCGCCGCTCTCTGGCTCTGCCGCGCGGCGGCGATCTGAACGGTCCAAAACGGTTCGGAAGGACGAGTACCCATGGAAACCGAAGCTCTGGAACGGCCCGCCGATCTGACGATCTGGCGCACGGCCCCGGCGAGCACCCCGCTGGCGCAGCCCGAGCGGTTTGGCACCCTGCGCGAGGCAATCAAGGCCGCCGCCGGCGCCCTGGCCGACCCCGCCAAGCAGCCCTGGATCATCACCGAAGAGGGCGAGATCCTCTCGCCGAACTGGATCCGCACCTACCTGAACTGACGATCGGCGCGACGAAGATCGCGGATACCGGGGATCGCGGCCCCGGCCACCGATGACGCGACGCGACCACCCGCGCGGCGTCGAGGACGGTCTGGCTCGCCCCGGCCCCGCCATCTGAGGGCCGCGCCACGGGGCTTGAGATCCGGGGACGCCGGCGATCCAGCATGACGAAGCGCGGACGCGTCGGGACACGCGTCACGTCGGATCTCACTCCGCGGCGTCCGACGGGCGGAACGCCTCGATCCCGACCTGATCGGGGTTGATTGCGTGGAGCGCCCGCCGGGCCGCCTCCAGGGGATGCTCGGCCTCGATGCGAACCGAGGTCAGGTCCGGGCTCTTGTAGACGGTCACGATGGTGTCCATCACCTCGGTGAGTGTCGTGCGCTTGTCCTCCGGCGCCGCGATCAGCAGCTGCAGGCCCCAGGCCCGGTAGAGGTCGACCAGCGCCTGGCTGTTGCGCACGTCGAGCTTCGAGAACGCCTCGTCGAGGAGACAGAGACCCAGCCCGGGATTCTCGTCGCCGGGCCGATCCCCTGGATAGTAGGCGCTCGCGAGCGACGCAGCGATCGCCACGTAGAACGGCGCCTGCGCCTCGCCGCCCGAACCGCGCAGGGCCCGCGCCGACATGGTCGTGCGGTTGCCCGCCCGGTCGCGCATGCCGATCTCGTACACGAAATAATTGCGGTAATCCGCCAGCCGGCCTGCGTCCTCGTCCCCGGCGATGAGCGCGGTGATCTCCGCCAGCGCCGCCGCCATGGGACCCTCGGCCTCGCCGGCCAGCAGCGCCTGGGCGGCCTCGGGGGAGCGGGCGGTCTCGGTGGCGAGGGCGTGGACGGCGGCGTAGCGGCGGTCCACCGCGGCCTCGAACGCATAGGTCTGGCCGGTGAAGCTGCGGGCCGACAGCCGCTCGTTCAGGGCTTCGAGTCGGGCATGGACCCGCTCGAAGCGGTCGGCGAGCCGCGTCAGCAGATCCTCCGTCATGAGGCGGCGCATCTCGGTCTCGGCCCGCTCGGCCTGGGCCCGGTAGCGCCGCAGCTCGTGGCCTTCCACGGCCTCGTATTCGCGCCGGACCCAGGCGAACCCGTCGATGGCCGGTGCGTCGCCCGCGTTCAGGGGATTCTCCACCCGCCACGCCGCGCAGGCCTCCGCGAGTTCGCGCTCGGCGATCCGCCCGTGCGAGCGGGCCGCCTCGGCGGAGTCCCGGGCGAGGGCGCGCTCGGCGGTCGCCCGGGAGCCGGCGGCCTTAGCGTCCAGGCCCGCGAGGGCACGGCGCGCCTCGGCGATCGGGCCCGGCTCGAACGGCTCGGACCGCGCGAGACGCACGCGGGCGGCGTCGCCGCCCACGAGCTGGCGCAGCGCCGCGCGTCGGGCCGCCAGCGCGGCCCGGGCCGCCTCACGCATGGGCACCAGCCGGGCGCGCAGGGCCGCCTCGTCGGCGAGGAGCCGGTCGAGCTTCGGCTCCAGCTCCTCCGAGAGTTCCCGCAGGTAGCCGGTCCGCTCCGCCGTGAGCGCGGCGATCTCGGCGGCGAGCCCGGTCGAATCCTGCTTGGCGATTCCTTCGCGCTCGGTCTGGAGCGTGCGCCGCCGGCCGTCCAACCCGTCGAGCTCCGCCCGCAGGGCGTCCACGTCGTCGAGCCCGCGGGCGATCCGGGCGCGGATCGCCGCCGCGGTGCGGGCGGCCTCGCGCAGCACCGCCGCCTCGCCCCGCAGGCGCCGCGCCTCCGCCACCGCCACCTCGTGGCTCCGGCGGCTGTCGGCGATCGGTCCCCGATGGCCGCGGGTCATCAGCAGATCGACGCTGCGCGTGACCGAGTAGGCCATGCCGGCGGTGGTGCGCCCGCTGGGGGCGACCGCCCGGGCGAGGCGCCCCAGCTCGGCATCGTCGCGGGCGAGGTCGTAACCGCCGAGCCGCACGCCCAGGAACGCCTCCGCGTGCGGATCGGCGGTCTCGATCACCGTGAGCGGTCCATCGTCGTACCGGCGCGCCCGCTGCTTGGCGGTGTCGGTGGTCTTCACCAGGATGCAGCGGTGGAACCGGTCGCGGCCCGACTGGAGAACCCCGAGCGCCTCGTTCAGCCGGTCCGGCGCGACCACGAGCGCCTCGCGGGCGCGCCCGAGCAGGCCTTCGAGGGCCGGTCCCCAGTTCGGATCGACGATCTCGGCGAGTTCGCAGACCGGCACCGCGTCGATGCCCCGCTTCGCCAGCTCGCCGCGGAACGCCACCGTGTCCGACGACAGGCGCGCCACGGGACCGGCGCCGGTGCGCGGCGCGGTGCGCTCGGCCACGCTCTCCTGGGCCCGCGCCTTCAGGGCCGCGTCTTCGGCGGCCCGCTCCAGGGCCTCGTCGAATTCGGGCAGGCGTGCCAGTCCGTCCCTCAGCTCGGCGAGCGGACCGTCGGGGCGCAGGGCCTCCTCGGGGGGCGCTTCCCGCCGCAGGCCGGCGCGGGCGCAGGCTTCGGCCAGGCGGGCCGCCTGCGGACAGCTCTGGCGCAGGATCGGGGCGACGGGCAGAAGCTTGCCCATCTGGCCGACGAGACCGACGAGCTCCGCGATCCGTCCGACCAGCTCCTTCCGGTCGCGGTCCAGCATCGACAGGCCCAGCGTCGAGGCGGCGAGCCGCCCCTCGGCGCCGGCGCCGGCGGCCAGCGCCTTCTTCTCGGCGATCTCGCCATCGATCTCGCGCACGTAGCCGCGGCTCGCGGCCACCCGCTCCCGGGCGATGCGCAACGTATCGGCGCCCTCGCGCAGCCGCGTCCGGACCGCGACGAGGTCGAGGCTGCGGCGGCGCAGATCGGCGCTCGCTGCGCGCAGCTCGTGATTCGCCGCCGCCAGGATCGCCTCGCTCCAGGCGTCGTAGCGATCGCGCAGGCGGCGGAGCCGCGCGAGCCGGCTCTCCAGCTCGGCGATGGTTTCCAGGAGGCGGCGCCAGTTGGCGATCGACAGCCGCACGCGCTCGACATCCAGCGGCTCCGGGTCGAGCACGAAGGCCCGCACGAAGGCGCTGGTGTCGAAGATCGGCTTGAACGCCACCGCATTGGCGAAGCTGCGCAGGAAATGGCGCGGCTCGGGCGCCGGTGCCCCCTCGCGCAGGGTGGCCAGGACATCGGCCGTGAAGCGCTCGCCGGAGGTCCGGTACTCGGTGAAGCTCGCCGCCCGGGCGCGCAGGTCCGCGGCGATCTCGTTCCAGGGGGCCGTGAAGCTGCCGCCCGGGGCCGTGCGGGCGTAATCGGCGATCTCGAACCGGTGGCCGACCGCGATGAAGCGCGACAGCACGGTCTCCTTCGGCTCCGCGGCACGGGCCGCCAGCGCCAGCCCGACCGTCACGACCCGGCCCGATGCGGGGTTCTCGAAGACCAGCGCCAGCACGGTCTCGCAGGATTCCCGGGTCGGGCGGCCGCCCTCCGCCGGGTCGCTGATCCAGCCGAGGCAATAGTCGCGGACCGTGCGGGCGCTGCGCCCGGAGGCCGAGGCGTTGAGGGCGAGCCGGCTCGCGTTGTTGCCCGCCAGCACCGTGCCGACCGCATCGAAGATCGTCGACTTGCCGGCCCCGGTCGGCCCGACCAGCGCCGCGGCGCCACGCAGACGGATCTGCTCGCGGCGGATCAGGTACCAGTTCGAGAGGGCTATGTCGGTGAGGACGTACACGATGTCGGTGAGCCGGGCCGGGGCGGACGATGACCGGCCCAGTTGGCCGGACTCGGCGGCGGATGCAAGCCGGTGACAGAGCCCGCCGCCGATCAACTCGTCATCGAAACACGCGCTTGCCGGAAGTCATCTCAAGCTTATCCTCGCGGACTTTGAAACAGACGGTGACGTTATGCGCGCCGGCCTCAAGCTGAAGCTCAGCGGTCTCTTTCTCCTGATGCTGGCGGCAGCCTGCATTCAGGGCGGTACGACGATCGCGCGAATACGATTTATCGATCAGAGATTGACCGAGCTGCTCGATCGCGCGATCCCATCCTTGAATGCGGCGGAAGCGATCGACGGGATGGTCGTCAAGGCGCGCCTTCTCCAGGTCCGGTCGGCCACGGCGGACACGGAGGCCGAGCGCGATACGAGCCGCAAGGCGGTGGAAGACCTGCTCAAGGACCGGACCGCCGCGGTCGAGGCCTATCGGGCCCGGATCTCCGCGCCGGACGAGCAGGCCCTGTTCGACACCCTGGCCGCCAAGCTCAAGGTCCAGTTCTACGACTGGGATCGCCTGCGCGGCTTCGGACTCGGTCAGCGCGAGGCCGCGATGGCCTATTACCGGGGTGCCATGAACGCCCACTACCAGGAGGCATCGAAGGCCGCACGCGCGCTGGTGGATCTGCATGTCAGGGCCATGACGGAGGCCGGCCGGTCCGTCCGGGCGAGCCAGGCGAGCGCCGTCTCCTGGACCGTGGTGATCCTGGCGATCACGCTGGCGGTCGCGGTGGCCGCCGCGCTCTACGCCCTGCTCGGCGTCTCGCGCCCGATCTCCCGCATGGCCGACGCCATGCGCCGGCTCGCGGGCGGCGAGACTGCGGTGGCGGTGCCCTCCGTGGGGCGGCGCGACGAGATCGGCGACATGTCGGCGGCCGTGCAGGTCTTCAAGCAGAGCCTGCTGAACGCCCGCGCCCTGGAGGACGCGTCCGCCCAGGCCCGCGCCGACACCGAAGCCCGGCGCCGGCAGGCGATCCGCGACCTCGCGGAGAGCTTCGAGACCGCCATCGGCGGTATCGTCCGGACGGTCGCGGGGGCGGCGACGCAGTTGCAGGGGACCGCCCAGAGCCTCGCCGCGACGGCAGCCAGGACGGCCCACCGCTCCACGGGCGCGACCGCGGCCGCCGCGGAAGCCGCCGCGAACGTCAACACGGTGGCGTCGGCAGCCGAGGAACTCGGTTCCTCAGTGGACGAGATCGGCCGTCAGGTCGTGTCTTCGGCGAACCTGGCGAAGGTGGCCGTCCGGGAGGCGGCCTCGACGACCGGTCTGGTCCAGGATCTGAGCGACGGGGCGCGGCGGATCGGGGAAGTCGTGGCGGTGATCTCGGCGATCGCCGAACAGACGAATCTGCTCGCGCTCAATGCGACGATCGAGGCCGCGCGGGCCGGGGAGGCGGGCCGCGGCTTCGCGGTCGTGGCGGCCGAGGTCAAGGCGCTGGCGGGTCAGACCGCCAGGGCCACCGAGGAGATCGGCCGGCAAATCGGGCAGATTCAGGATTCGACCGGCAACGCCGTCCGGGCGATCGACGGTATCGCGACGCGCATCCGCGAGATCGACAAGACGGCGACCTCGATCGCGTCCGCGGTGGCGCAGCAGGGGGCGGCCACCCAGGAGATCGTCCGCAACGTTGCCCAGGCGGCGGTCGGGACCGGAGCCGTCACGGTCAACGTCACGGATGTCGCCGACGCGGCCGACGCGACCGGGGCGGCGGCCGAAGAGGTGCTGGCCTCGGCCTCCGAGATGACGGGCCAAGCGGACCATCTCGGGGCCGAGGTCGAGCGTTTCCTCGCAACGGTGCGCGCGGCCTGATCGGCGATCCGGCCCCGGTCGGCCTCAGCCGGCTTCGGACCAGGCGCGCAGGCGCTCCAGCCACGCGTCGGACGCCAGCACCGTCAGGCCCGGCAGAAGGGCGAGCGGCGTGACCCGCTCGACCCGGTCGCGTTCGCCGAGCCGCAGGCCCCCGCGCTTGGCATAGAGCCGCAGGATGTCGGCGAGACGCCCCTCCTCGGGGGGCTCGTTCCGCGCCACGCTGCGGATCTTCTCGACGATCTCGTCCGTGGTGCAGGCCACGATCCCGTCGGTGCCGGCGCGGTGGTCGCGCAGGCCCTCCTCGTAGAGGAGCCGGAGGGCGAGCAGCACCAGGGTCTCGTCCTTGCGCAGGCGTTCGGAGACGATGTCGTGGCGCGGCGCGTCTGCGGCCGGGCTCAGCGAGACCATCTGGTCGCGGTGGGACAGCGTGACCGCGTAGCCGAGGCAGGCGAAGTAATCGGTGAAGAACGGCGCGTAGTGCCGGGCGATCTCGTAGGACCGGCCGATGCCCTGCGTATCCGCGTAGATCACCTGGCCCTTCAGCAGGACCTGGAGGGCGCGGGTCAGTTCCTCGGCGTCCGGCGCCCGGGCCCCGGGGGGCGGGGGCTCGTCGCCGTCGATGATGGCGCGGAACCCCTCAAGCACCGCGTTGCCGCTCCAGGACGAAATCCGGGCAGTCGAGCCAGCCGTTGGCGACCCGCTCGGGCAGCCGCGTGAGCGCGTATCGGGCGCCCAGCGCCGCATCGAACAATACGTCGATCTCGCGCAGGCGCTGGAACACGATGAAGTCGTCCACGGTGGCGATGACGATCTCGGAGCCGTGCAGCTTCGGCGCCTCGGCGAGCCGGGCCTCCACGAAGGCGGTCATGCTCTCGGGGGTCACGGTGGTGCGGCGGCGGAACGCCGCCTTGGCGGCCGCGAAGGCGTCGACCACCGGATCGTCGTCCACGTCCGGCAGCGGTTCGACGTCGATCGCGCTCCTGCGCGCCCGCGGCGCCTGGAGATGCGCGTGGCCGATGGGGGGACGCACCAGCGAGACATCGGGCGGCACCTCCGGGGCGATCTCCGAGCCCCCGACGGCGCGCAGCATCGCGGCAACTCGCTCGACCCCGCTCGGATCCGGCCGGTCCATGACGTGCAGGGCGGCCCCGATCCGGCGTTCCAGGCGCGCCACGACGGCGTCGACCGCGTCGAGATGGTTGTCGAGCCCCTCGAACACCGTCAGGATCTGGGCGAGGTCCCCCCGGACCGCCCGCTGGGCCGCGTCGAGATCGGGGCTGCGGCCCTCGCGGATCAGGCCTTCGGCTAGAGCCCGGACGGTGAGGACGTCGCGCAGGGCGCGGCCGGCCTCCCGCACCACGCTGGCGCGGAAGCGGAACGGGTTGAAGCGGGTGTGCAGCGTCCGGTAGTCGCTGATCAGGTGGCGCTCGACGAATTCCTCGAAGAACAGCCGGAAGGTCTTGGCGCGGTCGGGCTCGCGCAGGATCCGCTCCTCGACCTTGCGCATGCCGGCGGCGAGACCGCGCACGTGCGCCAGGAAGGCCGCCGCCGCCCGCGCCGCGTTCGAGAGCGCCTCCGACCGGCTTCCCGGATCCGACAGGGCGCTCTCCAGGCCGCCGAGCACCTCCAGCACGGCCCCGCCGTACGAGCGGGTCTCGCCCCGTTCCAGCCGCGACAGCTCCTCGAGAAGGAGCCGGGCCTCGGGGTCGAATTCCACGACCGGCACGTAGCGCTCGCGACGCTCGAGCAGCCAGCCGGTCTCGAGGAGACGCCGGTAGAGCGCCGCCCGGCGCTCCGCCGGGTCGGCGGAGATCGGCTCGTCGCCGCCGACCTCCGGATCGCTCCAGCCGGCGGCGAAATCACCGATCTCGGCCAGGAGCTCGGCCTTGCGCACCGGCTCCGCCCCGAGGACGCGCCGGTGCAGGTGCAGGAGCAGGGCGGCGTTGAAGCCGCGGCTCGACGAGGCCAGCGGCTTGAACAGCTCGTCGGGCAGCTGCGCGAACAGCATTCTCTGGGGTCTCGCGCCGTCGCGCAGGCGTGGCCTACTTCGCGCCGAGAAGCTCGACGTCGAAGATCAGCGTGGCGTTCGGCGGGATCACGCCGCCGGCACCCCGGGCGCCGTAGCCGAGCGCCGGCGGGATGATCAGGGTGCGCCTGCCCCCGGTCTTCATGGTGGCGACGCCCTCGTCCCAGCCCTTGATGACCTGTCCGGCGCCGAGGGGGAAGGAGAAGGGCTGGTTGCGGTCGCGGGACGAGTCGAACTTCGTGCCCTTCTTGCCGCCCTCGTCGAGCCAGCCGGTGTACTGGACGGTGACCTGCTGCCCGGCCTTCGGCTCGGGGCCGGTGCCGACGACCTCGTCCTGGTATCTCAGGCCCGAGGGCAGGGTGACGATCTCGGCATTCGCGGCTGCTGTCATGGCGATGAACGCGGCTCCGGCGATGAGGGACAGGCGAGGCATGGTTTCTCCCTGGAGCCGGCGCCGTGCGCGCCGGCCGTCGGGGGCCTTCTATCGACTCGGGCCGGTGCAGGCCAGGGAGGCCGGCGATCCTCGTCCGGGCGGTCGCTCAGGCCGCCCGCACGGTGTCGAGGAAGCGCTCGACCTCAACGGAGAGATGGTCGGCCCCGCGTGACAGCTCGGAGGCCGCGCCGAGAACCTGGCTCGCCGCCCTGCCGGTCTCCTCGGCGGCCACAGCCACGCCGTTGATGTTGCCGGTCACGTCGCCGGTTCCCGCGGCGGCCTGGCCGACATTGCGGGCGATCTCCCGGGTCGCCATACCCTGCTCCTCGACGGCGGCGGCGATCGAGAGCGCCACGTCGCTGATCTCCTGGATGCGGGCCGTGATCGAGCCGATCGCCTTCACCGCCTGGCCGGTTGAGGCCTGGACCCTGGCGATCTGTGCCGAGATCTCCCCGGTCGCCTTGGCGGTCTGATCGGCCAGGGCTTTGACCTCCGAGGCGACCACCGCGAAACCGCGGCCCGCCTCGCCGGCGCGGGCGGCTTCGATCGTGGCGTTCAGCGCCAGCAGGTTGGTCTGCCCGGCGATATCCGAGATCAGGCCGACCACGTCGCCGATCCGGCCGACGGCGCTGCTCAGCTCCTGCACCAGCGCCCCCGTCTGGCCGGCCTCGGCGGACGCATCGACCGCCAGCTTGACGGAGCCGTCGACCCGCCGGCCGATTTCCTGGACCGACGAACCCAACTCCTCGGCCGAGGCCGCCACGGTGTTGACGTTGGAGGCGGCCTGCTCGGCCGCCGCCGCGGCCGCGGTGGACTGGCCTGCGGTCCGGGTCGCGGTGGCGGTCATGGTCTGGGCGGTGGCCTGCAGCTGCGTGGCGGACGCGGAGACCCGACCGATGATGCCGCCGATGGCGGTCTCGAAGCGCTCGGCCATCTGATGCATGCCGGTCTTGCGATGCGCCTCGGCGGCGATCCGCGTCTGGGCGGCCTCGGCCTCCAGAGCGCGGGTGCGGATCAGGCTGTCCTTGAACACCTGCACCGTCCTGGCCATGGCGCCGAGCTCGTTGTCCTGGTCGCGCAGCGGTACCGCCACGGACACGTCGCCGTCAGCCAGGGCCTGCATGGTTCCGGTCATCGTCCGGATCGGCCCGAGGACGACGCGGAACAGCGCCACCAGGCCGAGGGCGACCAGCGCGCCGGACACCAGCAGGGCGGCAAGGTTGAGGATCAGGCCGCCCCGCGCCTCCCGCGCCAGGGCCTCGGCCCGTTCGACCATCTCGTCGAGGGCCGCAGAGGCGAGGTCCACGAGGGTCGCCTGTTCCGGCGTGTCGAGCTTCCGGGCCTCCTGAAGCGTGATCCCCGGCGGAGCGTGCTGGGCCAGCGCGGTCGCAACCGTGAGGCGACGGGCGAGGGCCGCCCCCTCGAAGTTGTTGGCGCGGGCCTTCTCGAAGGCCGCCCGGACCGGGTCCGAGAGGCCGGATGCCGTCTCGATGACGGTTTTCCAGGAGGCGTCGAGCCGGCCCCGCTCCTCGGCGGCGGCCATCGCCTCCGCGGGCGACCAGAACGTGCCGGCCGATAGGGAGGCCTGTACCCGCAGGGCGACGGCCCCGTTCGCCATGCGGGTCGCCCAAGCGGCCCGCTTGAGGGTGAGGTCGCGCCCGAGCATCGTGTCGGAGCGCGGGATCGCGGCATCCACCGCATCCGTCGTTGCCCCGAGGGCGTCGAGCATGGCCAGGAAGGCGGTCTGCGCCTCCTGGGTGACGGCCCCGTCGCGTTGGATCCTGGACACGCGCAGGGCGGCATCGACCCGGGGGCGGAGGCGCTCCACCCGCTCGCGCGCCGTCCGGAGCGGACCGAGCGCCTCCCTGACGGCCGGCAGACCCATGTCGCCCACGAGCGCCGTCACCTTATCCAGGCCGGTGACCGCGCGCTGCCGATCCGCATAGAGCGACGCCAGGGTCTCCGCATCCATGGGCTCGGCGGCGGCGAGGAACTGCAGGGTCGCGCCGCGTTCCAGCCGCATCGCGTAGAGCGTCTGGAGCAGTGCGCGGCTGGCCCGCACCAGGGCGATGCTCGCCTCCGATCGGTCCGCCTGGCGCCGTGCCCCGATGAGGGCTTGCGTCGCGTAAATGACGATGATCAATCCCAGGACGACAAACACCAGGCCCATCGTCGAGCGGATCGAGACGTTTCGCAGGCGGACCATCGCTCATCTCCAGCGGCGCGATGAAAGAGAGACGGATCCGCAGCGAATCACGTTTCCGGACAGAAAAATCGGACGTGCTCAATTATTTTTCAAGAAAAACCTTCGCATGTAGTCGCGCGACGAATGGCACTTGATTTGCAAAATTGAATTATGATCCGTTCGGAGAGTAAGAGAAGTAGGAAAATATTTACCGAAGACAATATACATCCTGGATCGCGATCACGGAGACGTCCGGTCGTCCTCCAACGCCCTACGGCCGGAGCCGGGCGCGGCGTACCGGCGTCAGCGAGCCAGCAGGCCGGCCAGATGCGCCACGAGGCGGCGGGCGACCTCGTCCTTGCCGAGGCGCGGCCAGCTATCCAACGTGCCGTCGCGGTGGATCAGATGGACCGCGTTCTCTGTCCCGCCCATGACGCCGCCCGCGGCCGACACGTCGTTGGCCACGATCAGGTCGCAGCCCTTACGGGCGATCTTGGCGCGCGCGTGGTCGAGCACCGTGTCGGTCTCCGCGGCGAAACCCACCACGAGGGGCGGACGCCCCGTGTCCAGACGGGCCACGGTGGCGAGGATGTCGGGGTTCTCGACGAGGGGCAGCGGTGCCGGGCCGCTGCCGTCCTTCTTGAGCTTCTTGGAGCCGGCCTCGGTCTCCGGACGCCAGTCGGCCACTGCGGCCGCGAAGATCGCGATGTCGGCGGGCAGCGCCGTTTGGACGGCGGCCAGCATCTCCCGGGCGGTCTCGACCCGGACCATGGCCACGCCGGCGGGATCCGGGATCGCCACCGGCCCGGAGATCAGGGTGACGTCGGCCCCGGCCTCGGCGGCCGCCGCCGCGATGGCGTGGCCCTGGCGGCCGGAGGAGCGGTTGGCGAGATAGCGCACCGGGTCGATCGGCTCATGGGTCGGCCCGGAGGTCACGACGACCCGCCGACCCGCGAGGGCGCGCGTTCCCGCGCCCGGACGTCCGGCCAAAAACCCGCGGCCCGGGCCCGGCGTGCCGACCTCGGCCAGCATCCCCTCGAGGGCGTCGGCGATCTCGGAGGGTTCGGCCATCCGGCCCGGGCCGCTCTCCGGCTCAGCCATCCGTCCGGAATTCGGGCCGACGAACCGGACGCCGTCGCCCTCCAAAATCGCGCGGTTGCGGCGGGTCGCCGGGTGCGCCCACATCTGCACGTTCATGGCCGGGGCGATCAGGATCGGCAGGGTGGTCGCCAGGAGGACCGTGGTCGCGAGGTCGGCGGCGTGCCCGCCGGCCATGCGGGCCATCAGATTGGCGGTGGCCGGCGCCACCACCACGGCATCCGCCTGCCGGGCCAGCTTGATATGGCCGATATCGGCTTCCTCGGCCCGGTCGAACAGGTCGGTATGCGCCCGCTCGCCGGCGAGCGCCGCCACGGCGAGCGGGGTGACGAATTGCTGCCCCCCGGCGGTAAGCAGCGGGCAGACCTCGGCTCCGCGCTCACGCAGGCGCCGGATCAGGTCGAGGGCCTTGTAGGCCGCGATGCCCCCGCCGATCACGAGGAGGACGCGTCGGTTGGCGAGGGTCTCGGTCATGCCGGAAACCCTCTGCGCGCCGGGACGCGCCCGTCAAGCACCCTCAAGCGGCGGCGGAGACGGCCGGCGCCTTCAGCCCTCCGAATCGGCGCTCGCGGCGGGTGAATTCGGCGACCGCCTCGGCGAGGTCCTCGGGCCCGAAATCGGGCCACATCCGTTCGGTGAAATGCAACTCGGCGTAGGCCGCTTCCCACAGCATGAAGTCCGAGAGCCGCCGCTCGCCGCCGGTGCGGATCAGCAGGTCGACCTCGACGGGCGACCCGTGCATCGGGCCCGCCACCAGGGCGCCGAAGCTCTCCCGGGTGATCGGGTCGGTGCCCTGAGGGCCCTGCGCTGCCGCGATGATCGCGTCGCGGGCCGAATAGTCGACGCAGATGCGCAGATGGAGGCGTGTGCCCGCTGCGGTCGCGGCTTCCGCGGCCGCGATCGCCGCGGGGATGCCGTCCGGCAACCGGTCGCGCCGCCCCACGACGCTGAGCCGGGTGCCGGTGCGGGCGAGCCGCTGCGTCTCGTTCCGCAGGTAGGAGCGCAGGAGCCGCATCAGCCCGCCGACCTCCTCGACCGGGCGCTGCCAATTGTCTGCCGAGAAGGCGTAGAGCGTCAGCGTGCCGATCCCGTGATCCGGGCAGGCCTCGGCGGTGCGCCGGATCGCTTCCACGCCGCGATGATGCCCGGCGAGCCGCGGCAGTCCGCGCTGCGTCGCCCAACGCCCGTTGCCGTCCATGATGATCGCGGCGTGCAGAGCCTTCGGCGCCGCTTCGCTTTGCATCGTAAAGTCTCCCGGCCTGGGCGTATCGCTGAAGTTTATCGGGTCGATGTTAACAATCAGAGGCGTATCCGGCCGTCTCACGCCGGTTTCGTGACCGGATCGAGGCCGCGCCGGCCCGCATCCGGTCCGCGCTCCGCCGCTTCCGCGGCGTCCCGCACCACCTGCTCCAGCACGCCCAGATAGCCGATGAACCGCTGGCGTCCGCTCGCGGTCAGCCGGCACACGGTCTGCGGGCGGTTGTGGGCGGAACCCTTCTCCAGGCTGACCAGATCGGCCTCGCTCAGCACCGCGAGGTGCCGGCTCAGGTTGCCGTCGGTCAGTCCGCAGAGCCGCTTGAGGTCCGGGAAGGGCAGGCCCTTGGGATGTGCCACTAGGGACGTGAGCACGGAGAGGCGCGCCCGTTCGTGGATGATCCTGTCGAGCCCCTCGTAGGAGAAGCGCCCGTCGTCCCGATCAGAGGTCGTCATCGAAGGACCGCGCGCCGCGATGAATGATCACCGCCAGCCAGGTCTGGCCGACGAGGAAGGGCAGGCCCATGGTCCACGGGGAGAGGAGGTGCGTCTCCGCCGAAAAGGCCAGCCCCGCAAGCCCCGCGAGCAGGTACCACGCGCCCACGCCCTGCACCGCCCGGGGCAGGATCCGCGCCGAAGCGAACAGGCCGAGGCCGACCAGGACCTGCCACAGCCCCGGCAGCATCCAGACCTCGCCGGGGGCGAACCGGGCGATCACCATGGCAAGGCACGCCCCCGCGCCGGCGGCCGGCAGGAACACCTCGATGGCGTTCCACACCATGGCGTCGGCAAGGCCGGAATGCAGGCGGCGCGTCCGCCGCATCGCCTCGACCCCGATCATCGCGAAAGCCGCCAGGGCGGCCGCGATCCACAGGCCGAAGAACAGGCCGGTCCGGGCCGTCGGATCTCCGAGCCACAGGGCCTGCCCGGCCGCACAGGCCAGCGCGAGGCCGCCGGTGCCGGCCACGGTCGCCGCCCCCACTCCACGGAACGCCGTATCGCGCGCGATCTGCGAGCGGATCGCCACGATGTCGGCCAATGCCTTGTCCAGGTCCTGCATGCCCCTCATGCCCCGGGCTTCATCGCGCTTTGCGCCGCAAAGTAACGGCGTCGCGGAACCGTCGCAAGTGAATTCGCGCCTGTTACGGCGGCGGATTTTCTCGGCGGTGGCGGCGCGAATCGAGTCCGAAAGGGGATGAATTCTACCTAACGGTTGTATTGCCCAGTCAATCCAGACCGGACAGCGGCCGTAGCGGTCCGGACGCCGGGCCGGTGCTCGGGGGAGGGGAGCGTCAAAACTCCCGGCCGGACAGGGTTTCTCACGGGCGTCGGCGGGCCCATATTGGCGCCATGCCCGCTCCGAAGAAATCGCGCGCCGCCTCCGTCACGGCTTCGTCCGCCAAGGCGTCGAAACCCGAGCTGAAGCCGCTCGACACCTATCTGGCGGAATTGCTGAACCCGGCGCTCAATCGCAACCGGCCGACGGCGGTCGAAGCGCCCGCGGAGACGCCCGCGCGACCGGGCAAGCCCAAGGGGCGCGCCGGCAAGGGCGGGACCCCCACGGCCGCCGGGCGGCGGGCCGAGATCGCCCGTGACGGTTTCGCGGAGGCGCCCCAGGCCGGCTTCGCGCTGGGCGACGCCGCGGATGTCGACCCGCGTCTCGCCCAGGCCCTGGGCCTGATACCGCCCGAGGACGGCCCCGTCCCGGAGGGCGCCGACCTGCCGGATCCCGGCGGCGACGGCGGCGCCTCGGCGACGGTGACGGCCCTGGAGCGGCTGCTCACCGAGGGCAACCCGCTGTTCAAGGACGGCAAGACCTGGACGCCGCACCGGCCGGAGCGCCCGCAGAAATCCGAGGGCGGGCTCCGGTTCACGCTGAAATCCGAGTTCGAGCCGGCCGGCGACCAGCCGAGGGCCATTGCCGAACTGGTCGGCGGCGTGCAGGCGCTGGAGCGCGATCAGGTGCTGCTCGGCGTCACCGGCTCGGGCAAGACCTTCACGATGGCCAAGATCATCGAGGAGACGCAGCGCCCGGCCCTGATCCTGGCGCCCAACAAGACCCTGGCCGCGCAGCTCTACGGGGAGTTCAAGACGTTCTTTCCCGACAACGCCGTCGAGTATTTCGTCTCCTACTACGACTACTATCAGCCCGAGGCCTACGTCCCCCGCTCCGACACGTTCATCGAGAAGGAATCCTCGATCAACGAGCAGATCGACCGGATGCGCCACTCCGCCACCCGCGCCCTGCTGGAGCGCGACGACGTGATCATCGTCGCCTCGGTCTCGTGCATCTACGGCATCGGCTCGGTCGAGACCTACACGGCGATGTCGTTCACGGTCTCGTTGGCTGAGCGGATCGAGCAGCGCCAGCTCATCGCCGATCTGGTGGCCCTGCAGTACAAGCGGATCCAGTCGGACTTCGCCCGCGGCACCTTCCGGGTCCGGGGCGATTCCATCGAGCTGTGGCCCGCCCACCTCGAGGATCGCGGCTGGCGGATCGGCCTGTTCGGCGACGAGGTCGAGAGCATCGTCGAGTTCGACCCGCTCACCGGCAAGACCATCGCCGAGCTAAAGTTCGTGAAGGTCTACGCGAACTCCCACTACGTCACGCCGCGTCCGACGCTGCAGCAGGCGATCAAGGGGATCAAGACGGAGCTCAACGCCCGGATCGAGGAGCTGACCAAGATGGGGCGCCTGATCGAGGCGCAGCGGATCGACCAGCGCTGCACCTTTGACATCGAGATGATCGAGGCCACTGGCGCCTGCAACGGCATCGAGAACTATTCCCGCTATCTCACCGGCCGGAAGCCGGGCGAGCCGCCGCCGACCCTGTTCGAGTACCTGCCCGACAACGCCCTGGTCTTCACCGACGAGAGCCACGTCACCGTGCCGCAGATCGGCGGCATGTACCGGGGCGACTTCCGCCGCAAGGCGACGCTCGCCGAGTACGGCTTCCGGCTGCCGTCCTGCCTCGACAACCGCCCCCTGCGCTTCGAGGAATGGGACGCGATGCGGCCGATGACGGTCCACGTCTCGGCGACGCCCGGCAAATGGGAGATGGAGCAGACCGGCGGCATCTTCGCCGAGCAGGTGATCCGCCCCACCGGCCTCGTCGATCCGGTGATCGAGATCCGCCCGGCCCGGAGCCAGGTCGACGATCTTCTGGGCGAGGTCCGGGAGGTCGCCCAGGCCGGCTACCGGACCCTCGTGACCACGCTCACCAAGCGCATGGCCGAGGACCTCACCGAGTACCTGCACGAGAACGGCGTGCGGGTGCGCTACATGCATTCCGACATCGACACCCTGGAGCGGATCGAGATCATCCGTGACCTGCGCCTCGGCGCCTTCGACGTGCTGATCGGCATCAACCTGCTGCGCGAGGGCCTCGACATCCCGGAATGCGCCCTGGTGGCCCTCCTCGACGCCGACAAGGAGGGGTTCCTCCGCTCGGAGACCTCGCTGATCCAGACCATCGGCCGCGCCGCCCGCAACGCCGACGCCCGCTGCATCCTGTACGCCGACACCATCACCGGCTCGATGGAGCGGGCGATGGCCGAGACCGAGCGACGCCGCGCCAAGCAGCTCGCCTACAACGCGGAGCACGGCATCACGCCGCAGAGCGTGAAGCGCGGCATCGCCGACATCCTCAGCAGCGTGTTCGAGCGCGACCACGTCCAGGTCGATACCGGCTTGGCCAAGGACGCGATCACGGTGGGCCACAACCTCAAGGCCGTGATGGCGGATCTCGAGAAGCGGATGCGCGCAGCCGCCGCCGATCTCGACTTCGAGGAGGCGGCGCGCCTGCGCGACGAGCTGAAGCGCCTTCAGGCGACCGAGCTGCTGGTCTCGGACGATCCCATGGCCCGCCAGGACGACGTGGAGCGCGAGGCCGGCAAGTTCGGCCGGAAGCCCCCGCGCGGGGGCGGGGGCAGCCGCATCGCCAAGCCCGACCTCGACGATATGGGCCCGGGCACGGACCGGGAGCTGCCGGCCGGCGCCGTACCCTGGCAGGAGCGGCCGAAGCCGCGCTCGACGCAGGGGCTCGGCGGGCAGAAGCCCAAGTACAAGGGGGGCGGCGGCCGCAAGCGCGGGTGATCGGTTCAGGCGGCCTCGTGATCCCGGCGATACCCGACGGCGACCTCGCCGGCATCGACGATGGCTTGCGCGATCCGCACGACGAGCCCATTGCAGGCCTCGTCGTAGGCGTGCGCGTTCGCCTGAACGGCCGCCTCCGCCACGGCCCCCGCCTGTTCGCGCACGATCTCGCGGGCGGTGCGCAGCGCGTCGGCGTAGGGCTCAAACGGTCGGGGCATCGTTGCGCTCCGGAGACGCGGGGTCTTCTGGCCGGGGTCGGGGGGCTGGAACGAGCGTCGCGACGAAACCGTTCCCGAAGCTGCAGCGCCGCGTCGGCGCAGATCGGATCCGGTGGTGAGATGAGCACCTGATGGCCTCAGAACTGAACGCACGCCCCACCCTCGACGACGACACCCTCGCCTTCGCGGCCCGGGTCTTCCAGTACGCCCGGATGGGCCATGCGGATGAACTGGCGGAGCTGTTCGGGCAGGGGTTGCCGGCGAACCTGCGCAACGACAAGGGCGACAGCCTGCTGATGCTCGCCGCCTACAACGGCCAGGCGGACGCCGCCCGGGTGATCCTGGAGGCCGGCGGCGACCCGGAACTCGCCAACGATCGCGGCCAGACGCCGCTCGCCGGCGCGGCGTTCAAGAACGACCTGGCGATGGCGCGGCTGCTGCTCCAACACGGGGCCGCGGTGGACGGCACCGGCGACGGCACCCGCACCGCCCTGATGACGGCCGCGATGTTCGACCGGACCGAGATGGTCGATCTGCTCCTCCAGCACGGCGCCGACCCGGACAGGCGCGACGCCTCCGGCCAGAGCGCCGCCGACATGGCCCGGGCCATGGGCGCGCAGGCGACGCCGGCGCAGCTTGATGGGGCGAAGCGCTGAGCGTCAGCCGCGATCCGACCCCGTCGCCTGCCGGGACGGGACAACGGCCAGCGTCAGCCCCAGGGCCGCAATCACGCGCTGAACGGTGTCGAGGCTCGGGTTCCCGGTCTGCGACAGGGCCGTGTAGAGGCTCCCGCGGCCCAGGCCGCTGGCATCCGCGATGGACGCCATGCTGCGCGCCCGCGCGACGTCGCCGAGCGCCCGACTGAACGCCGCGGGATCGCTCTCCTCCAGGGCCGCCGAGCGATAGGCAGCGGCCTCTTCGGGGGCGAGGATCTGGGTCGCCACATCGAAGGGCTGCGTGGGTGTCTTGATGTCGGCCATGCGCTGCCTGCTCAAACCATACGCCCGAGATCGTGTGCCCGGGCGATGTCGCGGGCCTGCGAGTCCTTGTCACCGCCGCACAGCAGGATGACGATCCCGCCATCGGCGCGTACGACGAAGTAGACACGGTAACCGGGACCTGTATCGATCTTCATCTCGCTCACCCCGCCGCCGACCGGGGCCACGTGGCCGCGATGATCCGCCGGGAGGCGCACGATCCGGCGCCGGAAGCGGGCCCGCCCGACCGTATCGCGAAGTCGGTCGATCCATCGATCGAGCACCTCCGGGGTCGAAACTTCGGGCAAGCTCTGTATCCGATAAGATACGGACCTGTGCAAACGCGCCCGATAACAGAGCTGCGACGCAACCTCCGCGGAAGCGATCGCCCAGAAGAATAGGGAGACGAAACGCCGTGCCGCCCATCACTCGGATCGACAAGGGATTCTGGCTTGCTTGCTTGGGGCTGATCGCGACGCCACGCGCAGCCTTCGCCGCCGAGACCCCCTGGCCGGCCTTCGGCCACGATCCCAGCAACCGCAATTTTTCCGAGCTCACCCAGATCGACCGCGCGAGCGTCGCCCGGCTGCGGCCCGCCTGGATGTTCCAGACCGGCGTGACCGGCTACTTCCAGGCACAGCCGGTGATGGTGGACGGGACGCTCTACCTGTCCACGACGCAGAACAACGTCGCGGCCCTCGATGCGCGCACCGGCAAGCCGCTCTGGACCTACACGCACAAGCCGCGCACGGAGAAGATCTTCGGGCCGCCCTCGAACCGCGGGCTCGCAGTCTCCGGCGGCCTCGTGTTCGAGGCGACCATGGACGGGCGGCTGATCGCCCTGGACGCCAAGACGGGCAAGGTGGTCTGGGACAAGGAGGCGGTCCGCCCGGAGGAGGGCGAGACCGAGACCGCCTCGGGGCTGGCGGCCACCCTCGGCGGGAAGCCGGTGCAGGGGTCGAGCCGCCTGGGCTTCAAGATGCCGCCGCTCGTCGCCGACGGGCTGGTGATCGTCGGCGTCACCGGCGCGGGCTACGGACTCCACATCGCGGACGAGGCGGGCGGCCTCGACGGCGGCGCGGTGGTGGGGATCGAGGGCGGCTACGGCCGGCGCGGCTGGCTCGCGGCCTACGACGCCAAGACCGGCGACGAGCGCTGGCGCTGGTACGTCACCCCCTCGGAGGGCTGGGAGGGCGGGTTCGTCGAGACGGCCGCCGACGGCACGCCGCTCCACCGGGACATCGCCGCCGAGAAGGCCGCCGCGCCGGCCAACCGGGACGCCTGGCGCGTCGGCGGCGGCTCCCTCTGGATGACGCCGGCCTACGATCCCGATCTGGGCCTGATCTTCCTCGGGACCGGCAACCCGGCGCCGCAGAATTTCGGCCTCTCGCGGCCGGGGGACAACCTCTACACGATGTGCCTCGTCGCCCTCGACGTGAAGACCGGCACGCTGCGCTGGTACTATCAGCAGGTGCCGCACGACGAGTGGGGCTACGACGTCGCCGCACCGCCCTTCCTGCTCGACCTGCCCGGCGGCGCCAAGGCGGTGGCCTCGGCGAGCAAGACCGGCTGGATCTATGTCCACGACCGCGCATCGGGCAAGCTGCTTGAGCGCTCGGCGCCGCTCCTCGACCAGAAGAACCTGTTCGCGCCGCCGACCGCTGAAGGAACGGTGGTGGCGCCCGGTCCGCTCGGCGCGGTCTCCTGGCCGCCCACCGCGTATGACGGGCGCCTCGCCTACGTGCAGGTCCGCCATGGGGCGACGACCTACACGGTGAAGACCGTGCCGGCCGCCGCGGGCCGGCCGGAGATTCGCTACACCGAGACCGGCGAGGCGAAGGGCGAGCCGTCCTTCAGCACCCTCACCGCCGTCGACCTCAACGGAGGCGGCAGGATCGCGTGGTCGGTGCGTTCGGCGAGCCGTCTGTCGGGCGGGACGCTGGCGACCGCGGGCGGCCTCGTGTTCTCCGGCGAGGAGGACGGCCACCTCGACGCCCACGACGCGGGCGACGGCCGGGTGCTCTGGCGCTTCCAGTGCGGCGCGGGGATCAGCGGGCCGGCCATGACCTACGCGTTGGACGGCAAGCAATACGTGGCGGTGGCGGCCGGCGGCGCGTCCTACACCAAGGCGTCCGGCTTCGGCACCGGCGACGCACTGCTGGTCTTCGCGCTGCCCGATTGACCGCGGCCGAGCTTGACGGGAAAGGTTCCAGCCGGTGGCGGGGGCTCTTCCGGACAATGACGGGAACGCAAAGCGCGGACGGCGTCCTCGCGCGGGCCGAGGGTCAGCCGACCGATCGCGGGTCCCCGGTGATCCGCACCATCGCGATGCCGGCCGATACCAACCCGGCCGGCGACATCTTCGGCGGCTGGCTGATGGCCCAGATGGATCTGGCAGCCGGCAACGTCGCGGCAAGGCGGGCGCGGGGGCGCTGCGCCACCATCGCGGTGGACGCGATCACCTTCCATCACCCGGTCTTCGTCGGCGACGAGGTCAGCCTCTACGCCTGGCTGGTGACGGTGGGGCGCACATCCCTGCGCATCCAGGTCGAGGTCTGGCGGCGCGAGCGGGCGAGCGAAGCCACCATGAAGGTGACCGAGGCGACCTTCACCTTCGTGGCGATCGGCGACGACAGGCGCCCGCGGACGGTGCCGACGGAGAAGGGCGGCTCGTAGACGGGCCGTTCGCCGCGACGAGACCAAGTCGCCGGCGCCTCAGATCAGCGACAACGCCCAGGCCGCGGCCGGATGGGATGCGCGACGTTCTTCCCGCGCAGGTTCGCGTGCTTGTCGATCGCCCCGCCGAAGGCGCTGCGTGTCGCGGCCCTTGCCGCCCCCGCCGGCCTCACCCCGCCGCGACGGCGTACCGCGTGCGCAGGCGCAGGCCGAACACCGCCATCATGAACATGCAGCAGGTGGCGTTGTTGCCGTTGTACAGCACCGTCTCGAACGAGGCCGAGACCAGCCCGAGGAACCACAGGCGCAGGAACAGCAGCGTCTCGGCATCGAGCCGGGTTCCGCCCGCGGCGCGCTGAAGGTCGCGCACCGGCGCCAGCACGAAGGCCACCACGGTGAGCACGAGGAACGGGAAGCCGCCGATCAGCGCCGTATCGAGATAGGCGTTGTGCGAGTGGTTGGCGGTGTTGACCCAGGTCAGTTCCTCGGAGCCGGCGAACATGGTGCGCTCGGTCATCCAGAACGCGCCGATCCCCCAGCCGCGCCAGGGGCGGACGAAGATGTTGTCGAGGGCGAACTGCCAGATCTCGCTGCGCCCGGTGAAGGTCGCGTCGGTCAGAAGCGCCCCGACCGCGTCGCGGATCGGCGGGATCAGGACCGAGCCGATCGAGATCACCGAGAAGCCCGCGACCGGACCGAGCAGCAGGAGGGTCCGCGCCAAGCCGCCGGTCAGGACCTGGCAGAGGCCCGTGACGGCGAGGATCACCGGGAGAAGAAGGATCGCGGTCTTGGACCCGCTCGCGACCAGCAGGCCGGCGGCGAGGAATACGATGCTCCAGCCCAGCACGCGACTCGCCGCGGTGGCGATGTACAATCCGACGAGGACCAGGATCACCATGGCGGCGCCAGCCTCGTTCTTGTGCGGGAAGATCCCGCGCCAGAGGCCGGGGTGGCTCGGGTCGGAATTGACGTCGAAGGCGGAGTGGATCGCCAGATCCGGCACCAGCGCGACCGCGAGGTAGGACGAGACCAGGATCACCAAAGCCGCGCCCGCCAGGGTCAGCGCCAGCTGACGGGGCGAGCGGGCCACGATCAGGACGCCGGCCGAGAGCATCGCCGCGATGGCGAAGAGCGTGAGACGCCGCAGCGACAGGCTCGGCTCGACCGACAGCATCGCGGTCAGCCCGAGCCAGATTGCGCACAGGATCAGGGGGCGGCTCGCGAGGGGACGTAGGTGGCGCAGGCCGATCCGGTGGATCGCCCAGGCCATGGCGAGGCCCGCCCCGCCGAACAGCACCTGGGTCAGGAGGCTGCCGTCCTCGGCCGCCGCCAGGGCCGACCGGTCCGCGAGATCCTGGAACCACACGTGATTCCACAGCAGGACGAAGACAGCCCCGTTGAGGAGCACGCGCAGGACATCCGGCACGTCGCGTCCCGCGACGTCGCGTTGCCGTCCGTCGGCCGGGATCCCGATCGCCACGTCCGCCGAAGCCATACCGTCCACCGCGCGGGTCGCACCTTGCGCCCTGGCTCATACTAGCGGCAGGGCGACGGAGGGCGACGCCCTAATCGAAAGTTGCACCCAACGATCGCGCGATAACCTTGACGCCCGGCCGCGTCGTTCAGCGCTTCATCGTATATTGGGAACGCCCGGCGGATTGGCGCATCAGGAACGCCGCCATCTCGGCGAGTTCGGGGGCCTTCGAGCGGAAGGTGACGGAGAGGGCCAGCAGCGTATCCTTGTGGTCGAGCCCGGGATAGATCCGCTCCTGGACCGGGACATGCTCGGCGCGCAGCTTGGCGGCGAGGCTGACCGTGTGCCGCGGCTTGACGACCGTGTCGGCCTCGCCGGTCGCCAGGAAGGCCGGGGGCGAGAGCGGTCCGACGAAGGTGACCGGCTGCGTCGCGGCTTGATCGGGCGCCTTCCCGAACACCTTGACGGTGGTGTCCTGGTCGAGCGGCAGGAAGTCGTAGGGGCCGGACAGTCCGGCGACGGCCTTGATCACCTTGGGATCGACGCCGGCCGCCGCGAGATAGCGGGGGTCGAGCCCGAGCATCATTGCGTTGTAGGCGCCGGCCGAATGCCCGGCCAGCACGATCCGGCGCGGATCGCCGCCATAGGCCGCGATGTTCTCGCGCACCCAGGCCACGGCCGCGGCCCCGTCCTCCAGGAAGCCCGGGAACGGCGCCTCCGGGAAGAGCCGGTAGTCCGGCAGGACCGTGATGAAGCCCTGGGCGGCAAGCGCGTGCCCGACGAAGGCGTAATCATCCTTGGAGCCGCTCTGCCAGGAGCCGCCGTAGAAGAAGACCAGCACCGGGGCGTTCTCGGCGGCCGCGACGGGGACATAGACGTCGAGGCGCCGGCGCGGGCCCGCGCCGAAGCTCTGGTCCTTGGCGGCGAGCCGGCCTCCGGGATCGCGCGGACCGATCGCGTCGAACAGGGCCAGCGGCGAGGCGGCGTTCAGGCCGAACGCCGCGAGACCCAGGCAGAGCAGGCTGGCGAGCGCGGTGAGGAGTCGTGTCATATCCCATCCGGTTGTCCCGATCGTCCGATACGGCGCCGGTCTCGGGGCGGATTGATGACGCTGGCGCGGCGCGCTGTGAAAAATCAGGTCCGCAGCACGAAGCAGGCGCCCCCGACCCTGCGGATCCGGCCGCACAGGTCGTCCGCGGCCTGCCGGTTCTGTGCCGGGATACGGATCCGGTAGAAGGCCCGGGTCCCGCGGTTGCGCAGCCGGGTTCCGATGATCATCGGCCGGACCTCCCCGATCACCCCCGCGTAGGCGCTGCGGGCGCGATTGAAGCTCTGGAGCGCGAGCGCCTTCGAGAAGTTGCCGGCGAGCTGGATGCCCCAGGGCGCGGCCGGACCCTCGTTCAGCCCGAGGGCGAACCGGTCGCCGCGGGCCGGGATGCGCAGGCTCGCCGTGACCTGCAGGCAGGTCTGCGGCGCGTCCGGCTTCGTGTCTTTCCCGGCGGGCTTCTCGGGGGCGCCCCCCTCGGGATACTCGATCCCCTTGGCGGGTCCGGTCCGCCAGTCGTCGGCCGGAACGCCCGTGATGGCCGCCACGTAGGCGCGGGTCTCGGCCGGGAGGCCCCCGTCCCCGGCGAGCCACTTGGACACGCGTGCGGCGCCGCCGTTATAGGCGGCGGCGGCGAGGCCGAGATTGCCGAACTGGACCTTGAGATCCGCCAGCAGGTGCGCGGCGTGGGGGATCGCCTGTTCCGGATCGAACGGGTCGAGGAGCCCGCGCTCCCGGGCGGTCCCGGGCATGAACTGCGCGATTCCCTGCGCCCCGGCCGGGCTGACGACGCCCACGCGGAAACTGCTCTCGCGCCAGATCAAGCGGGTCAAAAACGGCACCGGCAGGCTGCGGGCCTTCGCGGACTCGTCGATGAGGCGGCACAGCGCCTGCTCGACGGTTTCGGTCGCGCCCTCCGACGGGGCAGCCGCAGCCATGCGCGCCGCGACGAGGACCGGGAGAGCGAAGAGCGCGCCGAAGCGCAGGCTTGAGATGGTCACGCAGGCGCTTGTAGCGACCTTCGGTTGCGGATCAATCCGCCGGATCGTCCGCCCAAGCCGGAGCGTCGTCCCCGAGGCGGTGCGCCGCCCGCGCCCAGCGCATCGGGTGGCCCGCCACGACGACCGGCGGCCGCAGACGCCGGGCGGGGCCCCACGCCGTCGCCTCGATCTCCGCGTCGAAATCGTCCGCGTCCTCGGGCGCGAGCGGCTCGTCCGGGATCGCCGGACCGGCCGCGGTCAGCAACGCCGCCGTGCGGGCGAGCGACAGCCGGGCCCGGCCACCGGTGCCGTCGCGCAGCCGGCAGGCCAGCAGACGCAGCACGGCCGCCGCCATCATGTAGCCGGTGGCATGGTCGAGGGCCTGGACGGGGAGGGGCACCGGCCGATCGGCCTGCTTCCAGTCCTGTCCGGCCTCGGCGATGCCGCAGCTCATCTGAACGAGGCTGTCGAAGCCGCGCCGGCCGGCCCAGGGGCCGGTCCAGCCGTAAGCGTCGAGGCAGACCTCGACGAGGCCGGGGGCCAGGGACTGCCGTGCGGCAGCGCCGTAACCGAGCCCGTCGAGGGCACCCGGCCGATAGCCGTGAACCAGCACGTCCGCGCCCGACAGGAGGCGCTCGAAGGTCGCCCGGTCGGCATCCCGGCGCAGGTCGAGGCGTCCGCAGCTCTTGCCCAGCGTGACCTCCGGCTCGAGGGCGGGCTCGTCCCAGCCGGGCGGGTCGATCCGAACCACGTCGGCGCCGAAGCCCGCGAGGAACCGTGTCGCCACCGGTCCGGCGAGCACCCGCGTCAGGTCGAGGACCCGGAGGCCGTCGAGCACCCGCCCGGGCCGCGGAGCCCAGCGGGATGCCGAGCGGTTGGAGCCCGGCTCGAACGCCACCAGAGGTTCCCCCGCCACGGCGCCTCCGGCCGGGTGGGCCGCCCAATCGGCGAGGCCGCGCATCTCGGCCGCGCATCCGCCCTCGGCGAGGATTGCGGCTTCCAGTTCCGCCTTGGTCCGGTCGGCCACCGCCCGCGCCATGCCGGCGCGATCCGTCTGGGGGCCGAGCACCCGCTCGGCCGCCGCCCGGTGGTGCGGCGCGTTCGTGTGCAGACGGATCCATCCGTCGCGGGTGAGGTAGTCGCCCGCCACGGGATCCCATGGGGCCGGTACGCGCCAGCCGTCCGGACGCAACGACGTCGCGAACCAGAAGGACGCGAGCCGCCGGTCGACGGTGACGGGACCCGCCGTGCCGGCGACCTCCCGAAGGCCGAGCGCCGCCGCCGCCACGGAGCCGGCCGCCAGATCGGTGACCCCGAAGGCCGAAGGCAGCGCTCCCCGTCCGGTGAACCCCAGGGAGGCGGCAGCGCCGGGCGGCCCGTCGAGGGCGGCCCAGATCCCCGCGGCGAAGGCCTCGGCGCTTGCGTCCATGACGATCTCCCCCTTGCGCGCCCGGGTGGGTCGGCACGCCGCGCCGGGACCGACCCGCCGTCACCGCAGGGTACACTAGGGTCCCGGCGACGGCGCGCTATAAGGGGACCATGTCCGAGGCCGAAACCCAGCCGCTCCTCTCCGTCGAGGGTCTGTCCGTCGCCTTCCGGTCCCGCGCGGGCGAGACCATGGCGGTCGACGGCATCGATTTCAGCATCCGCCGCGGCGAGACCCTGGCGCTGGTGGGGGAATCCGGATCCGGCAAGTCGGTGACGGCGCTGGCGATCCTCCGGCTCCTCGATGGCGCGGCGCGCCAGGGCGGCGCGATCCTGTTCAAGGGTCGCGACCTCGCGAGCCTGCCGGAACGCGCGATGCGCGACGTGCGCGGCGCCGACATCACCATGGTCTTCCAGGAGCCCATGACCTCGCTGAACCCGCTCCACACGATCGAGCGGCAGATCCGCGAAGTGCTCGGCCTCCATCGCGGCCTGACCGGGAAAGCCGCCAGGCAGCGCGTCCTGGAACTGCTCGACCTCGTCGGCCTGCGCGACGCGGAGCGCCGCCTGGGCGCCTACCCGCACGAGCTGTCCGGCGGCCAGCGCCAGCGGGTGATGATCGCCATGGCGCTCGCCTGCGAGCCGGATCTGCTGGTGGCCGACGAGCCGACCACGGCGCTCGACGTCACCGTGCAGGCGCAGATCCTGGCGCTGCTCGCCGACCTGCAGAAGCGACTCGGGATGGCGATGCTGTTCATCACCCACGACCTCGGCATCGTGGAGCGGATCGCCGACCGGGTCTGCGTGATGCTGAAGGGCAAGATCGTGGAGGCCGGGCCCACCAGGGCCGTCTTCGCCGATCCCCAGCACGAGTACACGCGGCGCCTCATCGCCTCCGAACCGAAGGGCCGCGCCAACCCGGTGCCAGCCGATGCTGCGTCGCTGGTCGAGGCGGGGCCCCTCAAGGTCTGGTTTCCGCTGAAGTCCGGCCTGCTCCGGCGCGTCACCGGGCACGTCAAGGCGGTCGACGGCGTCGCCCTGCGGGTCCGGGCCGGAGAGACCGTGGGCGTCGTCGGCGAATCGGGCTCGGGCAAGACGACGCTCGGCCTCGCCCTGCTGCGGCTGACCGGCTCGGACGGCCCGATCGTGTTCCTCGGCAAGGCTATCGACGGCTTCGGCGTGGCGCAGATGCGCCCGCTGCGGAAGGATATGCAGGTGGTCTTTCAGGACCCCTACGGCTCGCTCTCGCCGCGCATGTCGGTGGGCGACATCGTCGCCGAGGGTCTCGTGGTCCAGGGCACCGTGCGGACCCGGGCCGAGCGCCGGGCCGTGGTGGCGAAGGCCCTGACCGATGTGGGGCTCGACCCCTCCGCCATGGACCGCTACCCGCACGAATTCTCCGGCGGGCAGCGCCAGCGCATCGCCATCGCCCGGGCCATGGTGCTGGAGCCCCGCTTCGTGGTGCTCGACGAGCCGACCTCGGCCCTCGACCGCTCGGTCCAGGCCCAGATCGTGACGCTGCTGCGCGATCTCCAGCGGGAGCGGGGCCTCGCCTACCTGTTCATCAGCCACGACCTGAAGGTGGTCCGGGCGCTCGCCAACTACGTGGTGGTGATGCAGAACGGCCGCGTCGTCGAGGAGGGCCCGGCGGAGACGATCTTCTCCGATCCGCGGACGGCCTATACTCGCGCCCTGTTCAAGGCCGCCTTCGCCCTCGACAGCGACGCCCCGACAGAGCTGGAGCCCGTCTGACCGTGCCGCGCGCCCTGCTCATCGTCCTCGATTCGGTCGGCATCGGCGGGGCACCGGACGCCGCCGCCTACGGCGATGCCGGCTCCGACACGCTCGGGCACATCGCCGAGGCCTGCGCGGCGGGTCGCGGCGACCGGGCCGGCCTGCGCGCCGGCCCGCTTCGCCTTCCCCATCTCGCGGCGCTCGGCCTCGGCCTCGCCGCCGCCGGAGCGTCGGGCCGGATCCCGCCGCACCTGGCTCCGGCGGAGCCGCCCGGCGGGGCCTACGGCCATGCCGTCGAGACGGCCGCCGGCAAGGATACGCCGTCCGGCCATTGGGAGATCGCCGGCCTGCCGCTGACCGAGCCCTGGGGCCATTTCCCCGAGACGCGGCCCGCCTTTCCGCCCGCGCTCACCGACGCGCTGATCGCCGAGGGGGATTTGCCCGGCATCCTCGGCGACCGGCACGCGCCGGGCGTCGCCATCATCGACGAACTCGGGGCCGCGCACATCCGGACCGGTCGGCCGATCTGCTACACTTCCGCCGACAGCGTGTTCCAGATCGCCGCCCACGAGGGAGCTTTCGGGCTGGAGCGCCTCTACGATCTGTGCCGGGTGGCGCGCCGCCTCTGCGATCCCTACCGGGTCGGCCGGGTGATAGCCCGGCCGTTCGTGGGCACGCCGGAGGCGGGCTTCCGCCGCACCGGCAACCGCAGGGATTTCGCCGTCGAGCCCCCGGGCCGGACGCTGCTCGACCGGGCGGAGGCGGCCGGTCGCACAGTGGTGAGCGTCGGAAAGATCGGCGACATCTTCGCCCATCGCGCCACCGGCCGCGAGATCAAGCCCGGACCGAACGCGGCCTGCCTCCGGGCAGGACTCGACGCCCTTGCGGACCTGCCGGATGGCGGCCTGATCTTCGTCAACCTCGTCGATTTCGACACGGAGCACGGGCACCGCCGGGACGTGCCGGGTTACGCGGCGGAGCTGGAGGCCTTCGACGCCCGGATCCCGGATATCCTGGCCGCGCTGGCCCCGGGCGACCTCGCGGTGATCACCGCCGATCACGGCAACGACCCGACCTGGACCGGGACCGATCACACCCGGGAGCAGGTCCCGGTCCTGGCCTTCGGCCCGGGCATTGCCGGCCGCGCGATCGGCCGTCGCGACACCTTCGCCGATATCGGCGCCACGGTGGCGGCTCATCTGGGCCTGCCCTGGGACGGCGCCGGGCGGGCATTCCTGTAGGGAGGAGAGCGTGCGGGACGACGACGATAGGCCGCGCAAGGCCGTCACCCACGAGATCGGGCAGCCCCTGGATACGCTCTCGCTCTCCGACCTCGACGAGCGCGTCGCGCTCCTGCGGGCCGAGATCGCCCGGATCGAGGCGGCCCGGGCCGCCAAGCAGGCAGCGCAGGGGGCCGCTGACGCCTTCTTCAAGCGGGGCTGAGCGGTGGACCGGACCGACACGCTCGCGGCCCTCCGGCGCGGCGATCTGGCCGGCGCGCGCGAGCTGCGCCTGCCCGACGGGCTCTCGGCGGTGCCGCACGAGGTCTCCGGCCTCGCCGACACCCTGGAGGTGCTGGACCTCGGCCGGGGCAGCCTCACCGAGCTGCCGGCCGATTTCGGGCGCCTGCACCGCCTCCGGGTGCTGTTCTGCTCCGGCAATCCTTTTCCGCGCCTGCCACCGGTCCTGGGCGACTGCCCTTCCCTCGGCCAGCTCGGCTTCCGCGGCTGCGGCATCCGCGAGGTGCCGGCGGAGGCGCTCCCGCGCGACCTGCGCTGGCTCACGCTGACCGACAACCACATCGCCGAGCTGCCATCCGCCCTCGGCGAGCGGCCGCTCCTGCAGAAGTTGATGCTGTCCGGCAACCGGATCGCCGCGTTGCCCGACGGCCTCGCCGGGGCGGCGAACCTGGAGCTGATCCGGCTCTCCTGCAACCGGCTCGCGGCACTGCCGCCGTGGCTCGGCCGGCTCCCGCGCCTCGCCTGGATCGCCTACGCGGGCAATCCCGCCGAACCGGTGACGGAGCCGGCGGACGCGCCGCGCGTGCCGTGGGCGGAGCTGGAGGTCGGCGACCTGCTCGGGGAGGGCGCGTCGGGCCGGGTGCACCGCGCCCTCTGGCGCGCTCCCGACGGCCCCCTTGCCGTGGCGCTGAAGCTGTTCAAGGGCGCCATGACCAGCGACGGCCTCCCCGAACGGGAGATGGAGGCGTGCCTCGCCGCGGGCGCGCATCCGGCGCTCACCGGGGCCCTGGGCCGGCTCGACGGCCATCCCGATGCCGCGCAGGGCCTGCTGCTCCGGCTGTTGCCGGCGGACTGGCGGGTGCTCGCCGGGCCGCCGAGCCTCGCGAGCTGCAGCCGCGACGTCTACGCGCCGGAGCTGCGGCTCGATCCCGACCGGCTCGTGCGGATCGCGCGCTCCGTCGCCGGTGCGGTGTCCCACCTGCACGGACGCGGTTTGCTGCACGGCGACGTCTACGCCCACAACACGCTGTGGGACGCCGCCACCGGCGACGCCGTGCTCAGCGATTTCGGCGCCGCCTCGGCGCTGCCGCCCGGGCCGGCCGGCATGGCCCTGGCGCGGATCGAGGTGCGGGCGGTGGGGATCCTGCTCGGCGAGCTGCTCGAGCGCTGCACGGCGCCCCTGGAGCACCTGCGGATCCTGGAGCGCGCCTGCACGGATCCGGATCCCGACCGGCGGCCGAGCCTGAACGACGTCGTGGCCGCGATGCGCCCGTGACCGTGCCGCGGCCGGCGCCTCAATCGGCGATGTCGCCCTGCCGGCGCGCCACCACGGCGAACAGGTCGCCCAGCGCCGCGAGGCTGGCGGCCTGAAGCTGGGCCGCGGGCACCACGCCGCCGTCGGGACCCGGCAGGTCGCGGGTCGCCGTGGCGGAGGCCACGACGGTCGGGCGGAAGCCGAGGTTGAAGGCGCTGCGGGCGGTGGAGTTGACGCACATATGCGTCATGAAGCCCGCCAGGACGAGGTCCTTCACGCCCATCGCCTCCAGCCGCGCCTGGAGGTCGGTGCCGACGAAGGAGCTGGGATAGGCCTTGGTGATCACCGGCTCGTCGCCCTGCGGGGCCACCTCCGGGCTGATCTGGCCGACCGGCGCGGTGACGTCGTAGGGCGAGCCCGGTCCGGCATCGTGGCGGACATGCAGGATCGGGATACCGGCTGCGCGCGCCCGGGCCAGGAGGTCCGCCGCCTCGCGGATCGCCGGCTCGACGCCGTCGAGCCGCATCACGCCCTCGCGGTAGGTCTGCTGGAGATCGATCATCACCAGCGCCGAGCCCTTGAGGCCGGCCGGGGCCGGGCTGAGGCCTGACAGGCCGCGCAGGGTCGTGGGATCGGGCATGCGGGTTCTCCCAGAGCGCCGCCCGCGGATCGCGGCGGCCATCGGTCTTGCCGGACCCTACCGCGAGCCGCCGATGGCGCGCCATGGGTCAAAGGTGCCGCTCCGGCGACACCTCAGGCGCTACCGCGCCGGCGGCCCGGGATCGATCGCCGGCAGCTCGCTCGCCGGCAGACCCGGACCGGCCTGCGCCTGCGCGGTGCCGCCGCGGGCGCGGTTGGCGAGCGCCACGGTGAGGCGCTCGGCGGTCTCGGGCTGCATCACCGCCAGGACCTCGGCCATCTTGCGCGGATTCATGGCGAGGACGATCGGCACCAAAACCTCGTGCCCGAGGCGATCGAATACCCGGGCGGCGTCCTTGGGTTTCATCGACTCGTACATCGTGACGATGTTCTTGAGCCCCTGCTTCTCGGCATCCTCCTTCGCCTTGGCGACGGTATCGACCTTGTCCTCGGCCTTCTTCAGGTCGCCGAGCCCGGTCTCGAGCTTGCGCTCGGCCTCGTTCAGCATCTTCTCCCGGAGGTCCAGCTCCTCATTCTTCTGGCGCAGGGCGTCGCGCCGGGCGCCGAGCTTCTCAAGGATCACGCGTTCCGTGGGCGAAGCCCCGGGCGGCGACCCGATCGGCACCGGTGGCGGCTCCGGGGCGCTCTCGGGCGCGGCGGCGGCCTCCTCCTTGGCGCCCACCGATCCGGTGGTGACCGGGTCGGGCACATCGAAGCCGGTGCGTGCCCGGGCCACCGCCCGTCCGAATTCCGGCAGCGCGCCGCTTTCCGGCAGGCCGGCCTGCAGCAGGCTGAGGAGCTTCAGGACGAGGAGCCCGGCCGCCGCGAGGGCGACGGCGTCGACGAGGCGCAGCCGCATCGGGCGCACCGGCCTCATGCGGGACCGGCGCAGCGGCGTGCCGGTGGGGCGCGGCTTGCGCGCCGGCTCGATCTTCCGCGGCGGGATCTTCGGGGCCTTGACCCCGGTCACGCGGCGCGCGCCCGGACCCGGGCGAGGGCGCGCTCGCTCATGGCGAGGGCCGCCGCGGCGGCGGCCCCGAGGCGCTCCCCGTTCGGGCTCACGGGCTCGGCGCGACGTGCCGCGGCGATTTCCGGCTCGGGCGCCGCCGGAGCCGCCACCGGCTCCAGGCGGGCCGGCACCGCGCGCATCTGCGCCACGATGGCACCGATGCGCGTCACCACCGTCTCCCCGGCCTCGACCTGCAGCCGCAGCTCGGCGGAACGGGCGGCGGCGGCCTCGAGCCGCGTGTTGAGGGTGCGGTCGGCCTCGTCGATGGCGGCGCGCAGGCCCGCGATGGCGCGCTCGGCGGTGCCGGTCGCCACCATCAGGTCGCCGATGGTCTGCCGCAGGGCCGTCTCGTCGCCCTTGAGCTGGCTGATCCGGCGCGACAGCCGCAGCGACGTGACGATCGTCGCCGCCAGGAGCACCGCGACCAGCAGGTCGGCGGCGAGCGTGACGAAGAGACTCATGCGCGGGTCCTCATCGCGCTCAGCTGTCCGAGCGGTTGTTCAGGGAGGCCTCGTAGGCCTGGATCGTCGTGCGCGAGCGGCGCAGGGGGCGGGTCACCTGCACGGCGATGTGGCCGTCGACCCGGCCGATCCGCCCCTGGGTGAGGGCCCAGTCGCCGCACCGCACGGTGATGAGATCGGACGGCTTGACGTCGAACATCAGCGTCTCGCCCACCTTCAGGCTCATCACCTGCTTCAACGGCAGCATCATCTCGTGCAGCACCGCCTCCATGGCGACGTCGGCCTGCCAGATCTCGGTGGCGAGGTGGCCCTCCCAGACGTGGTCGCGGCCGAGCTTCTCGCCCATGAAGCTCTGGGTAAGCAGTTCCCGGATCGGCTCGATGGTCGCGTACGGGAACAGGATCTGCAGCATGCCGCCGCGCCCGTCGACGTCCAGGCGTAGGCTGATCAGGATCGCGGCGTTGCCGGGCCGCGTGATGGTGGCGAACCGCGGGTTGGTCTCGATCCGGTCGATGCCGAAGGTCACCGGCGAGATCGGCTGGAACGACATCTCCAGGTCGCCGAGCACGATCTCCACGAGGCGGCGCACCAGCGTCATCTCGATGGCGGTGAACGGCCGGCCGTCGAGGCGGCTCGACGAGCCGCCGCGCTTGCCGCCGAGCAGGAGGTCGAAGGTCGCGTAGGCGAGGTTCGAATCGACCGTGACGAGGCCCGAATTCTCCCATTGCTCGGCCCGGAACACGCCGAGCAGCGTCGGCAGCGGGATCGCGTTGAGGTAGTCGCCGAAGCGCACCGAGGTGATGTTGTCGAGGGTCACCTCGACGTTGTCCTGGAACAGGTTGCGCAGGGAGGTCGACAGCAACCGGATCATCCGGTCGAAGACGATCTCCAGCATCGGCAGGCGTTCGTACTGGACGACGCCGGAATCGACGATGGCCTGCACGCCCCCGGCCCCGGAGGCCGAGAGTTCGCGCATCGAGAAGCCGAGGACGCCGTCGATCTCGTCCTGATTCAGGACCCGGTCGTTGCCGGCGAGTTCGGGGAGGTTGTCGCTCTCCCCGTCCTCGATCATCGTCGCCCATTCGGCGGCGACGTCCCCGGCGCTGCGCGTCGTGCCCTGCTCGGCAAGCGCGGCGCCCCATTCCTCGGCGAGCGACGTGTCGCCGCCCTCGGCACCCTGCTCCAGGAGGGCCGCCGACCAGTCGTCCTCGGGGAGTTCGTCCTCGGGTTCCATCAGGCGTATCCGATCAAGCCTCGGCGCCGCGCCGCGCGGGTGACGGGACGGGTCCTCCGGTGCGTCACTGGACGATCACGTCCTTGAACAGCACGGCCTCGACCTTGGCGGGGAAGAGGGCGATGTTGACGCGCCGGAGCAGCTCCTCGCGCAGCCGGAACAGGCCCACCGATCCGGTCAGATCGCTGGCGCGCAGCTCGCGCATGTAGACCTGGAGCGCGTCCTCGACGCGCGGCATCAGCGGCTTCACTTCCTCCTCGACCTTGGCATCCTTGAGTTCGAGGGAGAGCCGCACCTTCGCGTAGCGGGCCTTGTCCTGCGGCAGGTCGGGGCTGAGGTTCAGGACCATCTCCCGCACCTCCACGAAGACCACCGGCTTCTTGCCGTCCGGGCCGACGGCGGCGTGGCTGTCCTGGCCGTGACCGCCCCCGTGGCCGCCCCCGGCGGCCTCCTGGCCCTCGCCGTGACCGCCGCCGTGCCCCATCATCAGGAAGGCGCCCGCGCCGCCCGCGACCAGCAGTGCGGCGGCGACGATGATCATGAGCTTCTTCTTGCCCTTCGGGGCGGCTTCGGCTCCGGCCTCGCCGTCCTCGGCGCTGGCCTTCTTGGGCTTCTTGGCCATGGAATAATGCTCTCTCGGGCCGATCCGGCGCCCGGTACACCCGGATATCGAAGCATCAGGGTTAACGCGCCGTTAAGCGGGCAATTCCTGCCGAGTCATGTTTGCCGCGGGGCGGTAAGGCTGCTCGGTCGCAAGCTCCGGTATCTCCGGTAAGCCATTGCGCGATCTGGAGGAACCCGGGTGGCGCCCGGTGGCACGGCGCATGCTGAATGGATCGTTGCCGCCACCGCGGCGGCCGAGTCTCAGAGTCCACGATGCAGAATGCCCTCTTCGTCGGCGTGTCGAGCCAGATGGCGCTCCAGCGCGAACTGGACGTCATCGCCAACAACATGGCGAACGTGTCGACCAACGGGTTCAAGGCCCGCAACAGCCGCTTCCAGGAATACCTGATGCCGGTGGCGAGCGCGGATTCCTTCGCCCGGCCCGACCGACGGCTCTCCTACGTCATCGACCAGGGCACCACCCTCGACCTCGGGCAGGGGCCGATCGAGCAGACCGGAAACCCGCTGAACGTCGCCATCAAGGGCTCGGCCTTCATCGCCGTGCAGTCGCCGCAGGGCGAGCGCTACACCCGCAACGGCGCCTTCGAGATCGACCCGCAGGGCGCGCTCGTGACGAGCGACGGCTACAAGGTGGTCGGCGACGGCGGCGCGATCACCATCAATCCGCAGGAGACCGGCCTCGCGATCGGTCCCGACGGCACGGTCTCCACCAATCTCGGCATCCGCGGGAAGATCAAGCTCGTCAGCTTCGCCAACCCGCAGCGCCTGACGAACGAGGGCGGCAACCTCTACGCCTCGCCGGACCCCGCGCGCCCCGCCGGCGTCGACGGCCGCCTCGAACCCGGCACGCTGGAGCGCTCGAACGTCAGGCCGGTGATCGAGATGACCCGGCTGATGGACGTGAACCGCTCCTACGCCATGGTGTCGAGCATGATCTCCCGCCTCGACGACCTGCGGGGCACGGCGATCCGCCGCCTCGCCGACGTCGCGTAAGGGGGCGGACCGATGCGCGCCCTCTACTCGGCCGCCACCGGCATGGCGGCCCAGGAACTCAACGTCCAGGTCATCTCGAACAACATCGCTAACCTGCGCACCACCGGATACAAGCGCCAGCAGGTGCATTTCCAGGATCTGCTCTATCAGAACCTGCGCCGGGCCGGCTCCTCGACCTCCGAGCAGAACACCCAGCTCCCCGCCGGGCTCGCCCTCGGTTCGGGCGTGAAGACGACCTCCACCGCCCGGGTGATGTCGCAGGGGACCTTGTCGTCCACCGAGAAGGACTACGACGTCGCGATCCGCGGCGAGGGCCTGTTCCGGGTGACGATGCCGGATGGCCGGACCGCCTACACCCGGGACGGCTCCTTCGACCTGTCGGCCTCCGGGCAGCTCGTCACCCGCGACGGCTACCTGCTCGACCCGGCGATCACCGTGCCGCAGACCGCGACCGCGGTGACGATCAGCGCCACCGGCGCCGTGCAGGCGACGCTGCCCGGCCAGACGGCGCCGCAGGCGCTGGGCCAGTTCCAGCTCTCGCGCTTCGTCAACAAGGTCGGCCTCGAATCGATCGGCGACAACCTGTTCATCGAGACCGCGGCCTCCGGGCCGGCGATCAGCGGCCTGCCGGGCGCCGAGGGCTTTGGCAACCTGCAGCAGAGCTACCTCGAGGAAGCGAACGTCAACGCGGTCACGGAGATCTCCTCCCTGATCGCCGCGCAGCGCGCCTACGAGATGAACTCGAAGGTCGTCACCGCCGCCGACCAGATGCTCTCCACCACCACGCAGATGTTCCGCAGCTAACCCGCCCGCTCAGGTTCCTGACGATGTATGCCGGAATGCACCAAGACCCCGCCTTCGAGGCCGTCGCTCTCGTCAGCACGGCGGCGGACGAGAGCGACCTCAGCCCGATCGTCCGTCCGTCCCGGTCGCGGGTGGCGCCCGTGGGGACGGCCGTGCTGCTGCGCGCGATGCTGGCCTTCCTGACCTTCGCGGTGCTCGGCGCGCTGGCGATCCCCGCGATCGCCCGCGCGGAGGGCCTGCGCCTGCGCGGCGATGTGACCGCCCGGGGCGACGTGCTGACGCTCGCCGACCTCGTCGAGGGCGCGCCGGCCGCCCTTGCGGCGCGGCCGCTGTTCCGCTCGCCGGCGCTGGGGGCCACGGGAACGATCCAGACCCGGCGCATCGTCGACGCGGCCACCGCCATCGGCCTCGCCGGACTGGAGACCGGAGGCCGGCTGCAGATCGCGGTTCAGCGCGCCGCCCGCCGCCTCGGGCCTCCGGAGATCGAGACGGCGCTCAAGCAGAGCCTGCAGACCGGCTACGGGCTGGACCCGCGCAGCATCGCGATCCGGTTCGACGGCGACGGCCCGACCCTGCTGGCGCCGATCGATCTCGAAGGCCAGATCGCGGCCCTCGACCTGACCTACGATGTGCGGTCGCGCCGGGTCGCCGGGCTGGTCAGCCTGGGCGAGCGGCAGGCGTCGCTGCGGGTCTCCGGCGTGATCGTCGAGCTCCGCGAAGTGGCTGTGCTGACCCGCGCGCTGAACCGCGGCGAGCCCGTGAAGGAGGGCGACGTCGTCATGGAGCGCCGCCCGCGCGACGCCGTGGCGGCCGACGCCCAGGCGAGCGCCACCGCGATCCTGGGTGAGGTCGCGCAGCACGGGCTCACGGCCGGCACGGTGCTGCGGGCCGCCGACACCGCGCCGCCCGAACTGGTAGCCCGGGGCGAGAACGTGACCATCGTGTACGAGACGCCGAGCATCAGCCTGTCGATGCGCGGCATCGCCAACGAGGCGGGCCGGCTGGGGGCCGTCGTCAACGTCGTCAACGTCACCTCAAAGAAGGTCCTGCAGGCGACCGTCGTGGGTCCCGGCCGTGTCTCGGTCGGCCCCGGCTCCGCGGCCCAGAAGGGTGCCTCTAACGGGCAGGTCCAGACGACCGCCTCCCTGCACTGAGCGCCCGTTCCGTACGCGTCGAAGAGTTCCTGACCGATGGCCAGCCGCACCGTCCTCAACCCGCTCGCCGCCGTGCTGATCGCCGGCGCGCTCGGCGCCTGCAACACCGCGGACCGGCTCTCGCAGGTCGGCGCGACCCCGGCCCTGTCGGCGATCGAGGATCCCACGACCCAGCCCGGCTACAAGCCGGTGCGGATGCCGATGCCCGACGTGCAGCCGGTCTCCTACGCGCCGAATTCGCTCTGGCGCACCGGCTCCCGGGCCTTCTTCAAGGACCAGCGCGCCGCCCGGCTGGGCGACCTCCTGACCGTGAAGGTGAACGTCACCGATCAGGCGAACATCAGCAACGAGACCAAGCGGTCCCGCGCCAACACCGAGAGCTTCGGCCTGCCGAACGCCCTCGGGCTTGAGAACAACGCGGTCGGCAAATCCTTCGGGGTCGGCGCCACGGCGCTGCTCTCGGCCACCTCGGCGACCGCCAACGACGGTGCCGGCTCGGTCCAGCGCGCCGAAACCCTGACCACGAATGTCGCCGCGGTCGTCACGCAGGTGCTGCCCAACGGGAACCTCGTGGTCGAGGGCAAGCAGGAGATCCGGGTCAACTTCGAGGTCCGCGAGATGGTCGTCGCGGGCGTCGTCCGGCCGGAGGACATCGAGGCGGACAACACCATCGATTCGACCAAGATCGCCCAGGCCCGGATCGCCTATGGCGGACGCGGGCAGATCACCGACGTCCAGCAGCCGCGCTACGGCCAGCAGATCGTCGATATCCTCCTGCCGTTCTGAGGTGGATTCCGATTCAAGCCCCGGGTCGCGTCGATCCGGGGACAAGGACGGCAGATCCGACTCAAGCGATCGGAGATGGTCTGGCGGGCGGATCAGCCCGATCCGCCGATCCAACCGGACGGGTCGCCTGAAACCGCTCAGCCCGCTTCCTCCGGCTCCGGTCCGCGGGTCACGTCGAGGCCGGAGCCGGCGCCCGGAGGCGGCCCGACCTTCACCGGCGCGCCGGTGCGGGCGGCCTCGTAGATCGCCTCCATCAGGACTTGATCCTGCAGGCCCTCCTCGCCGGGCGTGCGCGGCCGCAGGTTCTCCTGGATGCACCGCGAGAAGTGGTCCATCTCCAGGGCGAACTGGTTCTTGGGGCTGAGGACCTTCTCGTCCCGCGCGCCAGCCTTGCCGTCGCGGTGGCTGACATACAGCCGCTGGCCCTCGTACGCGAAGGCGTTCTGGAGGTCGATCGCGGCATTGCCGGTGTGCAGGGTCAAGGACCGCGCCTCGTAGACGCCGTAGCTCGACAGGCATTGCGCGATCACGCCGGACGGGAAGCGCAGGGTGAAGCTCACCGTCTCCTCGACCTCGCGGTACTTCGGATCGTCCGCGGGGGAATGGATCTGAGCCTGAACGAGCTCCGGCTCCTCGCCGAGCACGGCGCGGATCGTGTTCAGGCAGTAAAGCCCGATATCCGGCAGCGATCCGCCGCCCGCCAGCGCCTTCTTGAGCCGCCACTGCTCGGGCAGCCCGGTGGTCTGGCCGTTGAACGCCTGGATCATCCGCGGCCGGCCGAACTCCCCCGAGCGGGCGATCCGGATCACGGCGCGGTTGTGGGGCTCGTACTGGCAGCGATAGGCGATCATCAGCTTGACGTTCGCCTGGGCGCAGGCCGCGATCATGTCGCGGCATTCCTGCGACGCGGCGGCCATCGGCTTCTCGCAGAGCACCTGCTTGCCGGCCGCGGCCGCCGCCAGGACATTGTCCCGATGCACGCCGTTCGGCGTGACGACGTAGACGGCCTGGACGTTCGGATCGGCCTTCAGCCGGTCCCACGCGTCGTAGCCGTAGACGGCCTCGTCGGGCAGACCATACTGGCGCGCCACGAGCTTGGCCTTGTCGGGGGTTCCCGACATCACGGCGGCCAGCCGCGAGCGCTTGGTCGCCCCGAAGGCCGGGAGGATCTCGTCGAGGCTCAGGCGCCCGAGGCCGACGACGCAGTAGCCGACTCGCTGGCCCGGCGGCTGCGGCGCGGGCGTCGGTGCGGGCGGGCGGTCGCCCGAGCCGCGCCAGTTCGGAAACATCACCCGGCCACCCTGCACCGCGCCGGTATCGGCAGGGACCGACGGGGCCGGCGCCGCCTGGGCGCCGCCGCCCATTGCGGCGCCGGCTATGGCACTCCCGGCGGCGAGGAGGCTGCGTCGTGAGAGCCGGTTTTCGTCCGTCATGGGCCTCGCCATTTCGCTGGAGCGGCGGCACGATGGCACCCTCGCGAACCGTCGCCGGTCGCCGTCGGTCGCACCGTCCGCGCTTCAGTGAACGCAGCCGGGCTCCAGGCTGTTTCCGGCCAGCAGCGCGGCGCGCAGACGCGCCGCCTGGGTTTCGCTGGCGGCGAGCCGTCGGGCGAGAGACTCCGGTTCCGAGACCGCCGGCGTCCCGTCGAAGACGACCCCGACCATGGCGCCCGCACGCCACGCCACGACGGCGCGCCGGATCTCGCCCCGGCACGGAACGAACAGGTCGAAGCATGCCGGCACGGTGTCGGCGTCGGACACGCGGATTTTCGCGCCGCCCAGGGAGACATCCCGCAGCCTGCAGTCGATCCCGGGGAGGAAGGCGGCGACCTTGACGAGGCCGCCGAGGCAGACGCGGCGGCGGGCAGTCTGACGACGCTCGATCACGATCGGATGTCCTCGTCGGGGATGACTGTTCCGACAACCGCGTTGCGGCCACGCGCGCACCGACCGGCCCGGCTTAACCTCCGATTTACGTTAACGCCGGGTCGAGACCGAACATCGCGACCCTGCGAATACGCGGCTGCCGGCGTCGGGCCGTCCCCAGGGAGGCAGCCGGGACGGCCGCTGGCCTCAGGCCGGCGGGGGCGGATCCGGCGCCTCGACCTCGCCCCGCCGCTGCAATTGCAGGGCGACGAACCAGCACAGGGAGGCCCAGGCGGCGCCGATGCACCAGCCGGCGAGGACATCGCTCGGCCAGTGGACGCCGAGATAGATCCGGCTGAGTCCGACGAGCAGCGTCACCGTCACGCCGAGACCGAGCAGGAGCGCCTTGGCGCTTCGGTTCCGCTCGACCCGGGCGATCAGGGTCGCCAGGGTCAGGTAGGCGATGGCCGACATCGTGGCGTGGCCGCTCGGGAAGCTCGCGGTGAACACCTCCATGCCGTGCGGCACCAGATCCGGGCGCGGCCGCTGGTAGAACATCTTGAGGATCGTCGAGACCAGCTCGCCGCTGCCGACCGCGGCGAGGACGAAGGCGCCGATCCGCCGCCGCCCCGAAACGGCGAGGTAGGCCGCCACCGCGCAGGTCAGGAACAGCACCGTGAAGACGCTGCCGAGACCGGTGATGTCGCGGATCGTCTCCTCGAGCCAGGGCGGCCCGATCGGATCGGCGAGATCGGCCGGGTTGCGCAGGGCCAGCAGGATCCTGCGGTCGAGCTCCGCCGTGGAGCCCTCGCCGACCTCATGGGCCAGATAGAAGAAGCCGTAGCCGAGGATGCTGACGCAGAGCAGGGCGACGAGGGGCCCAACCTCGTTGAGGCGCAGCCGCAGCCAGACCGTCATCGCCGGCTCGGTCAGGCGGGCGTACCGCAGGTTCTCCGGCGCCCTCATGACGCACCGTCCGGACGGAAAGCCGACGGCATCAGGCGTTCTCCCCGAACGGCAGGCGCGCCACCGGCGCCCACGGGCCGCCGAGATAGCGCCACAACAGGGTCGCGGGTGCGGTGAAATGAAACGGCGCGAAGCAGGCCGACAGGTCGGCGTGGAGCGCCCGAGCCGCATCCGGCGACACCTTGTTCTGCACCGTCACGTGCGGGCGCCAGCCCTGCCGGTCCTGCGCGGTGAGGGAGGCCCCGAATTCCCTGGCGAGACGGGCTCGGAACGTCGCCAGGGACTCCGATTCGAGGACGTAGGCCACGCCCCGCCCGGTGAAGCGCAGGCCGGTCACAACGACGTCCGGGGCCGGCACGGTGCGGGCAAGGGCGGTGATCGCCTCGATCACGCCCCGCTCCCGGTCGCCCGGCAGGTGGTGGAACAGGGTGGCGTGGGCCGGGATGCGGTTGAGCGCCTCGGGGAAGTAGCGTCGCCGTTCGCCGTCGAAGCGCGCGAGGGTCGGCTCGTCGAAGGCGAGCGTCAGGATCAGGGGAGCCACGTCTGTCATGGGCGGCGAGATGGCGTCCGAAGTCGCTCAGGTCCAGTACAGCACCCGCGCGGCCGGCAGGTCGCGGGCGAGGCAGGCGACGAGATGCATCCGCATCGCCTGCATCAGCGGTTTGGGGAAGACGTGTTTGACCGTACCGAACTTGGTCCGCTTCTCCACCCGGTCGGCTTCGTCGAGGGGCAGGTCCGAGCCCGGATACCAGCCGCGCAGGACCGATTTCGAGGTCGGGGTGAACCGGTGGGTGATGAGTTCCGCGGTCAGGTCGAGATCCGGGATGCCCGAAAGGGCGTCGGCGGCATCGCGGATCAGGCCGGCATACGCCGACTCCCAGCCGTCCACCGGGATGATCGGCGCGACGGTCAGGCCGACGGGGTAGCCGGCCCGGGCCGCCAGCGCCATCGCGGCGAGCCGCGCATCGAGCGAATCGGTGCCGCCCTCGTAATGGGCGGCGGCGCGGGCATTGACCGAGAAGCGGATGCGGGTGCGTCGGTTGTGGGGCAGGTCGAGCAGCGGCGCGACCGCGGCGAACTTCGTGGTGAAGCGCAGCTGCACCGGCGCCTCCCAGGCGCCGAAATGCCGGATCGCCGCCGAGAGCGATCCGGTGAGGTGCTCGATGCCGAGGGGATCGGTGTAGCAGGACGCCTCGAACGTGGTTCCCTCGTGGGCGCGCTCGGCCGAGGCCGAGGTGACGGCGCCGCGTCCGGCATAGGCCGCGAGGTTTCCCAGGATCGCGTCGAGGTTGGCGTAGGCGCGGGTTACGGGCGGTCCCTGAAGCGAACCCGCGAGGTAGCAGTACTGGCAATGGGCCGGGCAGCCCTCCGCGAGGTCGAAGCGCCAATCGGCAGAGGGCGGGATCGGCTGGAGCCGCAGCTTCGTGGGCGGCGCGACAACGAGGGCGAGCGTCGCCTTGGCGGCCACGTAGGCACGCCGGGGGTCGGGCTCGCGGGGGCTCGGGATCCGGTTGGCGCCGAGCCGCTCCACCGGCAGGCCGAGCGCCTCGGCCTTCTCCGCCATGGCGCGGCCATGGCCGTGCTCCAGGGCGGCCGGCGTCACCAGCACCCGACGCGGTCGCCACAGGCGGGTCCGGCTCGGACGGCTCGCGGCACCGGGGGCTTCGAGCGCCAAGGCGGATGCGGACGGCATCCCTGTCGAACGCGCGTTCGCCGTTCAGGGTCCGGTCTAGGCGCCCGGGCTTGGTGCGGCTAAAGCACCGCCATGTCCGAAGACCGGGAGAACGTGCATGTCGGCCGCGACGGCTGGTTGTTTCTTACCGGGGGGACCAACCGCGTCATGGACCGCTACCGCGGCGGCTTGCGGCACTGGCTGCTGCTGCGCGCCTGGACGCGGCTGATCAAGGTCCGCGCCGCCCGGGCGGAACGGCTCGGCATCCGCTGCCTTCACGTGATCGTCCCGGAGAAGTTGTCCGTCTACGACGACAGGACCGACCGCCTGCGCTACGCCCCGGCCAAGGCCTCGACGCGACGTCTCGCCCGGAATCTCGCCCGGCACCCGGCCTATCTCGACCTCCTGGCGCCGCTCCGGGCGGCCCGGAACGGTCCGGTGCCGCTGTACCTGCGCACCGATACCCACTGGACGGTCCAGGGCTGCCTGCTGGCCTACCGCGAGATCATGCGGGCGCTCGGCGCGATCCCGCCGGCCGATATCGGCGCGCGGCCGTCGATCTCATCGGACGAAATCATGGACATCGGCGAGAAGGTCCGTGACCGCCCGCGCGAACGGATCGAGCGCTTCATGCTCCAGCGCGACGCGGAGCGCGTCTCGGTCGGGCCCTTGCTCGCGGCCTACGAGGCCGTGGGGCGCGACCGGGAGATCCATGTCGGTGCGCATGTCGTCTACCGGAACGGATCGGCCGGCGCCGACCCCCGCCGCCTCGTCCTGTTCGGCGATTCCTGCGCGCATTTCGACCCGTTCCTGCTGACCGGGATGCTCGCCGAGAGCTTCAGCGAGGTCCACTTCGTCTGGTCGGCGAGCCTCGACTGGGCCTACATCGAGCAAATCAGGCCGGACATCCTGCTGTTCGAATTGGCCGAACGCTTCCTGGCTCGCGTGCCGAAGGACGACTTCGACGTGGCCGTCGCCGGCCAGCGCGGGACCGGCGGCCGCCTCGCGCGGCTCCGGTCGCAGGGCGTGGGGCTTGCCCCGGCCGAAGCTCAGTAGATCGCCGGCTCGAGGCGCGCGAAATCGCCGAGGCTCGCCGCCTGGTATTTGGCGTAGGATTCCGGCGCGCAGGCGATCCCGATCATCAGGACCAGCAGGGTCACGAGGCAGGCGAGCGTCGCCGTGACCACATCCGCGTGGCGCCGCAGGGCGTGGATCACCAGGCAGCCGAACGTGAACAGGGCTGCCTCGGCGACGGGCACCAGAGCAAACGACATCACTCCACCTCCATCAGATCTCGGTCGGACGCCGTGCCGGAGGCGGTGCGGCCGACGGCACGTGGACCAGACATGGCGGATTTTGCTGCAGTGCAACAGAAGGGGTGGCGCAGGCCTGCCTTGCGCGGAATTCTTAGGCCTATGGGAACCCCCAACCGGATCCTGCGCGGCGCCTCTTTCCGTCCGCGTCGCCGGGCCCATCTCGGGTTCACCTCCACCGGCTTCGGGACACGACCATGGGCCTCTTGGTAGACGGCGTCTGGCGCGACCAATGGTACGACACCGCCGCGACCGGCGGCCGCTTCGAGCGCAAGGCCTCGACCTTCCGCAACTGGGTCACCGTCGACGGTGCGCCGGGACCGACGGGGGAGGGCGGTTTCCGCGCCGAGGCGGGCCGCTATCACCTCTACGTCTCCCTCGCCTGCCCCTGGGCCCATCGCACCCTGATCGCCCGCGCGCTGAAGGGCCTGGAGGACGCGGTCTCCGTCTCGGTGGTCGATCCGCACATGGGCGCCGAGGGTTGGGTCTTCGGCCAGACCCCCGGCGCGACACCCGACCCGATCCACGACGCCCGGCGTCTCTACGAGGTCTACCTGGCGGCCGACGCGTCCTACACCGGTCGCGTCACGGTCCCGGTCCTGTGGGACCGGCAGCGTGCCACCATCGTGTCGAACGAATCCGCCGAGATCCTGCGGATGCTGAATGGCGCCTTCGGCGGCACCGGCCCCGACCTATACCCCGAAGATCTGCGCGAAGAGATCGATGCCGTGAACGCCCGCGTCTACGACCGGGTGAACAACGGCGTGTACAAGGCCGGCTTCGCCACGGCGCAGGATGCCTACGCGGCTGCCTTCACGGCGCTGTTCGACGAACTCGACGCGCTGGAGAGCAGGCTCGATGGCGGCCGCTACCTGTGCGGCGACCGTTTGACCGAAGCCGATATCCGCTTGTTCACCACCCTGGTCCGGTTCGATGCGGTCTATGTCGGCCACTTCAAGTGCAACCAGCGCCGGATCGCCGACTATCCGAACCTGTCCAACTATCTGCGCGACCTCTACGCGCTACCGGGCGTCGCGCCGACCGTGAACCTGCTGCACATCAAGCGGCACTATTACGAGAGCCATCCGACCATCAATCCGACGCGGATCGTGCCCCTCGGCCCGGAGATCGACTTCGCAGCCCCGAACGACCGCGCCTTGCGCTTCGGGTAGAGCCCGCGCGCCCTCGACGGCCGCCGCCGAGCGCCTAGTTCCGGTCTCAACAGGAGGAACCCCGACCCATCATGACGAACCGCCCGTGCCTCGCGCTGTTCTGCGCCCTCCTCAGCCTGCCGTCGGCGGCGCACGCGCAGGCCGCGTTGCGGCTCGAAGGGACCTGCGAGAGGCTCGTCATCGGCGCCCAGGACCTGAGCACGGCCTGCGCCAACGTGCTGACGAATGCGGTGAGCCGGAACCGCACGAGCTTCGACTTCACAACCTCCGACGGTCGGGCGCTCAGCTTCAGCGGCAACGGGGCTCAGCAGGAGGCCACGGAGGAGACCGATCCGTTGCAGCCGATCAACGCCGTCGTCGTCGGCCAGGACGGTACGCCCACCCTCGCCATCGGCGCCTGCCGATTCTCCACGCCCGAGCCCGGCCGCACAGCGATCACCTGCGAGGCGAGCGCGGCGGATGGGCGATCGTTCGCCGGAACATTCGTGACCGCGGCCAAGGCCCCGACCGGCGCCCCGGCGCCGGCACCCCGCTGAGCTGAGACACCGGGCCGGGCTGGTCAGACGGCGCGCGAAGCCCCATCTAAGGCACTCCCCGAGAGAAGGTTCCGAAGCCAGACCGATGCTGAACGACACCCTCGCCGGAGGCAGCGCCCCGGGCGGCGACGCCGGCTCCCTCGTCAAGGACACCACCACCGCCGGCTTCCGGCAGGACGTCGTGGCCGAGTCCATGCAGCGGCCGGTGCTGGTCGATTTTTGGGCGCCCTGGTGCGGCCCGTGCAAGCAGCTGACGCCGGTGCTCGAGAAGGTCGTCAAGGAGGCGGCCGGTGCCGTCGTCCTGGTGAAGATGAACATCGACGAGCACCCCTCGATTGCCGGGCAGCTCGGGATCCAGTCGATCCCGGCGGTCATCGTCTTCCAGAAGGGCCAGCCGGTCGACGGCTTCATGGGCGCCGTTCCCGAGAGCCAGATCAAGGAGCTGATCGCCCGGGTCGCCGGCCCGGTCGCGGACCCCGTCGAGGCGGCCATCGCCGAGGCCGCCAGCCTGATCGAGGAGGGCGACCTCGCGGGGGCCTCGGAGATCTACGCGGCGGTGCTGGAGCAGCAGCCCGACAATATCCCGGCGCTCGCCGGATTGGCGAAGCTGCAGCTCGACGCCGGCGAAGTCGAGAATGCCAAGCGCGTCCTCGCCATGGTCCCCGAGGCCAAGCTCTCCGACCCGGCGCTGGCGGGCATCCGTGCGGCCCTCGACCTGGCCGAGCAGGCCGCCTCGCTGGGCGATCTCGCGGGCCTACAGCGCGAGGTCGAGGCCAATCCGGATGCCCATCAGGCGCGGTTCGACCTCGCCCTGGCGCTCGCCGCCCGCAACGAGCGCGGGCAGGCGGTCGACCACCTGATCGAATTGCGCAAGCGCGACAGGGATTGGAACGACGACGGTGCCCGCCGTCAGCTCCTTCAGTTCTTCGAAGCCTGGGGCGTGATGGACCCGGACACGATCCGCGGGCGGCGCAAGCTCTCGGCGCTTCTCTTCTCGTGAGGTGCCGACTCGCGCTCCGACCCAGCAGGGAGGCGCCATGAGCACGCATGCGAGCTACAAGGGTCCTGCGGATTGCCCCGCCGTGATCCCCGTCTTCCCGTTGGCCGGCGCGCTGCTCCTGCCCCGCGGGCAGATGCCGCTCAACATCTTCGAGCCGCGCTACCTCGCGATGGTCGACGATGCCATGCGCACGGACCGGATCATCGGGATGATCCAGCCCGATCCGGAGGGGGCCGGGGCGGCGGCGCCGAAGCTCTACCGCGTCGGATGCGCCGGCCGCGTGACGCAGTACGCCGAGACCGGTGACGGGCGCTATCTGATCTCGCTCACCGGGATAAGCCGATTCCGGGTCGAGAGTGAGCTCGCCTCGGCGAGCACCTACCGGCGCTGCCACGTCTCGTACGACACCTTCGCGGTGGACTTCGAGCCGCGCGCGGGCGAGGAGCACGTCGACCGCGACGGCGTGCTGAAGGCGCTGCGCGATTTCGTGGAATCGAACGACCTCAAGGTGGATTGGGCGGGGATCGACGAGGCGCCCGACGAGGCGCTGGTCAACGCCCTGTGCATGATGAGCCCGTTCGGCGTGCGCGAGAAGCAGGCTATGCTCGAGGCGCCCGACCTGAAGACGCGGGCCGAGATCCTGATCGCGGTCACGCAGATGGAACTGGTTCGCGGCTCGGGCCCCGAATCGACGATGCAATAGGTTTGTACGCGATGACCAACGACCAGTCCGCCCCCGTTGAGGCGACCCGTGTCGACCCGAAGCTCCTGGAGATCCTGGTCTGCCCGCTGACGAAGGGCACCCTGGAGTACGATTCCGCCCGCCAGGAGCTGATCAGCCGTTCGGCGAAGCTCGCCTATCCGATCCGGGACGGAATCCCGATCATGCTGCCGGAAGAAGCCAGGCCGCTGATGGATTGAGTTCGCCTCGGCGTCCGGATCGTCTCCGCGCCAGCCTCCGGCCCGGGACCGGCGCGCCGTCATGCGGCCGTTTGGGATGAGGCACAGATCTGGATCTGTCTCCGCGGCGCCGTCTCCTGTTTCGGCATGATCGAACTTGACTGTTCCGCGATACGAACGCGGCGTAAGCCCGGATCGACCGGGCCGGGAGACGGTCATATTGTCGCAGTTTCAGTCGTTTAGCGTCGGTTCATCCCCAATCGATTATTCCGCTGGTTGACGCCGCTTTGCGCGGCGACCGCATTGCCGAAAGTTTGCTACGCTATGGCCAATTTCACCACCGCTGTGACCGTCGCCGCAGGCTTGCTCATCCCCGCAAGCCTGCCGGCCCGCGCGGAAATGGGCCCGCATAACGGGACCTGGTCGGTGGAACTGGTGACGGAGAGCGGCCTGTGCAGCGCCCGGTACACCTATGCGTTGGCGATCCGCGAGGGCCAGGTGCGGCTCATCTCGGGCAGCGCCGGGGCGCGCGTGAGTGGCCATGTGGGTGAGGACGGCAGCGTCGGGCTCACCGTCAGCAACGGCACGGCGAGCGGCACCGGGACGGGGCGGCTCAGAGCCGGCAACGGCGCGGGCACCTGGAAGGTGACCTCGCTGTGCTCGGGCCGCTGGACCGCGCGGCGGAGCGATAACCACACCGCGCAGGCCGAGTGAGACGACCGATGGCATCGTCCCGAGCGGCGGGCAACGCTTCCCGGGACAAGACGACGCTCCCTTAAGCGGGGCTGCCCGGGCCGGGTGCGTTCGGCTTCGGCCGGCTCAGGCGGCTGCGGCGAGCCAGGTGCGCGCCTCGTTCAGCCGGGCCCGGTCGAACACCTTGATCTGGGTCGGCGAGACGAAATTGAAGGTCTCCGCGAGCGCCTTCAACCAGGGCGCATCGGTCACCAGGGCGACGTGGCTGATGCTCTTCATCATCGAGATGCCGAAGCGCGGGTCCTTGAAGAACGCCGCCGGCTCCATGCCCTCGAAGGCGCGGATGTCCTCGAGCAGCTTGATCTTGCCGCCCTTGTCGAGATCGGCCTTCATGGCGGTCATCGCCGCGTTCATCTCGTCGTCGGTGATCTTTCCGTCGACCACGATCTCGGCGACGTTCGAATCCGGCGTCTTGGTGTAGGTCAGCACTGATCGATCCTCCGGGAACCGCCCGCGTCCCGTCGCCGGTCTCCGGCTCCGGGTCCGCCGCCCGCGGCCAGAGCCATACCCGATCGCGTCGCGATCCGACACGGCCCAAAACCGTCGCTCTATCGGGCTTCCTGACAGCGACACGGCGCCCGCCTCGCCGGGAAGCGCGCGAAGTGTCCTATAAAAAGCTCTGCGGGTCGACATCGATCGCGACGCGGACGTTGCCCCGCACCTTCGGCCCGCGGGCGATCCAGCCGCGCAGGTACGCCTGCAGGTCGACGTTGCGCTCGGTCTTCACGAGGAGGCGGAAGCGATAGCGGCCGCGCACCAGCGCCAGCGGCGCCTCGGCCGGCCCCAGCACCATCACGCCCTCCGGCGGATCGGCGGCGCGGGCGAGAGCCTGCCCGTGCGCCTCCGCCACCGCGCGGTCGCTCGCCGAGACGATCAGCGCGGCGAGGCGACCGAACGGCGGCAGCCCGGCCGCCTCGCGGGCCTGGATCTCCTCGGCGTAGAAGCGCTCGGCGTCGCCCGAGAGGAGGGCCGCGATCACCGGGTGGTCGGGCTGATAGGTCTGGACCAGCGCGCGCCCGGGCTTCTCGCCCCGCCCGGCTCGGCCGGTCACCTGCTGGAGCAGCTGGAAGGTGCGCTCCGCGGCCCGGGGGTCACCGGAAGTGAGCCCGATATCGGCGTCGAGGACCCCCACCAGGGTCAGCCCGGGGAAGTTGTGGCCCTTGGCCACCAGCTGCGTGCCGATGACGAGGTCGCACTCCCCCGCCGCCACCGCGTCGAGCTCCTGCCGCAGGCGCTCGGCGCCGCCGGGAAAATCGCTCGACAGGACGACGATGCGCCGGTCCGGAAACAGGGCGGCGGCCTCCTCGGCGATCCGCTCGACGCCGGGCCCGCAGGCGGTGAGATTGTCGAAGGTGCCGCAGGCGCTGCAGGCCTCGGGCCGGCGCTCGGTGTAGCCGCACTGGTGGCAGACCAGGGCCCGGCGGAAGCGGTGTTCGACCAGCCAGGTCGAGCAGTTCTTGCACTGGTAGCGGTGGCCGCAGGCCCGGCACAGGGTGAGGGGTGCGTAGCCGCGCCGGTTAAGGAACAGGAGCGCTTGCTCGCCCCGCTCCAGGGTGTGCTTCACCGCGCTGACCAGCGGCGGGCTGAGGAAGCGGCCGCGCTCGGGCTGGTCGAGGCGCATGTCGATCGCCGCGATGTCGGGCAGACGCCGTCCGCCGAAGCGCTCCGGGAGCAGCACGTGCCGGTAGCGCCCACGGGATGCGTTCACCCGCGTCTCGATGGCGGGCGTCGCCGAGGTCAGCACCACCGGGCAGCCCTCGAGGCGTCCGCGCACCACGGCCATGTCGCGGGCATGGTAGTGGACGCCGTCCTCCTGCTTGTAGGCGGTCTCGTGCTCCTCATCGACCACGATCAGGCCGAGGCGGTCGAAGGGCAGGAACAGGGCCGAGCGCGCGCCGACCACCACCAGTGCCTCGCCCTCCGCCACGGCCGCGCGCAGGCGTTCGCGCCGCTTGCCGCCGATCCCGGAATGCCATGCCGCCGGACGGACGCCGAACCGGGCGGCGAAGCGATCGAGGAACTGCGCCGTCAGGGCGATCTCGGGCATCAGGATCAGCGCCTGCTTCCCCGCCCGGATGCAGGCCGCCACCGCCTCGAAGTAGACCTCGGTCTTGCCGGATCCGGTGACCCCCTCCAGCAGGACCGGCCTGTTCTCCGCCGGCCGGGCCTCCGGGTTCGCACCGGGGGATTGGTGCCACGGGAACCCATCGACCAGCGCCGTGACGGCCTCGGCCTGGGCGCGCGAGAGCGGCGTGCGCGGGAAGTCCGGATCGGGGCGTGGGGCGACCGGTTCCGGCTCGACCGCGATGGCCTCCAGGGCGCCGTCGTCGACGAGCCCGTCGATCACCGAGAGCGAGACGCCGGCTTCCCGGGCGAGCGCGCTCTTGCCGCGCAACGCGCCGTCGGCGGCGACCGCCAGCACCTTGGTACGGGCCGGCGTGGGCCGGGCGGGCGGCTTGTCGGTGATGCGCACGGCGACCCGGACGGTCTCAACGGCGGCGGCCTCGTCGGGCAGGCGCAGCACCATCGCCAGCGCCGAACCCTTCGGCGCCAGGGTGTACCGGGCGATCCAGTCGACGAGGCTGCGCAGCGGCTCCGAGAGCGGCGGATAGGGCAAGCGGCCGGTCACCGGCCGCAGGTTGGAGCCGCCGCCGGTCTGCGTCAGCCCCCAGACGACCCCGACGATCTCGCGGGGACCCAGCGGGACCTGCACCACGTCGCCCGCGGTGAGATCGAGACCGGCCGGCACCACGTAGCTGTAGGGCGTATCGAGGGCGAGCGGGATCAGGATCTCGGCGACGAGGGGCATGCAGACATTTGGGCGGCTCCGTTCCGGCTCCGTACCATACACCGGAGGAAAAGAACCCGCCGCCTCAGCGTCGCCTCAGTCCAGGCACCAGCGGCAGGGCTGCCAGGCTGATCGCCGCCATGGCCCAGAAGGCCTTCGCCCCGAACGCCCCGTAGAGCGATCCGGAGGCCAGCGTGGCGAGCACCCCGGACAGGCCGAGGCCCAGGGTCCCGTAGAGCGCGAGCGCGGTGGCGCGCAGGTCCGCAGGCGTCGCCTCCTCGATCAGACCCAGGCAGGCGAGGTGCAGCAGCGCGAAGCTGAAGCCGTGGAGCGCCTCGACAGCGGCGATCCAGGGGATCGCGGTGGTCGAGCCCAGCACGATCCAGCGCAGGGCGCCGGCACAGGCCGCCACAGCGACACCGGCGGGAAGGCCGATCCGTCCCAGGAGCAGCGGGCCGACGAGCAGGAAGATTAGCACCTCGGCCGCCACCGATTCCGACCAGAGCAGACCGGCGGTGCCGGCCCCGATCCCGGATTCGCGCCACAGGATCATCGCGAACCCGTCATGCATCGCGTGCGCGCCGATCACGAGCGCGGCGGCTGCCACGGTCCGGCGAAAGCGCGGCCGTTTGATCAGGCTGGCGAGGCCGCGCCAGGGCGACGATCCTGTCTCGGCGGCGACCTTCGGGGCGATCGGGAGGGTCAGGACCGCCGCGGCGGCCGCGAGGAACAGGACCCCGCTCGCGACCACCGGAATGGCGAGGCCGTTCGCCTCGATGACCCGGCCCGCCGCGACGGTCGCGGCGATGAAGGCCGCCGATCCGGCAGCGCGGACCCATCCGTACTGGAAGACGGCGCCGCCGCGTGCGGCCGCCAGCGTCAGCGCGTCCGCGAGCGGCGCGGGCGCCGCGGTCCCGACGCCATAGGCGAGTCCCGCGCCGAGGAGCTGCAGGAACCCCGCGGCCGGGAGATGCGCCAGGGTGGCCGAACCGGCGAGCACGAGGCTCGCGGCGAGGACGCCGCGGCCTGCCCTGCGCCGGTCGGCGTAGGATCCCGCCAGGGGTCCGACGAGGAGCCGGAGGGCTCCGGCTGCGGCCAGGAGCGCACCGATCTGGCCCGGCGTCAGGCCCCGTTCGGCCAGGAAGCCCGGCAGGATCGGCGAGAGGCTGCCGTAGGCGCCGTAGAGCGCGGCGTACACGACCACGAACCGGGCGAGGCCTCCCCGCCGTTCAGTCCTGATCGCCGGGTTCCGCATCCGAGGAGCTTAGCATCCCCGGGCGGTCCCGCGTCAGCCAACCCTCGGATCCGTCAGGACGGGCGGCGGACGGCGTAGCGGAAGCGGCGCCCCGTAGCGTCCAGCAGCTCGCTGTCGGACCCTTCCTGCCAGAGGACCTCGTCCTCCGGCCTGGCGGCGTCGGTCAACGTCGCCCCGCGGACGATGTCGAGGTTGAGGCCGAAGCCGTAGCTCACGGCGGTCGCATCGGTGATCGCGGCCGAGATGTCGGCCTCGTCCGGCAGGCAGGCGAACAGTACGCCGTCGGAGATCGCAAGGGTGTAGGTTTGCAACGTGTTGGCTCCCGGAAAGCGGGAAGTGCCTGGATCGGCTTGGGGACGCCGAGACCTATGCATCGCGTCGGTGATGTGAAGTGCGCCGCACGGGATGCTGCATTGCATCACACCAAGGGGGCATCCCGGCGGGTTGCCCTCGCTTTCAGCTTCGGCGGCCGGGCAGCGCGCCTCGGGCGGCATGCGATGATCCGCCGAGATGACCGTGCAGCCGTCGCCGCCGACCATCAGGATCGCTTCCGAGGAGCCGGCCGCGCACGGATTGCAGACGTAGTCGCCACCCTGGCGGTGCAGGAGCGCGCGGTTGCTGTGGGCGTCGAGCATCTGCCGAGGCTGAATCACAACGGCCTTCACGCCGTCGATCACCGCCGGCTCTCCGGTTATGCCGCGCCGGTCGCGCAGGGTCGGCGAAAAGGAGGCCCCGTCACCGCGCTGCTCCCCCGATCTAGCCCCCAACCGCGCGAAGCCGGAACTCGACCGTTCGACGGCGGGCGTAGCCTGCGCGAGGGCCCACCCGGATCCCTTCCCTGATCCGCTTGTCGCAAGGTCGTCGAATGCATAGCCGCACGAACCTTGTGACAAACCAGCCCGCTGAAGCGGCCCCGGCGACGATCGGGGCCGAGCGTTCAGGGTTCCAGTCTCGGCAGCGCCGCCGGCTTGTCCGGCTCGACCACCAGGGTCGCCGGCACGGCGCCGTCGCCGGCGAGCGCTTCCGCGATCGCCTCCGGGGTGATCGGAGCCTCCGCCGCGGTGCCGTCGGTCCCCGCGGGTTCCGGGGTGATCCGGGCGGTCTCCCGCCGCGGCCCGGTCTCCGCCGCAGCGGCGTGCTCGTCGGCGACGCCTGTCACGGCCTCGGCGGGTATCAGCCCGATCGCCGCTGCGTGCTCGGCCATGGCGACGCTGTCGGCGGCGAGCACGAGGCTGGACCCGGCCCGGGCCACGGCGTCGGCGAGGCGCACGATCTCCTCGACCCGGGCGGCGTTGCGCGACACGTTGCGGATGTACACCGCCAGGATCCGCCCCGGGTTCTCCTCGACGATCTGCGCGTAGACCTCGGGATCGTGCTGGCCGCTGTCGCCGATCAGCACGAAGGGCCGGTCGCGATAGAGGGACAGCATGTGCCGGATCAGGGCCTGCTTGTGATGCGTCGCCCGGCGCGGCAGGGGATGGGTCCAGGACAGCCCCCATTCCCGCAGGAACAGCACCGGCCCGGCCGGGATCCCGTGCCGCTGGAAGAACTCCGAGAGCATCTCATAGAGTCCCCAGGGCGCGCGCGAGACGTAGAGCATCGGGTTGCCCTCGGCACCGCCGGCGCCGGCATGGAGCGCCCGGTACAGGGCGGCGACGCCCGGGAAGGCGACCCGGCTCTCGGCATCCTCCACGAACAGCCGCCAGAGCATCTTCAACTTGTTAGCGACGCCGGTGCGCATGACCGTGTCGTCGATGTCGCTGACCACCACGCATCGGGAGCGTTCGGGCGGGATGAACACCGCGCCCTCGGCGGGGATCGGCGGGTCCGCCTCGAGGCGCAACTCGATGGGGTGCCAGTCGCCGCCCTCCGTCGGGGACGTGTGCGGATGCAGGTGCACGCGGAAGTAGCCGTCGCGATCGGTCTCGACCCGGATGGCGTCGCCGCCGAACCGGGCCGTCACGGCCGCCCCCGCCACCTTCCGCCGGGCGATGCGCCGCCGCAGGTCGCGCCACTGCGCCCGCAGCGATTCGGGGTCCTCGCCGGGGATCCCGGGCGATTGGCGGAACACCCGGCCGATCAGGAAGACCTCGTCTCGGGACCCGTAGCCGCGATAGGGCTCGACCACCAATCCGCCGCGGCCCTTGCCGCCGTGCCCCTGCGCGCGACGGACCGGCCGGGTGAGGACCCGCAGCGCCTTGAGGGCGCCCTTGCGCAAGCGCCTGGACATGAGAGCGGGCCGTTCCGGCGCTCAGGCCGGCGGCAAGTCGGGGCTGAGCCCCAGGGCATCGAGGCCTTCCTCCAGGAGATCGCCGGCGATCGGCGAGCCCAACAGGGTCGGCACGACGCCCTCTCCCGCGGCCTCGCGCTCCCGGGCGAAGCGGACCGCCTCACCCCATTCCTCCGGCTCCATGTCGCCGCGGCCGACGTAGAACAGGGCGAGCAGCTCCGCGCGGGCATCGTCATCGAGCCCGGCGATCACGCCGCGGACCTCGGACTCCGTGGCGTCGTCGGTCCCGGAGATCAGGACGTCGGTCGCGCCGTCGTCGATCGGGTTCGAGCCCGAATCTGGATCGGTGTTGCCCTCCTTCACCTCGATCGCGCGCAGTCGCATGACGATGTCGGTGACGGTTTCGACGGCGATGTCCATGCGCTGATCTCCGGTTTCCGATGGGGTCGGGCCCGCTGGGCCTCAAGCCGCGACAACGGGCGAGCGGCCGCCGGGTTCGCCCGATCCCCAGCGAAGGCGGCATGCGTGGTTGACGCCCCTTCCCGGCCCGTCGACCCTGGGTTAGAGCCTGCGCGACTTCACCGACGACCGGATCGAAACTGGCGATAGACGTGGTTTGTTCGAAGACTACCGGGACATCGCCTGCCGATACCGTCGATCCCAAAGGCCGTAACGTGTCGCCACGGCGCGCCGCTGCGCCAGCGCCCACCCGCGCGGCCGGGCTCGCCGCCCTGATCGCGGCTGCGCTGACCGCGCCGGCGGCGGTCGAAGCCCGTCCGGCCGGTTTCGAGGGCAGCGCGCCGAGCTGCTACGTCACCGGCGGCGACCTGGAGATCTGCCGCGAGGGCTCCGAGGCGGAGGGCGTGCTGATCTCGCCGGCGCCCTGCGCCTTCGTGCGCGGTGTGCAGATCCTGCGACTCGCCCGCGCCGAGGCGCCGGGCCCCCTGCAGGCGCTGTTCCAGGGGCAGACGCCGGTGGCGACCCGCCGTGGCGGCGAGGCCTGTCCGGAGCGGCGCGCCACGGACAGCCGGGACGGCGGCGCCCTGCGCACCGGCCGGACCTTCGAGGCCCTGGCCACGACGCTCCCGCCATCGGCCGACCGGTTCTGGGTCGAGCTGCCGGAAGAAGCCGCGCGGACCCGGGGCTGGTCGGAGCCGACGCCCTCCGCCGAAGGGATCGGCCCCCGCGACCCAATCGCAGTCTCGGGCCGGGACTGGGCCGGCGAAGCCTACAGCTACGTGTTCCTGCTCGGGCAGGAGCGCGTGGGCGTCGCCGGCGCGGAGGATGCGGATACCGGGCGCGGCAACCGGCGCCGCCGTCGCGGGCCGGGGCCAGACGCGCCGGCGGACGGACCGGCCGATGTCCGGCGACGAGTCCAGATCGAGGCTCGGACCCTCGACTTCCAGACCTTCGAGATCCGCACCCGGACCGCCGACGGGTATGGGCTCGCCTGGACGCCATTCGAGGCCGGCGCAGGCCGCGGGCGGAGCGAGCCGCCGACGCCGGCCGCGGTGCTCGACGAGACCGGCAAGCCGGTGGCCTCCGCCTGCACGGCGCCGGCCTTCGAGACCCACGGCCTCGCCGGGTCGATCAACATCGTCGATCGCACCTACCACTACGTCTACACGGACGTGCTGCCCGAGGATTGCGGCCTCGCCCCCGAGAAACGCCGCACCGCGCTCTACCTGCGCACGGCCACGGACCTGTCCGGCCCGAAGGTCTGGTCCGCGGCGCGCAAGCTCGCCGGGCCGCTGCCGCCCGGAAGCCTCGTCCGCGCGGCGAAGGCCAAGGGCATGCCCCGCTGGGCGGTGTCCTACACCTGCCAAAGGCCGGCCAACGCGCCCGGCGGCCCGGTGGCCGATATCTGCCTGCAGTACACGCCCGACCTGAACCTCGACGGCATCGGCGCCCTCAAGCTCTACGCCGACCCGGTGGAGGCGGGGCGCTCTCCGGCCTATCTCGGCCTGCGCTCGGGCGGCGACGGCAGCGGACGCTACGACCGCAGCGCGCATTTCTGGATGACGGATGCGCAGGGCAACCTCGACACGCCCTTGATCTATCCCGGGAAGGCCGGGTTCCTGACCTGGCTCGACCGCCTGGCCCCCACCGCCTCCGGACGGGACGCGTCGAGCCTCTACGGCCGGCCGGTCTACTGGGCGACGTGGACGGTGCGTCGGATCGGCGCGCAATAAGCCGCGCGGGACGCTATATGGGCGTCCCAGCCGCCGCACGAGTCGTGCCTCTTGGAACCGATGGACACCCATATCGACCTGTGGTTCGCCGCGAGCATCGTGGTGATCTCGCTGCTGCTCTCCGCCTTCTTCGCCGGAGCGGAGACCGCCTTCACGGCGGCCTCCCGGGCCCGGATGCACGCCCTGGAGCAGGCGGGCGACCCGCGCGCCGCGATCGTCAACCGCATCCTGGCGATCCGCGAGCGGTTCATCGGCGCGATGCTGATCGGCTACAACATCGTGGCGATCGGCGCCTCGGCCTTCACCACGAGCGTGCTCACCGCCCTGTTCGGCAAGAGCGGCGTGATCTACGCGACGGTCGGCATGTCGGTGCTGGTGATCGTCTTCGCCGAGGTGCTGCCGAAGACGCTGGCGATCTCCAAGCCCGACAAGGCCGCGCTGCTCACCGCCCGGCCGGTGGCGTTCGCGGTGGCGCTGATGGGGCCCGCGGCCATCGCCATCGAGCACCTCGTGCGGCTGATGCTGAAACCGTTCGGGGTCACGATCGGCGAGCACCAGTCGATCCTCACCGCCTCCGAGGAGCTGCGCGGGCAGGTGGCGCTGATGCACCGGGAGGGCGGCGTCGCCAAGGCCGAGCGCGACATGCTGGGCGGCCTGCTCGACCTCTCCGACCTCTCGGTCTCCGACGTCATGGTCCACCGCACCAAGATGCGGGCGATCGACGCCGACCAGCCCTCCGAGGACATCGTCCGGGCGGTGCTGTCCTCGCCCTACACCCGGATGCCCCTCTGGCGCGGCACGCCGGAGAACATCGTCGGCGTGCTCCACGCCAAGGACCTGCTCCGGGCCCTCGATGCCGCCGGCGGCGACGCGTCGGGGCTCAAGGTCGAGGCCCTGGCGCTGGAGACGTGGTTCGTGCCGGGGACCACGTCGCTGCGCGCGCAGCTCAAGGCCTTCCTGACCAAGAAGACCCACTTCGCCCTGGTGGTCGACGAGTACGGCGAGGTGATGGGCCTCGTCACCCTGGAGGACATCCTGGAGGAGATCGTCGGCGAGATCGCCGACGAGCACGACGTTGCGGTCTCGGGGGTTCGGCCGCAGGGCGACGGCTCGGTCAACGTCGATGGCGGTGTGCCGATCCGCGACCTCAACCGGGCCATGGACTGGAACCTGCCCGACGACGAGGCCACCACCATCGCCGGCCTGGTCATCCACGAGGCCCGGACGATCCCCGACCAGGGCACCGCCTTCAACTTCCACGGCTTCCGCTTCCAGGTGATCCGGAAGGCCAAGAACCGGATCACCACCTTGCGGATCACGCCGCTGACCCCGACCGGGACCCAGGCGACCGCGCAGGCGGAGGACTCGCGCGACGGGGTCTGACCGCGCCGCGCCGGCGCGGACCGGTCAACCCGGCATCGCCTCCAGCCCCTCGGCGCGGATCCAGTCGCGGGTTCGGTCCAAGGCCCGGCCGAGCCGGCCGAACAGCGCGTCGATCTCGTCGGGGGTGATGATCAGCGGCGGGCAGACGGCGACCCGGTCGCCGGCCAGCGCCCGCACGATCAGGCCTTCGCCCTGCGCGAAGGCCACGCAGCGGCCGGCGACTCCGGCCTTCGGGTCGTATTGCCGCTTGGTCGCCTTGTCGGCCACGATCTCCAGGCCGCCGATCAGGCCGATCCCCCCGGCCTCGCCGACGATGGCGTGCCCGGCGAGCGCGGAGAGCCGGCTCTGGAAATGCGGTGCCTTGTCGGCGACGCCCTCGATCACCCGGTCGCGCCGGTAGATCTCGATCGCCTTCAGCGCCACCGCGGCGGCCACCGGGTGCCCGGAATAGGTGGTGCCGTGGCCGAAGGTGCCGATCTTCTCGCTCTGGCCGATCAGCGCCTGGTAGAGCGGCTCGTCGATGCTCACGCCGCCGAGCGGCATGTAGGCGGAGGTCAGGGCCTTGGCGAAGGAGATCGAATCGGGCCGGATCCCCAGGGCCTCGCTGCCGAACCACGTGCCGAGCCGGCCGAAGCCGCAGATCACCTCGTCCGCGATCATCCGCACGTCGTACTTCGCCAGCACCGCCTGGATCGCGGGAAAATAGCCGCGCGGCGGCACGATCGCCCCGCCGGCGCCCATCACCGGCTCGGCGATGAAGGCCGCGACCGTCTCGGGCCCTTCGCGCAGGATCGTCGCCTCGAGTTCCTCCGCCAGGCGGGCCGCGTAGGCCTCCTCGCTCTCACCCGGTTCGGCGCCCCGGTAATGGTGCGCGCAGGAGACGTGCAGGAAACCCGGAAGCGGCAGGTCCCAGTCGGCGTGGTTCGCCGCGAGGCCGGTCATCGACGCGCTCGCCACGGTGACGCCGTGGTAGCCCTTCTGCCGCGCGATGATCTTCTTCTTCTGCGGCCGGCCCAGCGCGTTGTTGTAGTACCACGTCAGCTTGACCTGGGTGTCGTTCGCCTCCGAGCCGGAGGAGGTGAAGAAGATCTTCGAGGTCGGGACCGGCATCAGCTCCTTGAGCGTCTCGGCGAGCTCGATCCCCGGATCGTGGCTGCGGCCGGAAAACAGATGGGTGAACGGCAGGCGCGCCATCTGCGCCCGGGCCGCCTCCACGAGTTCGGCGTTGGAGTAGCCGAGCGCCGTGCACCAGAGGCCGGACATGCCCTCGATGTAGGGGCGCCCCTCCGTGTCGTAGACGTGGACGCCGTCGCCGCGCTCCAGCACCAGCGGACCGACGTGCCGATGCGTCGAGAGGTTGGTGTAGGGGTGAAGCAGGGTTTCGACGTCGCGGGTCGCGAGATTCGAGAGCATCGGTCGCAAAGTCCTCTCATCGAGGGGATCCGCCGCCACACTACCGACCCGATGCCCGACCAGATAGACCGGTGGAGCCGCGGCCGGCCGTTGCCGGACGCATGCCGCCCCTTGCCATGCCCGACCGATGCTCGATCCCGAAGCCTTCGTCGCACACCCCGCCCCCGGCCGCGCCTGCGGCGCCTGCACGCTCTGCTGCAAGGTCTACGACGTGCCGGCAGTCGAGAGCGTCGCGGGCCAATGGTGCCGCCACACCAAGGCCGGGCAGGGCTGCGCCATCCACGCGACACGCCCCGATCATTGCCGGGCGTTCCATTGCCTCTGGATGACCGAGAACTGGCTCGGACCTGAATGGAAGCCCGACCGGGCCAAGATGGTCCTCAGCCTGGATCCGCTCACCCGCAACATGAACGTGCAGGTCGATCCCGGACAGGCGAATGCCTGGCGGCGGGAGCCCTATTACGGACAGCTCAAGCGCTGGGCCGCCGCCTCGGTGCCGTTGCGGCGGCACGTGCTGGTGCACGTCAACAAGGCGACCACCGTGGTCCTGCCGGACCGGGACGTCAGCCTCGGCATCGTCTCGGCCGACGAGCGTATCGTCTCGGACGAACGCATGACCCCGCAGGGCATGAGCTTCGATGTGCGGAAGGTCCCCGCCTGAGAGACCGGCCCGGATCGGCGGCCGGTTCGGGCTGGGCGATCGCCTGGATCGCGTTGCGTCCCGTCGTCTGAGCGCGGGACCGGCCGGGTCCGGGCGAGGGATCTTGCGGATCCGGCCGGATTGGCCGAGGGATCCGGCATGACCAGCGTCCACGATTTCACGGTCGCCGCCGCCGACGGCACTCCCCACCCGCTGGCGCAGCATCGCGGTCGCGTGCTGCTCGTGGTCAATACGGCCTCGCGCTGCGGCTTCACTCCACAATACGAGGGGCTGGAGGCGCTCTGGCGCCGTCACCGGGATGCCGGCCTGACGATCCTGGGCTTCCCCTGCAATCAGTTCGGCGCGCAGGAGCCCGGCGACGCCGCCGAGATCGCGCGCTTCTGCACGCTGCGCTATGCGGTGAGCTTCCCGGTGCTCGGCAAGATCGCGGTCAACGGACCGGACGCGGACCCTCTGTACGACCACCTCACCCGGGCCCGGCCCGGGCTGCTCGGCATCCGCGCGGTGAAGTGGAACTTCACCAAGTTCCTGGTCGGCCGCGACGGACGGGTCATCGAGCGGTTCGCCCCCGCCACCAAGCCCGCCGCCCTGGAGGCGAAGCTCGAGGCCGCGCTGTCGGCGACAGGCTGACGCGCGTCGAACGCGCGGTGGCGTCCTCAGGCGCCGAGGTCCAGATCCGCGAGGGGGCGTGTGCCGGCCCGTCCGCGGAGGGGCTCGCGCATCCGCAACAGGGCGCGAAGAGGCGCCATCGGGACGGGTCGCACGGCTCCGCGCAGGATGCCGACGAGGAAGCGAGTCTCCGAAATCTTTCGTACGGTCGACGCCGGTGCATTCCCGGTCTGCGCCCGGTTTTCGAGGCCCAGCAGCGCCTCGAAGAGAGCTTGGTCGCCGATTTCTCCTTTCGGAGACTGTTTACGCGCGATCAGAGCCGTCAGCTCGTCTTCGAATTTGCATGTGACGAACTGATCGGTACGCATGGTTCACCCGAACACGGGACAGAGGTTTCTTAAGTCAGTCCTCGCGGGGAGTCATCCGCCGCGGCGCGGATTTCGTTCGCCGCGTGGGAACGTTGCGCGATTGCATCTGCCTGACCGGCCGCGGACCGCGCGCGCCCGTCAGCGCCGCGATCCCACGATCTCGGCGGCCGCGTCGAATTCGGCCCGGCGGGCCGCCAGGCGCGCCTCGGCTTCGGCGTCCCGGCCCCAGACGTCCGCCTGGTAGGTCTCGTCGACATGCGCCGCCGCCCAGGCCTCCGCCGGGGTGAGGCGCCCCCTCAGCACGGCAAGCGCAATCAGCAGCGATCCGGTGAGCGTCGTCAGCGTGTGCAGGGCCGCCAGGGCGAACGGATCCGTCACCGCCGCGACGGCGTCGGAGAGGGCCCGCACCGTGTCGGGCGGCTGCTCCACGTGCATCACGCCTTCGCTCAGGATGACCCGGGCGCCGAATTCGTCCCGCGCCCAGGCGAGGATCGGATCCCAGGCCGCGGCCTGCGCCGCCACAAGGCGTTCCGGATCCCCCGCCCGGTAGGCGACGAGGTCCGTGCCCGCATAGGCACTGAGGTCGGCCACGACCGCCGCCCGCCGGGGTGCAACCCCGTCGATGGCGGTGTTGGCGAGGCGGGTCAGGGGCATCCGCGCCGGATCGATCGAGGTGTCCTGCGCGCCCCATTCGGCCGCGACCTTCTCGGCCAAGGCCCGGCTGGGCAGGCGCAGCGGGTTGCGGGCCGGCGTATTGGCCGGCCGCCCGTCCAGCGTCAGACGGAACCCGTCCGCGTCCTCGGCGAAGCCCGCTTCCGCGTAGAAGCGCCGGGGCAGAGCGGGCTTGGCGTGGCCGCGGGCCGCCCGCACCGGGTCTGGCCGCTCGCCGTCGCCCGGTTGCCCGAGCCAGTCATTCGTCTCATCGCTCATCACCGCGAGATAGGCGCTCCCGGGCCCGCAGGCGAGCCTTCCGGCTCAGCGGTGCGCCTCCGTCCCGTCGAGAAGCTGCGCCTCCAGCGCGGCCACGCTCGGGACCACAGTGACCGCCCCGGCTCCGTAGAGCGCCTCCGGCGGATGGTAGCCCCAGGCCACCCCGACCGCCGTTGCGCCGGCCGCCACCCCCATGGCGATGTCGAAGGTGGTGTCGCCGACCATCACGGTGGCGTCGGGCGCGCAGCCGGCCTCGGCCATGGCCTGCTGCAGCATGGTCGGATCGGGCTTGGAGGGCGCGTCGTCGGCACTCTGGGTGGTGGCGAACCAGTCGGTCCAGCCGTGCTGCGCGATCAGCCTCTCGATCCCGCGCCGCGACTTGCCCGTGGCGAGGCCGATCAGCAGGTCCTCGCGGGCCCGCAGCTTCGCCAGGAGGTCGGCCATGCCGGGAAAGAGCGGCTCGTCGTGCGCCGGATCGAGGCGCAGGCGGTTGTAGGCCAGCTTGTAGCTCTCCGAGAGCTCCGCGATCGGGCCGTCCTCGCCGACGAGGCGGCGAAAGGCCTGCGGCAGCGACAGGCCGACGACCGACAGCGCCTCGCGCCGGTTCCGCGCGGGCAGCCCGTTCTCGGCGAATGCAACCTCCTGGGCCGCGACGATCAGGTGCTGGCTGTCGACGAGGGTTCCGTCGACGTCGAAGACGACGAGCCTCATCGTCCGCCGCGAGCCGGCGGACGGCCGCGGGCCCCGCGCAGATGCGGGCCCGTCACGGCTTCCGCCCCGGCTGAGCCGGCGGGGGCGCCGCCGGGGCCTGCACCGCCTGGCCGCGGGTCCGCTCGTAGCCGAGACGGCAGCGGATCAGGAAGCGGCGGCGCTTGCCGCCGCGCAGCCCGCGCTGGTGCGAGGCGCGGTTGCAGGCCGCGTAGGACCGGCGGCGGCGTTCGGCCCGGGCGCTCGCGGCCGGCCGCGGCGCCGCCTGCGCGGGGGCCGCAGCGTCACCGGGCGCCGGGCGCGGCGCCGCCGACTCGACCGGCGATGCGCCGTTCGGCGGCGCGGTGGGCTTCGCGGCATCGCCCGGCGCCGCATGCGCGATCGGCCCGGTGAGGCACAGGGCAGCGAGGCAGGCGAGCATCGCGAGCTTCATGCGTCAGGGTCTCGAAAACCGTCGGGAACCGGCCCCGCAGCGGATCGGCAGGGCGCGGTGCAGCATATGAGGCGGGGCGGCCGATTGCCAAGGCGTGCGCGGCGCGAGACTCTCGGACCTCGGGCTGCCGCCGCCTGCGGACGCGGCGGCCCGGCGCGTCGCTCGCGCGAAGGTTATCGCGCAGCCGGTAGGGTGATCCGACGATGAACCTCCTGCTCCTGCCCGGTTTCATGACCGACGCCGACCTCTGGACGGACGTGGCCGCGCGCCTCGCGCAGGTCGGGCCGGTCGCGCACGGCGATCTCACCCGCGATGCCGCGATCTCCGACATGGCCCGCCGGGTGGCCGCGGAGGCCCCCGACCGGTTTGCCCTGATCGGATTCTCGATGGGCGGGTACGTCGCCCGCGAGGTCGCCCGGCTCGTGCCGGATCGGGTCCGGGCGCTCGTGCTGATCGCCACCTCGGCGCGGGCCGATACGCCCGACCAGGCGGCCCGCAAGGCCGCCGCCGCCGCCCATGTCGGACGCCACGGCTTCAGCGGACTGAGCCGGGCCGCGATCCTGCAATCCGTGCATCCGGCGCGCACCGGCGACGACGCGCTGCTGGCGCGCATCCGGCGGATGGGCGACCGGCTCGGCGGCCCGGTCTTCCTGCATCAGGCCGGGCAGGCGCGCCAGGGCGACCGCGACCGGCTCGGCGCCATCGCATGCCCGACCCTGGTGGTGGCCGCGGCCCAGGATGCCCTGCGCGGCCTCGACGAGGCCTGCGAGCTGCGGGACGGTATCGCCGGCGCCACCCTGACCGTCATCGAGGGATCGGGCCACATGCTGCCCCTGGAAGCGCCGGAGCGTCTGGTCGACGCGGTCGTGCCGTGGCTCCTGGATCAGGCCTCCGGCGCCTCGACGATCGGGTCGTAGCGGCCGGCATCGAAGCCCAGGAGGTTCCAGCTCTGCGCCATGTGCGGCGGGAGCGGCGCGCTTACATCTACGGGCTTGCCGGTCCGCGGATGCGGGATCACGATCCGGCGGGCGAGCAGGTGCAGGCGGTTCTGGATGCCGCCGGGCAGCTCCCAGTTCTCGACGGAGAAGTATTTTGGATCTCCGACGATCGGGTGCCCGATATGGGCCGCGTGGGCGCGCAGTTGGTGGGTGCGGCCCGTCACCGGCTTGAACGACAGCCAAGACAACTTCTGCGCGGCCTGATCGACCATCGCATAATACGTCAGCGCGTGGCTCGCGCCCTCGTCGCCGTGCTTGGCCACGCGCATCCGCGCGTCGGCATCGGTGGGTTCGTCCTTGGCGAGATAGGTCGAGACCCGGCCCTGCCGGACCCGGGGCACGCCCGCGGAGAGCGCCCAGTAGATCTTTCGCGCCGCTCGGGAGCGGAAACTCTTCGCCAGCGTCGCGGCGGCGAGCCGGGTCTTGGCGACGATCAGGCACCCGGCCGTGTCCTTGTCGAGTCGATGCACGAGGCGCGGCTTCTGGCCGTCCGGGCCGGTCAGGGCCGCGAGCAGCCCGTCCACGTGGCGAACCGTCCCCGATCCGCCCTGGACCGCGAGGCCGAAGGGCTTGTTGAGAACCATCATCTCGGCGTCCTCGTAGAGGATCAGCGAGCGCAGGAATTCCGCGTCGTCCAGTTCGCGCGCGGCGTTGCGCGGGCGCTCGGTGGGCTGGTCGAGGCGCAGCGGCGGCACTCGCACGCTCATGCCGGGCTCCAGACGGTCGTTGGGCTTGGCCCTCTTCCCGTCGACCCGCAATTCGCCCTTCCGGACGATGCTCTGCACCCGGGTGAACGGCAGGAGCGGGAAGCGCGCGGTCAGGAACCGGTCGATGCGCATGCCCGCCTCGTCGGCCTCGACCGTCAGGGTCTGCACCCCCGACGCGAGGGTCGCGGAGGCGGCGGCGCGCTGCTGGCGCCGGGTCGGGCCGGGGACGGGGGCCGGAACCGCAGGGCCCGGTCGCGACGCGGCCGGTCTGGGCCCGGGCGGGGGCGAGGCCTTCCGCGCGGGCCGTAGCCGATCCCGAGGACGCGCAGGCCCGACACCGAGCCCAGGAACTCGTGCAGGGCGCGCCCGACCACGCGGTGCGTCGTGCGGCCCAGGGGGCTGGCGTAGAAGGCCCGCAAGCCATTGACGTCGAGACGCATGAAGG
>NZ_JAKSXX010000030.1 GCF_022829385.1 Methylobacterium sp. J-070 | reverse complement strand
CCCGACGTCCGTGACCAGCAGGTCGATGCGCACGTCCGAGCGGAGCACCTTCAGGCCGGTTGCCCCGTCGGCCGCCTCGATGGCGGTGTAGCCGAGATCCTCCAGGACCTCCGTCACCAGCATGCGTACGGTGGGCTCGGGGCACCCCTACAGCCACCCGCTCGCCGATAGCTACTTCAGCCATGCACCCGTGCGCTTCGGCGATTACGTGGCCAAGCTCGCGGCCGTTCCCACGGCCGAGGCCCAGCGCGCGTTATCCGAGTGGCGGCTCGATCCACACCAGGATGAGGACGGCTTCCGGCACGCGACCGTCGCCTTCTTTCGGGATAGTGAGGTGGTGTTCGAGTTGAAGGCGCAGCTCTGGGCTGATGCCGAGCGGCAGCCCATCGAGGACGCCTCGGTCGACTGGCCGGTCTCGGTCAGCCCCTACCGGACCGTGGCGACGCTGCGCCTGCCGAGCCAAGACGCCTATTCACCGGAGCGGGTGCGCTACTTCGACGAGGTGATGACCTTCCGCCCCGCGCACAGCCTCGTGGCGCACCGGCCGCTCGGTTCGGTGATGCGGGCACGGCTGCAGGTCTATCGGGCGCTTTCCGACTTCCGCCACCGCGAGAACGGCGTGTCCGCCGAGGACACCGCCAGCATCGACCGCATCCCAGCATGAGGAACTGCGCGATCAGGCTTCCGAAGTATCGCGAACCATCCTCCTCACACACGCGTTACCGGCGTTCTTCGACACGGAGTTATTGATGCGTCAGCGCACCCTCGTCACGGCTATCCCGTTTATGCTGCTCTTGTCCGGCGTAGCCTATGCTCAGGCGCCGGCGGCAGCGCCGCCCGCAACAGCTCCGGGTACACCCGGCGTAGCCGCACCTCAGCCCGGTTCGACGGGTGCGCCGGCCACTGTGACAGGGACTCCGACCGGCCAACCTGCCGACACCGTGACGAACAACTCCGCAGCCGGTGGAAATGCCGGCCAGCCGGAGCGGCCCCTGCCTCAGGGTGGTGGTGGCGGCAAGTGAGCGGATCACGGCGCTGACGGAGGTCGAGGCGCTCGCCGCTTCTCAGCCCTGATTGCCAATCGCGCAGGATCTGCGACCCTCAGAGAAGACGTAGGGCGGGTCGCCTGATCCGCGTGACGGCTCAGCATCACGAGGAGCGGCATGGCCATGGCTGAGACAGACAAGCCACCGGGTGTGAGCGTGGTGCCGCCGACGGTGCGGATCCCGAACGTCAACGTGCCGGACCCAACGACCGGTACTGAGCCCGAGAGCAAGGACCCAGTCAAAGAGGCCGAGAGCAAGCCAGACGATCCGGACCAGGCAGCCAAGGACGGATTGGCTTGATCATCACGCGCTGCTCGATCGTGCTCCTCTCTGCTCTAGTCAGTGTTGCCTGCCTCCCTGCTGCTGGACGTGCCCATAGCACGTCGGAGCCGCCTCGAAGGCCAGTGTCGGGTGCTTCGTCCGCCGGCGAGGAAGCTGCGTCGGCCGTCGACCCGGCCGTGCTCGACCGGTGCCGGCAGCGCGCGGACAGCCAGAAGCTCAAGGAGGGGCCGGAGCGGAAGGCTTTCATGGGGACCTGCGTCACGCCGGAGGATTGAAGCGCGGCTTCGCTCGGCCTCTCCTGCCGCGCGTAAGAACCCACTCCCGGCGTGCTTTTTGAAGGCGCTCACCCATCGAGCGCTCTCAGCAGTCGCCGCACCTGCTCTACGGCACGGATGGGCCACAGAAGCCCCGTGCGCCGGCTCGAACGGGAGACTTGCAGGGTATGTTCGGCGTGGAGAACGAGCATTGCATGTCGATCACGGCCTGCTCGTAACGATCAACGCTCTTAGCTTCAGGATTTTGAAGCTGTGCTACGGCGCTTCACCCTGTAGAAGCAGTTTCACGAAGATGCTGGACGGCATAACTAATGTTAAAATTCGCCGAAGAGATCTCACCGACCGTGAATGGGCACGTCTTCGGCTGACCCCATTGGATCTGCCCTTCAGATGCTTCGAGTTCAGGTGTCTCCGCATCATTCACGGCAAGCCACCACAAACCGTCGATCTTCAGGTTTCCAAGTTCGCCCGATCTTTCCACGATCAAGCGTTGGAGCCGAGTGGCTTCGTCCCGCCACTGCATGCCTTGAGCGTCGCGGGAGATCAGCGCTGCCTTCATCAAGCTGGAAAGGAGGCCGCGCACCAGTGATGCGGGTGTCGGTACGTCGTCGCTCATAATCCGGACTCTTCAGACGCGGACGCTGACAGCGAGCGCAGGACCTTCTTGCAAGCGTGAGGCCATACCGACCGTGTGTCGTTTGTGCTGGAGTGACGTCGTTATGTACCTTCAGCGGGGTAAGAGTAAGGTTTGCCACTACCAAGCAACGACAGAGTGGGTTGGCTTGCAATCCCTTGCCTTCACAAAAATCCAGATCCGCTATGACCCTTGAAGGCGTTCGCCCGCCGATGTAACCGAGTACGGTCTTGGGATCTTGGTGGCCGGACTGGTTCATGATCCGGATGAGGTCCGCGCCGCGCCCTCGCTACGCAACGCTATCACGTGGTAACGTTGCCACGTTAGGTTGCTTCGTTTGTGTAGGGCGGTGACAAAACCATCCACTGGAGCGTCGGTGTCGTGCTGATGCGGGCGGCGTAAAAGCCGGCCAGTGGAGAAGCTTCTCTTTCGAGAGGAGCCGGGGATGTTCGCCGTGGAAGTTTACGCGGCCGTTCGGCAGTTCGTGTTTATCGAGGGCAACTCTCGGCGTGAGGCGGCTCGAGTGTTCGGGCTGAGCCGAGAGACGATCGCCAAGATGTGCCGGTTCTCTCTGCCGCCGGGCTATACGCGCTCGAAGCCGGTCGAGAAGCCGAAGCTTGGACCTCTTCTGCCGGTGATCACGGCCATCCTGGAGGCGGACCGGACTGCGCCGGTCAAGCAGCGGCACACGGCCAAGCGGATCTTCGAGCGTCTACGCGACGAGCACGGCTATGCCGGCGGCTACACGGTGGTGAAGGACCACGTGCGAATCTGCCGGTCGCAGGGGCGGGAGACCTTCGTGCCGCTGGCCCACCCGCCCGGCCATGCCCAGGTCGACTTCGGCGAGGCGGTGGCCACGATCGGCGGCGTGCGGCGCAAGATCCATTTCTTCTGCATGGACCTGCCGCACTCCGATGCCTGCTTCGTGAAGGCGTATCCGCAGGAGACCACCGAGGCGTTCCTCGACGGGCACGTCGCCGCCTTCGCCTTCTTCACGGGCGTGCCGCTGTCGATCCTGTACGACAACACGAAGATCGCGGTCGCCAAGATCTGCGGTGACGGGCAGCGCGAGCGCACGCGCGCCTTCACCGAGTTGGTGAGCCACTATCTGTTCCGCGACCGCTTCGGCCGTCCGGGCAAGGGCAACGACAAGGGCAAAGTCGAAGGGCTGGTCAAGTTCGCCCGGTCCAACTTCATGACCCCCGCTCCGGAGGCAGCTTCGTTCGAGGCGCTGAACGCTGATCTGGAGCGACGTTGCCGAGTCCGGCAGGATGAGTGTGCCGGTCGGTATGCCGAGCTCATCGGTACGCGGCTCGTGGCCGACCGTGCGGTCCTGCGCGCCCTGCCGGCGGTCCCGCTGGAGCCGTGCGAGAAGCGGGCTGGTCGTGTCTCCTCGACCGCGCTGGTGCGCTATCACGGCAACGACTATTCGGTGCCCACCGCCTACGGCTTCCGGAACGTGCTGGTGAAGGGCTTCGTCGACGAGGTCGTGATCCTGTGCGGCGGGATCGAGATCGCCCGGCACGAACGCAGCTACGGCACCGGCGTGTTCGTGTCCGATCCACTACACTACCTCGCGCTGATCGAGACCAAGCCGAACGCCCTCGACCAAGCGGCGGCCCTCCAGGACTGGGATCTGCCCGAGGCGTTCCAGCACCTGCGCCACCTGCTGGAGGCGCGCATGGGCAACCGGGGCAAGCGCGAGTTCATCCAGGTGCTGCGCCTGATGGAGGCGATGCCCAAGGACGTGGTGGCCGCAGCCGTCACGGAGGCGATCCGGCTTGGGGCGATCGGCTTCGATGCGGTCAAGCTGATTGCGCTGGCCCGACTCGAGCACCGACCGCCCCGGCTCGACCTGGCAGCCTATCCGCACCTGCCCAGAACCACGGTGCGGACCACCGTGGCTGCGGACTATGCCGTGCTGGTGCCGGAGGTGGCCGCATGAGCCCGGCGCGCGACGAGACCACGCCGGGCGTCCTGCTGGCTCACCACCTCAAGCAGCTCAAGCTACCCACGGTGCTGCGCGAGTACGACAAGGTGGCCCGCGAGTGCGCCCAGGGCGGTCTCGACCACCCGCGCTACCTGTTGCGGCTGGTTGAACTGGAGCTGATCGACCGTGAGCGGCGCATGGTCGAGCGCCGCATCCGGGCGGCGCGCTTCCCGGCGGTGAAGAGCCTCGACACGTTCGACTTCGCCGCGATCCCGAGTCTGAACAAGATGCTCGTGCTGGAGCTGGCCCGCTGTGGCTACATCCTCGGCCGGGAGAACGTCATCGCACTTGGCAACTCGGGCACCGGCAAGACCCACATCGCCTTGGCTCTCGGCTTGGCGGCTTGCCAGAAGGGCTTCTCGGTCACGTTCACCACCGCGGCCTCGCTGGTCAACCAACTCTTGGAGGCGCGCGACGAGCGTCGTCTGCTCCGGCTTCAGCGTGAGCTGGCCGCGGTGAAGCTCCTGATCGTCGACGAACTCGGCTACGTGCCGCTGTCATCGACGGGAGCGGAGTTGCTGTTTGAGGTCTTCTCGCAGCGCTACGAGCGTGGCTCGACCGTGGTGACCTCGAACCTCCCGTTTGAGGACTGGACGTCAGTTCTGGGCTCGGAGCGGCTGACCGGCGCGCTGCTCGATCGGCTGACCCACCACGTCAGCATCCTGAGCCTGAACGGCGACAGCTACCGCCTCAAAACTTCCCGCAGCCGGCGCGGCCGGGCCGAAGGGGCGGAGCAAAACCAGGCCACCGCCGATCCTCACGACGCCGAGACGGGCGAGATCCCGCCGGCCTGACCCTTACGATCGGCGGCGAACGAAGAAGGGGCCCGATCGAGGCCCTTCTACGTTCAGGCTGCACGTTGCCAGT
>NZ_JAKSXX010000025.1 GCF_022829385.1 Methylobacterium sp. J-070 | reverse complement strand
CCGCCGCCGGGATCTCCACCAGGTAGCCGAGCCCGTCGTCCAGCCGGCGCAGCCAGCTCCGCGCCCGCAGGGGCGGACCCGTCAGCGCAACCCCCGCCGTCGTCTCGACGGCCGCAATATCGATCTGCATGGCGCCCTCCCGTCGGACCGGGTCCCGCGGGCGCTGCCCGCGGGACCCGGTCCAAGCGATCTTTAGCGCACCCTCGTTCGCCGGGCCCGGTGGTTGCCCCGGCGGAGAGCGCTTCAGGTCAGTTTGCCCGAGACGTCCTCAAGATGCGACCACGCCGCGTCGCCGAATTTGGTCTTCCAGTCCCTATAGAAGCTCGTCCGCCCGAGGGCGTCGCGGAACCGCGCCCGGTCGACGTCGATGAAGGTGATGCCCTTGGCGGTGAGGCTCTCCCGGAGGGACACGCTGAGCCTGGCGACGTCCGCGCGCTGCTCGTTCGCGGACCGGTCGAGCTCCCGCGACACGATCTGGCGTAGGTCCTCGGGCAGCCGCTGCCAGGCCCGCCTGTTGCCGAGGATCCAGTAGCCGTCCCAGACATGGCCGGTCAGGCTGCAGGTTTTCTGGACCTCGTAGAGCCGGGCCGTGGCGGTGATGGCCAGCGGGTTCTCCTGGCCCTCGACCACCTTGGTCTGGAGGGCCGAGTAGAGTTCGTTGAAATTGATCGGGGCCGCCCCGGCGTCGAGCGCCTTGAACAGGGAGGTGAGCATCGGTGCGGGCGGGACGCGGATCTTGAAGCCCCTCAGGTCCTCCGGCGCCCGGATCTCGCGGGTCGAGGAGGTGATCTGCCGGAAGCCGTTGTCCCAGACCTTCGAGACGGTCAGGATCGGCGTCCTGGCGATCTCGGCCCGGACGTAGGTGCCGAGCCCGCCGTCCATCGCCGACCAGACGGCGTCGTAATCCCTGAAGGCGAAGCCGGTATTCGGCAGGCTCGCGGCCGGCACGAAGGTGGCGAGGATCGAGGTCGCGAGGTTGAAGAACTCGACGCTGCCGTTGCGCACCTGCGCCAGCAGGTCGGTGTCCGACCCGAGCTGGTTGGCGGGGAACAGCTTGATCTCCAGGCGACCGCCGGTGGCCTCGCGGATCCGGTCCAGGGCCTCCTGCGCCCGGACGTTGACCGGATGGGTCGGGTCCTGGCCGGTGGCGAGCTTGTAGGAGAACTCGGCGGCCTGCCCGCGCCGGGTGAGGATGGCGAAGGCCGGCAGGGCGGCCGCGGCCGCGAGCAGGCTGCGGCGGCTGAGACGCGTGTCGCGCATGGTTTCACTCCCTGGATGGTCCGGGTCGCCCGATCCCCGCCGTTGACCGCCGGTGGAGCGTGCGTCCCGTGGTGCAATCCGGGCGGCGGCCGGGATCCGGCGCCGTCCCCGCGCGCCTCCCGCGGATGCCTACGCGCCGTCGCCGTTGAGCAGGCGGTAGGCGCGCACCACCTGGCTGTCGTCCGCGGCGCCGTCGCCGCGGCCGGAGGTGGAGACGAAGAGCTGGTGGGCGAGGGCGGCGAGCGGCAGCGCCGCCCCGGCGCCGCGACCCGCCTCCAGCACGATGCCGAGGTCCTTGACGAAGATATCGACCGCGCTCGTGACCCGCGGCTCCGCCTCCAGCATCCGGGGGCCGCGGTCGCGCAGCATCCAGCTCGCGGCCGAGGACCCCGACAGGATCTCCAGGACGACGGCCAGATCGACCCCGACGCGGCCGGCGAGCGCCAGCGCCTCGGCGGCCGCCGCGATATGGACGCCGCACAGGAGCTGGTTGACGGCCTTGACGGTGGCGCCCTGCCCCGGGCGCGGGCCGACGTGGAAGATCCGGTCGCCCAGGGCGTCCAGGACCGGCCGCAGGGCCGCCAGCGTCCCGGCGGGCGCCGCCGCCATGATCGTGAGCCTGGCGGCCTCGGCGCCTACGACGCCCCCCGAGACGGGGGCGTCGACGAAGCGGCGGCCGGTTGCCGCGACGCGCTCGGCGAGGCGTTCCACCGCCTCCGGCGGGCAGGTCGCCATCAGGGCCACGATGGCGTCGGGCGCGAGGGCGTCGAGGGCGCCGCCGGCGAACAGCACGTCCTCCGCCTGGGCGGCGTTCACCACCATCAGCAGCAGCGCGTCGGCGCCCTCCGTCGCCCGCGCCGGGGTCTCGGCCGACACCCCGCCCGCGGCCTCGAAGGCCGCCCGGCTCCCGGGCCGCAGGTCGTAGCCGCGCACCGGGAACCCGGCCGTGACCAGATGGATCGCCATCGGCAGGCCCATGGCGCCGAGGCCGACGAAGGCGAGGCGGTTCACAGCCATCCGCGGATGCTCCGCGCCATCGCGGCCGCCGAGATCCCGTAGCGGTCGTGCAGCGTCGGCAGGGCGCCGGCGTCGAGGAATTCGTCCGGCAGGCCGATCTGGCGGAAGCCGCGCTCGGGCATCGTGCCGTTGCGCATCAGCAGGCCCGCCACCGCCTCGCCGAGGCCGCCGATCACCGTGTGGTTCTCGGCCACCACCACGAGGCGACCGCCGCGCCCGGCCTCGCGCAGGATCGTCGCCGCGTCGAGGGGCTTGATCGTCGGCACGTGCAGGACCGCCACGTCGATCCGGTCGTCGCGCAGGGCCTCGGCCACCTCCAGCGCCCGCATGGTCATCAGGCCGGAGGAGATCACCAGCACGTCGCGCCCGTCGCGGATGGTCTTGGCCTTGCCGAGCTCGAACGTGTAGCCGTACTCGTCGAGCACCAGGGGGACGTTGCCGCGCAGGAGCCGCAGGTAGACCGGCCCCTTATGGGCGGCCATGGCCGGCACGACCTGCTCGATCTCGTGGGCGTCGCAGGGGTCGATGATCGTGAGGTTCGGCATGCCGCGGAAGATCGCCAGATCCTCCGTCGCCTGGTGGCTCGGGCCGTAGCCGGTGGTCAGCCCCGGCAGGGCGCAGGCGATCTTGACGTCGAGGTTCTCCTCGGCGATCGCCAGGCAGATGAAGTCGTAGGCGCGCCGCGCCGCGAACACCGCGTAGGTGGTGGCGAAGGGCGTGAAGCCCTCCCGGGCCAGCCCGGCCGCCGCGCTCATCAGCAGCTGCTCGGCCATGCCCATCTGGTAGAAGCGCTCCGGATGGGCCTGCGCGAAGATGTGCAGGTCGGTGTATTTCGACAGGTCCGCCGACAGGCCGACGATGTCGGGCCGCGTCTCGGCGAGCTCGACCAGGGCATGCCCGAAGGGCGCGGCCTTCGTGCGCTGCCCGGGGGCGGCGAGCGAGGCGATCATCGCCGAGGTCTTGGCTCCGCCGCCGACCCGCGGGGCGGGTGTCTCGTACTTGGAGCGTCTCACCGCGCCCTCCCCTCGTCCAGGATCGCCAGGGCCCGCTGCCACTCGTCCGGCTCCACGCGCAGGAAATGGTTGCGCTCGCGCGCCTCCAGGAACGGCACGCCCTTGGCCATGCGCGTGTCGCAGATGATGATCCGCGGCTGCGGCTCCGGGTGATGCCGGGCGGCGTCGAAGGCCGCCACCAGCGCGTCGATGTCGTTGCCGTCGACCCGCTGCACGAACCAGTTGAACGCCGCGAATTTCGGGGCCAGCGGCTCGAAGTTGAGCACCCCCGTGGAGGCCCCGTCGGCCTGCATGCCGTTCACGTCGACGAGGCCGATCAGGTTGTCGAGCTTGAACGAGCCCGCCGACATCGCGGCCTCCCAGGTCGAGCCCTCGTCGAGCTCCCCGTCGGAGAACAGGTTGTAGACGAAGCTGTTCGAATTCTTCCGCTTGAGCCCCAGGCACATGCCCACCGCGATCCCGAGCCCGTGGCCCAGCGACCCGCCGGTGATCTCCATGCCCGGCGTGTAGGCGGCCATGCCCGACATCGGCAGGCGGCTGTCGTCGCCGCCGTAGCTCGTCAATTCGTCCTCGGGGATGACCTCCGCCTCGATCAGCGCGGCGTAGAGCGCGATGGCGTAGTGGCCGATCGACAGCAGGAACCGGTCGCGGCCCTCCCATTCGGGATCCTCGGGCCGGTAGGTCAGGGCGTGGAAATAGCTCACCGCCAGCACGTCGCTGATGCCGAGCGCCTGGGCGATGTAGCCCTGGCCCTGGACCTCGCCCATGCGCAGGGCGTGGCGGCGGATGCGGTAGGCGCGCTCGCCGAGGGCAACGTTGGACCCCGCGCGGGGGCGCCCGGTCGGTGACGGAGACGTCATGGCGCGGCCCTCAATGGATCAGCATGCCGCCGTTCACGTCGATCACCGCGCCGGTGATGTACGTGGACAGGTCGGAGGCCAGGAACAGGCAGGCGTTGGCGACGTCGTCGGCCACCCCGAGGCGCCCGAGCGGGATACCCCTGGCGATCTCGACCTTGAGCTCGGGGGTGAGCTTGCCGCGGGTGATGTCGGTCTGGATCAGGCCGGGCGTGACGGCGTTCACCCGGACCCCGTCGGGGCCGAGTTCCCGGGCCATGGCCTTGGCGAGGCCGAGCACGCCGCCCTTGGCGGCGCTGTAATGCGGGCCGCCGAAGATGCCGCCGCCGCGCTGGGCGGAGACCGACGACATGCACACGATCGCGCCGGAGCCCTGCTGGCGCATGGCGGGGATCACCGCCTGGCTCATGTAGAGGGTGCCGCGCAGGTTCACGTCGGTGACCGCGTCGTAGTTCTCCGGCCCGATCTCCATGATCTTGAGGGGCTGGGTGATGCCCGCGTTGTTGACCAGCACGTCGATCCGCCCGAGCCGCGTCACGACCTCGTCGGCGGCGGCCGCACACGCCGCCCGGTCGGTCACGTCGCAGGCGAGGCCGAGATGGCCGGGGCCGATGTCCCGGGCGGCTTCCTCGGCCTGGCCGGCGTCGAGGTCGAGGATCGCGACCCGGGCGCCCTGGCCCGCGAACAGCCGCGCGGTGGCCTTGCCGATGCCGCGGGCGGAGGCCGCCCCGGTGATCACGCAGACCCGATCGTTCAGCAGCATGGGATCCTCCCGGCGACCCGCTGGACCGCGGGATCGGACCTGTCGTCCCCTCCCGTCGGTCTCGTTGCCGGGACTGTGCCGGTGCGGGACCCCTGCGACAAACGCGGAATTTGCACGCGTGGGTGAATCCGGCTCACCTCGCGCCGGGCTCAGGCGAGGTCGGGGCTCAGGTCGATCGCGAGTTCCCCGGCGAGCCAGCGGGCGAAGACCCGGAGCGGCGCGCGGCGGCGGGCATCGGCCGGGCAGACGAAGTGGTGGCCCACGTAGGCGATGTCCCGGGCACGCCCGGCGAGCGGCGCGACGAGGCGCCCGGCCGCGACCTCCCGCTCGGCGAGGCGGGTCGATTCCAGGGCGACCCCGAGCCCGTCCGCGGCGGCCGCCAGCGCCAGGAAGCTCCGGTCGAAGCGGATCGCCGCGGCCGGCGGCGCCGCGAGCGCGTTGCGCTCGAACCAATGGGGCCAGCGCACCTGCTTGTTGTCGCTCTGGATCAGCGTCTGCGCGCGCAGGTCGGCGGGTTCGCGGATCGCGGCGGCCCGGGCGGGATCGCAGAGCGGCGTCACCGTCTCCAGGCCGAGCGGCATGCGCACCAGCCCCTCCCCCCGGGGCGGTCCGTAGACGATGTCGGCGTCGAACTCGTCGGTGATGAAGCGGGCGTAGTCCATGCCGGCGGCGAGGCGCACCTCGAAGCCCGGATGCGCGCTGAGGAAGCGGGCGAGCCGCGGCGCCAGCCACTGCGCGGCGAAGCTCGGGGCGCAGTGCAGCCGGAGAAGCTGCGGCCCGCGGTTGGCCACGAGGTCGAAGCCGCGGTTGAGCTCCGCGAAGGCGCGCCCGACATGGTCGCACAGCGCCTCCCCGGCCGGCGTCGGCGTGATCCCGGGCCCGGCCCGCTCGAACAGCGTGACGCCGAGCATCGCCTCCATCTTGCGGATGGCGTGGCTGACGGCGCTGGGCGACAGGTTCAGCTCGCCCGCCGCGGCCTTGAACGAGCGACGCCGCGCGGCGGCCTCGAAGATCCGGATGGCGGAGAGGGGGACGGGCGGGTTCATCCGGGTCAGGATGGGCCCGGACCCGCGGCGCCGGCAATCGGGATCGGGCCACATGCGTGTCGTCGGCGGGCGTTCATCACCCGTCCGCGGCGGGACCCGGATCGCCGGGGCTCACGTGCCGTCGGGGATGAACGTCCCGATGAGGCGCGCCACCTCATCGGGCCGCTCCTGTTGGACCCAATGCCCGGCCCCGTCGACGCGGTGAAAGCCGGTCATGTTCGTGCAGGCCCGGTGGCGCATCGCCTCGACCGCCCCCGGGGTCTGGTAGACCCCCCAGTCCTGCGCGCCCGCGATGAAGCAGGCGGGCACGTCGATCGTGCGGCCCGCGAAGGCGCGGAGGTCGTCGACGCAGGCGGCGTCGGTGTAGCGGCGGTAGCCCTGCAGGCCGCCCTGGAAGCCGGTCCGCGCATATTCCGTCACGTACACGTCCAGCTCGGCATCCGTCAGCCACGCGCAGGACCCGATCTGTTCCGCGGACGGCATCTCGGGGGCGACGGTGGCTGCCATGCCCCGGTCGCGGTCCATGATGTAGTAGGTCGGCAGCCGCGCGAGGTCCTCGGCCGAGGCGGATCCCAGCGGTCGGGGCGCGTTGTCCGGCCAGTCGGCGCTCTTCATGTGGTAGTACGCCCGCAGGACGTCGCGGAGCCCCTGGGGCGCCTGCAGCAGGTCGTCGTTCGCCGCCCGCGTCCTGTACCAGCGCTGGTAGAACTTGCGCGGGCGCGGCAGGGCGGCCAGCGCCGCGTCGAGGGCGTCGTCGCCCTGCGCGGGCGCGGGCGTGGCGGCCCCGGCTCCGACGGGAAGGGGGGGCGGTCCCGCGAACGGGGCGCTCATCATCACGACCGAGCGGACGATGTCCGGCCTGACGAGCGCGCACCATCCGGCGGCGGGCGAGCCCGCATCGTGCCCGACCACGCAGGCGACCCGTCCGCGGCCCAGGGCGGCGGCGAGCGCCAGGGTGTCGGTGACGACGTTCAGGAAGCCGAACGGATGCGTGCTTGCGTCGTAGGACGGATCCCACCCGGTCGTCCGACCGTAGCCCCGCTGGTCGGCGGCGACGACGTGGAACCCGGCCCGCGCCAGCGGCAGCATGATCTTGCGCCAGCTATAGGCCAGTTCCGGGAAGCCGTGCAGGAGCATCACCAGCGGCCGGCCGGCCGGCTCGAACCCGGCCTCCAGCACGTGGACGGTCAGGCCGTTGATCCCCGGCAGGAGGCGTGACCGGATGCCCTCGGGCAGGGTGCCGTTGCCGTACGGTGGACGCTCAGCCTGCACGGTTTTCGCCTCGCGGGTGCATGAACCGAAGCCTTCAGGGTGGTGAGGGCCCGGATGCGACGGACGGCCCGCAGTCGGGCCGTCCGTCGCCTCACAGGTGACCGGGACGCAGGCGATATGTCCAGCCGTCCCCGCGATCGTCGGCCGCGCGATCGCGGGCGCCGTGGAGGCGGCCCCGGCCCGCCCGGCCGATCGATCAATTTTTTGCCGCGATACAGATTTCGAAAGCAGAAGGCGCCTAAATACTGATAACGGGCTCCGCGCCGGTCGGAGCCGCCTGTCCGAGGTGAAGCATGCGCGATCCCGTGTCCGACGTTGTCCGGCGTGCGCCATCGCCCGGCGTCGCGGCCGAGCGGGACGGGCTCCGGTTCCTGCGGGACGGCGCGTGAGCCAGCTCAGATCCGATCTCGCCCTCGCGTTCCAGGCCGCCCGGGCGGAGGTTCAGGGCTTCTCGAGCCCCGAGGGCGACCTGCTCGAAGCGGTGCGCCGGCAGAGCCACGCGCCGATGCGGTTCGTGGACCCGGACGGAACCATCCAGGACGCCCAGGATCGCATGGCCGTGCACATCGACGCGCTTCAGGAACTCCTCGGTTCGGCCGATGCGGCCGGATCGGGCCGGCTGAACCACGTCCGGCAGGCGGCTTGCGAAGCCGTCGAGGCCCTGAAGATCGCGATCTTCGAGCACGGATGCGCGTCGGCAGCCGCCGATCGGGTCGGCCTCGGCGTGTACGGGAAGCGGATCTGACGTCATCGGCGGCCCAAGGGACGGATCCTGCGGGCGGAACAGGAAGGAAGCGCCACATGCGGAAGCCTCGAAAAGCGGCCCCCCTGGGGGCCTCGTGGCTGGCGATGGGCACGGACCTCGCGATGCTCGGCGTCGAGGCCCAGATGGTGATCGGCCAGCGCATCGCGATGCTCATGGTCGGCGGACCGAAGGCGCGGGCCGAGGCGCAGCGGATGGTGACCGAAAAAGTCCTCGCCGCCGGCACCGCCGCGATGACGCTGGCGACGGGCGGCAGCCCGCACAAGGTCGTGCGCGGCTACCGGAGGAAGGTCCGGGCGAACCGGCGCCGGCTCAGCAAGGGCTGACCGGCGCACGCCGCCTTCCCGCCTTCCCGCGTGCCGCCTGCCGCCGCCCCGTGCCGGGCGGGACCGGTGCGCATCCCGCACAGGACGGTGTCAGCCCGGCTCCGCGCGGCCTGCGGCGTCGAGCCGGGCCGCCCGAGCCAGGGCGATCAGCTCCGCGGCGGTCATCTCGCCGTTCGCGCCCGGCTCGCCGCCGGGGCCGGCCAGCCGCAGGACCGACGGCACCGTCCGGACCGGGCTCCGCCGCGCGCGCGCGCGCCGGCGATTTGTCCTGCGATCGACCGGTTCCACCATGACGCTACCCAGATTGACGTCCGGCGCCGCCCAGCGGCCCCGGCCTGCCTTGCACCTCAAGAGCCGCGAGGCCGCGGGTCGGATCGTGGGGCGGTGCCGCGGCGGGATCGCCCCTATCGTCCCCGACAGCCCCATCGGCGTGCGGATCTCGGGCGCAGGGATCCCGGCGGCTGGCCGAGCCCGCGCGCGGTCGCGCCTTCGACGATCACCGCGGACGGGGCCGCGGCATGCTGATGGTCACCAACTCGCCGGTGATCGGATCGAGGATCGTCATGGGCGCTCCCGGTCTGCGCGGCCATGCCGAACCCGAATTGTGGTTTAACCTTGACCGTTCCGTCGGTCCTAAACAGTTTTCAGAGTCGATGTCTCAGGATTCGGGTCTGATCGTGCCGATCTGGCGGTACGAATATTCCATTCGGTCCCGGCCGCGGGACCGGGCGGCGCGCCCGACGGCCGGGGTTCGGGGTGTCCCGACGGCGGATCCCTACACGGACATCCACCGGAGCACGTCGGCCTCGACCATGCCGGCCCGGGTCCCGGCCAGCACCACCTGCCCGCGATCCATCACCGCGTAGGAATCGCAGAGGTCGCGCGCCCACTCGAAATACTGCTCGACCAGCACGATCCCCATCTCGCCCTTGCCGCGCAGGTAGGTGATCGCCCGGCCGATATCCTTGATGATCGAGGGCTGGATGCCCTCGGTGGGCTCGTCGAGCACGAGGAGCTTCGGCCGGGTCACCAGCGCCCGGGCGATGGCGAGCTGCTGCTGCTGGCCCCCCGAGAGGTCGCCGCCGCGCCGGTGCAGCATGTCCTTGAGCACCGGGAACAGGTCGTAGATCTCCCCCGGGATGTGACGGTCCCGGCGCTTGAGCGGTGCGAAGCCGGTCTCCAGGTTCTCGCGGACGGTGAGCAGCGGGAAGATCTCCCGGCCCTGGGGCACGAAGGCGATCCCGGCACGGGCCCGGTCGTAGGGGGGAAGCCCCTGGATCGGGCGGCCGTCCAGCCGGATCGCGCCGCTCCGCACCGGCTGCTGGCCGACGATCGCCCGCATCAGCGAGGTCTTGCCGACGCCGTTGCGGCCCAGAACCGTCGTGACCTGCCCGGCCTCGGCCGTCAGCGAGACGCCGCGGAGCGCCTGGGCGGCGCCGTAATAGAGGTCGATGCCCTCGACGCTGAGCATGGTCATCGTCCCAGATACACCTCGACCACCCGCGGGTCGGCCGAGACCGCGTCGATCGAGCCCTCGGCCAGCACCGCGCCCTCGTGCAGGCAGGTGACCCGGCAGCCGAGGTCCCGGACGAAGTGCATGTCGTGCTCCACCACGAGGACGGCGTGCTCGCCGGCGATCCGCCGGAGCAGGCGGGCGGTCTCGGCGGTCTCGGCGTCGGTCATGCCGGCCACCGGCTCGTCGACCAGCAGGAGCTTCGGGTCCTGCGCGAGCAGCATGCCGATCTCCAGCCACTGCTTCTGGCCGTGGCTCAGATCCGCCGCCGGCCGGCCTCGGTGGGGCAGAAGGCCGACGGTCTCCAAGAGGGCGTCGATCCGCTCCCGCGCCACCCGGTTGCGCCAGCCGAACAGCGACGCGAAGGCGGCGCGGGGCCCTTTGAGGGCGAGCAGGATGTTGTCGGCCACCGTATGGCTCTCGAACACGGTGGGCTTCTGGAACTTTCGGCCGATGCCGAGGTCGGCGATCGCCGGCTCGTCGCTCTTCAGGAGGTCGTGGGTGCCGTCGAACAACGCGATGCCGCTGTCCGGCCGGGTCTTGCCGGTGATGCAGTCCATCATGGTGGTCTTGCCGGCGCCGTTCGGGCCGATGATCGCCCGCAATTCGCCCCGGGCCAGCGTCAGCGACAGGCCGCGCAGGGCCTTGTAGCCGTCGAAGGTCACCCGGAGGTCGTCGAGGTAGAGGAGCGCGCCGGTCTGCCGCCTCTGGTTGGCGGGACCCCGGGCTGCGGGATCCGGGCGTTCGAGGAGGTCGGTGCTCACGTGCCCTGCCCTTCCTCGGCGAGCTTCGGGGGGACGGCCGGCTCCGGCGGCAGCGTCGCCGCCGCCCGCCGGGAGCCGAACCGCTCGATGGCGGTGCCGACGAGGCCCCGGGGCAGGAACAGCGTCACCACCACGAACAGGCCGCCGAGCGCGAACAGCCACGCGTCGGGCATCACGCCGGTGAGCACGGTCTTGGCGTAGTTGACCAGCACGGCGCCGAGCGCCGCGCCGACCAGGGTGCCGCGCCCGCCCACCGCCACCCAGATCACCGTCTCGATGGAGTTGGTGGGGGCGAACTCCCCCGGGTTGATGATGCCGACCTGCGGCACGTAGAGGGCGCCGGCGACGCCGGCCATCATGGCCGAGACCGTGAAGGCCAACGTCTTGAAGTGCTCCGGCCGGTAGCCGAGGAAGCGGGTCCGGCTCTCGGCATCGCGCACGGCGATCAGGATCTTTCCGTAGGCCGAGACCGTCATGATCCGGGCGATCAGGTAGCCGAGCGCCAGCGCCACGCCGGTCGCCACGAAGATGCCGACGCGGAAATTCTGCGACTGGATGGAGAGTCCCAAAAGATCCTTGAAGTCGGTGAGCCCGTTGTTGCCGCCGAGCCCCATGTCGTTGCGGAAGAAGGCGAGCATCAGCGCGTAGGTCAGCGCCTGGGTGATGATCGACAGGTAGACGCCGGTCACCCGCGACCGGAAGGCGAGCCAGCCGAACACGAAGGCGAGCAGCCCCGGCACCAGCAGCACCATCAGCGCCGCGACGGCGAAGTGGTCGAAGCCCAGCCAGTACCAGGGCAGCGCCTTGTAGTTCAGGAACACCATGAAGTCGGGCAGGACCGGGTTGCCGTAGACGCCCCGGGAGCCGATCTGGCGCATCAGGTACATGCCCATCGCGTAGCCGCCCAGCGCGAAGAACGCCCCGTGGCCGAGCGAGAGGATGCCGCAATAGCCCCAGACGAGGTCGAGGCTCACCGCGAGCAGCGCGTAGGCGAGGTACTTGCCGAACAGCGAGACGAGGTAGGTCGGCAGGTGCAGGCCGGAGCCCTCCGGCACCGCGAGGTTCAGCACCGGCACGGCGATGCAGAAGGCGGCCAGCACCGCGAGGAAGATCCAGCCCTTCAGGTCGACGAGGCGGGTGCGGGGGGTCATGCCGGGATTCCTCGTTCGGGCCCGATCTGCTCCCCGCGCAGGCTGCTGGCTTCGTTCAGGCTGACGGAAAGGGCGGTCCTGAGAGGGCGAGCACCCTCCCTCCCCCCTCTGCGGGGGAGGGAGGCCCTCGCGTCAGCGAGGGTCGGGAGAGGGGAACCCGGCATCCGGAAAGGGCGGAGCCGGTGTGAAGGCCGCAGTCTCGTTCCGCAGCGTCGCCCCCCTCTCCCCCCCTGCTTCGCAGGGTACCCTCCCCCACAGCGGGAGGAGGGAGGGCGCGTCGGCGCCCTCACGATTCCACCGCCCGGCCCTTGAGCGCGAACAGGCCGCGCGGGCGCTTCTGGATGAACAGGATGATGAAGACCAGGAGGCCGATCTTGGCCAGGACCGCGCCGATATAGGGTTCGGCGAGCTTGTTCACGACGCCGAGCGTCAGGGCCGCCACCAGCGTCCCCCACAGGTTGCCGACGCCGCCGAACACCACGACCAGGAACGAGTCGATGATGTAGCCCTGGCCGAGATTGGGCGAGACGTTGTCGATCTGCGACAGGGCGACCCCGGCCATTCCGGCGATCCCGGAGCCGAGCCCGAAGGTCAGCGCGTCGACGTAGGGCGTGCGGATGCCCATGGCGGCGGCCATGCGCCGGTTCTGGGTCACCGCCCGGGTCTTCAGGCCGAAGGACGTCCTCCGCAGGACGAACAGGAGGCCCAGGAACACCGCCAGCGCGAACACGATGATCCACATCCGGCCCCAGGTGATCGACAGGCCGAACACGTCGACGGCGCCGCTCATGAAGGCCGGCGCGCCGACCTCGCGGTTGGACGGGCCGAAGAGCGAGCGCACCCCCTGCTGCAGGGCGAGGCTGATCCCGAAGGTGGCGAGCAGCGTCTCCAGGGGGCGCCCGTAGAGGAAGCGGATGATGAACCGCTCGATCAGCACGCCCATCAGCCCGGCGACCAGGAACGCGCAGGGGATGCTGATCGCGAGCGACCAGCCGAACAGGGCCGGCGCCTTGGTGCGGATCAGCTCCTGCACGCCGTAGGTCGTGTAGGCGCCGAGCATCACCATCTCGCCGTGGGCCATGTTGATCACCCCCATCACCCCGAAGGTGATGGCGAGCCCGATGGCGGCGAGCAGCAGCACCGAGCCCAGCGAGATCCCGTACCAGACGTTCTGGAGGGCGCCGAGGATCGCCAGCCGGGTCTCGATCGCCGCGATGCCGCGGGCGGCCGCCGCCCGCACCGCCTCGCTCGGATCCGCCGCGAGACCGCGCAGGATGCCCATCGCGTCGCCATCGCCCCGGGCCTGGATGGCGGGAATTGCGGCAATCCGGTCGGCCTCCGCCGTGCCGGGCCTGGCGAGGAGCACGGCGGCCCGGGCCTCGGTCAGGGCCTGGCGGACGCCCGGGTTCGACTCGCGCGCCAGGGCCGCATCGAGGGCCGGCAGCGCCGCGGCGTCCCGGGCCTTGAACACCGCGTCGGCGGCGGCGCGGCGCTTGGCCGGATCGGGGCTGGCGAGGTCGAGCTGCCCGCGGGCGGCCTCGATCGCCCGGCGGACCCGGTTGTTGGCCCGCACGGGCTTGAGGTCGGGGCCGTCGGCGGCGGCTGCGCCGGTCCGGGCCTCGACCACCGTGCCGCCCTGCCGGATGAGCAGGGCCTTGTCGCCGGGGCGCACGAGCAGCCGGCCGTCCGACAGGGCCGCGAGGATCGTGTCGGCGCGCGGGTCGCCGCTCGCCGCGAGGCCGGCGACGCCCGCCTCGATCTCGGCATAGCCGTCCCCGGCGAGCTGGCCGTAGGGGTCGGGACCTTGCGCCTGCGCGGGGGCGGCCAGTAGCAGGACGAGGAGGGTGAGGAGACGGAGCATCGAGACTTTCGGCACGACGGCTGGCTCTCCTCCCCCCTGCGGGGAGGAGCCGGAGGTGGGGGTGGTGCAGGATCGAGTGCTGCGGTGCCTTCTGCACCACCCCCACCACCACCCCCACCCCTGCCCCTCCCCGCAGGGGGGAGGAGATAAGCAGCGGCCTACGCGCCGCCGCAGGTCTTGGTCTTGGTGTTGTAGTTGCCGCACTTGAGCTTGACCCAGTCGGCCTCGAGGTCCTTCGAGCCGTCGAGCTGCTTCGACCACGCCTCGCCGGGGATCAGCTTATCGGTCTTCCACACCACGTCGAACTGGCCGTTCGCCTCGATCTCGCCGATGAAGACCGGCTTGGTGATGTGGTGGTTCGGCAGCATCGTGGCGGTGCCGCCGGTGAGGTTCTTCTGCTCGATGCCCGGCAGCGCGGCGATCACCTTGTCGGGCTCGGTGGTGCCGGCCTTCTCGACCGCCTTCACCCACATGTTGAAGCCGATATAGTGGGCCTCCATCGGGTCGTTGGTGACGGCCTTGGGGTTCTTCCGGAAGGCCTGCCACTTCTTGATGAAGTCCTCGTTCTCCGGCGTCTTGATCGACTCGAAGTAGTTCCAGGCGGCGAGGTGGCCGGTGAGTGGCTTGGCGTCGATGCCGGCGAGCTCCTCCTCGCCCACCGAGAAGGCGACGACCGGGATGTCGGTGGCCTTGATGCCCTGGTTGCCGAGCTCCTTGTAGAACGGCACGTTGGCGTCGCCGTTGATGGTCGAGACCACGGCGGTCTTCTTGCCGGCCGAGCCGAAGGCCTTGATCTTCGAGACCTCGGTCTGCCAGTCGGAGAAGCCGAACGGCGTGTAGTTGATCAGGATGTCCTCGTCCTTGACGCCCTTCGCCTTGAGGTAGGCTTCGAGGATCTTGTTGGTGGTGCGCGGGTAGACGTAGTCGGTCCCCTCCAGCACCCAGCGCTTGGCGCCGCCGCCGTCCTCCGACATCAGGTAGTCCACCGCCGGGATCGCCTGCTGGTTCGGGGCGGCGCCGGTGTAGAACACGTTGCGCTCGCTCTCCTCGCCCTCGTACTGGACGGGGTAGAACAGGATGTTGTCGAGTTCCTTGAACACCGGCAGCACCGACTTGCGCGACACGCTGGTCCAGCAGCCGAACACGGCGGCGACCTTGTCCTTGCTGATCAGCTCCCGGGCCTTCTCGGCGAAGAGCGGCCAGTTCGAGGCCGGATCGACCACCACCGGCTCCAGCTTCTTCCCGAGCACGCCGCCCTTGGCGTTCTGCTCGGCGATGAGCATCAGCATCGCGTCCTTGAGGGTGGTCTCGGAGATCGCCATCGTGCCCGACAGCGAGTGCAGGATGCCGACCTTGATGGTCTCCTGCGCGCGGGCGGCCCCGGCGCCGAACGCGCCCATCGCGAGCCCGGCGGCCAGTGCGGCGGCCGGACCCCAGGTTCCAAATGCTTTCACGGCGGTGCCCTTCGTCGTCGTTGAGACGACCCGTGCACGCAAGTCATGTGCCACATATTTAGGCAGTCGCGGCGGCGGTGCGGCCCGGCGCGGGGTCCGATGTCCAAACGGGTGACATCGCGCCGCGCGTTTCGGCAGTCCCAACGGTCCGGAGGCAGCCGGGCCGCGCCGGGACGGAGGCCCTCAAGCCTCCCGATCGGCGCGGCGCAGGGACCAGAGCAGGCTGCCGCTGGCGTCCACCAGCCAGAGGGCGTTCACGGCGTCGATGTCGATCGTCTGCGCGCGGCCGTTGGCCAGGCGCACGGCCTCCTTCGCGTCGGCGGCGGTGAGCGTCTCGTCGACGAGCGGCGCGCCGATCTCGCCGTCCGCGCCACGAACCGCCCCGCGCAGGCGATAATCCGGCATCCGTTCCTCCTGTCCCTGGCTCGTCGGCGCCCCGACCTGTGCGGATATCCGCGGGTGCCAAGATAGGCACCGGCGCGGCGTGTCGAGGGGTGAGGCGCTACGGCCCCGTCCCGTCCGCCAGCACCGGGCGCGGCTCGGCCAGGAGCAGCGTGCGGAGCGCCGCCGCGGAATCCCGGGCCGGCAGGCCGAGGATGCGCGCCGCCCCGGCGATCCGGGTCGCGCAGTCCTCGGGCCGGGCCGGGCGCGGATCCGGGGCCGCCGCGTCGAGGGAGCCGGGATCCGCCGCGGGCGTCCGGGCGAGGAGCGGCGCGAGCCCGGGGCGCCGCCCGGCCCGGAGCCGGGCGTCGAGGGCCACCAGGTCGCCGGCCGCGAGGGTCCCGCAGGCGGCCGCGTCCCGGGCCCCGGTGGCCCGCATCATCGCGACAACCCGGCGCCCCAGCGCCCGGACGACGCCGTCGTCGCCGGCCCGGAACCGCCGCCGCAGGTAGGCGCCGGCCATCCGCCTCAGGCCCGCCGCCGCATCCGCCTCCGGCCGGCCGGCCGCGTAGCCGTCCCGGTACCAGCGGGCGATGGGATCGAGGTCCGCCGTCCCGGCCTGCCGCAGGATCGGCAGGGCGCGCAGGATCGCGGCGCGCGCCCCGCCCGCGCTCGGATCCGCGTCGAGGGTGGAATCGGGGAAGCGGTCCGGGCCGACGATCTCGGTGACGAGGCCGGCCGCGCGCAGCTGCGCCGCGTCGGGGATCCAGATCCCGGCCGGCGGCACCGCCAGGGCCCGCGCCACGAACGCCCGCGGCAGGCCGGCGGCGCCGTAGGCCGCCCGCTCCGGCGCGGGATCCACCGGATGCATCCGGCCGTGCGCCCCCAGCGTGTAGGGCGCGTGGAACCCGAGCCGCCCGCCCGCCGCGAGGAAGCGTCCCCGCCCGCGGACGAAGATCAGCGTGCAGGCCGACACGCAGACGTCGGGCACGTAGGTGGCGAGCCCCCGGGCGGCCACGAGCGCGCCGATCGCCGCGCCCTCCTCCACGAGGCCGCCGTCGCTGGTGAGATGGAGGCGGGCGATCCGGGGATGGGCGTCGAGGAGGGCCGCCACCCGGCCGGCGACGCCCTCCGTGAGGTCGCCCGCGAGGCGCAGGTCCAGGCCGCCAGGCCCCACCGTGACCCGGGCCGGGATGGCCGGGCCCTCGGCGAAGGCCGGGCCGGCGGCAGGCCCGAGCGCCAGGGCGAGGACGGCCGCAGCCATCCCCGTCCGGCGCCCCCACAAGCGGGGGGAGACCGACATGGCGGTGATCCATCGTGGGTGATCGGAGCCGGCCGGGTCGGCCGCGGCGCGCCTACTGGAGGTAGGCGACGAACATCTCGGACACGGTCCGGGACGCGTAGGCCTCGGGGCTCTCGCCCCGGCGGACCGGGAAGGCCTCGGCCACCCGTCGGCCGGCGAGGATCCGGGCCACCTCGTCGGGCATCAGGCCGTCGTCGGCCGCGCCCGCGAGGGCGGCGCGCTCGTGGACCGACAGAGGGGCCGCCGCGGCGCGCCCGGCGATGTCCCTCCGGGCTGGGGGCCAGTCCGTCGCCGCGGCAGCGCCGGGACGCGGGCTGCGGCCGAGATACGGGGTACGGGACGTGTCAGAATTCAGCATCGCTGGTTGCCTTCCCTGTCGTGGATCGTGCGCTCTCCTCGTTCCGGACGCAGCGACACGGCAGATGGGGCGAAGTCGTCAGGACGATCCGATCCTTGGTGGCAGTCATCGCACCCTCCATCGTTCCGGCCTAGACTGTCTTGGCAACGGCCTGAATCTACGCGGAGGCGCCGAGAATGTGCTGCCAAATCGGCGACGCTTCGAGGCACAGCGTATTCGCCGACGGCGCGATCGGGAGCAGACGCAAGGCTCCGGAGCCCGATCCCGTCGCGCCCCGCGACGCTGCACGGCCGGGCGATGCGCCCCGCCCCGGTCCGGGCGGGCGGATCCACGGATCTCCGTCCGAGACGTGGCGCGTGCGCGTCGGCCGGAGACGAGGGCACGGGGCGGGCCCCGCGGAGCAGGCGGATCCCCGCCGCATCCTGCGGCGACGGTCTCGCCGAAGTGTCCCGGACGCCGTCTCGACGCGGGCGAGGCCGCCTGCCACTGTCCCGTGGGGGCCGCGGAGAGACGGGTGCGCCATGACGGGATCCAAGACCGGATCCATGACGGGATCGATGGCCCGGGCGGTGATCGTCCAGCCGGGGGGCGGTTTCGACGCGGTCGGCTTCGGGGAACGGCCGGTGCCGGAGCCCGGACCCGGCGAAATCACCGTCCGCCTGCGGGCGAGCTCCCTCAACTACCACGATTACGCCGTCGTCAGCGGGATGTGGGGCCCGAGCGAGCCGCGCATCCCGATGTCCGACGGCGCCGGCGAGGTCGAGGCCGTGGGGCCCGGCCCGGCCGCGTTCGCGGTCGGCGACCGGGTGGTCAGCACGTTCTTCCCGACCTGGACCGAGGGCACGCCTCTGGTCGAGGGCTTCGCCACCGTTCCGGGCGACGGGGTCGACGGCTACGCCCGCGAGCGGGTGACCGCGCCCGCCACCGCCTTCACCCGCGCCCCGAGGGGCTGGGACCACGCCGAGGCGGCGACGCTGACCACCGCGGCGCTGACCGCGTGGCGGGCGCTCCACGCCGATGCGGGGCTCAAGAGCGGCGACGTCGTTCTGGTGCAGGGCACCGGCGGCGTCTCGCTGTTCGGCCTGCAATTCGCCAAGGCGGCGGGCGCCACGGTGATCGCCACCTCCTCCAGCGAGGACAAGCTGGAGCGCCTGCGCGGGCTCGGCGCCGACCACCTGATCAACTACCGCGCCGAGCCGAACTGGGGCGAGACCGCCCGGCGGCTCACGGACGGGCGCGGCGTCGACCACGTCCTCGACGTCGGCGGGCCGGGGACGCTGGAGCAGTCCATGGCCGCCGTGCGGGTCGCCGGCCACGTCTCGGTGATCGGCATCCTCTCGGGGGTGGCGGGGGAGCTGCCCCTGGTGCCGGCGCTCCTGCGCCAGATCCGCCTGCAGGGCGTGCTGGTCGGCAGCCGGCGCCACCAGATCGAGATGGTCCGCGGCATCGAGGCCTGCGGTCTGCGCCCGGTCATCGACCGCCGCTACCCCCTCGACGACCTCGTCGCGGCGTTCCGCCACCAGGAGAGCAACCGCCACTTCGGCAAGATCTGCATCGAGATCTGAGCGGCCGGCGCGGGGCCGGCGGGTGAATGGGAGGAGCCGATGCGCGTTCTGATGACCGGTTACGAGCCCGAGGCGGTCGACTTCTCGGACCCGGCCCTGCCGCCCGGGCTCGACGCCGCGAAGATCCGCCGGGGCATCGCGGCGACCACGGAGGCAATGCGCGCCCGGGGCTGGACCGTGGACCATTGCCTCATCCGCCCGGACGATTCGGCCGGCCCGGCCCTGCGGCGGCACCTCACCGCCGCCGCCTACGACTGCCTCGTCATCGGGGCCGGGATCCGCGGCTGGACGCGGCACCTGGCGGTGTTCGAGGTCGTGATCAACACGGCCCGGGAGGCGGCGCCGACGGTCCCGATCGCCTTCAATACCCATCCCGAGGACAGCCTCGAGGCGGTCGAGCGGGTGTGCCCGGCGGCGCGTCCCTGACGGGGCCGACCGGAGGACGCCCTGAGGACGCCGAGGGGGCCGCCCGTCCGCTCAGCGGAAGGCCGGCCCCAGGCCGCCCGGCACCACGGCGGCCCAGGACGCCGCCGGACGGCTCGGCGGGGCGGGGTCGTGCGAGCAGCCGTTCTCGCAGAAGGCCTGGAGCGTGCGCCGGTCCAGGCCGATGTCGCACAGCATGTCGTCGTCGAGCGCCGACAGGACGCGGAGATTCCGTGCCGCCGTGCGGCGTTTCCGGACAGCCTTCAGGAATGAGACGAGCATGATACAGCCTCCGTAGCGCCGATATATCTGTGATTTGTTCACATATGGCGAAATCAACGTCGCTGTATTGTAGATCTTCCGCATCCTTCGTTTGGACGACTGATAGTTCCGCGAGGAAAATTTTTGGCGTAGCCGCCCTGTGCGGTGGCGATCGGCTGCGGGCTGAGCAGCAGCAGGCGCATCAGCTCCGCCTGGCGGCGGGTGCCGGTCTTCTCGAACAGGCGCCGCAGGTGCACGCGCACGGTGTTCCGGGTGACCCCGCGGCGCAGCGCGCTCGCCGCCAGGTCGTTCCCCGCCAGGATGTCGACCGCCAGGGCGGCCTCGGCGGGGGTGAAGCCGAACTGGTCCTGCAGGGCGCCGGGGCCGGGCAGCCGCGCCTGCGCGGGATCGACGAGGCGCAGGAGCACGGCGCCCCCGGCGGCCGGCCCGGGTGCCGGGGGAATCGCGCAGGCGGCGACCAGCAGCGTCCCGCCCTCCCCTTCGAGGCGCGCCGAGACGCCGCGGCCGGCGGCGCAGCCCGAGAGGATCCGGCGCAGGGCCGCGCCGTCCGCGGGACTGGAGCCGCGCAGGCAGCCGTGCACCAGGCGCAGCAGGCCCCGGTCGACGAAGGCCCGGGCGGCGCGGTTCAGGAAATGGGCGCGGCCGGACCGGTCGGTGACCGCCAGCCCCTGCTCGAACTGCTCGACCAGGAGGCGGAGGGCGGATTCCACGGGGACCGGCTCCGGGGCGGCGCCTGCGCTGCCGCCGGCGATGATCCGCCAGGGGCGCCGGGAGCGGGGCTCGGCGTCGGCCCGCGCGCCGCTCGGATCCGGGTCGGGTTCGGCGATCATGCGGGGATCCTCATCCGTTGGACGGGACGACGGGGTGAAGAACCCGGCGGGGCGGCCGGTTATTCCCGGCGGCGCGCGATTCCTGCGCCGCGCCGTCCCGAAAGCCGGGCCCCGGGCTCCGGGACGGGGGCCTATCCCGGACGGCCGGTCCGGGACCGGAACAGGTCCACGAAGGCGCGCAGGTCGTGCTGGTTGAGGTCCGACACCGCCCAGTAGGTGAGGTCGCCGAGGCGCCACCGCTCGATCGTGGATCCGTCCCGCCGCTCCTCCCCGGCCCCCGGCCCGTCGGCGGCGGGAACGGCCGTGACGCTGATCACGTGCCGGTCCCGGCGGTAGACCAGGGTCGGCACGGGGGCGCCGGCGACGATGTCGATCCGGCCGCCGACCAGGGGGAAGCCCTGGTCGGCGAGGTCCGGCGCCTCGGGGGCGACCGTGGTGCGCCCGTTGAACCAGGGCTTGACCACGTGGCGGTCGGAGGAGGCGATATCGAAGGGCTGCGGCGCCGCGAGGCCGCGCAGATGGCCGGCGAGGACGGCCTCGCCGGCGGCCTCGGGGCGGTCGACGCGGAGGGCGCCGCTGCCGAGGGTCGCGCCGCCGGCGACGCCGAGGAGGAGCGTCGCGGCGAGCGCCGGCCAGGGGCCGCCGGACCAGGGGGCGCTGGTCCCGGAGGCGTTCCAAGGGCCGGACCAGGATTTCGGCCAGGCGCCGCGGCCCGGCGGCGGATCGGCGAAGCCGACCTGCCGGATCGCGCGGCCGCGCAGGGTCCCGGGGACGGGGGGGCGCGCCAGCGTCTCCCGCAGGCCGTCCGAGAGGCCGCGCAGGCGCTCCGCCGCCGCCCGCAGGCCCGGCTCGGCCGCGAGGCGGCGCTCCATGGCCAGGACCTCGCCGGCCGACAGCTCGCCGTCGAGGTAGGCCCCGAGGAGCAGGAGCGTCTCGTCGTCGTCGATCATCGCGTCCTCGATCATCGCCCGTCCTTCGCGAGCCGAGCCAGCAGGTGCTGCCGCGCGCGGCCGAGGCGCGACATCACGGTTCCGATGGGGACGCCGGTGACCGCGGCGATCTCCCGGTAGCTGAGGCCGTGGTACTCGCGCAGGACGAGCGCCTCCCGGAAGGCGACCGGCAGGGCGTCGACCGCCCGGGCGAGCCGGCCCGCCTCGTCGCGGGCGATCAGGGCCGCCTCCGGCGTCGCCGGCGCCTCGGCGAGGAGGCCCCCGGCCTCCAGGGCGGCCTGGGCCTCGGGGGCGAGATCCTCGGCGAAGACCACCGCCCGCGGCCGGTGCCGCTGCAGCCAGGAATAGCCGGTGTTGCGGACGATGGTGAGGAACCACGCCCGCGCGTTGCCCTCCGCGAAGCCCTCGATGGCCCGGTAGGCGCGCAGACACGCCTCCTGCATCACGTCCTCGGCGTCGGTGGCATCGCCGGTGAGCCAGTGCGCGAGCCGGTAGCCCTCGTCGAGGCGCGGGAGGACGAGCTGGCTGAAGCGCGCGCGGGCCAGGGTCGTCATGCGGTGCGCCGAGCCGCGCACGCGCTGTCGGTCGTCTGCGAAGCCATGGGTGCTCCAGCCTGCCGCCCCCGCCACGGAATCGAGAACCGCCGGGCGACGGGCTTTATTCCCCGCTCCGGCGGAGCCGGCCGCCTCAGTCGCGGCAGCCGCAGCCGGACCGAAGGGGGAGCCGGGAGGCGGGCCGGCCGCAGGCTCGGTAAACGCGCCGCAGGAACAGGGCGGCGGACCTCGTGTTGTCCGCCAAATCTTTTCCGGAGACCGACGATGTCAGGAACCGCCAAGAAGACCGACCCGAAACTCTGGGACAAGGTCAAAGAGCAGGTCACGAAGTCCGACAAGGGCGGAAAGCCGGGCCAGTGGTCGGCGCGCAAGGCACAGATGGCGAGCGCCGAATACAAGAAGGAAGGCGGCGGCTACGCGGGCAAGAAGGACGCCGACAACCACCTCCAGCAATGGACCGACGAGGCGTGGGGGACGAAGTCCGGAAAGGACAGCGGCGAGACCGGCGAGCGCTACCTGCCCAAGAAGGCGCGCGCGCGCCTGACCGACGCGGAATACGCCGCCAGCACGGCCAAGAAGCGGGCCGATACCCGCAAGGGCAAGCAGTTCTCGAAGCAGCCGAAGGCCGCCGCCGAGAAGGCCGCCGCGGCGCGCAAGGGCGGCGGAGCCGGCGAGGACCGGAAGACCGGCACCACCAAGGCCGCGCTGATGCGCAAGGCCCGGGCGCAGAACGTGCCCGGCCGGTCGCGGATGTCGAAGGCGCAGCTCGAACACGCCGTCCGCGCCTGACGCGCAACGCAAAACGTCCCGGGAGAGGCTCCCGGGACGCTCCTCGGCTAAGCGGCCAGTCTGATCGGGCTGGGGATGCTCAGGTCGAGAGGGGGGTGGCGCGGCCGGAGGGCCGCGCGGGATCCCGAGATCGAACCCTGGCCCCCCGCGCGGGCGCGGGGGGCGTCGCGTCCCGAAGCCCTTAGTACGAGCCGAACTTGTAGTTCAGGCCTGCGCGGACGACGGCGAACTCGTCGGAGCGGCGTCCGATGCCGCTGTAGACGACGGGGAAGTTGTTGGCGGCGTTGATGACGAACGCGCCCTGGTTGCGGGTGTTGCGGTCGAGG
>NZ_JAKSXX010000012.1 GCF_022829385.1 Methylobacterium sp. J-070 | reverse complement strand
CGCCGGCTTGATCGATGTCACCTTCATGCCCATCGACGGGGCGCGTCGGCAGACAGTCGATTTCGGTCCAGGCTACCACGATCTAGTGAGCACCTACCTCGTCACGGAGGCAGCCGGCGTCTCGGATGTGGAAGGAGTGGATCGCCCCGGCATGCGCGTGGTCGGGCTTGCCGGCTCGACGACGTTGCGGGCCGCGGCGCGAACGCTGAAGACGACTAAGCCGATGCCAGTCGGCTCCGTGGCGGAGGCGATTGACCGGCTGCGCTCAGGCCAAGTCGACGCCCTGGCTCTCGCGCGCGATCGACTGCGCCCGGTCCAGCCGCCGGTGCCGGGGTCACGGGCCGTAACTGGTCGCTTTCAGCAGACCCTGAGCGCCGTCGCTGTTCCGAAGGAGCGAGCGGCCGCACCGGCCTATGTTGACACTTGGTTGAAGGAGGCGAAGCGATCAGGCCTTGTGCGTCGGATCTTCGATGAGCAAGGTCTGCGTGAGGACGTCGTTGCTCCCTGAC
>NZ_JAKSXX010000010.1 GCF_022829385.1 Methylobacterium sp. J-070 | reverse complement strand
ACGCGGCGGGAACGGACCTCGATCATCGGCGCGACGTTGTCGAGGGCGGCGCGGAACACCTCGATCGGGTTGGCCCGGGCGCGGTTCTCGACGATGTCGAAGGCGCCGTAGACGATCCGCTCGGCGGTCGACTTCTTGCCGCAGACCCAGGCTGAAGCCAAGGTCACCGAGCTGAAGGGCTCGGCGCAGAACCTGTACGGGCAGGCCAAGGACACGCTGAGCGATGCCGCTGGGCAAGCGCGCGAGGTCGCCGGCGACGCGTTCGATCGCGCTCGCGAGCGCTATCCGGATGCTCAGCGCTTGTACCGGCAGGGTAGCGAGGCGCTTCGTCCACACGCGCAGGAGTCGCCGCTGGGCCTCGTGGTCTTGGCCGGCGCGATCGGTTACCTGCTCGCCTTGGTCATTCACGGCCGCCGCTAGAGATCTGAGCGACGCCGGGCGAGCCGTGATGATGTGGCCGCCCGGCCGGTGCGGTGGACGCCCTTGGTCCACTGCAATAGAGCAGGCCATGCCTCATACGCTTACTGGCTGGATCCTGTTCGCCATCATCATAGTCTCGGGGTGCGCTATCATCGTCACGGCTACGAAGCTGATCATATCTGGCTTCGGAAAGGCGTTTCAGGATCGCCGAGACTTCCATGCGGCATGTATCTTCGGGGTGCTCCTAGTGGTTGCAACGGTGCTGTTCATCTGGATTGAGCCTATGCCGATTTGATGGCTCGGCTTATTCGCAGCAGCTGAAAGTCTACGCCGTCGAACTGGTCTGACATAGGTAGCGATCGAACCCGATCGGAACGTTGCTGAATAATCACGGCCGATCCTATTGCGAGGCATTCGGCCGAGAGTTGCCGTTCATGCGTATGCGGGCTGGATCAAATGGCGTCATAAAGCGTGGCCATGACGCAATTATCTCACCGTGCTCAGCGGTTCTGCGCGCTTTTCGGCGCAGGCACACTCCTTGCCGCCTTCGGCATGACGGCC
>NZ_JAKSXX010000008.1 GCF_022829385.1 Methylobacterium sp. J-070 | reverse complement strand
TGGGCGCTGGCGAGATGGGTGGGGGCGCCGGATCCGGATCGGGTCGGCCACTGACATCCTCGGTCGCACTCGCCGGACTCTGGTCGTCCTAGCCGCCGCGCATCGGGATCACGACACCGCGAACAATGCGGCCGCCAACCTCGCGGCCTTCTGCCAGCGATGCCACATGATCCAGGACCGGCCAGAGCATCAGAGGCGTCGCTGGCGCACGCTGTTCCGGCGAAAGTCGCTCGGCGACCTGTTCGGCGGTCCCTACGCCAAAAAACCAGCGCCTACGGTCCTCTGCTGCCATTGCTACGACGAGGTTCGCGTCTTCGTAGGCGACTATGGTAGGGGCTATAGCCCGGATCAGACGCAAGCGTTCTGAAGGGCTGCGAGCGTCCCGGGCTTGCCGAGTAGGTAGCCTTGTCCCCTGTCGGTCCCGAGCGCTTCTAGGGTGCTCAGTTCCGAGGCTGTCTCAATACCTTCGGCGACCACGCGTGAGCCTACCTCACGCGCGTAGAAGACCATCGCACGTACCAGCGCCCGCCGGGCTGGATCTGTGTCGACGGAGCGCGTCAAGCTCATATCCATCTTGATGATGTCGGGCCCTAGTTGCACGATGTGCTGCAAGCCTGAGTAACCAGCGCCGGCGTCATCGACCGCGACCTGCACGCCGAGCTGCTTCAATGGTGTGAGCTGCGCGTGGAGGGCGGCGTAGTTCGACACCAGCGCATGCTCTGTGATCTCGATGATCGTGCGAGGCGCGTAGGCGGGCGGAATGATATCTGACAGCCGCCTGCTCATCACTGTCTCCGGTGACGTGTTGATCGACAGCGACAGCGAAGCTGGCAACAGCGGGTAGGTGGCGAGCGTCGTCTTCAGAACCGCGAGTTCCAGCTCAACCCCGAGGCCGACATCGGACGCATCCTTGAACCACTTAGAGCGCCTAACAGAACGGCACCGAGCGGGGGTTTCAGCGTTGGTTTGGCATGGCCAGATCGCTTCTCCCCGATGATCTCTGGGATGAGATCGCCCCGCTGCTTCCGCCTCCTCGGCCACGTCCGAAGGGCGGGCGTCGCCCGATCGAGAACCGGGCCGCCCTGACGGGCATCCTGTTCCTGCTGCGCTCGGGCCTGCCGTGGGAGATGCTGCCCGCTGAGATGCGTTGCGGCTCGGGCATGAGTTGTTGGCGTCGGGTGCGGGATTGGCAGGCGGCGGGAGTCTGGAACCGCCTGCATCAGGTTCTGCTGGAGCGCCTGCATGCGGCGGGTGAGATCGACTGGAGCCGGGCTTGCCTGGACAGCGCGTCTGTCCCGGCCAAAAAAGGGGGCCTGCCACCGGCCCGAACCCGACGGACCGGGGCAAGCCGGGCACCAAGCGTCACCTCGCCACCGACGCGCGCGGCACGCCGCTCGGCTTCTGCCTGAGCGGGGCCAACCGGCACGACAGCATCATGATGGCAACCAGGCTCGATGCCATTCCGCCTTTGCGGAGCGGGCGGCGCGGGCGGCCGCGCTGCCGCCCGGGCAAGCTGCACGCCGACAAAGCCTACGATGCCAGGCCCCGCCGACAGGAATGCCAGGCGCGAGGGATCGTACCGCGTATCGCCCGACGCGGCATCGAGAGCAGCGAGAAGCTCGGTCGTCACCGCTGGGTCGTGGAGCGGCCGCAAGTACGACGTGTTCAGGACCGGTGTGCCGTTGCCGGGCTTCGACGGGTTCAAAGATGACGACACCGGGGATGAGGGCTGACCCCATCCCCACCTCGTGGAAGAGACGCCGAGAGCGCAGGCGCAGGACGACATGCCGCCGGCGATCGCGCGAAGAGCCCTATCCGGCCGCCCTACCTATGAGATCTCACAGAATGGGATCTCAGCTATGTGGTACCTCTACGGCTTCGTGCTGCTCGCCGGGATCGCCAATGCGGTACAGCCTGGACAGAACAGCACGCTGGCCAAAGGCCTTTCTCAGCCGCTCACAGCCGGTCTCGTCGTCGGGGTCGGAGCGGCGCTGAGCGTCCTCATCATCGGATTGATGACCCGGCGTCTGGCATGGCCGACCTACGTCGAGTTGGCGCAGATGCCGTGGTGGGCGTGGTTTGGAGGGCTGCTGGGTGGCGGCGTCGTCATCACGCAGCTCCTGATCGCCCGCCAAATCGGTGCCGGTGCATTCCTTTCGCTCCTCGTCACCGCTGGCGTCGTCACCTCCATCTTACTCGATCACTTCGGTTGGGTCGGCTTCGAGGTGCATCCGGCAACCCTATGGCGGCTCGTCGGCAGCGTGCTCATGATCGCTGGCGTTGCCCTAATAGCCGTGTTCTGACCCCATCCCCCGCCTCGTGGAAGAGGCGCTGAAGGCGGCATGCGGCCAGCCAAGGCATATTTCGCTCCCGCAGTTGCATCAAAGATCGTAATTCCGCCAAACGCAACGCTAAGCTCGTAGCCGGATAAGCTCGCACACTTGTCGCATCCGAGTATTGAAAACATAATCGACAGCCGATTAATTTATAGAATATTTGTGCGTTAAGGGCGCATGTTGCGACCTCATCCAGGTCGCGTGAACTCGATCGGATCACCCCGTACCCCACTATTCGTCCACCGAACTGGCTGGAGACATCGTCGCCGCCTATGTGTCGAACAATCCCGTCCCCGCGTCTGAGCTTCCGAACCTGATCAGGAACGTGTACGGCGCGGTCTCTGGATTAGCTTCCGGTGGCGCTCCCGGCAGCAACTCTCCGACCGCCGATGTCAAGAAGCCGACGCCCACAGAGATCCGCAGGTCAATCTGCGACGATGGCCTAGTGAGCTTTATCGACGGCAAGACCTACAAGACGCTCAAGCGCCACCTGACCAGCCACGGGCTCGACCCGAAGGCCTACCGTGAACGCTATGGCCTGCCTTCGGATTACCGAATGGTCGCCCCGACATACGCTGCCCAGCGTTCAGCGCTCGCCAAGGCGATCGGCCGCGGGCGCCCAGGCGCTATGGCCAAGAGCGCTCCAAAGGGGCGCCGCAAGGTCGCCTGATTAAACTCTGAGTTACGCCCTGATCACTCCGCTATCGAGATCTAAGGAGCGATCAGGATCCGCCCTCGAAGCCGCCGGCCCATCTTCATCGGGGATAGCGGCGAAGGACCGGGGGGGGAGGGGGCGGCTGAGGAAGGCTGGACCGACTGATGCCGCGTAGCGTCCCCCCGCGCGCCGGACGTGCGGTTCGCCGTGGACCTAGCCGATCGGCCCGCGGTGCCTGAAATCAGACGGACTGCCACTGCCGACTCAGATCGCTGGAATCGATCCGTGACGGTTGCATCCACTACCAAAGTTCAACCGCGTTTTTAGGTAAGCCGCCCTCAGGAGAGGAGGGCGCGGTTCGTGCCGCTACCGTGGATCAAGGCGCTCGTCGCCGTGAACGAAGACATCATCGCCTTTGAGAGGCGCTTCCACCGACAGTGCGTTCTGGTGGCCCACTTGGCCGAGAATGGGCATGTCCCGGCCGAGGACGAGATGCTGCTCGCCTCCTACATGACGAGCCTGACGCTACTCCGTGCTCATCGAGACAGCCTCTTGGCGGCTGTCCCGACGGACACATGAACGCCGCCAATTCCCGTTCCGAGATCGACTCCCGGCCGACCGTTGAAGCTCAGCTAACCGCTCTCGGTGATCCTGATCTCGGGCCAGGTCGCGTACCGGCCCCTCGCCGTGAGGAACGGCACCAAGCCCCGCCAGCCCGTGATCAGATCGGGCGGCGGGGCCGAGCCGGTTCATGAGATAGCGTAGGCTAGCGGATCATTGCCTCGCTGCAGTCAGTGTCCGCTTGCGGGAAACCGTGATAGCCCATTGAATGGCCGGGATGGGCGCTAAGCCGAAGGTCTGCTTCCAGGCGCTGATCCAACTTCCGTTCGCCACCCCGAGCTGAAGTTGCCGGACGGGTGACGAACGTCCGCTTCAAGGGAACGCCAACAGCGCTTCCGGCGGCTGGGTTGGGTCCTGGCTGTGTCAAAACCCCGATGGTGGTAGCTTTCCTCTGCACGACCGGAGGACGGCATGAGACGGTTCGTTGTCGGTGCCGAGCGCGATCAGACGACGCTGTTTCCGCCTTGTGTTGAGGACTAGATCGCCGAGGACAACCCTGTCCGCGTCGTCGATGCCTTCGTGGAGGCCCTGGACCTCGGCGCACTCGGCTTTGCAGGCGTCGATGCGGCCCGGACGGGTCGACCGGGCTACCATCCGGCCGCCCTGTTGAAGCTGTACGTCTACGGCTATCTCAACCGGGTCCCCTCGAGCCGACGGCTGGAGCGCGAAGCGGGCCGCAACGTCGAGGTCATGTGGCTGACCGGCCAGCGACCGCAACTTCACCCAAGGAAAGCTCGACCGGCGCCGCCAGCAGATCGAGGAGAGCGTGTCACGCTACCTCTCGCAGCTCGACACAGCCGATCGTCAGGATCCCACGCCTGAACTCGCAGCCAAGGTGGAGAGGCTGAAGAAAAAGATCTCCCGCCTCGGGCAGGAGATGGAGCGGCTGGCGGGGTTGGAAAAGCAGATGAAGGCCGCGCCCGACCGGCAAGTCTCGCTGACCGATCCCGACGCATGGTCCATGGCCACCAGCGGCCGTGGATCGGGCGTGGTTGGTTACAACGTCCAGGTGGCAGTCGAGACCGAGCATCACCTGATCGTCGCGCATGCGGTCACCAATGCCGGCTCGGACCGGGCGCAGCTCAGCGGCATGGCCGCGCGGGCCAAAGACGCTCTGGAGGCGGACACGCTCGATGCGGTGGCTGACCGAGGTTACTATTCCAGTGAACAGATCCTGGCCTGCGAACGTACCGGCATCGCCGTAACGCTGCCTTGGCCGATGACCTCGGGCGCCAAGGCCGTCGGGCGCTTCGGCAAGGATGATTTCCTCTACCGTCGTCTGGACAACACCTACCTGTGTCCGGCGGGTCAGACGCTGTCCTAGCGGCACACCTCGGTCGAGAACGGCCTGAACGCGGGCGCACCGTGGCCCTGTTCTTCGTCCACGACCGTATCCCGCGGGACTGGAGCGCGGAGGATGTCGGCTTCCTTCGCGCCGTCGCCGACCGCGTCGAGGCGGCGGTGGCGCGCGTCCGGGCCGAGGAGCAGCAGCAACTCCTGAACCGCGAGCTGTCGCATCGCATGAAGAATACGCTGGCGATGGTCCAGGCCATCGCTACCCAGACCCTCCGCGGCGCGAGCGACATCGAGGCAGCCAAGGAGGTCCTGGCCGCGCGCCTGATCGCGCTGGGCAAGGCCCACGACATCCTCATGACGGGCGAAGGGGAAAGCCGGGAAACCGACATGCGCGCCGTCGTCGAGAACGCGCTCGACCTGCACGACGACCCGGGGCAGAGGCGCTTCAGCCTTCACGGGCCTTCGGTCCCTTGCGGCTCCCGCACTGCCCTTTCCTTGGCTCTGATGGTGCACGAGCTGGCGACGAACGCGGCCAAGTACGGCGCGCTTAGCACGCCCGACGGCCACGTCACCCTGTCCTGGAGCGTCGATGGCCCGGACGGCGACGAGGCGGTCTTTATAACTTGGCGTGAGGAAGGCGGGCCGCCAGTCGTCGCCCCGACCCGTCGCGGGTTCGGCTCCCGCCTGATCGAGCGAGGGCTCGCCGGGGCGGTCGGCGGGCGTGTCGAGCTCCGCTACGAGCCGGAGGGGGTGTGCTGCACTCTGACCGCGCCGCTGGCCGGGTTCTTCGCCGATGGCTGAAGGTGTCCGCCGGCCCGGGGAGGGCCCGCCCCTGGAGACGGCCTGATTGCCAACCGATGATATCGCACCAATATAGAGGCAAAATGCTTGGTGGGCAGCGTTCGCAACGCCGGACGCCCTGGGCGCGTTTGCAATGTCACCTAGGTTGATGCCGGAGTCCTGCAGTACCGCTGACGAGGGAAGCGAGGAGTAGTGCTGGTCCCTCAATGTCGCTGACCAACTGGATCGTGGGTTTGGTGGCCCTGGCGCTCATGCCGGCGTTGGCCATCCAGGGCTACAACGAGTACGCGCTGCGCGCGGCGCGCAGCGAAGGCGTGCGCGCCGAGGCGATCCGGACCGCCCGGGGTGTGGCGGCCGACCTTGGACAGTTCGGGCGCGGCGTCCGCCAAGCCCTGCGCATCCTCGTGGAGGTTCCCGAGATCCATGGCATGGACCCGGAGGCCTGCACGCCGTACCTGCGGACGCTGCTCGACAAGGTACCTGGCGCTTTCTTCTTGGGCGTCATCGGCGCAGACGGTCGCGTCGTCTGCAGCACCGTCAGCTCCGCCCGCGGCGCCTACTCGCTGTCGGACCGCCGATATTTCCAGGATGCAACGAGAGCCGGCTTCGCCGTCGGCGAGTATGTCCGCGGCCGCATCACCGACCAGCCGACCATTCAGCTTGCCCAATCGATACCGGGGCCCGACGGGCTGCCGACAGGCGTCGTCCTTGCTAGCGTCGACCTCGATTACCTCGCCAGGCAACAATCTCAGACCGGTCTGCCCACGGATGCCACGCTCACGGTCGCTGACAGGAAGGGCGCGATCCTGCTGCGCGTGCCCGATCATGCCGAGTGGGTCGGCAAGCTCCTGCCGGCGGCCTACCTCGCGACGCTCCAGGCCAACCGCGGCCAAGTCGTCGACATGCTGGGATTGCGCGGCACGACGCACATCACCGGGGTCGCGGCCGCCACTTCGGACGACCTCGACGGCATCACGGTCTTCGTCGGCCTGTCGCCGGTTTCCGCCTTTGCCGACCTGCGTGGTCCAGTGCCGCCGGCGCTGGACCGAGGTGATCACTTCGACGCGTTCGGCGCGGGGCGGGTCGTTAGAACTCACCATACGGTCGGTCATAGGCACACACTTCCATAAGCGTGAGCCCCTGTCCGGTCATTTCGGGGGCTACTTCAGATCGCTTTCTGCAGCGCTCCCTTGCGAGGCTGGTGGCACCAACCTGCCCGATAATGTCGGCAACATTCGCACTCCCGACTGCAGAGCCACCGTCGGACGATGCGCCAGCAAAGCTTGGCTATCTGCCATCAACATGGCGGGCTCGCTGCTGTGCAGTTTCCTCGGTGGGTTGCTCCAGATCGTAGGAGGCGACGGAGCCTCGATGGCCACTGTAATGACCCGCGACCAACGATCCGATTGCTCGTAATTGCCCGGGTGCAGGACATGGGCAGCGACAAGCAGTCCGATGACTGCGATCGCCGTGGTCGCGAGAGTGGATCGATAGTGTTCCATGTCGGCAGAACGAATGGTCAAGCTCGCCGTTCCGACCGATTTTCCGTGATAGCTAACCGCGACTTTACAGCCACAGCATCTGCTGAGCAGCTTCGTCTACGCGATTGCCCAGGACCGCTGGGATCGCCGGGAGTAGGCTCGGTCGGCGATAGATCGCGGAGAGTGGTAGATTGGGGCCCGTCGGATCAGATATGCGGGAATTGGCATCACTCGATCACCTCCACGATGCGCCGGCTCCCTGGCTCGACGAGCACCGGGTGGCCATTGACGATTGTGTAACTGTACTCCGGCAGCGCGAACTCTCGCGGCACATCGTAGTAGACGACCCCGTCCTCCGGCAGCACG
>NZ_JAKSXX010000002.1 GCF_022829385.1 Methylobacterium sp. J-070 | reverse complement strand
CACGCTGCCCGGGTTGTTCATGTTGCTCTGTGCGCTGCCTCCGCCAGCGGGCATCTGCGCGAGAGCCACTCCCGTGACTGCGAGCGTGAACGCAGCAGCGAGGGCAAGTGTCTTCAACGACATGGCGTTTTCCTCCAGACGGATCGATTCGATCGGTCTGGGTCTGAACGTCGCCGCAGTCGATATCGTTCAAGCTGCCAATAAGAGGCCACCGCCAAGGACCTTCGATCCGGCTCCCCATATCAAACAGCCGTCACGCCCTGATCCACTACCGACGCCAGCGCTTGACCGCGCTCTTGTCCTCGGCCCTGTTTTTGGCCGGCGCGCCATCGCTGTACTGGGCCGTCGGCTGAATTTCTCGGCGCCCGGTTCCAGAACAAAGAAACACCCCGGGAGCGGAGGCTCCCAGGGTGTCGCCGACCTCGCGGCCAGTTTGATCGGGCTGGGGATGCGAAGGCCAACCGGACGGCTGCTCTTCGGCGGCGGAGAGCGAGGAGGAGGACCAACACCTTTCGCCCACCGCCGCGACTCCCGGCACGGATGCCGGGAGCAGCTCGACAGGATCTCAATACGAGCCGAACTTGTAGTTCAGGCCTGCGCGGACGACGGCGAACTCGTCGGAGCGGCGTCCGATGCCGCTGTAGACGACGGGGAAGTTGTTGGCGGCGTTGATGACGAACGCGCCCTGGTTGCGGGTGTTGCGGTCGAGG
>NZ_JAKSXX010000306.1 GCF_022829385.1 Methylobacterium sp. J-070 | reverse complement strand
CGAGGTGAAGGCGCTCGCTGAGCAGACCGCCAAGGCGACCGGGGAGATCGCTAGCCAGATCGGTCAGATCCAGACCTCGACGAGCCAGGCGGTCGCATCGATCGCGGGCATCACCGGGCGGATCCGCGAGATCAGCGGCGTAGCGACCTCGATCGCCGCAGGTGTGGAGGAGCAGGGCGCGGCGACCCAGGAGATCGTGCGCAACGTCAGTCAGGCCGCGATGGGCACCGGCGAGGTGACTCACAACATCGCCGGCGTTGCCCAGGCCTCTGAGGAGACGGGCGCTGCTGCCAACCAAGTGCTCAGTGCGGCCTCGGAGCTGTCGCGCCAGTCCGAGACCCTCGCCGCTGAGGTTGGGCGCTTCCTCGCCACCGTCCGGGCCGCTTGAGGCTGTTATGGCTGAGGTTCACCTGCTCCAGCGCCGGTTCAACCAAGAGAGCGCTGAGCGCCTCACAAAGGCGCTGGAACAGGCCATCACAGCCAACGCGGATCTCGGTCCCCGCTGGCCCCAGATCCGGGCGCTCGGGCTGTCCCTACAGCAGCTGAGCCGGGACCTGGAGCAGGAGACCGACAGGATGGCGTTCAAACTCGATGTGACACCGGAGGTCGAGGCCTTTCGGGCCAGCCTGTACCAGTTGGCCGAGGCCTTCTCGCGGCTCGGCACGATCGCTCAGACCTACCCGTCCAGAGCCTGATCCGCTCACTTCAACCGACCATTCCATCCAGCAGAAGACCATCCGCCCATGCGGCCGCCCGCAGCACTCGCAGCAGCCCCTCGCATGGCCGAACCGGATCACGGCCGAGAGCTGCGGCCAGTCGATGGGGTAGAAGAAGCGGTGCTCGGGCCGGATCGGCATGGGGGACTTAGGTACCGCGACACGCACGAAAAAGCGCCCTGGAGGAGGCTCCAAGGCGCTTCATGACTAAGCGGCCAGTCTGATCGGGCTGGGGATGCTTAAGTCAAGCTTAGATGCGGCGTCGCTTAGTACGAGCCGAACTTGTAGTTCAGGCCGGCGCGGACAACGGCGAACTCATCGCTGCGCTGGCCGACGCCGCTGTAAGCCACAGGGGTGTTCGTGGCGCTGTTGATCACGAACGCGCCCTGCGTGTTGGTGCCGCGGTCGAGGTTCACGTACAGACCTTCGACCTTCAGCGTCACCGCGTTAGAGTGGAAGAAGTTCAGGAACGAGTCGGTGGGGAGGGCGTACTCGACGCCGCCGCCGACGGCGTAGCCGGTGCGGAAGCTGTCGTTGGTGGCGTAGCCCCCGAAGGAGCGGTCAGCGCTGCCTGAGCCGTAGGCGAAGCCGCCGGTGCCGTA
>NZ_JAKSXX010000301.1 GCF_022829385.1 Methylobacterium sp. J-070 | reverse complement strand
GACGGCGAGAGCGCGGACGGCCGAGCCGAGGTAGGAGCAGGCGCGCGGGCGGCCGGAGTCCGCGGGTCGTTTGCCGACGCCCTCTGCGGGGGAGGCTAGCACCGGCGCAAGCAGGGGGCGGGAGGAGGGGGCGAGGTTTACGGAGGAGACGTGACCTTCATGAAGGCCGGGGGCTGTTGTCCACCGTCGGTACCCTAGCCCGGCCCCCTTCGGGGGCTACCCTCCCCCACAGAGGGGGGAGGGAGAGCCGGCCGGGATCGCTGCGCCTATCAGACGGGCTTCGGCCTCTCGGGTCGGCTCA
>NZ_JAKSXX010000294.1 GCF_022829385.1 Methylobacterium sp. J-070 | reverse complement strand
ATAGCGAAGGCCCGCGCGGCTATGCTGCCGCCGGGTGGTCGGGGTCCACATGGCAGGTCCAGGTCAGGCTTCAGCACCCCCCTGGAATCATCGCCATCCCGGCCACTCAACCCCGCCTCAGACCCTTATCGGACGGGCTCTAAGAAGGCGCAATGGACGCGAATGGCGAACTTTAGAGTAGCCTCAGCTGCCAATAAGCTTTTTCGATGCCGGCCCATAGCGCTCTTCCAGCTCGCCTCGGCCAGCATCGATAATCTCGTACTCGGCGCTGTCTCGCTCTGGAACCGTCCGCCCAGTGGCTGCGACCAGACCCAGCACCTCCAAGCGCCGCATGTAGACGGAGACCTGATAGAAGCGTGCGCCGGTCTGGGCGAGGGGCTGGAGGCGATAGTGGCTGGCAGGTGGAAGCTTGTGCATCGCTCGCCAGTGTACCGAGCAGCGGCTGGTGCGTCAGGCCTTCTGCGCCCCACCGGCAGCGACGGTGAGAGCGAGGGCGGCGAGGGCTGTGCGCATGGCAGCAGGATAGCTGCCGGGATAGCGGTGTCGAGGGTACCTTCAACCTTCCGGCGAGGGTTCGGCAGCTGCGGCGCCCGGTTCGGGGTCAGGTCCGGTATCAAGGGTGCCCCCGCCGACCAAAGCAGCGGCCCAGGCGCTAGCGATGAGGCGGACTTGCTCAATGGCCTCGGCGCGCGTGAATGGCTCATCGCCTTCGTCGCTGCCACCATCTGACCAAGCGACGAAACCGGTGCGCCGGCCGTTGGCATCTTCGACGCAGGCCGCGTCATCAAGGATGCAGATGCGGAGTGGAAGCTTTAGGCCGAGCGTGGGCATGCGAGACATGTAGAGCGCCTGAGACTGGCTTCGACCGTCCTGCCTACCTCAGCAACCCGCTCACCATTGCAACCATGCCGAAGCCGAACGAGATGAGGGCCGCGACGAGCAAGGCTCGATCAACTGCACAGCTTCGGGTTTCCTGGGCTTCGTCCTGCATCGATATGCTCCCTCGGTCTGAAGCTGATCAACCTTCGTTTCCCGGCTGTTTCGGAAAGTAACGGACCCGTGAGTGAGGCGGTGATGACACATCCGCTTAGCCCATGAGGCGGAGGATGATGTCAGGCCTCACCCCCGGTGTTGTAATCTTTAAAGGCGTCGAAGCCCTTCAGCGGCACACCAGTTCTGAACCGACCATACTTGCGGCCGATGTGATCCAGGTGTGCTCCATAGGCCATCCTCACGAGATGACGCTCATTGTCAGCGACGACGCGTAGGATCCGAGCGCGGAACAACTCATCGGGCTCGGGGTGGCTCATGGTTTACCCAGGAGGGCGACTGCACTGCCGGCGATGAGGCCAGCGGCTATGACCATGAGTTGGGCATCCTCATAGCCAGCCTGGATGAGCACATTCGACGAAACCGCTGCCATGCCGAATACACATATGCTTATCGCCAGCTGCGGCCTCACCTCAGATAGCCCTTCGCCTTTAGCTGTCCGCTGCTCGTCTGGCCGATCGGCCTGTCAGGGAGCAACGACGTCCTCACGCAGACCTTGCGCATCGAAGATCTGGCGCACAAGGCCTGATCGCTTTGCCTCGTTCATCCAAGTGTCCAGATAGGCCAGTGCGACCGCTCGCTCCTTCGGAACGGCGACGGCGATGAGGGTTTGCTGGAAGCTGCCGGTTGCTACCCGTGAGCTTGGTACCAGTGGCTGGACCGCCCTGAGTTGATCACGCGCGAGAGCCAAGGCATCGGCTTGACCGGAGCGCAGTCGTTCGATTGCCTCTGCTACAGAGCCGACTGGCACCGGCTTCGTCATCTTCAGCGTTCGCGCCGAGGCCCGCAACGTGGTCGAGCCGGCAATCCCGACCACGCGCATGCCGGGGCGATCCACTCCTTCCACATCCGAGACGCCGGCTGCCTCCGTGACGAGGTAGGTGCTCTCCAGATTGTAGTAGCCTGGACCGAAATCGACCTTCTGCCGACGCGCCTCGTCGATGGGCATGAAGGTGACGTCAATCAAGCCGGCGTTGGTCACCTCCGTGATCTCACCGGTATTTGGGAACACCGTGAAGGCTACCGGCACGCCAACGGATTGAGCTAGATCCCGCGCGAGATCGACCGTGACACCCTGCGGGGTACCGTCGGCGCCTCGCCTGACGAACAGCACTCCCGGGGTCGGAGCTTCGGCCACGCCGACGCGCAGCGTTCCTGGCGGTGCCAATTTGGTCCGGACTGCAGCGTCCTGCGCCTGTCCGGACGTCGGCAGGGCAATCAGGAAAAGTGAACCTGCAAGCTTTGCGATGCGCATTGAGAGGCATCCAGCAGGTGGCATGCGATTTGGCTGAGACGAAGCCGGCTAGACGTTCTTGGATCCTACCCCCTTCCGCTCCCGGAACCGGATCCCAGCTCCGCCTCCGTTCTAGGGGATGAACTCTAGGCCGAGGGGTTCATCGAAACAGGGCAACATAACCTATGTTGTAAGGTGGCAGAACAATGTTCGGCCATCATAAATCCTTAACAGATGATTAAAGGCGCGCGGCCTGGGCTAGTCCCTGTCCCCATAGCCATGAAAAAGGTCGGCCGGATTAGCGATGGGTACACCGGATGTGGACTGAATTCGACTAGCCGCTGTGCACAATTTTTGCCGAGACCACAGCCCTACGCAAGAGGGCACGCTCGAAGAAGCGTCGCAAAAAGTCACGCTCTAAACACAGGTCGACCGGGGCGCCACGTGCTGCCGCCGACAATTCGGCGCTTGGAAAGCTCACCTCCGATACATCTGCAGGCCATCTCACCGCGTCCACGGTGCAGGGGAGCAATCTACCGCCGGTCCTCGAAGCCTTCTGCAACGAACAACCGGAAGCGCCTATCCTGCATGTCGCGTCCAACATTGGTGCGTTGGACACCCAAGCAGCACAGTCCTGCCTGTCTCGGATCAAACACGACGAAAGTGCGGAGGTTGGTACCTTTGCCGTAACGAGTGAAGATGCCGCGATTATCAATCATGATGAGATTGATGGGTTGCCAGCTACTACGTCAACGGCGACCGTGCTTTGTGCCGTTGAGCTGCAATCTCCGGAGCGACGTGCTCGCCATCGCGCGTTCCGAAGCGTCGGTTTGGCTGGCATGAGTCTGTTCGGCCTCTTCGGCGCGCTGTGGCTGCTCAACCAAGGCTCTCAACCGGAGGCTGAGGCGCCGGGTACGATCGACCAAGCACCTGTCTTCGTTCGCGTGTGGACGGATCCGGTGCCTCTAGAGCAGGTCCGAACCGCTGCCGAGATCTCTCCGGTCGCTCCCCAGCCTAAGCAGCAAGCCGTCGCCGCGCCTACGGGCTTAGCCGTCGTTCAGAAGGCCCCGCTGGAGGAAGCGCACCACACCGACCTTCCGGCAGATGATCGATTGGTTGAGGCAACTTCCATCGCTTCGGTTGCTGTGCTCGGAGAGGTTGTGCAATCCGTTTCCGTCGCCTCGGTACCGCTACCACCGCGCCGGCCCGCGTCGCTTCTGATCCAGCATGTGCCGGTAGTGCACCCCGTCTCTACTACGTCAACAGTGTCCCCCGTTGCCCTAAATGAGCCGGCGGTTGAGCAGACAGAGCCGCCCGAGTCTTATGCAAGCTTCTCAGCTCGCAAGCACGAGATTGGAACCCATAAGCTGCCCTGGGGGATGGCGCGCCTTCACGAAGATGGGAATAGTGATAGCGGCCGTGGCCCCGTATGGGATTTTGTTCCGCGTCAGCCTTAGCCCAGGCGGGCGTCCATGCCCCGGTGAACGCGGTCACGGCTGATCCTTTTCCTTGCGGTAGCTGGCGAAGAAGCGTGTCAGGCCGTGCAGGTCGACGTCGGGGAGGGCGTCAGAGGCATCCTGAACGGCCTCGCCGTCCGCGACGCCCTGCCCGATCTTTCCCGCCAGTTCGTGCAGCGCCTGCGTCAGCAGAGGCGGCCACTCTACACCATGGTCTTGCAGGAGACGCGCGGCTTTCGCCAGCGCGGCAGCCTGCTCCACAGGCACCTGCTGTCCCATGATCTCCGCATCGAGCACACAGTCCGCGAGGACGGTGCAGAGGCGTAGAACTTCGCGCAGGCCTTCAGGAGAAGTGGGCTCGGCGGTCATGTCTGATCCTTCCGCCTGAGTTTAACGCCCGGCTCGCCGCCGTTGGTGAACTCGACGCCGGCCGCTTCGAACGTCCGCTGAACCTTGGCAAGATTGTCAGCCATCGCTTTCGGCACGCCGTCCACCTCTTCCATGCGCTTGATGGTGGCAGCCGAGACGCCAGAGGCATCTGCGAACTCGCGCACTGAGAGACGAAGGTACCCGCGGGCCATCCTGATTTGCGCGCCGGTAAGCATCATTGAACCCGTGAGCCTTTTTTGGTCTCCCGAGCACCAAATCGGTTGACGCGGGATGATATGTGATCCATTTTAGCTCATGAGCGCACCAGATGGAAGCGCGAACGATCCGGACACGCATCATGTCCTACCGCACCGTCTCCTGGACCCAGATCGACCGCGCCGGCCGCGACAGCCGCCCGGCCATCGCCCTCGGCCTGCTCTCGGCCAAGGCCCGCATCGACCTGACTGTGCGCACCACCCGCCGGCCCCTGTTCAAGGCCGGCCATTTTGACCGCGCCGCCATCATGTCGGCCGCTGCTTCCGCCGCCCGAGCCCATCAGGAGCGGTTCGGCTGCACCTGGAGCGAGGCCATGTCAGTCTGCCTCACCGCCGCATGGCGCGCCGCCAAGTTGGCCCGCCACATGGCCGCGCACTGAAAGGCACAGTGATGGCTCGTAGATCAGAACCGGAAGCAAAGCGAGCCCGAGCGGCTTCTCCGGATACTCGGGCTTTGCGGCCGCTCGCCTATCATCCGAAAGATGCTGCCACCATGCTCGGCGTGAGCAAGTCCACGATCTATCAGATGGTCGCCGATGGCGCCTTGCCGGCGCGAAAGCTGGGCGCAAGTACCGTTCTCCTTCACTCTGATCTCGTGGCCTTCTTGGAGGCACTGCCGCTGACCCCCTCGGCTGCAATCGCTCACGCCTCACCTGACTGAACGGTGCCTGCGCCGGGCTGACTAGCCCGACGGAATTCGTCCCCTTCCCCGACCCGACCCCACGAGCCCTCACCGCAGCCCGAACGATGACGCACGTCCGCATCCCCGATTTCAGCCAGCCCGTTCCGGTCCGCGCCACGTCGAGCGCTCGCCGTCAGCTCCCCATCGATCGCCGGTACCGCAATCTGCCCGACGAGACCCAGCCCGGCACCATCGAGCCCTGGCAGGCCGTGGCGCCCGTCCGTCCCGACACCGCGCACAGCCGATCCCTGCGCTTCCTCGACGTCGCCGACGAGCTGCTGGCCGCCGTCGCCATCATCGGCGGCGGCATGGTGCTGACCGGCCTCGCCTCCCTGCTCTGACTCGACCCGCCCCCGAGCGGGCCGGCTGCCCGCGTCCCTCATTCGAGGATCCCGCGATGTCCTTCCGTGCCTCCCTCAAAAACCTGATCCGCCGCGATCCCAGCACCGGCCTGCGCGAGCGGGCCGCTGCTACCGCCCGCCGTGTCCGCGAGTTCGGGTCGGCTGCCACCGGCACGACACCAGCTCCACCGATGGACCTCGCCCAGGTCTGCGATCAGGCTGTCATCGACTGGAATGCCATTCAGCCGGCCAGCCGGGCTGAGCACTGGGGCGACGAGCAGCTCGACGAGGCGCTGAACGCCTACGACGCCGTATTTCAGCGGGCGATCGACGAGCCCTCTCGCGACCTGGCCGAAGTGCGGGCAAAGGCCCGCCTGCTGCTGCACGGCCTGATCGAGCACACCTGCCACGACCCGAGCGACGAGGCCACGCTGACCGTCGACGAGCGTCTGACGCGCGTGGTCCTACGCAAGGTCGCCAACTTGGCCGGCACCACGGCCCTGACGCCTCCAGCCGACCCGACTGATTGGCACAACCCACCGCCCGGGTTCATGGCCTATCCTGCCGACGACCCGCAGGGTTTCGTCATCGTCCGAGAGGGCCTGCGCCTAGAGCTGGAGCGGCTGCATCGGATCGCGCTGGCTGAGTACGCCCGCAAGGTCGGTCCGGACGCTACCGAGGCCACGCGTGCTCGCGTCCGCCGGGAACTGCGTCTCGGGGTGTTCGAGTCCGCGTCGCCGAACGGGGACGCTGAAATTCTAGCGCTCGGGCTGGACCTCGACGCTGCACACGCTCGCTGGCGAGCCGCCACACCCGCCTACTGGGCGGCTCAGGATCACGTCAGCCAGGCGTGCAAAAGAGCCAAGGCACGCGGCGGGTCGGTCACTGCCGCCTGCGAGGCAGCTTGGAAGGGCGTGTCGCAAACCCGGCTGTGAGCCGCGGAAGGGCGTCTACCGTCTCGCTTTCATGCTTTGTTCGTGACAGGAAGGCCGAAGAGGCAGGCGAGCAGGTGGTTCTGCTCGCGCACGGTCCAGATCCCCGCAAACCCGAAGCCTTTGCGCAGCCACAACATCGCCTCGAAGCAGCGGATCGTGCGCCGGGCCGTGTTGAACGAGCGGAAGCCGCCCACTCTTGGCATCGCTCGTTTCACCCGGAAGTGGTCGCTTTCAATGCCTTGCTGCAGGTGTTTGGTCACGTAGTGGACCGGCGTGCG
>NZ_JAKSXX010000290.1 GCF_022829385.1 Methylobacterium sp. J-070 | reverse complement strand
CTCGTCGAGGTTCAGGCAGCCATCAAACGCTTCATCGCCGAGAGCAACGGCAACCCGAAACCTTTCGTCTGGACCGCGGACCCGGACCGCATCATCCAGGCCGCCAAACGCGGGCACCAAGCGTTAGACTCGAACCACTAGGTCCACCGCGGGCACGGTTTCGTGTGGAACTGCGATAGGCCCGTCCCTCGACCATCGATGCCGACTGGCCGGATCTCATCCAACTCGGCTTCCTCACGGCGGACCCATGAAGAAGCCCGCCCGGATGCTTTCCGAGCGGGCTCCCGTTACGCCGTCAAACCATGTTTGCCGGCCTGGCTCGCAACGACCTATCGAGGAGATGTCGTACCCGGGGCGGTTCCGGCAAATGCCGCCTTCAGATCCCCGATGACGGCAGTCTCGGCCTCCTTGGCCTTGGCAACCACGTTGCCCATGCCGAAGAACTCGTGCGTGACGCCGGGGTAGTCGCGATACGTCACCTGCCCGCCGGCCGCCTTGACCTTGTCGGCCAGCATCTTGCCGTCGTCGTGGAGCGGGTCGATCTGGGCGGTCACCACCGTGAACGGCGGAAGATCCTTCAGGTCGGCCTTGCCGACGATGTCGAGGCGCGGGTCGGCGCGGTCGGCGTCGTTGCGGACCGTCTGGTCGTAGAACCAGGTCATCATCGGCTTGTCGAGGGGCTTGGCCGACGCGTTGTCCTTGTAGGACTGGGTGTCGAGGTTGGTGCCGGCCATCGGGTAGACCGCGACGACCCGAACCGGCTTCTCGACGTTCTGGTCGCGCGCCGCGATGGCGACGTTCGTCACGAGGTTGCCGCCGGCGGACTCGCCGAGCAACGCGACCTTGGACGGGTCTCCGCCGAAGGTCTTCGCGTTGGCCAGCGCCCACTTGTATGCGGCGAAGGCGTCGTCCTGCTGAGCCGGGAATTTGAACTCCGGGGCGTGACGGTACTCGACCGAGACCACCACGGCCATGGCACCCTTGGCGATGGCGCGCGGGGTCGCGTCGTAGGTGTCGAGGTCGGCGATCACGAAGCCGCCGCCATGGTAGTACACCACGACCGGCAGCGGGGCGGTGGTACCGTCGGGCGTGTAGATCCGGACCTTCTGCTGGCCGCCCGCAGTCCCGTAGGCCATGTCCTTCGTGGTCACGCCGGGCTCGGGCGCGGTGCTCTTGCCCTGCTCCTTGAGAAGCTCCTTCACGCCGTCGGCGGCGCTAGGTTGCTTGCGGGCTTCCTGTGGGGAAAGCTTCGGGATGGGCTTCGGGTCGAGCTTCTTGAGCGCGTCGAGCACGTGCTTCATGTCGAGGTCGAGGTCGGCCATCGGCGAACCCGTCACGGTCGAGACGACGCTGTCGAGGCGGTCCTTCACCGTGGGCTTTTCCTGCGCCCAGACCGAGGAGCCTGTCAGCAGGGTGGTGCCGGCGAGTAGCGCGGCGAGGCAATGCGTCTTGGTGCGTACCTGCATGGAGATCCCTTTTGTAGAATTGGAACGCTCTGGACGGCCGCTCAAGCCTCGACCGGCCCTTCGCGGCGTTTCGTAGTCTCGTGAGTCAACGGGGCCTCGTTCGATCCCGTTGACATCGCTTTCCCTCGACCGGCGTCGCCTCAGCGTGCCTCGACCTTGATGCAGGTGAAGGCGACGGGAAGGGCCTTGTCGCCCTCGGCCTTTTTCGTGAACGACGCGGCATTGGCCGTGGTCGACGCGATGGCGTGTTCGGCGTCGGGGCTGTCGACCGGCAGCACGTAGTCCTGGCCGTCCTTGATCCCCTTGGTCGGGTCGAACACCCGGATGGTGACGTTGAAGGGTTTCAGGTCCGTCTTCGTCATTCCCTCCGCCTGAGCCTGGGTAGAGCCAAGAAGTATGAGAGTGGCGGCGGCCGCCACGAAGGGGTTGAGCAAGTGGATCTCCCTCAGCGCCCGGCGCCGGGCTCGTGGATGGGGCAGCCGTTGAAGCGCTGGCGGAACTTGGCCGAGTGCCTGTAGGGGGCGTTGCGGGCACGATTGATGTTGCCCAGTGGCCGGTGCGCGGAGAGCCCCGTCCAGATGCTGAAGCGCATCTCCTCATCCACGGCCTGCACGCGAGCGGCATCCCAACTGTCCTGCGCCCGGACGGTGATCAGGCCGACCCGCTGGAACGGCGCCTCCTCCTCGTTCCACTCGACCGTCGGGTCCTCGACGGGTTGGCGTTCGAGGTCGCGGCACAGCTGGACCCGGAACTCCCAGACGCCCGTGATGCCCTGCATCTCGGACTGCACCGTCTCGCGGATTGCGTTCGGCCGGCCGGAGGCGTTGATCTCGGTCCCGGTGAGTGCGGTCAGACCAGGAGCAACGGGGGCGACCGAGAACTTGGCGATGTGGTCGCCGTACCGGAAAGGCGTGACGCTGTAGTAGATCTCGCCGAGGGGATCGACGTTGGGCGCCCCGCCGAGCGGTCCGAGAGTCGCACTCTCGATGCCGACCGCCGTCAGCGCCTTGTTCACCCCGCGCAGCACCGTCGAGGCCGCGACCTTCAGGCCCTCCGCCCGGTCGGTGGTCTTAGCCAGCAGCTTGAGGCTGCCGAGGAACTTCTCGGCGTTCGGAGCCTGGAACACCTTGCCGTTGACCAGGATGAAGTTCTGCGTCTTGCCCTCGGCATCCGGCAGGCGCTCGCCTTCGACGTCCAGCACCTTCAGGGCCAGGCCGCGGGGCAGGGAGATGGCATCGGGTAGGATGTCGCCCGCGTTCGTCGACAGCCGCATGAGGACTTTGTGCTCGCCGGGTTTGGCGAACAATCCCTGGGCTAGTTCCGGCGGCAGGCTCGGATCGATCCTGAGTACGCCCTCCAAGATGCCGTGCGCCTTGGCGTGGACGGAGCGGACGGCATGGCCCGAGTCTTCGGCGACCGTCTGCAGGATGGTGTCGAAGGTCTCGTTCAGTTCCTCGATTGTGTTGCCCTCGTCAGGCTTCACCACCTCGACGTCAGGGCTGTAGCGGACAGGCGCTTGCAAGGCTCAGGGCTCCGTTTTTTGCAATTTGGAAATGAACCTCCCTCGTCGTCCTCCGTTCCATCACGCGTGAATGAATTGCCGGGACGTGACTTCCGATGGGGGCGTCCAGCCGAGGCCCGGCACATCGGGAATGGGTCCGACCCAGCCAGGAGACGGAGAGAGACATGAGCTTGCAAGGACGGAAGATCGCCATCCTGATCGCCCCGCGCGGGACGGAGGAGCCGGAGTTCGCTCAGCCGCGCGAAGCGGTGACGAAGGCCGGGGCCAGCGTGACGGTGATCGGGCTGGAGGCCGGCAAGGCCGAGACTGTCAACAACGACCTGGACCCGGCAGGGCGCTACGCGGTCGACGCAACCATCGAGCGTGTCTCGGCCTCCGATTACGACGGGCTCGTCATCCCGGGTGGCTGCGTCGGCGCCGACAAGCTCCGGGCGAGCAAGGCGGTGGTCGCGTTCGTCCGGGACTTCTTCGCCCAGGGCAAACCGGTCGGCGTGATCTGCCACGGACCTTGGACCCTGGTGGAGGCGGACGTCGTGAAGGGGCGTACGCTCACCTCGTTCCCGACGCTTCAGACCGACATCCGGAACGCCGGTGGCACCTGGGTCGACCAGAAGGTCGTCACGGACAAGGGCCTCGTCACCAGCCGCAATCCGAAGGACCTGCCCGCCTTCTGCGCCAAGATCGTCGAGGAGTTCGCCGAGGGCCGCCATCCCGACCAGGCCCGCAGCGTCTGATGGCCGTCCTGCTTTCGGCCGGTCGCACAATCCGCGGCCGGCCCGCGTTGCCCCTCATAAAAACCGCGAGGTGACCATGACCTATCTTCGATACGCCCCCGACATCGAGAAGCCCGCCGAGGGCGAGCAGCAGACGATCGACGGCATCATCAAGGGGATGACGCAGCAATCCGAGACGGTCGAGGCCCGCGAGCAGCACGCGGTGCGCGCCAGCCACGCCAAGAGTTCGGCCTGCGTCACCGGCGAGTTGACGATTGCAGCGGGCTTACCCCCCGAACTGGCGCAAGGGCTCTTCGCCACCCCCGGCACCCACCCCGTCGCGGTGCGCTTCGCGCAGGGGCCGGGCGAGACCCTAGGCGACCGCGTCTCGACCCACCGGGGCATGTCCATCAAGGTGTTCGACGTCCCCGGCGAGAAGCTGCCCGGCCACGTCGTCGATACCCAGGACTTCGTCCTCGCGACCGGCACCACCTTCCCCTCGGGTACGGCGGCCGGCTTCCTGCGCGACGGCACGGTCATCGGCAAGTCGACCGGGTTTCCGGAAGGGGTCAAGAGCGCGGTCTCGTCGACCATGCGCAATCTCAACCGTGCCCTGCACGCCTTCGGCGCCGAAAGCGCGCTCGCCGACTTCTTCGGCCATCCCTACAGCCATCCCCTGGCCGACAGCTACTTCAGCCAGGCGCCGGTCCGCTACGGCGACTACGTCGCCAAGCTCGGGGCCGTGCCGTCGACGGAAAGCCAGCGCGCACTGTCCGAATGGCGCCTCGACCCGCACCAGGACGAGGACGGTTTTCGCCATGCGACGGTCGCCTTCTTCCGGGACCACGAGGTGGTGTTCGAACTGAAGGCCCAGCTCTGGGCCGATGCCGAGCGGCAGCCCATCGAGGACGACTCGGTCGACTGGCCGGTGTCGATCAGCCCCTACCGCACCGTCGCGACGCTGCGCCTGCCGCGCCAGGATGCTTACGCACCGGATCGCGTGCGCTACTTCGACGAGGTGATGACGTTCCGCCCCGCCCACAGCCTCGCGACGCATCGGCCGCTCGGCTCCGTGATGCGCGCGCGGCTCCAGGTCTACCAAGCCCTGAGCGCCTTCCGCCATCGCGAGAACGGCGTGGCGGAGGAGGATACCGCGAGCATCGACCGTATCCCGGCCTAGGACCGGCGTTTCGGGCGCCGGTGTGCATAGCCCTGCCAAAGGAGGCTTCGCGTGAGCGAGCAACAGGTCGAGACCACACTCCTGAATGTCAACGTCCATGTGGCGGGTCCCGCGGACGGCCCTGCCGTACTTCTGCTCCACGGCTGGCCGGATGACGCCACGACCTGGGCGACCGTGGCCGGGCATCTGAACGACGCCGGCTTCCGGACGGTGACGCCGGAACTGAGGGGTTTCGGACGTACGCGGTTCCGCTCGTCCGACACGCCGCGCACCGGCAACTCCAGCATCCTGGCCCATGACGCTGTCGACCTCATGGATACGATGGGCGTCGGGACCTTCGTGGTTGCCGGCCACGACTGGGGCTCGAACGCCGCCGAGGCGATGGCGGTCGGCTGGCCCGATCGTGTGACCCGCATGGCGATGCTCTCGACCCCGTCGCGTCTCGGCGGCATGCCGACCCCGCCGTTCTCGCAGTGCCAGCGCCAATGGTACCACTGGTTCCAGGCGACCAGGCGCGGCCAGGACGCCGTGCGGGCCGATCCCAAAGGGTTCGGCCGCATCATGTGGGACAACTGGAGCCCGCCCGGCTGGTACTACGATGCCACGTTCGAGGCGGTCTCCGCGTCCTGGGAAAATCCGGACTTCGTCGACGTCACGTTGCACTCCTACCAAGCGCGCTGGGACGAGGCCGAACCGGACCCGCGCTCGGCCGAGCTTGAGGCGAAGGTGAAGGCGACGAAGTCCCTATCGACGCCGACCCTGTACATCCAGGGCGCCCTCGATGGGGTGAACCCGCCGGAGGCGAGCAAGAACGTACCGTCGAAGTTCTCTGGCCCCTTCGAGTTCGTCACCCTGGACGGGGTGGGCCACTTCCCTCCGCGGGAGGCTCCGGATGCCGTCGCGGCAGCGCTCGTCCGGCACTTCCGGTCCACGGAGGGCAACGAGGGAGCACGGTGATGCGTGAGGTATGGGATGGCGCGGCGGTCGAGTGGGATTCGGTCGAGATCGAACCCGGCATGCGCCTGCACTACGGCGTAGCCGGCGATGGCGAGCATGTGATCGTGCTGGTCCACGGCTATCCGGAAACGGCCTACGCCTGGCGTCGCGTCGTGCCGCTGTTGGTCCACGCCGGCCTGCGCGTCGTGGTGCCAGACTATCGCGGGGCGGGCGGCTCCTCGAAGCCGCCGGGAGGCTACGACAAGCATACGATGGCCGGTGACCTGCACGCGTTGCTCTACGGCCATCTCGGACTGACGCAGCCGGTGACGATGGTCGGGCACGACATCGGGATGATGGTCGCCTATGCCTTTGCCCGCCGCTTCCCGAAGCAGACCGAGCGGCTCGTCGCGATGGAGGCGCCGCTGCCGGGCACCGATGCCTACCAGACGGCGCTGGGTGACACCGACAGGCTCTGGCACTTCCAGTTCCACCGTGCGCCGGACGTACCCGAGTTGCTCACCGCCGGGCGCGAACAGCTCTACCTGGAGCGCTTCTACCAGGACCTCGCCTACGACACGGAGGCCATCGGCCCGGACGCAATCCAGCGCTACGTGCGGGCCTTCTCGCGGCCGGGCGCCATGCGGGCCGGGTTCGAGCTCTACCGCGCCTTCCCGACCGACGACGCGCACAACAGGGGCGAGGTGAAGCGCGACGGGGCGCTCACGATGCCTGTTCTTGCCGTGGCCGGCGTGCAGAGCGCGTTCGCACCGTTTACCGAGGCGATGATGCGCGAGGTCGCGAAGGACGTGACGTTCCGGACCATCGAGCGGGCGAACCACTGGATACAGGAGGAAAACGCTGAGGGTCTCGTCAAGGAGATCCTCGGCTTCGTCTGTCAGAAGTGACGGTACCGGGTTCGGCGAGGGTCAGTCGGCGGAGCCGGGCTTGGAGAAGACGCGGTGCGCGGCCGCCACGAGGGGCTCGGGCAGCGCCTCCGCCACCGCGCTCATGACCTTGTTCTTGGCGGTCGGGACGACCTTGTCCTTCCCGGCCTGGAGCGCCTCGAAGGCCGCCTTCGCCACCACGGCGGGATCGTCCTTGCCTTCCATCGCGCCGGCCTTGGTGTCGAGCATCTCGGCGCGGTTGAAGAAGTTCGTGTCGGTCACCCCCGGCATCAGGACCGTCACGCCGACGCCTGTATCCTTGAGTTCGCTGCGCAGCGACTCGCCGAACCAGCGCAGGAACACCTTCGTCGAGCCGTAGATGGCCTCGAACGGGTCCGGCATGGACGCTTCGACCGACGACGTGAACAGCAGCTTGCCGCTGCCGCGCGCGACCATGTCCTTGAGAACAAGCTTGGTCAGCTGGACGGCACCGCGGACGTTCAGGTCGATCATCTTGAGCTCGCGCTGCAGGTCGGTCTCGACGAAGGGACCGCCCAGGCCGACGCCGGCGTTCAGGCACAGCACGTCAACGGGTCGACCGGTGGACCGCACCTTCTCGAACAGGCTGTCCACGCCGTCCTCGCGCGAGAGGTCAGACGCGTGGGTCAGTACCCTGGCACCGCTGCCAGACAGGCGTTGCGCCGCGTCCGCGAGGTGCGCCTCGTCCTGGGCGGCGATGAGCACGTCATGGCCGTTCTCGACGAACTGCCGGGCGAGCTCGAAGCCGATGCCGTTGGAGCCGCCGGTGATGACGGCGAAGGGGCGGGATGTATCGTTGGGCATGAAGCGCTCCGTTTCCGACGCCCAACCCTAACTCGCAAGGCCAGGTTCCTGTCCGCCGGCAACGGTCCAAGCACAGCCGTGTGATGTGCCGGAACAGTTCAAACGAAAACGGGTTTGAAAAAGGCTGGCCGTCTTTCCGGCTGCAGACACCCGCAATCTTACATGGGGCCGTCATTCGCGAGCCTCGCAGGAGGCATCCATGAAAGCGCTGTGCTGGCACGGCAAGGGCGACATCCGCTGCGACACGGTTCCCGATCCGCGGATCGAGGATGCGCGCGACATCATCATCAAGGTGACGTCCTGCGCCATCTGCGGCTCCGACCTCCACCTGATGGACGGCCAGATGCCGACCATGGAAGCGGGCGACGTGCTCGGTCACGAGTTCATGGGCGAGGTCGTCGAGGTCGGGCAGGGCTTCACCAAGTTCAGGAAGGGCGACCGCGTCGTCGTGCCCTTCAACATCAATTGCGGCGAATGCCGCCAGTGCCGCCTCGGGAACTGGTCTGTCTGCCAGCGCTCGAACCGCAACGCCGCCATGGCGGCGGCCCAGTTCGGCTACACCACCGCCGGCCTGTTCGGCTACTCGCACCTCACCGGCGGCTACGGCGGCGGGCAGGCCGAGTACGTGCGCGTGCCGATGGCCGACGTCGCGCCGATGCTGGCGCCCGAGGGCGTCGACGACGAGTCGCTGCTGTTCCTCACCGACATCCTGCCGACCGGATGGCAGGGCGCCGAGCATTGCGAGATCAAGGGCGGCGAGGTCATCGCGGTCTGGGGCGCGGGCCCGGTCGGCCTGTTCGCGATCCAGTCCGCCAAGATCATGGGCGCCGAGCGCATCATCGCGATCGACACGGTGCCCGAGCGCCTGGCGCTCGCCCGCACCTACGGCGCGACCGACATCATCGACTACGCGAAGGAAGACGTGTTCGAGCGGATCAAGGAGATCAGCAAGGGCGAGGGCGCCGACGGCGTCATCGACTGCGTCGGCATGGAGGCCAGCGCCGGCCATGGCGTCGCCAGCCTCGTCAACACGATCCAGGAGAAGCTCACCTCGACCGAGCGGCCCTACGCCCTGATGGAGGCGATCAAGGCGGTGCGCCCCTGCGGCATCGTCTCGGTGCCCGGCGTCTACGGCGGCCCGATCCCGGTCAACATGGGGATGATCGTCCAGAAGGGCCTCACCATGAAGAGCGGGCAGACCCACGTGAAGCGCTACCTGGAGACGCTGACCAAGCTGATCCAGGCGGGGAAGATCGACATGACGTCGATGATCACCCACCGCTCCACCAACCTCGCCGACGGGCCGGACCTCTACAAGACGTTCCGGGACAAGAAGGACGGCTGCGTGAAGGTCGTGTTCCATCCGAATTGACCACCTGCGTGGTTGCGGGTCGGCCGTCGCGCCGGTCGGCAACCACGAAAAGTCGGCGCTTCCGTCCCCGAGGCCAGGGTTCGCATCTTTCCGGCACAGCGCGGGCCGGTTCGACGACAATCACGGAGCAAACCAAATGGATCTCGGCATTAGCGGGCGAGTCGCCGTCGTCACCGGCAGCGACTCGGGGATGGGGTTCAAGACGGCGGAGTTCCTTTTGCGCGAGGGCGTGAAGGTCGTCCTCACCGACATCGACGACGCGCAGCTTCAGAAGGCCGCGGGAGAGCTTGCGGCCTTCGGCGAGGTCAGGGCCGTGGCGGCCGACCTCAGCGGGTCCAAGGGCATCGAGGTGCTCGCCGCCTTCGCCAACATGGCATTCGACGACAAGCCTACCATCCTGGTCTGCGCTGCCGGCATCACCGGGGCCTCCGGCGATTTCCTCGAACTCACCGACAACGACTGGCTGGAGGCTATCCAGACCGACCTGATGGCGGGGGTGCGCGCCACCCGCGCCTTCATCCCAGGCATGCGCAAGGCGGGCTGGGGCCGCATCGTGCTGTTCTCGTCCGAGGATGCCGTACAGCCCTACGTCGAGGAGCTGCCCTATGCCGCCGCCAAGGCCGGCGTCCTGAACCTCGCCAAGGGCCTCTCGAAGGCATACGGGCCGGACGGAGTGCTCGTGAACGCGGTCGGGCCGGCCTTCATCGCCACGCCGATGACCGATGCACAGATGGAGAAGAAGTCCAAGGAGAAGGGCATCTCCTTCGACGAGGCGGTCCGGCAGACCCTAGACGAGGAGCGTCCGGGAATCGTGGCCAAGCGCCGGGGCAAGGCCGAGGAGGTGGCAGCCGCCGTCGTCTTCTTGTGTTCCGAGCGTGCCAGCTTCATCACCGGCGAGTTCCTGCGTGTCGACGGCGGCTCGGTCCTGACCATGGGAGCTTAGGCGGCGCCTAAGGTCGATATCTCCTGCGATCCGGTTGACCTGGACGAACGCCGCAACCTTGAGGCACGGATCCGGCGCTCCGTCTAACGCGACGCGGTCGCGGTGTTCTGATGGCGAGCGATCTCGATCTGCCTCTCGGGGACATGCTCGCGGCTGTCCGCGATGCCGCGCTACGCATCGGCGGCCGAGACATGAGTGGGCGGCTCGGGCCCGAAACGCGCTTGAGGAGATAATTGCATCGGCTTCCCGGCAAAGGTGCCAGGTGCGGCATGCGCTGGGGTCCGCTCCTCCCCGGCGGGGGAGGACCGACCGGGACTTCCGGCCTAGGCCCCCGTGGGGGCCGCCGGCATCGGAAGCGCGACGGCGATCCTGAGGCCGTCCGGATCGTAGGAGATGTCGACCTTGGCGCCGACCTGGAGGGTCAGGACGCGGTTGAGCAGTTGCGAGCCGAAGCCTTCCCGCGTCGGCAACGCGACGGGCGCTCCGTCATGCTCGTTCCATGTCCAGTGCAGGACAGGCCCCTCGGGGCCCTCCTCGACGGACCAGTCCACCGCGACCCTGCCGTCCGGATCGGCCAGCGCACCATGCCTTATGGCGTTCGTCGTCATCTCGTGCAGCGCCATCCCCACCGGGACCGCCACTTCCGAGGGGAGAAGGACCTGCGGTCCCTTCAGCGTCACCCGTCGTAGGCCGGGCCGGTCGTAGGCTTCGAGTTCCGTGCGGAGGAGTTCCTCGAAGGAGACGACCTGGACGTGGTCCTCGGTGATCAGCGCATGCGTCTTGGCGAGGGACGCGATGCGGCCGGAGAAGGCCTGCCGGAACTCGGACAGGCCGAGCGACGAGCGCAGGGTGGCGTTGAGCACGGCCTGGACCGTGGCGAGCGTGTTCTTCACGCGGTGGTGGAGCTCGCGCACCAGCATGGCCTGCCGGTCTTCGGAGGCACGACGTTCGGTGACGTCCCGTTGCGCGGACATCCACCGCGTGATGCGGCCCTCCCCGTCACGCAGGGGCGTGATCAGCCATTCGACGACGTAGGTCGAGCCGTCCTTGCGATGGTTGATGGCCTCGCCCTGGAACGCCTCGCCGGCGTCGAGCGCCGCGCGCATCCGGTCGAGGACGCCGCGGTCGGTAAGCGGCCCCTGGAGGATGCGCGGGCTGCGGCCCAGGACCTCGGTGGCCTCGTAGCCGCTCATTCGAGTGAAGGCGGGATTGACGTACTCGATGCGGGGGCCGGGGTGGTCGAGCTCGGCACAGGTGATCAGGATGGCCTCGCCGGACCCTTCGACGGCGGCCAGGAGAACCTCCAGGTCGGGCCTGACCCCTGCCACGATATGTTCCTCCCGCAAGACCGCCCCCTGTCGGCCCACAATCCGAGACCCGGAAGGACAACCTCCAGAGCGGACAGTTGTTTCTGCGTGCGGCACTGTCCCCTGGGCGGGCCTCGGTCGGGAAGGAGCTATCCCTTCGAGGTCGGTGCCGTCGCCCATGCCGGCAGGTCTCGGTCCGTGTCCTTCTCCGGAAATTGGCCGGGACGCATCGTGGAGCCGCTGCCGGCGACGGATCATGGTCGATGTCGTGGCCCTCGCTCGTCAGCGGGATCGCCTCGGATGTCAAAAAGCACCGGAACGGGACCCCGGATTGGAGTGGGCCCCTGATGGTGGTCGGATTGGGCGGGGCTGATTGACCGGATGGCCGGGTCTTCGAAGGATGAAGACCATGGCACGACACCGTTCCAACATGACCTGCAGACGCGTGTTCGCCGCCGCTACGTCACGACCACCGACAGCGACCACGAGAGCCCGATCTTCCCGAACCTGGCCCGGGACATCGTGCCGAATGGGCCCGACCAGCTCTCTCGTCGCGGATCTGACCTACGTCGCGGCGATGGGCGGCTTCGTCTACGTCGCGATCAGTCTGGATGCCTGGTCGCGCCGCGTGGTTGGCTACGCGCTCGGCCGGTCGATCGACGCCCGCCTGACCCTCGCGGCTCTGTGCGCGGCGATCGAGCGGCGTCGGGCGGCACCGGGACTGACCCACCACACGGACCGCGGCAGTCAATACGCTGCCGAGGCCTATCGAAAGGTGTTGGTCGAGCACGGGATCGTCGGTTCGATGGGCCGGCGCGGCAATCCCTACGACAACGCCAAGGCCGAGAGCTTCATGAAGACGCTCAAGGTCGAGGGGATGTACCCGATGGCGTTCGAGACCTTCGCCGAGGTAGTAACCGAGCTACCGCGCTTCATCGACGAGGTCTATAATACCAAGCGGCTGTACTCCGCGCTCGGGTACCTGAGCCCCGTGCAGTTCGAGGAGCAACACGCCCGACCGATGGTCAAACCCGCCGCCTGATCGTGCCTACCATCAGGGGCCCACTCCAAAACGGGGTCCTTATTCCACGCCTAATCACAGGCTGTTGCGCCGCAGGTCTCGGGCTTCCGCCTCTCGTCGACTTCCCGCGTGCAGACTTCGCCACCCTCCATGTGCCTTCCGGTAGGGAGGGGCCATGGAAGGCGGTTGGAAGCCTAAAAGGCCAAGCCGCCGAGGACTGTGGGCACCTGATCCGGATTAACGTGAGCCCCCTCCAGCCTACTCAGGGGACGCATCGAAGGCAGTGGCGCTAGCTCTTGCCGAGGACCTTGTCGGCTTTGACGTCGACCTTCTTCCTGTCGGATGCCGAGAGGTTGCCCGCTTTTTCCTGCTGGGCGGCGCGTGCCTTGGCGTTCCTGGCGTGTGCCTTGTCTTCCACGGGGTACTTGCGCTCGTCGGGCAAGGCGAACTTGCTCTTGGACAGATCCTCGCGTTCCTCGGGTTCGAGCTTCGACATAGCTGGCTCCAGGTGTTCGGATGGATAACGCGGCACCGGATGTCGTGGTGGCCGCCTCGATGGGGTTCACGGCGGACGGGCATCCGTTCCATGCCGACGCCGCCGCGCGGTCGCAGCCGTGTGTGGATGGCATAGGCACCGGCCTTGCTCGGCCGGCGCGCCCGGGCGATCACGAGATTTCCATCAGGAGTCCTTCACCATGAAACGTGTGGCCCAGCACCCGTCCGACTGACTCTGGAGTGCCCTGGCGCGTGCCGAGCCTCCGTGCATGGAGGCTCCCATGACAAACGCCCGTACCTTCTTCGTTTCAGACACGCATTGGAACCACAGGGCGACCCTGGGGGACCGCCTCGGCCTCAACCGGCCCTTCGCGACCATCGAGGAGCACGACGAGGCGCTGATCGCCCGCTGGAACGCAGCCGTAGGCGCCGACGACACCGTCTGGCACCTCGGCGACTTCTGCCACCGCTGCCCAGAAGATCGTGCCCGCACCATCTTCGAGCGCCTCAACGGCCGCCAGCGTTTCCTCGTCCGGGGCAACCACGACCGCATCGGCGCGCGCCTGCCCTGGGACGGCATCTTCGACGTCGCCCGCGCGCTCGTCCCACTTCCGGACGGCGCCGTCCAGGGTATCTGGTGTTCGCACTGGGCGTACCGGGTGTGGCCCCGGCAGAACCGCGGCGACATCCACCTCTACGGTCATTCCCACGGCAGGCTGCCGGGTACGGCGTCAAGCACGGACGTCGGGGTGGACTGCTTCGACTTCCGGCCGGTCACCCTCGACGAGATCCGCGTTCGCCTCGCCGAGAACGCCAGGGTAGCGGGAGGTGTGCCATGACCGCACCGGCCCAGCGGCTGTGGGTTTTCAGCGACCTCCATCAGGAATGGCCCGAGAACGCCTGGGACCCTGGCGCGCACGCGCCGGCGGGTGGCTTCGACGTGGCCGTTGTGGCCGGCGACGTGCACGTACCGCTGACACGGTCACTGGACTGGCTGGCCGACCGCCTGCCCGGCGTGCCGGTCGTCTACGTGCCTGGCAACCACGACTTCTGGTGGGACCGTGGCGAGGATCGCTACACGATCCATGACCAGCTCGAACGCGGAAGGGAGCGTCCCGCCGTGCTCGGCATCCACCTCTTGCTCGACGGCGCCGTGGTGATTGGCGGCACGCGGTTCCTGGGCGGCACGCTCTGGACGGATTTCCGGCTCGGGAGCTACGGCCTCACGCACGCCTTCCGGACCGCCCAGGGGCGCTTCGGCATGGTGGACTACCGCCGCATCAGGACGGGGCCCAGGTCGCGGAACAGGATCGATCCCGGTGAAGTGCTGGCGATGCATCGTGCGACGCGGGCATTCATCGGGGCAAAGATCGCCCGGCCCTATGATGGTCCGACTGTGGTCGTGACCCACCACGCCCCGCACCCGGCCAGCCTGCCGGACGCGCACGCCGACCTAGCTTGGTGCTACGCCTCTGACCTGACGGACTTGATCCATGAGCGCGGACCGGACCTGTGGGTGCACGGGCACGTGCACCAGGCTGCCGACTACGTGGTCGGGCGCACCAGAGTTGTCTGCAACCCTCGCGGCCATGTCGCCGAGAGGTCCGGTTTCATATCCGACCTGACAATTCGAATTTGACTTCGTCGAACCGACGTGACGCCACATGAGCGCGAACTAACCTTTTCGCCGATAGAGATCGTGTTTTATTTCCTCATAATGTACACAACTAAATAAATACGAACGATATTTGGATTATTACAGCGGCAATTTTGTTGGTATGATGAGCAAGGTGTTACGCGAACGACATCATACGACTAGGCCGGAAGCAGCGGTCACCGCCGAAGGCAATTTTAGTCACACAACCTTTCCTCAGCCTGGTGAGACGAGAAGTAGCGTTCTGAATGAAGGTGAAGAAAGTCTCCAAGGAGACGGTGGTCCGGTCTGACGAAGTTGCCTCGACGGACGAGTGCGATCGGTTCGAGTGATCGCTTGCGGGTTGAGCGACGCGAACCTATCTGCGACCCCAGCAAGAAGCTTGGCGGGTGGGAAATGTGGGCTGACGTCGAGACCGACCAGGACTTCCTCAATTTTCGCGTCATGGCCGGCCTCGCCGGACAGATGATCAGGGACACCGGGGGCAAGCCTCTCAGCATCGGTATTTCGGGTGGCTGGGGTGTCGGCAAGTCGTCGATGGTGAAACTCATCGCCTCGGACCTCCGCGAGAAGAACCCCGACAAGCTCGTCTTCCTTACCTTCAATGCCTGGCTCTATCAGGGTCATGACGATGCCAAGGCGGCGCTCATGGAGGAGATCGGCCGCGCTCTGATGGAGCGGGCCAAGGAGGACACCACCCTGCTCGCCCGGGCCAAGGACTTGGTCTCCCGGATCAACGTCTTTCGTTGGACCAGGTTCGGCGCAGAGCTCGGAGCCACCTACGCCACGGGGGTTCCCGTCACCCCGCTGATCAAGGGCGCCGAGCTGATCTACGAGCACCTGACGGACGGCGAAATCTCGACGGACGACGTCGACGAAGTCAAGAAATTCGCCAAGGACAACAAGGACGAGGCCAAGGGCTTCTTCAAGCCAAAGAAGAAACCCGAGACGCCTCCCGAGATGATCCATGCACTGCGAGATCACTTCCAGAAGCTGCTAACAGACCTCGACGTCACGTTGGTGGTGTTCGTCGACGACCTAGACCGCTGCCTCCCCCCGACGGTGATCGGGACGCTGGAGGCCATGCGGTTGTTCCTGTTCATGGACCGGACCGCCTTCGTCATCGCGGCCGACGACAAGATGATCAAGGAGGCTGTCCGCATCCATTTCAAGGAGGCGAGGCTCGATGACGACCTCGTCGTCAGCTACTTCGACAAGCTCATCCAGGTGCCGCTGCGCGTCCCTCCACTGGGGGTGAACGAGGTCAGGGCCTACCTGATGCTGCTCTTCATCGAGAACTCCTCCCTTGAAGACGATGCAAAGGCCGAGGTGCGCCGCGCCGTCAACGCACGTTTAGCGCAAAGCTGGAAAGGCGTGGCGGTCAACGCCGAGTTCGTCACGGGATCGATCGCGGATTGCCCCACGACGCTCAAGGCGGAATGCGCCCTCGCGGACCGGCTTGCCAAGCAGATGGCAACCTCGCGCCGGATCGCCGGTAACCCGCGCCTGATCAAGCGCTTCCTGAACACCCTCTCGATCCGACGGAAGCTTGCCGCCATCCAGGAGATCCCGATGGACGACGCCGTCCTAGCGAAGATCCTGCTCTTCGAACGCTGCGCCACGCCGGCGGCGTTCGACTTCCTCGTCCAGTCCGTCACCAGGACCGTCAGCGGCAAGCCCGAGAACCTGATGTCGGTCGAGCGCACGGTGCGCGGCGGGGGCGACCTGCCCGGCGACGGCAGCGACCCGTGGTCGTCCGACAAGGCATTCGTGACCGAGTGGCTCAGGCTCGATCCTCCCCTGGCCGACGTCGACCTTCGCGGCGTGCTCCATGTCGGACGGGAAAGCCTGCCGCTGATCTCGGCCGACGACCGAGTCTCGAAGGAAGCGCAGGACGCCCTCGCCGAAATCGCCTCGCTGCGCATGCGCGGGACGGCCGACCTCAAGGAACGGTTCGTGCGACTCGTCCCTGACGAGCGGACCTTCGTCATGGACAAGCTACTGGAACGGGCGGCGTCCGAGAGCGCGTGGGGCACCCCCGAGATTCTATGGGGCCTCGCGCTCGTAGCGGACGGCGACGTGGATCAGGCCAAGCGCCTCGTCGTGTTCCTGTCCAACCTGCAGAGTTCGGCGCTGCAGCCCCCGGTGGTCCTCCGCATCCGCGAGACCGCATGGGGAGAGGAGGTCCTGGCCGAGTGGAAGGAGCGGAGCGACCTTCCCGAGACCATGCGGAAGATCATGGCCCGCAAGCCCAAGGCGGTGGCCTGATGGGAACATCACGATCCAGCACCGGCCCCGGCAGGGGTGTCGGCCTCGTGCCGCAGATGCTCGACGTCCCAGGCACGCCGCCTCCGCGACCGCCCCCACCCGCGGCCCCACCTCCGGGAGGTGGTAACCCTGCCCCGGCACCGGGTCCCCAGCCGCCGCCCCCCGTACCGCCTCGACCGGTCCAGGCGCCACCGCAGGTCGGGCAGGCGCTGCCCCGTCGGTTCTCCGACGCCAGGCGCGCCGTTCGGGATTTCGTCGAGAAGGGAAGCGAGGACCGCCTTCGAGCAGGTCTCGGAAGCTACGTCCGCAAGGGATATCGCGGGTCGCGGACCGCCGCCGCGCGGATGGGGCAGGCAGCGACCTCGGCCGGGCGGGCCTACGATGTCCTGAGCCGGGTCGCCGACGGGTCGATCACCCCAGCGGAGCTCGGCTTCGATCCGGCCATGTTGGCTGGCGGTCCGGTCGAGGACATCATCGACTCGCTCGTTGATGCGATCTGCGCGAACGACACCACGCTCGACGACGGGGCCGGTCGCATCGCGGTCAACGAAGCCCTCGGCGAGGTCCTGGGCGAACATCCCGACATCGACGCCTTCGCGATGCCGGTCGAGCACACGCGCGAGGTCTGGCTCAGGACGCTGGCGTATCACGTGTTCGACAACATCATGCTCGACCTCGGTCCGAGCCTCCAGCGGGGAGCTGCGGGGAACGCCGTCCTTCTAAACGACCGTCGCTTCCAGATCAGGGGCTTCGTCCTAGAAAGTTATCGCGAGCAGATGGCCGCGTTCGAGGCCCGGGGTCGTGTCGTCGACAGGGCAACGTCGGACGCCGTCGCCCGCGAGGTGAACGCCGCGGTGTTCGACGTCTACGGGGAGTGGGCGGAATGAGGATCGCCGTCCTTCCCAACCACGTGCCCGCCGCCGGGCTGGACTTCGACGCGAGGATCGCGCTGCTCGAACCGCACCGGCCCGGCATGGCCGGAAGCGTCGGCACCCAGGTCATTCGGGAAACCCACCGTGCGCTCGGCAGGACGCCCCCGGCCCAGGCCTGGGACTTCCTGGCCCTCGCCATGGCGACCATCGCCGCCGACCGTCACGTCAACCGGGCCGCGGTGAGCGAGGATGGATGGACGCGACCGATCCACCTGACCGTCGCGGTCACGGATCCGCACCGTTGGAACCGGCTCGCCCCATCCGTCCAGGCGATGCTGCGCTTCCTGACAGGCGACGTCTGGACGCTGTCGTTCGTGGCGGACGGCATCCAGCCACGTCCGCCCGCGCATGCCTTGGGCGGTCGCCCGGAAACGTGCGTATCGCTCCTCTCCGGCGGCCTCGACAGCCTCATCGGCGCCATCGACCTCCACACCGCCGGAGAGGTCCCCCTGTTCGTCAGCAACCGGGTGAAGGGGGATTGCGAGAAGCAGGACACCTTCGCCGAGGCGGTCGGCGCACAAGACAGGGTCTTGTCCCTCAACCACAACGCCAGGACGGAAACCCCGAACCCCGAGATCTCGCAGCGGCCTCGGTCGCTCGCCTTTCTGACCTTTGGCATCCTCGGTGCCACGACCCTCGACCGTTACTGGGACGGCGGGACCGTCGACCTCCACGTGCCCGAGAACGGGTTCATATCCCTCAACGTCCCCCTCACGCCGCTACGCCTGGGAAGCCTGAGCACGCGCACCACCCACCCTCGTTTCCTCGACGCGATGCAGGCGTTGCTCGGCGAGCTCGGCATCAGGGTACGGCTCGTGAACGATTACCGGCACAAGACCAAGGGCGAGATGATGCTGGAATGCTCCGACCGGGCGCTTCTATCCAGTCTCGCTCCGTCCTCCATGAGTTGCGGGCGCGGCGGTCGGATCAACCGGCATTGCGGTCAATGCCTACCGTGCCTCGTGCGCAGGTCGGCCTTCCTGAAGTTCACCGGATCCGTGGCCGGGGACCTGACCATCCCGGCCTACAAGAAGCCCGAACCGGCCGGAGCGTTCAGGCAGGAGGCGTTCAGCCGTTACGACGACGTGATGCAATGCTTGGCGGCCCTCGATACGGTACGTCGACGCGGTGCGCGCCGCTGGATCGGCCCTGCGATCTCGGCCTTGAAGATGCCGGATCCCGAGCCTTATCGAGGGGTTGCGGAACGCGGGTTGCTGGAAATCGGAGACTTCATGCAAGCGGTCGGACTGGCTTGATCGACTTCCACTGCCACCTCGACCTGTACGCGAAACCGGCCGAGGTCATCGCGGAGGTGGCCAGGCGCGGGACCTACGTCCTCGCCGTGACGACGACCCCGAAAGCGTTCGAGGGTAACCTGCGCTACGTCAGCGAAGTCGCCCGCATACGTGTCGCGGTCGGTCTCCATCCCGAGCTGGTGAAGGAGCGGCACCACGAGGTCGGGCTCGTCTGCGCGACGCTGGCCAGGACCCGATACGTCGGGGAGGTCGGCCTCGACGGCTCACCGGACCATCGCCCGTCGATGGAGCTTCAGCGCGAGGTCCTGCGTAGGATCCTCGGTGCCTGTGCCAGCCAGGGTGGCAGGATCGTCAGCCTCCACTCCCGGATGGCGGCGTCACAGGTCCTCGACGAAATCGAGATCGCCGGTGCGGCCGCGATGGGCACGCCCGTGCTGCACTGGTTCTCAGGCTCGCTCAAGGAACTCGGTCGCGCAGCCGGTCTTGGATGCTGGTTCAGCGTCGGGCCTGCCATGCTGGCCTCCCGGAACGGCCGGACGCTGGCGTCGCTCATGCCGAGGGACCGGGTCCTGCCCGAGACCGACGGCCCGTTCGGCCAAGCCGACGGCAACCCCCTCTCCCCTTGGGACGCCGAGAACGTCGTGCCGGCTTTGGCAGAGCTTTGGGGCGAGCCTAAGCAAGCCGTCGCGACCGTGATGACGTCCAACTTGCGTCGCCTCGTTTCCTGATGGCGAGCCTTCGAAAGCCTCAACCGTAGCGCCCGGCACAGTTAGACGTTTTGACGTCAGAACGTTCTAGCGTCCGGGAATTCCATGCAGCGCAGATCGACGTTTTAACGTCAAAACGATTCCACTGCTGCCACCATGCGGCGCGTCGGTTGACGTTTTAGTGTCGGTTTTAAATGCGATGACGGCATCCAAGTTTTCGGTCGCAGAGCGTATGGGTTCGCCCTGCTGCCTGACCTCGATGAGGCGGTTCGATGGCCCTTGGCGAAGAGTGCGCCTTCCCAGACGGATCGATGACGATGGCTTTCCGGGAGTACCCAGTATCCCGCCCTTGGTACCGGAGCACGACGGTGTCACCAAAGCGCCAAAGCGTTTTGACGTTTTCTGCGCCGACGTGCGCTTAACGTTTTGACGCTACGATTGCTGCGGATCCTGGATTGCGAGGGGTTACGTGACTGCGCGGGTTACGATTTACCTCCCGGCGGATGTCCTTAAAGCCGTGCGGGTTGCCGCGCTCGACCAGGATGTCTTCGTCAGCGACTTCATAACGAAAGCTGCCCAGGCCTACCTCGCCTCAGGTGATCTTGAGGCGCCCGAACAGCGGATGGAGACCGAGATGCCCGCGGCCCGGAAGGTCGGGGCGGCAACGAGGACGGTGCTCGAACTGCTTGGGAAAGCAGGTCCCGGAGGGATCAAGGTAAGCGATCTCAGAGGTGGGTCGATCAGGGCGGGCAACACTCTCGGGGCGACGGACGCGGCCGTCGCGGCGCTGAGCGAGGCGGGGCTTTTGCATCGCGCGGGGAACCGATGGACGCTCGACCGAACGGACGGGTCATTGGACGCGTAAGGCCAGACCACCCGTTTTCGGTCTCGTTCCCCATGCCGTGACGATCGGGTTGGTCACCGCGCCCGTAGCCCTGGATCGAAAAAAGCTGCCGCTGACCTCCGCGGTCAGGGTGCTTATTTCCGCGGCGCGGCCGACCTGTTCCGGCCAGGGTACCGCTGCCTCGTTGATGCCGACGGCGACATCTGCGGCCCGACGAAGCTCGCCGAGGCCGCAGTAGGCGCGCCTTTCGTCGGGATCATCGATGGCTGCCTTATGTTCGCGCCGCTGCTCGCTGGCGCCGCTCCCAATGCGCTCGTCGCTGTCGACCTTCGTTCGGTCAGGTCGAGGCGGGCGGTCGCTAACGCGACGCTGGCGTGTCTGACCTAAGCTTCCAGCGCGTCGGCTGAGAGGACCCAGGCGCAAGCCTTCGATGGCCATCCAAGTCTAATTAACCATGTTTCTGTGGAAGACGCAGTCTCGTCACGGGACGACTTGCGCTACCGCGTCTTTATCGGCACTTAAGAACCCATGTTCGCACCGACGAAATCCACGGCGAACCGGGCGGGGATCCCCGCACCGGCCCACGCCGATTCCTCCTCCCGCGGATAGCCGCGCGTCCCTGCACGCGTGACCGGGAGGCCTTTGAAGGTTTGCTCCCGATGACGACCACCCTCCGAAAATCGGCTGCCATCCCGGCCAGGGTCTTCCCTGGCCGCGACCCGTCACGGGCGCTCACGCGCCTTCCCGACACCCGCTGAGGGCTGACCCGCCGCCATGGAGCGCGGCCGGCTGCCCCTGCGTGGAGGCAGCTATGGTCAGAAGTCTCAAGAAGCCGCTTGTCGACGACGTGCCCACCGAAGAGTACCTGGGCGTCGACCAGGAACGCGCGGGTACCGCGCTCCGGCGGGCCGGATCCAGCCTTACCCTTCTTGCAAGCCTCCTCCTGGAGGAGGCGATGACGCCCGAGATCCGGCACCGCGTCACCAGCGAGCGCGGTCTTGCCGTGTTGGTCGAGGCGCCCTCCGCTGCGTGGGTGCCGCATCTGCGACGCGCCCTCGCGCAAATAGCCAAGTGGGGGCTCATTGAGGGGCGTGACGGGTCCTACCAGGCCCGGCGGAAGCCGACGGATGGCGCCGCGGAGCTGGTCGAGGCCGTCGCCGCGGGCCAGCGTGTGGCAGTGATCTGCCACGCCCCGGAGGCCCACGTGCCGCCGGCCTTCATCGCCGCCGCGGACCTCCGCCTCAGGACGGGGCGGCCCACGGCGGCGCTGGTCGCAGCTGCAATCCGCGCCCTGACGGGGCGGACGCCTCGGAAGTTGCCAACCTCCGTCGAGGGCCTGGACCTGCCCGAGTTGGCGTTGGCCCTGCGGTCGGGGGCCGGCGGGGCGACCGGCTGCGTCAAGCGCCTGCAGCGGACGCTCGCCGCACGCGCGTCGTCCGCGCCCCTGAGGGAGGTCCCTCTGGTGCATAACCTCCACGGCATGGGCGAGCCCGGCGGGTGGGCGCGCCGCCTCGTCGACGACTTTCACACGATGCGGCCCGAATTGTTCTGGCGCGAGGCTGACAAGTGCTCCGTTTGGGCCGGTGACCCCGGGACGGGCAAGACCAGCCTGGCGCACAGCCTGGCCCTCAGCCTCGGGCTCGAATTTCGGGAGACCTCGGTGGCGGCGTGGTTCGAGGGCAGCTCGTACCTCGACAAGACCATCGCGGCCCTGGTCGAGGCGTTCGCCGGTGCCCGCGCGCGAGGCCGGGAAGGAAGAGGGGTCATCCTCTTCTGCGATGAGCTGGACGCGTTGCCCAGCCGCGAGGGCGGGGAGGACGACCGCACCGGCTCGTACTGGAAGCCGATGCAGCAGGCCTATTTGCGGGAGGTGGAGGCCACCGCCGCCGCAGGCGAGCGGGTCATCCTGATCGGCGCCACCAACCATCCCCGCAGGCTCGATCCCGCCCTCCTGCGCCCGGGACGCTTCGGCAGGGTGATCAGCGTGCCCCGGCCGGACGCATCCGCCCTCGAAGGCATCTTGAGACAGCACCTGGGCGAAGACCTCGCCGAGGCCGACCTGGCGAGAGCGGCCTTGGCCGGCCTCGGCGGAACAGGGGCGGACGTGACCGCGTGGGTGAGGGGGGCGCGCAGATCGGCGCGGGTCGCGGGCCGATCCATGACGCTCGACGACCTGCTCGACGAGGTGCTGCCACCCGACGACCGGAGCGCGGACGATCTCTGGCGATGCGCGGTGCACGAAGCGGCGCACGGGGTCGTCGCTCATGCTTTCGGCGGGCAGGTCAGGAAGGTCAGCATCGTCGCGTCGGGCCGACGCGGGGGCTCGACGGTTATCGCCCCCGGCGATGCTCAGACGCTTGGAAAGGACGGCCTGCAAGCGCTCGTCGTCTCCGCCCTCGCCGGCAGGGCCGCCGAGGAAGCGTTCGGCTTGGGCGTCTCGACCGGGGCGCATGATGACCTGGCCCACGCCACCGGCATCGCAGCTTCCGCCCGTGTGTCGTTCGGCCTCGGCGGCACTTTGGTCCATCGAGCGCCGATGGAGCGGGCGGCCACCCTCCTGGAGGGCGATCCCGAACTCCGGGCATCGGTGGGGCGTGACCTGCAACGGGCCTACGTCGCCGCATCGGGACACGTTCGTGACCGGCGAAACCTCGTAGAGGCGTTGGCCCGCCTGCTCCTGACCGAGCGGGTCGTCGATGGCGGCGACTTCATGCGCCTCATGGCGGCCCACGACCGAGCCCAGGCCGCCCTCGACGGTCAGGAGGCGTGCCATGGATGAGCGCATCCTGTGCCTGCTCCAGACCCTCGCCGAGGTGGAGCGCGAACTGGGCGGGGCCGTCTACGACAGCGCCATCGAGCGAGCCCGGCTGGCCGTCGCGGCCGAAGTGATGGTCGAGGCCGAGCGGCGAGCCCTGCGCTCGCGACCGCGCCGCGGGCCCGGCAACGTCGTCTACCTGCGCGGCACCGACAAGCCCGATGGAGGCTGCGATGCGAATCGCTAGGCCCCTCAAGCCCGCCCGCGGCGCGATCCCCAGGCGAACCGACCCCTGCGATCGTAGGTCGCAGGGGCGTGGTTTCGACCCTCGAAACCCGGTCGCCGAGCGACTTCGAGACCCGTCGCCTCGCGCGGTCCCGACCAGCGTTCGGACCCGACCCCGCCGCGGTCGCCGACCGGCATGCTCGCGGCGGAACGCCGGGTTTGACGGCCTCGCGAACGTACCGGGCGGGGTGGTTCAAGAGCAAGGATTGTCGCGCCAATCCTGTCAGGATCAAAATCCTGATCCTGGTGTTCCCGTGCCACGTCCTAGGATTGCCGCAAGGATCAATCATGAGATCCTTGAGCTGCGGCGACGACACCGAACCGGGCTTCCGACCGGCCCGGACGGATCCGCCGAGCCGGTCCGGAAGCCCGTCGCGGGCCGGTTCGGGCCCGGCCCAAACAGGCCGTTTTGCCGGTTTTCGGCGCTTCGTTCGAACCGGTCGCTGAGGGCCGCGCGACGGCCCTCCCGGACCGATTCGCGCCCTCGACGAGGTCGATGCGCTCTTGCACGGCGCCCCGATTGGAGTCTGGATGGGGGCGCCGGATGACCGGGCCTGGACCGACCGAAGGCCAAGCCCAGGCCACCGCGGCACCCATCTCGATGGGCGACTTGATCACGGAGACGGAGGCCTACGAGGTCTACGGCGACGTGCTTGAGGACAAGCAGTTGCGGCGTGCCAGGCAGGAGCGCCGCATAGGATACCTACGGCGGAAGCGTAGGATTATATACCGCAGAGACGAGCTTGAGCGCTACGTTCAGGCCATCCTTACAGAAGGGTACGTGGAACCATGTCCAGAAAGAGCAGGGCCGCCGACAACGCGGCCGAGAACGACGACGTCGACCCCGGCGCCCCCCGCGTCGGAAAGTCCACCCGGCGCTTCAGGGCGACTGACGGACGACGTGCTTCGAAGGGCCGCCGAGAGGCTGCGCCGCCTTCCGTCCGGAATGCGCTGAGGAAGCCGCGCAAGAACGCCGCCCGGAAGCCGCACGAGGCCATCATCCGCGGGCTCGTCGCGATGGGCGAGGCCGCGGAGAGGATCGGCGGCACGTTCGTCATCGAGGGCTACAAGCTGAAGAAGCCGGGAAATTCCCACAACCTCTACGTCGCCAAGTACGATTCGGAGCGAGGCTACGACAACAAGGTCAGCCTCGGCACCGACGACGAGTTGGTGGCGAGGGCGATGATCGCGATCCGCGTCGCCGAGGAGCTCGGCGGGGAGGTCGCCGAGCCGTTCATGCGCGAGGACGACCTGCCGGTCGACGTCGTCGTCGAGCTCTACCTCCTGAGCGACCCCAAGAGGAACAAGAGCTGGGCGACCACCTCGGGGTCGGCCCTCCGTGGCCTCGAAAGGGTGCTGCCCGGGGTGACGGTGGGCGAGTTCTCCAAGGGCAAGCAGAAGAAGCTCATCAACGAGCTCGCGGGCGGCGTGTCCGGCCGGGTGATGCAGGTCGGCACGGTCTCGAACGTGATGATCCTGATCAAGAGCGCGATCAACTGGGCCTGCGACGAGGACGACGACCGCAACCGGCTGTGCGCGGTGACGCGCCCGCCCATCATCAGCAGCAAGGAGCACGTCGCCGACGTCCTCGGCGCCCCGGAGCCCGAGGCGCGGAACTGGCATGCCTCCGTGGAGGAGCACGCCGCCTTCCTCAGGCTCGTCAAGGACGACGAGAACCTGCGGAGGTGGTTCCTCCTGGCGCTCGCCTTCGTCTCCCGGGCCGACGCCGCCGCCGCGGCCACGGCGGCGCAGATCGACCTGCGCAAGGGCGTCTACCACCTCAACCCGAAGGGTCGGGCGCAGGAGCCGACCAAGTACCGTCCCTCGCTGCCCCTGCCGCCCTCGCTGCTCGCCGAGATCGAGTGCTGGGGCGACGGCGTCTGGGTCGGCGAGGAGGTCGTCGACCTGCGCGCGCGGTTCAAGGCCGCCGGCGCCCGGCTCAACCTGGGCCCGGACTTCATCCCGTCGAGCGTGCGCGACTTCGGTTCCACGATCCTGCGCGAGGCCTACGTCCGCTACGGCGTCCCCTTCGTCGTGGAGGAGCAGCGCAAGATGTGGATGGGGCACCGCGAGAAGAGCATCAACCACCTCTACGGCAAGTTCTCGCCCGAGTTCCTCCTGCTGGCCCGGAACGCCATCGAGTGCGTCCTGCACGAGCTCGACGAGCTCAGCGGCGGCGTGCTGTTCCGCAACGCCCGCGCCGCCGGCACGCTGCCGCCCGGCCCGGTCGTGATCGACCCGGCCGAGCTGCGCGGCAGCGGGATGCGGAAGGCGTCTGGCAACCCTGCCAAGCCGGTGGCCGTGGCCGAAGACGAGGAGGGGGACAAAACTACTGCAAATCCCACTCCCGCTAAGGGGGAGAACGAGATGAAAGCCTGGGGCCGGGCGGTCGTCATCGGCTCCAACCGGGCGAAAACGGGCGGTATCGGGTCGCTGAAAGGGCGGTTCTGCCAAGTCCAGGCAAGCCCGGACTGGGTGAACGAGAGGCCGGACAGCATCGCCGCCCGCCTCATCGAGCAGGGCTTCAGGATCGTCGAGTTCTGGCCCGAGGGCGACGAGGGCGGCAACCCGCAGCTTTTCGTCGTCGGCAAGTCGGCGAAGCTGCTGTCGGACGAGGACGCCCGGCGGGTCTGCAACTCGTCCTGGACCCGGTGGGTCAAGGGGCGCCGGACGTTCGAGCCGGGTGCGCAGTCCCCCATGGGCATGCAGGTCGAAGACGAAGTGGCACCCATGGTGGAGGTCACCCGCTCGCCGCCGCTCCCGCCTGCCCGGCGGAAGGCCGCCTCTAAGCGCCGCTGCAAGTACGATCCCCGCTAAGCGAGCTGGCCTACCGGAAACCCAGCACGGCCTCGAAGCTGTGATGGTGAGAAGCTATCAAACCCGCCCCTAAACGGCGAACCACATCATTTGCCGGCCTACTCATTCCATCGAGACCACGTGGTAGATGCCGGCGGCCCGGAGCGCGTCGTTGGTCGCCGGCCCGATCAGACCGCGCTTGCCCGTCACCAGGGCGGCCGCCACCGCCCCCGCCTGCCCCCCCGCGGCCTGCGCGATCCGGCGGGTCAGGGCGTTGCGGGCTTCGTCCAGCAGGGCGGCGAGGCGCAGGCGCAGGGGCGGCGGCTCGGACGGCGCCCGGATCGTGACGGCGCCGAGCAGGGAGCCGACCGCGCCGATTCCCTGGAAATACGCGTCCCGGGCGAAGTCGTAGCCGCCCGGCCGGGCCGCCTCCGGCGGCGGCAGCAGGCGGGCGGTGGCGGCGATGACGTCCCCGGGCCGCGGGATCGGCGTCTTCCGGAACGAGACCCGCACCCGGCCGGGCCGCGCCTCCGGCGCAAGCCCGGCAAACGCCTCCACCCGGATCACCAGCCGGGCGCCGACCTCGCGCTCGTCCAGGGCCTCGACCATGCCGACGAGCGGGCCGATGGTGGTGCGGGCGAGGATCGGGGCGGCGACCTGCGACACCCGCCAGGTCGCCGCCGCGAAGCCGAGGAACGCGGCCGCCGCCGCCAGGGCCAACGCCAGGGCGACCGGCCGCGCGCCCAGGACGGGGACCGGCGCCAGGGCGAGGGCCGCGCCCACCAGGGGCGCGGCCAGGATCGGCGTGCCGTCGGCCGCCGCGAAGTAGACCGCGATCCCGGCGCCGAAGGCCACCGCCAGCCAGGGGAACAGCCGCCGCTGCTCGGCCTCCCGGGCGATTCCCTCCACCAGCCAAGCGCGGATCGCCGGCAGGGCGACGGCGCGCGGGCCGGCCAGCGCCACAGCGCCGCCCGCCAGCCTCGCGCCGATCCGCCGCATTGCCGCCGCCCCGATCCGCGCGACCTGTCGTCGGCGGCCGGGCGATTCCCGTAGCGATTCTTAACCGATCCGCCGGCCCGTGCCACAGCCCGCGCTTCGTGCTACGGGCGCCCTGTCGAGCCCTCTCGCCGCGCCGTCGCCCCTCGCCGTCGCCCCTTTTGCCGCCCCTTCGCGCCCCCGCCGCGAACAGCCCCCGAACCTGTCGGATCGATGTCCTCAGCCGTCGTCACGCGCTTCGCCCCGTCGCCCACCGGCTACCTGCATATCGGCGGGGCCCGCACGGCGTTGTTCAACTGGCTCTACGCCCGCCACATGGGCGGCCGCATGCTGCTGCGCATCGAGGATACCGACCGGGAGCGTTCCACCAAGGGCGCCATCGACGCGATCCTGGACGGCCTGTCGTGGCTCGGGCTCGACTGGGACGGCGACGTCGTGTTCCAGTTCGCCCGGGCCGAGCGCCACCGCGCCGTGGCGGAGGAACTGCTGGCCGCGGGGCGCGCCTACCGCTGTTTCGCCAGCGCCGAGGAACTGGCGCAGATGCGGGAGGCGGCCCGGGCGGAGGGGCGCCCGCCGCGCTACGACGGCCGCTGGCGCGATCGCGATCCCTCCGAGGCGCCCGCCGGGGCCAAGCCGGTGATCCGCCTGCGCGCGCCGACCGAGGGCGAGACCGTGGTCGAGGACGCCGTGCAGGGGCGGGTGACCTGGGCCAACCGCGACCTCGACGACCTCGTGCTGCTGCGCTCGGACGGCACGCCGACCTACATGCTCGCCGTCGTGGTCGACGACCACGACATGGGCGTCACGCAGGTCATCCGCGGCGACGACCACCTGACCAACGCCGCCCGCCAGAGCCAGATCTTCTCGGCGCTCGGCTGGGAGGTCCCGAGAATGGCCCATATCCCGCTGATCCACGGGGCCGACGGGGCGAAGCTGTCGAAGCGCCACGGGGCGCTGGGCGTCGAGGCCTATCGCGACCTCGGCTACCTGCCCGCGGCCCTGCGCAACTACCTGGTGCGGCTCGGCTGGAGCCACGGCGACCAGGAGGTGTTCTCCACCGACGAGATGATCGCGGCCTTCGATCTCGGCTCCGTGGGGCGCTCGGCGGCGCGCTTCGATTTCGCCAAGCTCGCGAACCTCAACGGCCTCTACATCCGCACCAGCCCCGATGCCGACCTCGTGGCGGCGATCGAGTCGATCCTCCCGAATGTCGGGCCCGAGCGCGGCCTGTCGGCGCCGCTGCAGCCCGCCTTGAAGGCGAAGCTCACCCAGGCCATGCCGGGCCTGAAGGAGCGGGCGAAGACGCTGATCGAACTCCTCGACAGCGCCTATTACCTCACCGCGCAGCGCCCCCTGGTGCTGGACGACAAGGCCCGCATCCTCCTCTCCGACGAGGGCCGGGCGCGCCTCGCCGGGGTGCGGCCGGCCCTGGAGGCCGTGCCCGACTGGAGCGCCGTCGCGACCGAGGAGGCCGTGCGGCGCTACGCCGAGGAGGCCGGCTGCAAGCTCGGACAGGTGGCCCAGCCCCTGCGGGCGGCGCTCACCGGCCGCACCACCTCCCCGCCCCTGTTCGACGTGATGGCGGTGCTCGGCCGGGACGAGACGCTGGCGCGGCTCGGCGACCAGATGCCCCAGGGCTAGGGCCGCCCGGCGCCTCCGGGAACTGCCGTGTCCGGCCCGAATTTCGCTAGGTGGAATGCGCGCGGCGAAATTCGCTTGGCGTCGGGGGCGGGTTGTCACCGACGCCGTTGCTGCTGCAGTGCCGTTTGGGTAACCCATGCCTGTGAGCACCCGCAGCATAATGCGGTGTGCTCAGGCCCCCGGGACCGGCTCGGGCAGCCCGAGGCCGGCATCCGCCACGTCGCCACAGAAGGGTCCACGATCCATGAGCGCACCCAGCACCATCACCGTGGACGGCAAGACGATCGAGCTGCCGGTGAAATCCGGGACGATCGGGCCGGACGTCATCGACATCGGCAAGCTCTACGCTCAGACGGGCGCCTTCACCTTCGACCCGGGCTTCACCTCGACGGCCTCGTGCGAATCGAAGATCACCTACATCGACGGCGACGAGGGCGTGCTGCTCTATCGCGGCTATCCGATCGAGCAACTCGCCGAAGAGGGCGACTTCCTCGAGACCTGCTACCTGATGCTGTTCGGCGCCCTGCCGACCGAGGCCCAGAAGGCCGATTTCGACTACCGGGTCACGCGCCACACCATGGTGCACGACCAGATGAACCGGTTCTTCACCGGCTTCCGGCGCGACGCGCACCCCATGGCGGTGATGGTGGCGTCGGTGGGCGCGCTCTCGGCCTTCTATCACGACTCGACCGACATCACCGACGAAAGTCAGCGGATGATCGCGTCGATCCGCATGATCGCCAAGATGCCGACGCTCGCGGCGATGGCGTATAAATACTCGATCGGCCAGCCGTTCGTGTACCCGAAGAACGATCTCGACTACACCTCGAACTTCCTGCGCATGTGCTATGCGGTGCCGTGCGAGGATTACGTGGTCAACCCGGTCTTCGCCCGGGCGCTCGACAAGATCTTCATCCTGCATGCCGACCACGAGCAGAACGCCTCGACCTCGACGGTGCGGCTCGCCGGCTCCTCGGGCGCCAACCCCTTCGCCTGCATCGCGGCGGGCATCGCCTGCCTGTGGGGCCCGGCCCATGGGGGCGCCAACGAGGCGGCGCTCAAGATGCTGATGGAGATCGGCACCCCTGAGAACGTCGGCAAGTACGTCGCCAAGGCCAAGGACAAGAACGATCCGTTCCGCCTGATGGGCTTCGGGCACCGGGTCTACAAGAACTACGACCCGCGCGCCCGGATCATGCAGAGCACCACCCACCAGGTGCTCAAGGAGCTCGGCAAGACCGACGATCCGCTGCTGCACGTCGCCATGGAACTGGAGCAGATCGCCCTCAAGGACGAATACTTCGTCGAAAAGAAGCTCTACCCGAACATCGATTTCTACTCGGGCATCACCCTCAAGGCGATGGGCTTCCCCACCGACATGTTCACGGTGCTGTTCGCGGTGGCCCGCACGGTCGGCTGGATCGCCCAATGGGCCGAGATGATCGAGGATCCCTCGCAGAAGATCGGCCGGCCGCGCCAGCTCTACGTCGGCCCGACCCAGCGCGACTACGTGCCGATGGATCGGCGCGGCTGAGTCGGAGCCTGTCCGACGACGGCACCACGGGGGCGGCCGAGCGGCCGCCCTTCGCGTCTGCGGAGGCGGGCGACCTCCGTCTTCCCTACCGTCCGCCCTACGATTGGGCGGCGATCCTGGCCTTCCTGGCGAAGCGGGCGATCCCGGGAGTCGAGACGGTCGACCCCGGCGGCTCGGCCTACGCCCGCACGATCCGCGTCGCGGGCCGGCAAGGGTTCCTGACGGTCCGGCCCGGCGACGGCTGCCTCCACGTCGCGGTCCGCGGTCTCGATCCCCGGCACGGCCCGGCGGTGGCGGAGCGCCTGCGCCGCCTGTTCGACTGCGACGCCGACCCGGTCGCCATCGCGGGCTGCCTTGCGGGGGATCCGGTCCTGGCAAAACTCGTGGTGGCGCGCCCGGGCTTGCGCCTGCCGGGCGCCTGGGACCCGTTCGAGACCGGTTGCCGGGCGATTCTCGGCCAGCAGGTCTCGGTGACGGCCGCGATCGGTCTCGCCGGGAAGCTGGTGGCGGCGTTCGGGACGTGGCTCGCGGAGCCGGCGGGCGGCCTGACCCACGTGTTCCCGTCGCCGGCCGCGCTGGTCGAGGCGGATGTCGCCCTGGCGCTGAACATGCCGCGCGCCCGCGGCGCGGCAATCCGGGCTCTCGCCGCCGCGACGCTCGCCGATCCGGACCTGTTCGCCCCGGCGGAGAGCCTGGAGGCCGCGGTTCTGCGCTTCACCGCGCTCCGCGGGATCGGACCCTGGACCGCGCAGTACATCGCCATGCGGGCGCTCAAGCTGCCGGACGCCCTGCCGGTGGGCGATGTCGGCCTGCTGCGGGCGCTGGCGACGGGCCCCGGCCGCCCGAGCCCGGCGGTGCTCCTCGCCCGGGCCGAGGCGTGGCGGCCGTTCCGAGCCTACGCGGCCCAGCACCTCTGGGCGGCGGACGAGGCGGCTGCGCGGAGGGCGGTGAGGGATCGATCGGCCTGCGTGCCCCGCAGCGTCCTGCGGGCTAACCTCGCAGCCGGCCGGGGGCGCGGATTCCATGCCGGAAGCGGACGAGGAAGCACGCGACAAGCGCGTCGCGAACGAGCGCATCAAGTTCCCGGCCACTTATGCCAACGGCCTCGCCGTCGCGATCTGTGCCGTAGGCGGTTTCGCGCCGTTCCCATCGACCGCCCTGTCGGATCGTCCGCATTGTGCGCCCGTGCTCGTCGCCCTGGTGGTTGGCTGGATCATGAGTGGCGCCATACATTGGGCTGTGCGGCGCGCGCTTCGGGATCTTCGCCCATGACGACCGCCCAGTTCCTCCTCCTGCTCGCGGTCCCGATTGGCGGCGGCGTGCTGGCTTTTGGCGCACTCTGGCTGAGCCAGCGCGCGCATTGAGGTCGTGGCCTGGATAGGTCCGCTCTGCGTCGAGCCCCCGCTTCAGCGCCCGAACCGCTCGAACTTCGGGAAACTCCGCGCCATCATCAGCCCGACCTCGGCGCGATGGCCCAGCCACTTCTCCAGCACCGACACGTTGGCCAGGCGGCCCTCTGGGGAACCGTCCTGCCAGGGCAGGCCGTCGGCCAGCTTGAAGACGTGCGCGTCGACGAGCCCGCCGCTGCGGCAGCGCTGGAGCCGGACGCCCTTGCCGCGGGCAAGTTCCGCCACCTCGGAGATCGGGAAGACCAGCAGCAGCTTCTCCGTATTGACCACCGCGACATGGTCGCCGTCCGCCGGGACCAGCACCACCGCGGTGGCGTCGCCGTCGAGGCCCAGCACGCTCTTGCCCTTGCGGGTGTTGGCCACCAGCGCGTCGGCGGGCGCCACGAAGCCGCGCCCGTCGGAGCCGGCGATCAGCAGCTTGGTCTCCGGCCGGTAGGGCAGAGCCGCCACGATCTCGGTGCCGTCGTCGAGGTCGGCCATCAGCCGCACCGGGTCGCCGAAGCCGCGCCCGCCCGGCAGCTTCGAGGCCTCCAGGGTGAACACCTTGCCGTTCGTGGCGAGCAGCAGGATCTTCTGGGTGGTCTCGGTCGGGAAGGCGATCTTCAGGGTGTCGTCGCCCTTGAACGCCACCCCCGAGAGGTCGGCGACGTGGCCCTTCAGCGCCCGGATCCAGCCCTTGGTCGAGACGATCACGGTGATGGGCTCGCGCTCCACCAGCGCCGCCGTGAAGTCGATGCCGCCGACATCGGGCGGGCTCGCGAGCGTCGTTCGGCGCTTGCCCAGCTTGGTCTCGGGCCCGAAGGTCTTCTTCACGGCCCGGATCTGCCCCTGGATGGTCTTCCACTGCGCCGGCTCCGAGGCGAGCAGCGCGTCGATCTCGGCCTTCTCGGCGGTGAGCGCCTCGAACTCGCGCTTCAGCTCCATCTCCTCCAGCTTGCGCAGGGACCGCAGCCGGGTGTCGAGGATCGCGTTGGCCTGGAGCTCGGTCAATTCGAACCGGGCCATGAGGGCGGCCTTCGGCTCGTCCTCCTCGCGGATGATGCGGATCACCTCGTCGAGGTCGAGATAGACGATGAGCAGGCCGCCCAGGATCTCCAGGCGGCGGTCGATCTGGCCGAGGCGGTAGCGGGACCGGCGCTGCAGCACCACGCGGCGGTGGTCGACCCATTCCCGCAGGCACTCGACGAGCCCGATCACCTTCGGCACGAGGCCGCCGACCAAGACGTTGAGGTTGAGCGGGATGCGCGTCTCCAGCTCGGTGAGCCGGAACAGCGACTCCATCAGGATGACCGGATCGACCGTGCGCGAGCGCGGCTCCAGCACGACGCGCACGTCCTCGGCCGATTCGTCGCGGACGTCGGCGAGCAGCGGCAGCTTCTTCTCCTGGAGAAGCTCGGCCATCTTCTCGATCAGCCGCCCCTTCGGGATGCCGTAGGGGATCTCGGTGACGACGATGTTCCAGGTGCCGCGGCCGAGATCCTCCTTGGCCCAGCGGGCGCGGACCCGGAAGGCGCCGCGGCCGGTCCGGTAGGCCTCGGCGATCGACTCGGCCGAGTCGACCAGGATGCCCCCGGTGGGGAAGTCCGGCCCCTGCACGAACTTGGCGAGATGGGCCGAGGTCGCCTCGGGATGGTTGATCAGGTAGAGCGCCGCGTCGCACAGCTCGGCGGCGTTGTGCGGCGGGATCGAGGTCGCCATGCCGACCGCGATGCCCTGGCTGCCGTTGGCCAAGAGGTTCGGGAAGGCCGCCGGCAGGACGACCGGCTCCTCCTTCTCGCCGTTGTAGGAGGGCCTGAAATCGACCGTGTCCTCGTCGATCCCGTCGAGGAGCAGACGGGCGACCTCGGTGAGCCGCGCCTCGGTGTAGCGGTAGGCCGCCGGACCGTCGCCGTCGATGTTGCCGAAATTGCCCTGCCCGTCGACCAGCGGGTAGCGCTGGGCGAAGTCCTGGCTGAGGCGCACCAGGGCGTCGTAGATCGCCTGGTCGCCGTGCGGGTGGAAGTCGCCCATCACGTCGCCGACGATCTTGGCGCACTTCTTGTGCGCGGTGTTCGGATCGAGGCGCAGCAGCCGCATGCCGTACAGGATGCGCCGGTGCACGGGCTTCAGCCCGTCGCGGGCGTCCGGGAGGGCCCGGTGCATGATCGTGGAGAGCGCGTAGGCGAGATAGCGCTCCTCGAGCGCGGATTTCAGCTCGACGCTCTCGATCCCGTCGCCGGACGGCGGCTCGAAGGGCTGGCCCATGTCGGCTCCTCAGTTCACCATCTCGACCACACCCCGGTACCCCGGGACCGCGCAGCGGAGACCGGAATCCAGAGCCGCCGACGCCGCAACTCTGTGCACGGACGGGGATTCTGGAGTCCGGTCTCGCCTGCGCCGCCCCGGAACGACGACCGCGGGCCGACAGAACATAACACGAACATTATCCGGCCTCGCGGCCGAGCGCAACGAATCGCGCCCGCTCCTCGGGGGGGCCGAGACCGCGCGGGCCCCAGACGTGCCGGTCGAGGAAGTACCCCGTCAAGGTAAACCCTTGGGCAACGCCGTCGGGGCCCGGGGATCCGCCCGCGTGCAGGAAGGTCGGCAGCGCCAGCAGGCGCGCCCGAAACGGCTCGCCCGCCGAGGCGCTTACCGCCCGCCCGCTCTTCGGGGAGACGTAGGCCAGGGCATCGTTTCCTCCGGTGGCCGCGCAGGCGGTCAGATCGAGGCCGAAACCGAGTTCGGCCAGGATGGCCAGCTCGAACCGCACCATCAGGGGGGGTGCGATCGCCGGGTCGTCGAGGTGCTCGACCAGGATCCCGGCTGCTGCGTAGAGCGCCGGATGCGGGTCGCGTTCGGGGAGAAGCCGCAACAGGGCCGCCAGGTGACCGATGCCGTAGAGCGCGAGGCTCGACGCGATCAGCCGGGAGACCTGCGACTCGAGGGGCTCCACCGCGAAGGACCCGAGACCCTCGTCGAGGCGCGCCCGCCATGTCAGCCGCACGCGGTTGCCGGGCTGCAGCACCGGCTGCATCCGGCGCGAGCGCCCGCCATGCACGAGCCCGAGGTGGCGCCCGTGATCCGCCGTCATCGCCTCCAGGATGACGCCGGTCTCCCCATGCCGGCGCAGGCCCAGAACGATCCCCTCATCCGTCCACTGCATCGGCGATAGATAAGCCTTCCGGGGCCAACTTGGCAGCGCCTCCACGCTCTGGAAAAGATTCCTGATTTGTGGCGCAATTGCCCGCCGGGACGCGGCGAGTCGGCACCATCGGCCCGCCTCGATCCGGCCGGGGCGTCGGAGGCGCGCGTTCGATGGCAGCGTGTTCAGTCGAGAGGCCGCGGTCCGGCAGGGCAGCCGCCGCGAGGGGTCGACGCGGGCCCGGCGAAGCGCCGAGCCGGTGCGGCCTCGTCGTCGCCCTGGTGCTGGCCGCCACCGCGGCGCCGGCCGCCCCGCGGACGGCGAAGCCCGATCCTGCGGATGCGCCCTCCCCCGCCCTCAAGGAGCGGATCGCCGCGCTGGCCCTGAAACAGGTGGCGTTCGGCTCGGTCTCGCTGCTCCCGGTGCGGTTCGAGGGCAGCCGGCTCGCCGGCCCGATCGAGGATGGGGGCCGGACGATCTACTGCGTATCGAGCCGGATGAGCGGCCGGACCTTCGGCAAGCCCGAGCGGCCGAAGGCGGCGATGCGCTACCACGCCGACCGCTTGGAGGTGATCGACGACGACGAGGTCTGCACCGGGCATCGCAGCCAGCCGTTCCCCGAGCTGGACGCGATGGGCAACAAGCCGTGAGGCCCCGGCGTTGAGGGGCATGCCCGCTCCGCCGCGCACCCTCGACCTCAGCCTCGACCTCATCGCCCGCGCCCATGCGCTGCCCGTGCCCGACGATCCGGGCGCCCTCGACGTGCTGAGTGACGCGGAGCTGCGCCCGGGGCTGGAGAGGATCGTCGCGGGGCGCGAGGGCAGCGACCTCTGGGTCTTCGCCTACGGCTCCCTGATGTGGCGACCGGAATTCGAGGTCGCGGAGCGCCGGCTCGGGACCGTGCGCGGCTTCCACCGGCGCTTCTGCCTGCTCCAGCGCCGCTTCCGCGGGACGCCCGAGCGGCCGGGCTTCGTCCTGGCGCTCGACCGCGGCGGCCTCTGCCGGGGCGTGGCGTTCCGCCTGCCCGGGATGGAGATCCGCGAGGCGCTGATGCCGCTCTGGCGGCGGGAGATGCGCGGCCGGGGCTACGTCGCCCGCTGGCTGCCGGTTGCCACCGAGGCCGGCACCGTCTCGGCGCTGACCTTCCTGGTCAACCGCGCCAGCGACCGCTACGCCGGCCGCCTGTCGGATGCCGAGATCGCCGAGAAGATCGCCACCGCCTGCGGGCATGCAGGGCCCAGCGCCGAATATCTGTTCCGGACCGTCGAGGCGTGCGAGCGGCTCGGCATCCGCGACCGTCATCTCTGGAGCCTGCAGGCGCTGGTGGCGGCGCGGCTCAGGGCCTGCGCGCCGGAGGCGTGATCGCGTCTCCCGTCGACGACTCCGGCACCATCGTCCTCGCGACCGCTGCGACGCCGTCCAGGGTGGCGTCACGCTCGCGATGACGGCGCGGTCTGCAGAGCGCCGGGGCGTCCGCCGGAGACGGATGCGGCTCAGGCCCAGGCGCGCTTCATCACCAGGGCGACGCGCCCGCCCGTATGCTCCGCATCCGGGTTGCGCGGCTCCCGGATGCCGGGGGCGCGGCCGGTGGTGAGGTAGACCACCAGGGTGAGGACGAGCAGGATCTTCGTGCGCATCGCGACGCTCAAGCTTGAGCATCGGTGCATAGGATCGATCGGTTTTTACGGAGTTGCTGCAACGCACACGGGTGCCGCCGCAGGTGAGTTCCCGTGAACAGGGTGAAGGAAGGGTTACGGCGGCGCCCCGATCGTCTATGTCGCCGGCCCGGGATCTCCACAGGCGGAGGATACGATGCGGCTTCGGGTCGGCGTGGGCTTGGCGATCGTGATCATCGCCGCCGCGGCCCTCCTCGCGGGACCGCTGAGCCGCGGCGACCGGCTGTCCGACATCCTCACCGGGCGGGCGCCGCTGCTGCCCGGCGGAAGCCGGGTTCCGGGCGGCAGCGCGGACCTCACCGGCACCGCCGAGCTGGGGACGGATCGGAGGCCGGCGACCCTGCACGTCGCCTGCGATCCGGGCGGCACCGGTCTGTCCGCGGCGCTGACCGTGCCGCGCTTCGCCGAGCTGGCGCCGCGCTTCGACTTCGCCGGGCTCGCAGGCTCCGCCAGCGAGACTCCGCTCACCGGTATCCTGGTGGCGAGTGCCGGCAGCGTGCGCTCGGTGCGCATGCCGGTCCAGGGCGCGGCGACCGGGGCGGAGTCCGGTTTCACCCTCACGGTGACGGGCGCCCGCCGGGGCGAGGATCCCCTGCGCGGGGTCGCCCTGACCCTCACCCAGCCCGGCACCAAGCTCACCTGGACGCAGGCGAGCCCGCGCGCGGGCGACCCGGCCCTGACGGCGACGTTTACAGTGGCGGAGGGCGATGCCTCCGCGCTGAAGGCGGCGCTCGGCGGGTGCTTGGCTACGCCGTTCTGACCGCGCTGCCGGGTAGATCCGTCGCCGTGGGGGGCGGGATCGATCTGGGCTCCGGCGTCTTCGCCGCCGTGCCCCCGGGGCGGTCCGAGACCCCGATCCCCCACACCACCCGGGAGGGTGCCGGCGTGCGGCCGGCGGTTCAGGCTCCCTCATACCTCGCGGAGGCGGCGGTGCCCGCGCTGGCGAAAGGCCGATCGAGCATCGCCCCTCCCTAGCTCACCTCCACCTGCACCACCCCCGGCACGGTCCGGAGCTGGCCGGCGAGCGTCGGCGTCGCCTGGAACTTGCCCGGCAGCCGGATCTCGACCTCGCGGCTGCCGCCGTCGAGCTTGAGGATCAGCGACACCTCGCTCTCGCCGCGCATCGACAGCCGCTGCTGCACCGGCGCGACCCCGCGCGGGTCGCTCAGATGGATGCGGATCCCCTTCTGGTGGCGGGCCACCGCGTGATCGAGGGGTTCCGCGGTGAGGATGCGGGCGCGCACGTCCTCGCCCTCCAGGTTCGCCTGGAGCTGGAGCACCAGGGGGCGGCCGGGCTCCAGGATGTCGCGGTACTGGCCGAGCCCCTCGGAGAAGATGATCGCCTCGAAATGGGCGGTCCGGTCCGAGAGGGTGACGATGCCCATCTTGTTGCCGGTCTTGGTGCGGCGCTCCGCCCGGTCCAGCACCGAGGCCGCCACCCGGCCGACGCTCGAGGTCCCGGCCCGCACCGCCCGGCAGAAATCCGCCCAGCTCTGCACCCGCAGCTTGTCGAGCAGGTCGCCGTACTCGTCGAGCGGATGGCCCGAGACGAAGAAGCCGATCGCCGCGTATTCGCGCTTGAGCGTGTCGGCCATCGGCCAGATCTCGTGGGGCGGGATCCGCAGGAACACGTCGTCCGCCACCACGCCGCCGAACATGTCGGTGACGCCGGCGGTCTCGGCCTCCGCCGCACTGGCGGCGAGCTTCATCATCGGCTCCACCGCCGCGAAGGCCCGCGCCCGGTCGGGCTCGATGCAGTCGAGCGCCCCGGCCTGGACCAGGCTCTCCAGGGTGCGCTTGTTGATCATCCGCGGGTTGAGCCGGCGGGCGAGGCAGGCGAGATCCTTGAACGGCCGGTCGCCCCGGGCCTCCACCAGTGCCCGCACCGCCTCGCGGCCGACGCCCTTGATCGCGGCCAGCGCGTAGAAGATCCTGCCGTCGCGGACCTCGAACACCTCGCCTGAGGTGTTGATCGAGGGCGGCTCGACGGTGATCTTCAGGCGCTGGGCGTCCTGGCGGAATTCGGCGAGCTTGTCGGTGTTGTCGATGTCGAGCGTCATGGCGGCGGCCAGGAACTCGACCGGATGGTTCGCCTTCAGGTAGGCGGTCTGGTAGGTGAGCAGCGCGTAGGCCGCCGCGTGGCTCTTGTTGAAGCCGTAATCGGCGAACTTGGCCAAGAGGTCGAAGATCTCGTTGGCCTTGGCCTTGGTCAGGCCGCGCTCGGTGCTGCCCTTCAGGAACCGGTCGCGCTGCGCATCCATCTCGGCGCGGATCTTCTTGCCCATGGCGCGCCGGAGCATGTCGGCCTCGCCGAGCGAGTAGCCGGCGAGCACCTTGGCGATCTCCATCACCTGTTCCTGGTAGACGATGATCCCGAAGGTCTCCTTCAGCATCGGCTCCAGCTTCGGATCCGGGTACCAGGACGCCTCGTTGCCGGCATCGCGGCCGAGCTTGCGCTCGCAATAGACCGGGATGTTGGCCATCGGGCCCGGCCGGTAGAGCGCCACCAGCGCGATGATGTCCTCGAACCGGTCGGCCTGCATCTCGCACAGCGCCTTGCGCATGCCGGCCGATTCCACCTGGAACACCCCGACCGTCTCGCCGCGGCCCATGGGCTCGTAGGTCTTCCTGTCGTCCAGAGGCAGGGAGGCGAGGTCGATCGCGATGCCCCGCTTCGCGAGCAGATCCGTGCAGCACCGCAGCATGGTGAGGGTCTTGAGGCCCAGGAAGTCGAACTTCACCAGCCCGGCCTGCTCGACCCACTTCATGTTGAACTGGGTCACCCGCATGCCGGTCTTCGGATCCCGGTAGAGCGGGACCAGCTCCTCCAGGGGCCGGTCGCCGATCACCACGCCGGCGGCGTGGGTCGAGGCGTGGCGGTGCAGGCCCTCAAGCTTCTTGGAGATGTCGATGAGCCGGCCGACGATCGGCTCCTCCTCCATGGCCTGCTGGAGCTTCGGCTCGCCCTCGATCGCCTGGGCCAGCGTCACGGGGTTTGCCGGGTTCTGCGGCACCAGCTTGGTCAGCTTGTCGACCTGCCCGTAGGGCATCTCCAGGACGCGGCCGACGTCGCGCAGCACGCCGCGGGCGAGCAGCGTGCCGAAGGTGATGATCTGGCCGACCTGCTCCTCGCCGTAGCGGCTCTGCACGTAGCGGATCACCCGCTCGCGGCCCTCGACGCAGAAATCGATGTCGAAATCCGGCATCGAGACGCGCTCGGGATTGAGGAAGCGCTCGAACAGCAGGCCGAAGCGCAGCGGGTCGAGGTCGGTGATGAGCAGCGACCACGCCACCAGCGAGCCCGCGCCCGAACCGCGGCCCGGACCCACCGGAATGTCGTGGTCCTTGGCCCACTTGATGAAGTCCGAGACGATCAGGAAGTAGCCCGGGAACTTCATCGACACGATGACGTCGAGCTCGAAGGCGAGGCGCTTGCGGTAATCGTCCTCGGAGAAGCCCGGCGCCGTGCCGTGCTGCTTCAGGCGCAGCTCCAGCCCGGCCTCCGCCTGCCGGCGCAGCTCCGTCGGCTCGTCGGCGGAGACCGCCTGCACGCCCGTCTCGGCGGCTTCCGCCAGCGCCTTCGCCATGGGCGGGCTCTCGCCCGCCGCCACCGCGCCGAAATTCGGCAGGATCGGCTTGCGGGTCCGCGCCCGGACGGCGCAGCGCATGGCGATCTCGACGGTGGCCTGGAGCGCGTCCGGCAGGTCGCGGAACAGCTCGCCCATCTCGGCGCGGGTCTTGAAGGCGTGGGCCGGCGTCAGCCGGCGGCGGCGCTCGTCGGAGACGATCCGCCCCTCCGCGATGGCGAGCAGCGCGTCGTGCGCGTCGTAATCGTCGGGCTTGGCGAAGTAGGGCTCGTTGGTCGCCACGATCCCGAGACCGTGCCGTCCGGCGACGTCGAGGAGCGCGGTCTCGATCCGCCGTTCCTCCGGCAGTCCGTGCCGCTGCAACTCGACGTAGAGCCGGTCCTCGCCGAAGGCCTCCTTGAGCCGCTTCAGGCGGGCGAGCGCCAGTTCGGGGCGGCCGGTCCGGAAAGCGGCGTCGAGAGGCCCCCCCGTCCCGCCCGTGAGCGCGATCAGTCCGTCCGAGGAGCCGGCGAGCGCCGCCGCGTCGAGACGGGGGGCTTCGCCGAGCGCCGTGTCGAAATAGGCGCGGCTCGCCAGCCGCAGCAGGTTGGCGTAGCCGGTCTCGTCCTGGGCGAGGAGCACGATCCCGTGGCTTGCCGGGGCCTGCCGCTGGTGCGGGTCGGGCGCCTCGAAGGCCACCGCGAGTTGCACGCCGGCGATCGGCTGCAGGCCTTCGCCCGCCGCCTTCTCGGAGAATTCCAGCGCGCCGAACAGGTTGTTGGTATCGGTGAGCGCCAGGGCCGGCTGCCGGTCCGCCACCGCGGCCTTGATCAGGGAGCCGACTTTGAGCGCCCCTTCGAGCAGGGAATAGGACGAGTGGACATGGAGGTGGACGAATCCGACCTCCTTGAGCTGGCGTGGCATGGCCGACCTTGTTCAGGGGCGTCCAGCATCCCCGCTCGCCGGTTCCAAGTCGACGTGTGCCGGGCCGCCGGACCACGATATCCACCGGTCGTGCCCCGGGAGCACCAGTTCGGCCCTCCCCTGTGGATAATCGGCGGCCGCAGGCCGATCGCCTGTGCATAAGCCCGACGCGGCGGGAACCGGGCGGGCTCGCGCATGAAATCGGCTAACGAACCGGTGCCAAGGCTATGGCCCAGGCGCCCACCGCCGCGAACAGCATCCCGAACGCCATGAATTCCGCCAGCCCGGTCAGGACCAATCGCTTCAGCATCGCCGTGGCTCCCGTGTCACGGGTCCAGTATGTTCATGTTTTGTTCTGATGGAAGCGAAATCGGCGGCGCGGCGGTAACGCCTCATATTTATAGTTAAAAGTATCTTGATGCGGATGGGTCGGGCTGGCATGCCCCGGCCCCAGGAAGACCACGTCATCTGACCGGGGGGTTCGAAGGAGCAGGCCATTCCCGTGCACCAGACGGCCGAGCGGTTCGACGTTGCCCTCGTGGCCGTCGGCACACACGGCGACGTCCTGCCGTTCATCGCGCTGGGTCACGAACTCATGAAGCGCGGTCACGGCGTCTCGCTGGCTGCGCCGGCGCCGTTCGAGGCGATGGCGCGTCGCAGCGGGCTCGCGTTCCAGCCCCTCGGCACGGTAGCCGATTACGAGGCGGTGATCCGTCAGCCGGACCTCTGGCATCCGCAGCAGGGTTTCCGGCCCATGTTCGACTATGCCCTGCAGGTGGCGGAACCCACCTGCCTGTGGCTCGGGGCGACCCGGGCGCGGGGGGTGAAGCTGCTGGTGGTCGCTTCGCCGCTGAGCTGGGGGGCTCGGCTCGCCCAGGATCTCTACGACCTCCCGACCGCGACCCTGCACGTGATGCCGTTCCTGATCGAGAGCCGGTACGATCCGCCCCGGCTGCCGGGACTGGCGCTGCCGCGCTTCCTGCCGGCTTCGCTCCGCGCCTTCGTCAATCGCGGCGTCGACACGGTGGCGGTCGGCCCGTTCACGCTGCCGCCGCTGAACGCCCTGCGCGCCCGACTCGGCCTCGATCCGGTCGCCCGGCTGCGGCACTGGTGGAACAGCCCGACGCGCATGCTCCTCATGTTCCCCGACTGGTACGCGGCGCCGCAGCCCGACTGGCCGACCCAGGCGGTGCAACTCGGGTTTCCGCTGGTCGACCGCTTCGGCGACGTGCCGGCGATGCCGCCCGCCCTGGACGCCTTCCTGGCCGCGGGCGACGCGCCGATCGTGTTCACCTACGGCTCGGCCATGCGCCACGGCGCGCCCTTCTTCGTCACCGCCGTGGAGATGTGCCGGCGCATGGGCCGCCGCGGCGTCCTGCTGGCCCCTCAGGGCGGCCAGATCCCGAGCCCGCTGCCCGCCGGTCTCATCCACCTGCCCTACGCGCCCTTGAGCACGCTGCTGCCGCGCAGCGCCGCCCTGGTCCATCACGGCGGCGTCGGGACGGTGGCGCAGGCCCTGGCGGCGGGCGTCCCGCAACTCGTCGTCCCGGTGGCGTTCGACCATTTCGACGAGGGGCGGCGCCTCAAGGACCGGGATCTCGGCGCGACCTTGAGCCGGCGCGCCTTCCGGCCCGCCCGGGCGGCGCGCGTCCTGAACCGGCTGCTCGGCGATCCCGCGGTGGCGCGCGCCTGCGCGGCGGCCCGGGTGCGGATGGCGCGGAGCCGCGACGCGATCACGGATGCCTGCGATCAGGTGGAGGCGCTGGCCGCCGCGCGCCCCGCAGCGGCCAGCCCGGATCTCCGGACCGGAGCCGCACCCCGCCGCTGACCGATCGGGCTGCGGTGCCGGCAGGGCCGGCGCTCCGGCTTCGACCGGTCGAAGCCGGAGCCCGCCCCCGGACCTACCGAGCCAGCAGGAGGGTCGCCGAGCCGACCAGGGTCGTGAGGAGACCGATCACGAATGCGCCGATCATGACGTAGGAGACGGGCTTGAGCGGCATCCGCTACGGCGCCGGATCAGCAACGGTATCCGCCGGCCGTCTGCCCGTACTGCTTGATCGGACGGGTCTGCTGGTCGGCATTGCCCTCTGCGGCCGAGCTCATCGGGCAGCCCGCGTAGAAGGGGCCGTCGTGGACGCCGAGGCCCAGCGCGCCCGTGGTCTCGACCGGGTCGGTTGCGAAGCCGGTCCAGCGCGCGCCGTCGAACGCCAGGGCGGACGAGAGCGGTGCGACACCGAGGACGAGGGCGGTGATGGCGGCGGCGATACGGTTCTTCATGGTGGTGCTCCAGGTTTTTCGCAGCACATGCCGAATGTTCGGCGCTGTTTCGTCTTGCGTGATTGCAATATAGACAGCGAAGGTCTTCCGCGCCGTGACGCGCCGCACGCAGCGCCATGGATTAAACATCGCGCCGTCTCGGGTCTGTCGCGCAGCCGATCGGTTGGCTCCGATGGCGCTCCGATTCTGGTCGGAGGCGACGACGAGCCCCGCGACGCGCGGGCGAACGCCCGGGATGACCCGACGTGCGGGATCCGGCGGACTGCAGGTTCACCGGGTCGCCCGCGGTGCCCAGCGCCGTGGTGGCGGCTCTGCGCCGCGTGAAGTCCGGTTCGGCGGATGTGAGCCAGTCCAACCCGAGACGGTGAGCCGTCGCTCAGTCGAGCGGCGTGATCAGCCCGTCGCGGATCGTCACCCGGCGGTCCATGCGCGCGGCGAGGTCGAGGTTGTGGGTCGCCACCAGGGCCGCGAGGCCCGAGGCCCGCACCAGCGCCATCAGCACCGAGAAGACGTGGCCCGCCGTCCCCGGGTCGAGGTTGCCGGTGGGCTCGTCGGCGAGCAGGAGCCGCGGGCCGTTGGCCACCGCCCGGGCGATGGCGACGCGCTGCTGCTCGCCCCCCGACAGCTCGGCCGGGCGGTGCAGAAGCCGCGCCTTGAGGCCGAGGAAGCTCAGGAGCTCGGCGGCCCGGCTCTTGGCTTCCGGACTCTTCAGGCCGCGGATGAGCTGCGGCATCACCACGTTCTCCAGGGCGGAGAATTCCGGCAGGAGATGGTGGAACTGATAGACGAAGCCCATCTCCTCCCGCCTGAGGCGCGTGCGCTCGGGATCCGCCATCGCGGCGGTGGGCTGGCCGCCGATGTAGATCTCACCCCCGTCCGGCCGCTCCAGGAGCCCGGCGAGGTGCAGCAGGGTCGACTTGCCGGCGCCCGAGGGCGCCACCAGCGCCACCAGCTCCCCGGGCCAGATGGCCAGGTCGGCGCCGCGCAGGATCTCCAGGGCGCCCTCCGCCTGGGCGTAGCGCCGCTCGACGCGGGAAAAGAACAGGGCCGGCACCGGCGCGTCGCCGGCTCTCTGGCTTGAATCGCTCATGGGGCGGCCCGTCAGCCGTAGCGCAGGGCCTGCACCGGATCGAGCCGGGCGGCGCGCCAGGAGGGATAGAGCGTCGCCGCGAGCGACAGCAGCAGCGTGGTGATCACCACCGCGGTGATCTCCCTCGGGTTCATCTGGGCCGGGATCTCGGCGAGGAAGCGGACGGTCGGGTCCCAGGCACCCGGAAACAGCACGTGCTGGATCGGCTTGATGTTCAGGGTGATCAGGACGCCGAGCGCCAACCCGCCGAGGGTTCCGACGACGCCGATCAGCGCACCGTTGATCAGGAACACCCGCATGATCGTGCCGGGCGTCGCCCCCATGGTCCGCAGGATCGCGATGTCGCTGGACTTGTCGCGCACCAGCAGGATCAGCCCCGAGACGATGTTGAGCGTCGCCACCACGACGATCAGGCTCAGGATCAGGAACATCACGTTGCGCTCGACCTCCAGCGCCCCGAAGAAGGTCCGGTTGCGCTGGCGCCAGTCGGTGAGCAGGATCGGGCGCTCGGCCGCCATCTCCAGCGGCTCGCGCATGTCGCCGACATGGTCGGGATCGTCGACGTAGATCTCGATCATGCTGACGTCGCCGTCCTTGTTGAAGAAGGCCTGCGCCTCGGCGAGCGGCATGAACACGAAGGTCTGGTCGAACTCGGTCATGCCGACCTCGAACACCGCCTTGACCGTGTAGCTCTTGGTCCGGGGCGCCGTCCCGAACGGGGTCGACGAGCCCTTGGGCGTCACCAGCGTGATGGTGTCGCCGGCCTGAAGGCCCAACGTGTCGGCGAGCCGCCGGCCGATCAGCACGCCGGTGCCGTCGTCGAAGCCCTCCAGGGTGCCGCCGCGGATCGACGACGACACCGCCGCCAGCGCGTCGAGATCCGCCGCCCGCACGCCGCGGATGATCACCCCCGAGCCGCCGTACTGCGACGACGCGAAGGCCTGCCCCTCCACCAGCGGCACCGCGGCGCGCACCCCCGCGACCTTGGACAGGCGCTCGGACAGGTCGGTCCAGTCGTTGAACGGCCGATCGATCGGCGTGGCGAACAGGTGGCCGTTGATGCCCACGATCTTGGACAGCAATTCCGCCCGGAAGCCGTTCATCACCGACAGCACGATGATCAGGGTGGCGACGCCGAGGGCGATGCCGAGGACCGAGAAGAACGCCACCACCGAGACGCCGCCGCCCCGGCGGCGGGCGCGCAGGTAGCGGCCGGCGAGGATCCACTCGAACGGCGCGAAGGGCGCGGTGCCCGCCCGGAACGACGCCGCGAAGCTCCTCATCCGGTCGATCGCCGCGGATCCCGCCATGATCGGGTCTCAGACGCGCCGGATTCGCGCCAGCAGGTCGACGACCGCGAGACTCTCGCGCTCGCCCCCGGCGCGCCGCTTCAGCTCGACCTTGCCCTCGGCCAGTCCCTTCGGGCCGACGATCACCTGCCAGGGCAGGCCGATCAGGTCGGCGGTGGCGAACTTGGCGCCGGGCCGCTCGTCCCGGTCGTCGTAGAGGACCGACAGGCCGGCGGTCTCCAGGTCGGACTGGATCTGCGCGCAGGCGGCATCGGTGCCGGCATCGCCGACCTTGAGGTTGATCAGCGCCACGTCGAAGGGCGCCACCGAATCCGGCCAGATGATCCCGGCCTCGTCGTGGCTCGCCTCGATGATCGCCGCGACCAGCCGGCTCGGGCCGATGCCGTAGGAGCCCATATGGACCGGACGCTCGATCCCGTCCGGCCCGGCGACCTTGGCGCCCATCGGCTCGGAATATTTCGTGCCGAAATAGAAGATGTGCCCGACCTCGATGCCGCGGGCGGCGAGGCGGTTCTCCTCGGGCACCTCCGCGAAGGCCTCCGGCTCGTGCATCTCCTCGGTGGCCGCGTAGTGGGAGGTCCAGGCGTCGACGATGCCCTGGAGGGCGGCGACGTCGTCGAAATCCACGGTCTCGGGCGGGGTCTGGAAATCCAGATAGGCCTTGTCGCAGAACACCTCGCTCTCGCCGGTCTTGGCCAGGATGATGAACTCGTGGGACAGGTCGCCGCCGATCGGGCCGGTATCGGCCCGCATCGGGATCGCCTTGAGGCCGAGCCCCGCGAAGGTTCTGAGATACGCCACGAACATGCGGTTGTAGGCGTGGCGCGCCCCGGCCTGGTCGAAATCGAACGAGTAGGCGTCCTTCATCAGGAACTCGCGCGAGCGCATCGTGCCGAAGCGCGGCCGGACCTCGTCGCGGAACTTCCACGAGATCTGGTAGAGGTTCTTCGGCAGGTCCTTGTAGGAGCGCACGCTCGCGCGGAAGATCTCGGTGACCATCTCCTCGGCGGTGGGGCCGTAGAGCATCTCGCGCTCGTGCCGGTCCTTCAGGCGCAGCATCTCCTTGCCGTAGGCGTCGTAGCGGCCGGATTCCCGCCACAGCTCGGCGGATTGCACCGTCGGCATCAGGATCTCGATGGCGCCGGCACGGTCCTGCTCCCGGCGGATCACCGCGCAGACGCGCTCCAGCACCCGCAGGCCGAGGGGCAGCCACGCGTAGATGCCGGCGGCCTCCTGGCGGACCAGGCCGGCGCGCAGCATCAGCCGGTGCGAGACGATCTCGGCTTCCTTGGGCGTCTCGCGCAAGGTCGGCATGAAATAGCGGGAGAGACGCATGTCGTCTGGGTCTTGGAAGTGGAAAGGGCCGGGAGGAGCCGCGGCGCGCGGGCACACAACACGCCGGAGACGCAAATTACAAGCACTGCGCGACCACGGACCGGCGTAATCGCCCCTCGCCGGGGGCCGACCACGACGGCCCCGGCCCCGGATACGATCTGCCCATTTGCCGGCAAGAAAGCGCAGTTTTTTCTCTCGGACCCGGTGACAACACGAATTGTTGTTCCTATAAGCGTCCGGCGATGTTTGCGATGCCCGGAAGAGGCGGCGCAAGGTCCGAGTCTCGGGAGGAAAAGCGACCGCCCCGCAGCCAAATGCGAGGGATATATCAAGGTCGAGCCATTGAAGCTTGAAAAGCAAGGCCTCGGGCCTTGCTTTTTTTATTGTCGCGGGCGGTCCGCCGACATCCCCGCGGGCCGAGCCGGCGCCGCCGAGACCCGGTTGCGACATCGTGGGCTCTGTGAAGAGCGGGATTAGCGAGGACAAGCCACCGCTCTGTCGAGTGTTCGACATTGCCCGGTCCCGTCGTTAACCCGCCAGGCTCCCGACGCGCGCAAGGTCGTCCGGTCCCGAATGGTTGGACCGGCCATGCACTTCCAGATCCGCCAAGCCGATACGAGGTGGTCCTGGGTCCTCCTCAACGCGACCCACGAGACGATCGCCGAATCGGACCAGACCTTCCCGTCGGCCGCGCAGGCCTCGGCGGCGGCCCTCGCCTTCGCCCATCTGGTGGCGCGGGCGGGTAAGTCGCTGACGGTGATGCCGACCTCCGGCAGGCTGCTCTGAGCCGCCCGGGCCCGCATCGTCCCGAAAGATGGGGCCCGCCGTTCGGGATGAGGCGCTACAGCCCGGTGAGCGGGAATATCGCCAGGGCGAGCAGGAACGCCGCTCCGGCCACCAGCGTCGTCCAGATGGCCTTCTCGCGCAGCCGCGGCGTCGCCGGCGCGCCCGGATCCTGTCCCGGGACCACGTAGCCGGGCCGGGTCTCCGGCTGGTTGCGCAGGGGCAGGACCGCGAAGAGCAGGGTCCACCAGACCACGAAGTAGAGGGCGATCGCCCCGCCCACCGTGAGCTTGAACAGGCCCACGCCCGCCGCCACGAAGGCGGCGACCAGCACGGTGACCACCGCGAGCGTCACCGGGGTCGAGCGGGCCAGCCGCGCCATCATCCGGCTCACACCTGCTCCAGCTCGACTAGGGTACCCAGGAAATCCTTGGGGTGCAGGAACAGCACGGGCTTGCCGTGGGCGCCGATCCGCGGCTCGCCGGTGCCGAGCACCCGGGCCCCCTGTCCCTTGAGCTTGTCGCGGGCGGCCAGGATATCGTCGACCTCGTAGCAGACGTGATGGACGCCCCCGCCCGGGTTGCGCGCCACGAAGGCCTCGATCGGCGAGCCTTCGCCCAGAGGCGCCATCAACTCGATCTTGCTGTTCGGCAGCTCGACGAACACCACCGTGACCCCGTGCTCGGGCTGCGGCAGGGGCGGCGTGATCGTGGCGCCGAGCGTGTCGCGATAGACCGCGCAGGCGGCCTCGAGGTCCTGCACGGCGATGGCCACGTGATTGAGACGGCCGATCATGGTGTTCCTCCCCGTTCGAATGCCGATGGCAGGCCCTCGCCGTCTCCCTCCATCGCCCTCATCCCGGGGCCGGAGCGCACCGAAGGCCTCGAAGGAGATCTGCTTCGAGGCCCGCGCCGCGGACACTTGAGGATGAGGGGATGGGGAGGATCTGCCTCGGTCTGTCGTGCCGGTTTCGTACCTTAAACTTCCACGACCTGCACGTGGCACGCGGGCTTCTTGCCCCAGACCTCGTTGACCGCGGTCCGCACGGCCCGGTCGACCGCCTTCTCGACGCCCTCCGAGTCCTTGAGCTTGCCGCGCGACAGGCCCGACAGGGTCCGGGAGACCGCGTCCACCACCGTGTCGATCAGCGGGTCGCCCGACCGGCCGCGGTTCGGCAGGCCGATGATGTCCACCGCCGGCTCGCCGAGCACGACGCCGTCCTCGTCGATGGCGATGGCCACCGAGACCAGACCCGCCTGCATGAGCTTGCGCCGCTCGGGGATCGCCCGGTCCTTGTCGTCGATCAGGACGTCGCCGTCCTTGAACAGGCGTCCGGCCTTGACGTTGTCGATCACCGCGGGCGTGCCGGGGCTCAGGCGGACGAGGCTGCCGTTGCGCGCCTTGACGACGTTCTGCACGCCCTGGGCCCGGGCGAAGCGCGCGTGCTCGTCGAGGTGCAGCGGCTCGCCGTGCACCGGGATCGCGGTGCCGGGGCGGGTCCACTTGTACATCTCGACCATCTCGTCCCGGCGCGGGTGGCCGGAGACGTGGACGAGTTCGGTGCGGTCGGTGATCACCTCGACCCCCTGCTCGATCAGGTCGTTGATGATCGACCCGACGTCGCGCTCGTTGCCGGGGATCGCCCGCGACGAGAAGATCACCCGATCGCCCGAGGCCAGGCTGATATCCGGGTGGTCGCGGCGGGAGACCCGGGCGAGCGCCGCCCGCGGCTCGCCCTGCGAGCCGGTGAGCAGGGCCACGACCCGCTCCCGCGGCAGGCTCTTCCACGAATCCGCGCGGCGGAACTCGGGCAGGCCGTCGAGGTAGCCGCACTCGCGGGCGACATCGATCACCCGGTCCATGGCCCGGCCGACCGCGACGATCTCGCGCCCGCACGCCACGGCCGCCTCGGCAACCGCGCGGATCCGAGCGACGTTCGACGCGAAGGTGGTCACCGCCACCCGGTGGGGGGCGTCCGCGATCAGGGTCTTGAGGGTCTCGGCGACGGCCTTCTCGCTGGGGGAGAAGCCTTCCCGCACCACGTTGGTCGAGTCGCAGACGATGGCGAGAATGCCCTCGTCGCCCAGGGCCGTGAACGCTTCCGGCGAGGTGACCGAACCGGCGATCGGCGTCGGGTCGATCTTCCAGTCGCCGGTATGCAGCACGAGGCCCGCCGCGGTGCGGATCGCGATGGCGTTCGATTCCGGGATCGAGTGCGAGACCGGGACGTATTCGAGCTCGAAGGGGCCGGCATTGATGCGCCGGCCGGGCTTGACCTCGCGCAGATCGACCTTCGGAGCCCCGGGATCCGAGAGGCGGCGGGTCTCCAGCAGGTTCTTGGCGAAGCGGGTCGCGTAGACCGGTGCCTTGAGCCGCGACCACAGCTCGGAGATCGCCCCGATATGGTCCTCGTGCGCGTGGGTGATGAAGATCCCCAGCAGGTCCTTGCGCCGCTGCTCGATGAAGGTGAGGTCCGGGAACATCAGGTCGATGCCCGGCATGTTCTCCTCGCCGGCGAAGCCCATGCCGCAATCGACCATGATCCACTTCCGGCCCTTCTCCGGGCCGAACCCGTACAGGGCCGCATTCATTCCGATCTCGCCCACGCCGCCGAGCGGCAGGAAGACCAGCTCCTCCTGTCCCATCACCATCTGTCGTCGTCCAAACTCACGCCGCCGTCGCGGCCGTTCCGAAATGCACCTCGCCCGCCGTCACGGTATGCCGGTTCCCGTCGGGGGCGAGGATCACGAGCCGCCCCCCCTCGTCGATGGTCTCGAACACGCCCCTCAGGGTATGCCCGCCGCTGCGCACCGCGATCCCGGACCCGAGACCTGCGGCCTGCGCCAGCCATTCGGCGCGCAGGGCAGCGAAATTCCGTCCCCGGTCCCAGGCGCGCGCCCGCGCAGCCATCCGGTCCGAGAGAGGCTCCAGTAGCGCTTCGGCGCCGCCCACGTAACCCGTCTCCGCCAGACAGGCGGCGCCCAGACCGTCCGGGGCCGCCGCGACGTTGACACCGAAGCCGATCACCGCGGCCCGGCGGCCGCTCGGCAGCGTCTCCGCCTCCAGGAGCAGACCGGCGAGCTTGGCCGTGCCGAGCAGCACGTCGTTGGGCCATTTGAGCTTCACAGATCGGGCGCCGCCCCCGGCTTCGGTATCCGGCAGGGTGCCGCAGGCGGCCGACAGCGCATCGATCAGCGCGAGACCGGCGACGAAGCCCAGTTCCGCGAGATGCTCCGGCGGCACGCCCAGGACCGGCCAGAGCACGCTCGCGGCGAGGTTGCCCGGCAGCGACGCCCAGGCGTTGCCCCGCCGGCCCCGTCCCGCCTCCTGGCGGTGCGTCACCACCCAGAGCGGGCCGGTCTCGCCCGCGCGCGCCTGTCCCATGGCCTCCGTGTTGGTGGAGCCGAGACGATCGTGGACGTGCAGGCGATGGCCCTGGGCGCGTGCCTCGGGCCCGAGTCTGTAGCTCAAGGCGACGGTTTCTTGATCTGTCGTATGCCCGTCAAAGCCGGAACCCGCGATGCCCTAGAACAGCGACCGGGCGGCCCGGCCGGCGGCGCCGACCAGCGGTCCGGGCAGCAGGAAGAACAGCACCACCACGACGCTCGACAGGGCCAGCACCACGCGAAGCCCCGGGGCCATCGCCTCGTAGGGCTCCTTCGGCTCGTCGAAATACATGATCCGCACGATGCGCAGGTAGTAGTAGGCCCCGATCACGCTGGTGACGACGCCGATCACCGCCAGGGTCACGAGGCCCGCCTTGATGGCGGCGGCGAAGACGTAGAACTTGGCGAAGAACCCGGCGAGGGGCGGGATGCCGGCCAGCGAGAACATCATCGCGGCGAGGCAGAAGGCCAGCCACGGATGGGTGCGCGACAGGCCCGACAGGTCCTCGATCGTCTCGAACATCACGTCCCGGCGCCGGAGCGACAGGATGATCGCGAAGGTGCCGAGCGTCATCGCCAGGTAGATGATCATGTAGGTGACGAGGCCGCTGATCCCCTCCTCCGAGCCGCAGGCAAGCCCGATCAGCGCGTAGCCGATATTGGCGATCGACGAGTAGGCCATCAGGCGCTTGATCGAGGTCTGGCCGATGGCCGCGAAGGAGCCGAGCGCCATCGAGACCACCGAGACGAAGATGAAGATCTGCTGCCAGATCGCCGTCACGTCCGGCATCGCGCCGATGAACACCCGCACGGTCATCGACACGGCCGCCATCTTGGGCGCGGTGGCGAAGAAGGCGGTCACCGGAGTCGGCGAGCCCTCGTAGACGTCGGGCGTCCACATGTGGAACGGCACCGCCGACATCTTGAAGCACACGCCCGCGGCCAGGAACACGATGCCCAGCACGATGCCCAGCCCGGCATTCTCGTTCAGCGCCGAGACGATGCCGGGGAACGAGACCGTGCCGGTGAACCCGTAGACCAGCGAGGCGCCGTACAGCAGCATGCCGGAGGAGAGCGCGCCCAGCACGAAGTACTTCAGGCCGGCCTCGGTGGACTTGGCGTCGTCGCGGTGGAACGCCGCGATCACGTAGGCGGCCAGCGACTGCAGTTCCAGACCCAGATAGAGCGCGATCAGGTCGTTGGCCGAGACCATCACCATCATGCCGATGGTGCAGAGCAGGATCAGCACCGGGAACTCGAACCGGTCGATCCGCTCGCGCTTGAAGAAGTCGTGCGCCAGCAAAATCGTCGCCGACGAGCCGAGCAGAACCAGCGACTTCATCACCTTGGAGAAGGCGTCCGAGACGAAGGCCCCCGACAGGGTCGTGACCCGTCCGGGGACCGGCTGCGACACCACCACGAACAGGGCGACCAGGAGCAGGACCAGCGCGCCGATGCTCACGGATTCGGCGGAGCGGTCGCCGCGCCAGGCGCCGTAGAGGATCAGGACCAGCACGCCGATGCCGAGGATCAGCTCGGGCAGCAGCGGCGTCAGCGAGGGCAGCACGGAGTGGACGGTGGGCATTGTTTCCGTCTCAGCGCGGGATCGGGAGCGCGGCGGCCGCGGTCTGGGTGTTGGCGAGGGCGGCCTTCATGCTCGCCATCAGCGCATCCGTCGAGGGCGCGAACACGTCGAGGATGGGGGCCGGGTGCACGCCGTAGTAGATCGTCAGCACCACGAGGGGCGCCAGGATGATCTTCTCGCGGGTGTCGAGGTCGAGGATGCCCTGGAGGTTCGGCTTCTCCAGCTTGCCGTAGATCACCCGGGCGTAGAGCCACAAGGCGTAGCCGGCCGACAGGATGATGCCGAAGGTCGAGAAGAACGCGACGTTCGGGTTCGCCTTGAAGGCGCCGAGCATCGACAGGAACTCGCCGACGAAGCCGGAGGTGCCGGGCAGGCCGACATTGGCCATGGTGAACACCATCATGGCCACCGCGTAGAGCGGCATCCGCTTCACGAGGCCGCCATAGGCCGAGATCTCGCGGGTGTGCATCCGGTCGTAGACGACGCCGACGCAGAGGAACAGCGCCCCCGACACGATGCCGTGGGAGATCATCAGGAACAGCGCGCCCTGGATGCCCTGCTCGTTCAGGGTGAACAGGCCGAGCGTCACGAAGCCCATATGGGCCACCGACGAGTAGGCGATCAGCTTCTTGATGTCGGTCTGCATCATCGCGGTGAGCGAGGTGAAGATGATCGCGATCACCGACAGCGCGAAGACCAGGGGGGCGAAGTCGTGGCTCGCCACCGGCAGCATCGGCAGGGAGATCCGGATGAAGCCGTAGCCGCCCATCTTCAGGAGGATGCCGGCCAGGATCACCGACCCGGCGGTCGGCGCCTCCACGTGGGCGTCGGGCAGCCAGGTGTGGACCGGCCACATCGGCATCTTCACCGCGAAGGAGGCGAAGAAGGCGAGCCACAGCCAAGTCTGCATCTCCACCGGGAAGCGGGTCTGCAGCAGGGTCGGGATGTCGGTGGTGCCGGCCTGCCAGTACATCGCCATGACGGCGAGCAGCATCAGCACCGAGCCGAGCAGGGTGTAGAGGAAGAACTTGAAGCTCGCATAGACCCGGCGCGCGCCGCCCCAGATCCCGATGATCAGGAACATCGGGATCAGGCCGGCCTCGAAGAACAGGTAGAACAGCAGCAGGTCCAGCGAGGCGAACACGCCGATCATCGTCGTCTCGAGGACGAGGAAGGCGACGAAATACTCCTTCACCCGGAAGTGGATCGAGTGCCACGAGGCGCCGATGCAGAACGGCATCAGGAACGTGGTCAGCAGGATCAGCGGCATCGAGAAGCCGTCGACGCCGAGCTTGAACCGGATCGTCTCCGTGAGCCACGCGTGGCTCTCGACCAGCTGGAAGCTCGCCGAGGCCGCGTCGTAGCGGCTCCAGGCCACCAGCGAGAGCAGGAAGGTGACCACCGTGGTGGCGAGCGCGGCCCAGCGGCTGTTGCGCGCCACCGACTCCTCGTCGCCGCTCAGCGTCAGGATGAAGGCCGCGCCGCAGAGCGGCACGATCAGCAGGCCGGAGAGGATGCCGAGACCGAGCATGTCAGTGAGCACCCTTGGGCAGGCCGGACATCAGGTACCAGCTGATCAGGCCGGCGACGCCGATGAGCATCACGAAGGCGTAGTGGTAGAGGTAGCCGGTCTGCAGGCGGACCACGCCGCGGGTCACGTCCACGACGCGCGCCGCGATGCCGTTGGGGCCGAGCCCGTCGATGATCCGGCCGTCGCCCTGCTTCCATAGGAACAGGCCGAAATCCTTGGCCGGGCGGACGAAGATCCGGTCGTAGATCTCGTCGAAGTACCACTTGTTGAGCAGAAACCGGTACAGCGACGGCTGCTGCGCGGCGAGCGCGCGCGGCAGCTCCGGCCGGCGGATGTACATCCAGTAGGCCAGGACGAAGCCGAGGATCAGCATGATCAGCGGCGAATAGGAGACCAGTGCCGGGACCTCGTGGATCTCGTGCATGATGTGGTTGTCCGGCCCGTGCGCCAGGGCGTGGCCCCAGAACGCGTCCATCCCCTCGCCGATGAAGCGGTTGTGGAAGATGATCCCGGCGAACAGCGCGCCGAAGGCGAGGATCGCCAGCGGCACCGTCATCACCGGCGGGCTCTCGTGGGGCGTGTGGTCGCCGTGCCCGTGATGGTCGTCGGCGACGAGGTCGCTCCTGTGCGCCGGCTCGATGTCGTGACCGTGATCGTCGTGGGCGACGCCCTCCGTGTGGCCGGGCGCCCCGTCGGCCTCGTGCGCCATGGCGGAATGCGCCACCGCGGGGGCGTCGTGATGGTCGTGGGCCGCGTGGGCGCCCCAGCGGGCCGGACCCTCGAAGGTCATGAAGAACAGGCGCCAGGAGTAGAACGAGGTGAAGAACGCCGCCACCACGACGCAGAGAAAGGCGAGCGTGTGCCCGGGCCGGCTCGACGCGTAGGCCGCCTCGATGATCGCGTCCTTGGAGTAGTAGCCCGCCGTGTAGGGGAAGCCGATCAGCGCCAGGGAGCCGATCGCCATCATGGCGCTGGTGTAGGGGATGTAGCGGCGCAGGCCGCCCATGTTCCGCATGTCCTGCTCATGGTGCATCGCGTGGATGACCGAGCCGGCGCCCAGGAACAGCAGCGCCTTGAAGAAGGCGTGGGTGAACAGGTGGAACACGGCGGCCGAGTAGGCGCCGACGCCGAGCGCCACGAACATGTAGCCGAGCTGCGAGCAGGTCGAGTAGGCGATCACCCGCTTGATGTCGTTCTGCACGAGGCCGATCGTGGCCGCGAAGAACGCCGTGATGCCGCCGATCACCGTCACGACGACCAGCGCGTTCGGCGCCTCCTCGAACAGCGGCGACAGGCGCGCGACCATGAACACGCCGGCCGTCACCATGGTGGCGGCGTGGATCAGCGCCGAGACCGGGGTCGGGCCCTCCATGGCGTCCGGCAGCCAGGTGTGCAGCAGGAACTGCGCCGACTTGCCCATGGCGCCCATGAACAGCAGCAGGCAGGCGAGCGTCAGGGCGTTCCAGTCGTAGCCGATGAAGTGGAAGGTGAGCGTCTTGATCGCGTCGACCTTGCCGAAGATCGCGTCGAACGCCACCGAGCCGGTCAGCACGAACACCAGGAAGATGCCGAGCGAGAAGCCGAAATCGCCGACCCGGTTGACGATGAAGGCCTTCATGGCGGCGGCGTTGGCCGAGGGCTTCTCGTACCAGAAGCCGATCAGCAGGTACGAGGCGAGGCCGACGCCCTCCCAGCCGAAGAACATCTGCACGAGGTTGTCGGCCGTCACCAGCATCAGCATGGCGAAGGTGAACAGCGACAGGTAGGCGAAGAACCGCGGCCGGTGCGGATCCTCCTCCATGTAGCCCACGGAGTAGAGGTGCACGAGGGTCGAGACCGTGGTGACCACCACCAGCATCACCCGGGTCAGGGCGTCGATCTTGAACGCCCAGTCGACCTGCAGGTCCCCGGCCGAGAACCAGGAGGCGACCTGCACCCGCTCGGCGTGACCGCCGTCGAGGAACACGCCCCAGGCGATCAGCGCCGTGAAGGCGAGGAACGCCGTGGTGATGTACTCGCACGCCCGCGCCCCGATGTACCGGCCGAACAGGCCAGCGATCAGGAAGCCGATGAGCGGGAAGAAGACGATCGCGTGATACATCGCTCTCTTGCAGTCCGTCCTCCGGGCCGGCCGCCTGGCGGCGGCGTCCGGATGTCACTCGGGGCGGGCGAAGAAGAAGGTCCTAGCCCTTCATCATGCTCACGTCCTCGACCGCGATGGAGCCGCGGTTGCGGAAGAACACCACCAGGATGGCGAGGCCGATCGCCGATTCGGCGGCCGCGACGGTCAGCACGAACAGGGCGAAGACCTGCCCGGTGATGTCGTTCAGCTGCGTCGAGAAGGCGACGAGGTTGATGTTGACCGAGAGCAGGATCAGCTCGACCGACATCAGGATGACGATGATGTTCTTGCGGTTGATGAAGATGCCGAGCACGCCGAGCGTGAACAGGATCGCCGCGACGGTGAGGTAGTGGCTCAGGCCGATCATCGTTCGGTTCCTTCGGCGGTCATCAGACCTCCACGCCCTGGCGCGAGGGGACCTTACGGGTCTCCACCGCCATGGCCTGGGTGCGGGCGTTCTGGACCGCGATGTTCTGGCGCTTGACGCCGGGCCGGTCGCGGAGCGTCAGCACGATCGCGCCGATCATCGCGACCAGCAGGATCAGGCCGGCGAGCTGGAAGAAGTAGGCGTAGTCCGTGTAGATCACCCGGCCGAGCGCCTGGGCGTTGGTCAGGTTCTCGGCCGCCGCGACGTTGCCGAGCGGCGCCTGCACCAGGCCCGGATCGATGCTCCAGGAGCCCACCACCAGCAGCAGCTCGACCAGGAAGATCGCCCCGATCAGGGCGCCGACCGGCAGGTATTGCTGGAAGCCCTGGCGCAGCTCGGCGAAGTCCACGTCGAGCATCATCACCACGAACAGGAACAGCACCGCCACCGCGCCGACGTAGACCACCACGAGGATCATCGCGAGGAACTCGGCACCCATCAGGACGAACAGCCCGGCGGCGTTCACGAAGGCCAGGATCAGGAACAGCACCGAGGCCACGGGATTGCGTGATGCGATCACCATGAAGCCCGACGCGACCGTGACGCTCGCGAACAGGTAGAAGAAGGCGGCTGCTGCGGTCATGCGCTGGTCGGGATCGGCCGCCGGAGCGGCCCCTTCTGCCGTGCGTGGAGACGGTCCGCAGCGGGCGGCCCGTCTATAGAACCCGGTCGGCGGGGGCACAACAGCGCCCCCGGCATGGGGTCAGCGATAAGGTGCATCCATCGCGATGTTGCGGGCGATCTCGCGCTCCCAGCGGTCACCGTTCAGGAGGAGCTTCTGCTTGTCGTAGAGCAGTTCCTCGCGGGTCTCGACCGAGAACTCGAAGTTCGGCCCCTCCACGATGGCGTCCACCGGGCAGGCCTCCTGGCACATGCCGCAATAGATGCACTTCACCATGTCGATGTCGTAGCGCGTCGTCCGGCGCGTGCCGTCGTTGCGGCGGGGACCCGCCTCGATGGTGATCGCCTGGGCCGGGCAGATCGCCTCGCAGAGCTTGCAGGCGATGCAGCGCTCCTCGCCGTTGGGATAGCGGCGCAGCGCGTGCTCGCCCCGGAAGCGGGGCCCGCGATGGCCCATCTCGAAGGGGTAGTTGATCGTGGCCTTCGGCTTGAAGAAATAGCGCATGCCGAGGATCATCCCCGACACGAACTCCTTCAACAGAAGGCTCTTGGCGACCTGATCGAGCTTCATGCCCGGATCTCCGATGCGAAGGGTGGGCTCAGGCGCCCGGTGCGAGACCGGTCAGCTTGAGCACGAAAGCGACGACGACGACCGAGACCAGCGAGATCGGCAGAAAAACCTTCCAGCCGAGGCGCATGAGCTGGTCGTAGCGGTAGCGCGGCACGATGGATTTCACCATCGCGAACAGGAAGAACAGGAAGCTCGCCTTCAGGACGAACCAGATCACGCCGGGCACCCAGGTGAAGGGCGCGAACGGGATCGGCGAGAGCCAGCCGCCCAGGAACAGCACGGTGCCGAGGGCGCACATGCTCATGATGGCGACGTACTCACCGAGCATGAACAACAGGTACGGGGTCGAGGAATACTCGACCATGTAGCCGGCCACGAGCTCCGATTCGGCCTCCGGCAGGTCGAAGGGCGGGCGATTGGTCTCGGCGAGCGCCGAGATGAAGAACACCACGAACATCGGGAACAGCCACAGCCAGTACCAGCCGAACAGGCCGAGGCTGGTGTCCTGCGCCATCACGATGCGCGAGAGGTTGAGCGAGCCGGCGCAGAGCAGCACGCAGATGATCACAAAGCCGAGCGAGACCTCGTAGGAGATCATCTGCGCCGCCGAGCGGAGCGCGCCCAGGAAGGCGTATTTCGAGTTCGACGCCCAGCCGCCCATGATGACGCCGTACACGCCGAGCGACGAGATCGCGAAGATGTAGGTGATGCCGACATTGATGTCGGCGATCGCCCAGCCGTCCGCGAGTGGGATCACCGCCCAGCTCGACAAAGCGAGCATCGCGAAGACCAGCGGCGCCAGCAGGTAGATCGCCTTGTTGGCGCCCGCCGGGATGACCGGTTCCTTCAGCACGAACTTGAGCAGGTCGGCGAAGGACTGGAACAGGCCGAACGGCCCGACCACGTTCGGGCCGCGCCGCAGCTGCACCGCCGCCCAGATCTTCCGGTCGGCGAGCAGCGCGTAAGCGATGAAGATGAGCAGCGCCGAGAGCAGCACGAAGCTCTTCAGCACGATCAGGAGCACGGTCCCGAGGATTTCGAGCGACGTCATCGGTGCGTTCCTACTCGGCCGCCGCGAGGGGCTGCGCCTCGGCGGCCCGTTCGCGGGCCAGCCGCGAGCACTCGGCGAGGATCCGCGAGGCGCGGGCGATCGGATTGGTGAGATAGAAGTCGGACACCGGCGAGGCGAAGGCAGGCCCGCTCGCCGAGCCGCCCAGGGCCGCCAGCCGCTCAACCGCCTCGACCGCATTGCCGGGCTCGACGGTCCCGACCGCGGCGAAATGCGGGTGCGCGGCGTAGAGCGCCCGGCGAAGTGCGGTGAGCGAGTCGAACGGCAGGCGGTGACCCAGCACGTCCGAGAGGGCGCGCAGGATCGCCCAGTCCTCGCGGGCATCGCCCGGCGGGAAGGCGGCGCGGTTGCCCATCTGGACCCGCCCCTCCGTGTTCACCCAGGTCGCCGACTTCTCGCTGTAGGCGGCCCCCGGCAGGATCACGTCGGCCCGGGAGGCTCCGCGGTCGCCGTGGGTACCCTGGTAGATCACGAAGGCGCCCGGGGGCACGTCGCGCTCGTCGGCGCCGAGGTTGAACAGCACGTCGAGCGCGCCGGGCTCCAGCATCTGCGCGAAGGTCAGGCCCCCCTCCCCCGGCACGAAGCCGAGATCCAGGGCCCCGACCCGGGCGGCCGCCGTGTGCAGCACGCCGAAGCCGTTCCCCTCGGCCGAGACCGCGCCGACGTCCCGGGCCAGCGTCGCCGCCGCCGCCAGGATGCCCGGCGCGGCGTTGGCGCCGACGATGACGAGCGGCGCCTTCGCCTCCTTGAGGATCTCGAGGAAGCTGTGCTCGCCGCGGGCCAGCGCCGCCAGCGACTCGGGGCCGGCGCCGATGTAGTGGCTCGGGTAGGTCAGGTCGACCGGCTCGCCGATCACCCCCACCGCCAGCGGCGCCATGCGCCAGCGCTTGCGGATGCGGACGTTCAGCAGCGAAGCCTCGGTGCGCGGGTTCGCGCCGACGATCAGGATCGCGTCCGCGGCCTCGATCCCCGGGATGGTCGGGTTGAAGATGTAGGACGCGCGGCCGAGCGCCGGATCGAGCCCGGCGTCGGTCTGGCGGCAATCGAGGTTGGGCGAGCCGAGGCTCCGCATCAGTTCGCGCAGCGCGAACATCTCCTCGACGCCCGAGAGATCCCCGACGACCGCGCCGATGCGCTTCGGGTCGGCGCCCTTCACCCGGGCGGCGATGGCCTGGAACGCCTCACCCCAGGAGGCCGGGCGCAGCCGGCCGTTCTCGCGCAGGTACGGCCGGTCCAGGCGCTGCATGCGCAGCCCGTCGATGTGATAGCGGGTCTTGTCCGAGATCCACTCCTCGTTGACCTCCTCACTCACCCGCGGCTCGATCTGCATCACCTCGCGGCCGCGGGTGTCGATGCGGATCGACGAGCCGACCGCGTCCATCACGTCGACCGATTCGGTCTTGTTCAGCTCCCAGGGGCGCACGTTGTAGCTCTGCGGCCGGTGCACCAGCGCGCCGACCGGGCACAGGTCGGCGACGTTGCCCTGGAGTTCCGAGGCCATCGACTGCTCGAGGTAGCTGGTGATCTCCATGTCCTCGCCGCGGCCGATGGCGCCGAGATCCGGCACCCCCGCCACCTCCGCGAGGAAGCGCACGCAGCGGGTGCAGTGGATGCAGCGGTTCATCGCCGTCCGCACCAACGGGCCGATGTGCTTCTCCTCGACCGCGCGCTTGTTCTCCTGGTAGCGGGTCGAGTCGACCCCGTAGGCCATGGCCTGGTCCTGCAGGTCGCAATGGCCGCCCTGGTCGCAGATCGGGCAGTCGAGCGGGTGGTTGATGAGGAGGAACTCCATCACCCCTTCCCGGGCCTTCTTGGTGCCCTGCGAGCGCGTCAGCACCTCCGGCGGCTCGCCGTTCGGGCCGGGGCGGCAATCCTTCACCGCGTAGGCGCAGGAGGCCACGGGCTTCGGCGCGCCCTTCAATTCGACCAGGCACATCCGGCAATTGCCGGCGATCGACAGGCGCTCGTGGAAGCAGAAGCGCGGGATCTCGGCCCCGGCGGCCTCGCAGGCCTGGAGCAGGGTGTAGTCGGCGGGGACGTCGACCTCGGTGCCGTCGACGAGGATTTTTGTCATCGGTGCAATCTCAGTGCGGGGCGTCGGCGAGATCGAGGCGTCGCTCGGTGCGTTCGATGCGAAGCTCGACCCTGTCGATCCACCGGTGGACGCCAGCCAGATTCTCTTCGACCGCCGCCATGCGGCCCTTCAGTTCGCGGACATCGTCCCTGAGGCGATCGACCTTCTCGTCGATCCGCCGCAGGTACACGGGCATCAGGTTGTCTGGCTGGCCCGTCATGGCGCCTACTCCGCGGCCATGGGCACAGGCTCGCTGTGCGGGTTGGCGGTGTAGCGGTCGATCCGCTTCTCGATCTCGGGGCGGAAATGCCGGATCAGGCCCTGGATCGGCCACGCCGCGGCGTCGCCCAGCGCGCAGATCGTGTGGCCCTCGATCTGCTTGGTGACCTCGAACAGCATGTCGATCTCGCGCTTCTGGGCGCGGCCCTCGGTCATGCGCTGCATCACCCGCCACATCCAGCCGGTGCCCTCCCGGCAGGGCGTGCACTGGCCGCACGACTCGTGCTTGTAGAAGTACGAGATCCGGGTGATCGCCGCGACGATGTCGGTGGACCTGTCGAGCACGATCACCGCCGCCGTGCCGAGGCCCGAGCCGAGGTTGCGCAGGGTGTCGAAGTCCATCTTGGCGTCGACGATCTGCTCGGCCGGCACCAGCGGCACCGACGATCCGCCGGGGATGGAGCACAGGAGGTTGTCCCAGCCGCCGCGCATGCCGCCGCAATGGCGGTCGATGAGTTCGCGGAAGGTGATGCCCATCTCCTCCTCGACGTTGCAGGGCTTGTTGACGTGCCCCGAGACGCAGAAGAGCTTGGTGCCGGTGTTGTTCTTGCCCCCGAGCCCGGCGAACCACGCGCCGCCCCGGCGCAGGATCGTGCCCGCCACCGCGATCGACTCGACGTTGTTGACCGTCGTCGGGCAGCCGTAGAGGCCCATATTGGCCGGGAACGGCGGCTTCAGCCGCGGCATCCCCTTCTTGCCCTCCAGGCTCTCGATGAGGGCCGTCTCCTCGCCGCAGATATAGGCCCCGGCGCCGTGGTGGACGTAGATGTCGAAGGGAAAGTCGTGCACGTTCGACTGGCCGACGAGGCGGGCCGCGTAGGCCTCGTCCACGGCCTTCTGGAGCGCGTGCTTCTCGGCGACGTACTCGCCGCGGATGTAGACGTAGCAGGCATGCGCGCCCATGGCGAAGCAGGCCAGCATGCAGCCCTCGATCAGGAGATGCGGATCGTGCCGCATGATCTCCCGGTCCTTGCAGGTGCCGGGCTCCGATTCGTCGGCGTTGACCACGAGGTAGTGCGGCCGCCCGTCCGACTTCTTGGGCATGAACGACCACTTCAGGCCGGTGGGGAAGCCCGCGCCGCCGCGGCCGCGCAGGCCCGAGGCCTTCATCTCCTCGATGATCCAGTCGCGGCCCTGCTCCAGGAGGAACTTGGTCCCGTCCCAGGCGCCGCGCTTCTTGGCGGCCTCCAGGCCCGGCGACTGCAGGCCGTAGAGGTTGGTGAAGATGCGATCCTGATCCGACAGCATGTGCTTCGTCCCTCAGCTGACCGGAGCGTCGGTGATGTCGAGGCGGCGCTCGATGCGGGCGAGCCGCGAATCGAGGGCGCCGAACGTCTCGTAGAGGTTGCCGATATCGGTCTGCACGGCGTTCATCTGGAGCTGCTGCGCCTGCTGGTTGCCGCGCACGCCCTTCAACTCGCCGCGCACCTCGCGCAGACCCTCTTCCATGTTGCCCGGACGCGCCTGCACGGCCTTCAGAACTTCGTAGATCAGCTCGTGCGTCACGGCGGCCATGGCGGTCACGCTCCCGTGCCCGACAGGGTCTTGGCCTGCCCGACCCAGTCCTCGCGGTCGATGCGACCCGGGAACGCGAGGTAGGTGCCGACCCAGGCGATCTCGTCGCGGGTCCAGACGGCGATCTGGTCGAAATGGTAGATGCCGAGCCCGTTCAGGCGCTGGCTGTTGCCCGGGCCGATCCCCCTGATCCGGGTGAGATCGTCCGGCTGCCCGGCACGGGCGCCCTCCAGCCCCGGCGGGCGCTTGCCGACCGCGTCGGCCTTCTGCTCGGGGCTCGCATCCTTCGGCAGCGCCGCGAGCGCGCCGGCGACGCGGGCCTCCTCGGCCTCCGCGGCGACCTCGGTCTCGCTGGCGCCGGAGGCTTCCGGCTGCTGCGGGACCGCGTCGCGGGCCGGCGCTTCCTGGTGGCCCTGCTCGCCGGCGGCCGGCTCGCCTTCGGCGACGCGCTTGGCCGGCGAGTCGAGCACATCCGCGTCGCCCGGGCGGGCGGCGCCGTGCTTGGCGGTCGAGCGGCCGCGCTCGGCGGCGTCGGCGCGATCCTCCGGCTTGACGGGTTCCTCGCCGTTGGCGGCGCGCTGGGCCGGGGCATCGCTCACGGTCCGCTCGACCGGACGGCCGGCATCGGGCCGGGCCGGCTTCGGGTTCGTGGCGGCCTGCTGCGCGCTGGCGGCCGCCTCGCCGGTCTTGGAGACCGGATTGGCGGCGGGCTCCTCGGCCTTGCCGGCCTCCTCGAAGCGCTTGCGCCACGCGCCGACCCGCGATCCGTCGTAGAGCGTCGGGTCGATGAGCGTGTTCGCGCCGCCCAGGGGCTCCGAGGAGACGCGGCCGGTCTGCGAGCCGATCTTGACGGGCCGGCCGGCCGCGAGGTCGTCCATGAGCTGCCCGAGCGTTTCGGGCGTCAGGTCCTCGTAATAGTCCTGGTTGATCTGCACCATCGGCGCGTTGCAGCAGGCGCCCAGGCACTCGACCTCGAGCCAGGAGAACGTGCCGTCCGCCGAGACGTGTCCGGGCGGCCCGAGCCGGGCCTGGAGCATCTCCTTGAGCCCGCGCGCGCCGCAGGAATCGCACGGCACCGTGCCGCAGACCTGGATCCAGTAGCGCCCCACCGGCTCCAGGGCGAACATCGTGTAGAAGGTCGCCACCTCCAGCACGCGGATGTTGGGCATGCCGAGCTCGGCCGCCACCGCCTCGATGGCCGCCCGCGGCAGCCAGCCGCCGTTCTGCTCCTGCGCCTTCCACAGGAGCGGGATCACCGCGGAGGCCTGCCGGCCCTCCGGGTACTTGGCGATCTGGGTCTTCGCCCATTCGGCGTTCTCCGAGGAGAACGCGAAGCTGGCGGGCTGCTCCGACGCGGGGGCGAGTCTGCGGTTTGCCATCGCTCTGTCTTATCGATCCACTTCGCCGAACACGATGTCGAGGGTGCCGAGCACGCACGACACGTCGGCCAGAAGGTGCCCCCGGCACATCCAGTCCATCGCCTGCAGATGGGCGAAGCCCGGCGCGCGGATCTTGCAGCGGTACGGCTTGTTGGTCCCGTCCGAGACCAGATAGACGCCGAACTCGCCCTTCGGCGCTTCCACGGCGGCGTAGACCTCGCCCTCGGGAACGTGGAAACCCTCGGTGTAGAGCTTGAAGTGGTGGATGAGCGCTTCCATCGAGCGCTTCATCTCGCGGCGCGGCGGCGGCGCGAACTTGCCGTCGAGCGCCGCGATCGGACCCTGGCCGGCGGGCTCGCGCAGCTTGGCGCAGCACTGCTTCATGATCTTCACCGATTCCCGCATCTCCTCCATGCGGATCACCTGACGGTCGTAGGTGTCGCCGTTCCGGCCGACCGGCACGTCGAAGTCCATCTCCTCGTAGCACTCGTAGGGCTGCGCCTTGCGCAGGTCCCACGGGATGCCCGACCCGCGCAGCATGACGCCGGAGAAGCCCCATTCCATGCACTCGTCGACCGAGACGATGCCGATGTCGACGTTGCGCTGCTTGAAGATGCGGTTGGCCATGACGAGGTCGTCGAGATCCTGTACGACCTGCAGGAACGGGTCGCAGAACGCGTCGATGTCGTCGATCAGCTTCGGCGGCAGGTCCTGGTGGACGCCGCCCGGCCGGAAGTAGTTGGCGTGGAGCCGGGCGCCGCTCGCCCGCTCGTAGAAGATCATCAGCTTCTCGCGCTCCTCGAAGCCCCAGAGCGGGGGCGTGAGCGCGCCGACATCCATCGCCTGCGTGGTGACGTTGAGCAGGTGCGACAGGAGGCGGCCGATCTCGCAGAACAGGACGCGGATCAGCTGCGCCCGCCGCGGCACCGTGATCCCGGCGAGCTTCTCGATCGCCAGGCAGAAGGCGTGCTCCTGGTTCATCGGCGACACGTAGTCGAGCCGGTCGAAATAGGGCGTCGCCTGCAGGTAGGTCTTGTGCTCGATGAGCTTCTCGGTGCCGCGGTGCAGCAGGCCGATATGCGGATCGACGCGCTCGACCACCTCGCCGTCCAGCTCCAGCACGAGGCGCAGCACGCCGTGCGCCGCCGGGTGCTGCGGGCCGAAGTTGATCGCGAAGTTGCGGATGTTGTGTTCTGTCACTGACAGTCTCCGCTGCTCAGGCCGACGTCTTCTTCTCGTCTCCGGGCAGCACGTAGTCGGTGCCTTCCCACGGGGACAGGAAGTCGAAGTTGCGGAATTCTTGGGTGAGCTGGACAGGCTCGTAGACCACCCGCGCCTCGTCCTGGTCGTACCGGACCTCGACGAAGCCGGTGAGCGGGAAGTCCTTGCGCAGGGGGTGCCCCTCGAAGCCGTAATCGGTGAGCAGGCGGCGCAGGTCCGGATGGCCCGAGAACAGGATCCCGTAGAGGTCGTAGGTCTCGCGCTCGTACCAGTTGGCCGCCGGGAACACCTCGATCGCCGAGGGGACCGGCGTCACCTCGTCGGTCTGCACCTTCACCCGGACGCGCGCGTTGTGGCGCAGCGACAGCAGGTGATAGACCACGTCAAAGCGCTTCTCGCGCTGCGGATAGTCCGCACCGCAGATGTCGATGAAGCTGCGGAACGCGCAGGCCGGGTCGTCGCGCAGATAGGTCAGCGCGAAGACGATGTCGGAGGCCTGGACCATCAGCGTCAGCTCGCCGAACGCCAGGGTGTGCGACACCACCGCCGGGCCGAGCGCGCCGACGATGCGCTCGGCCATCGTCGTCAGCGCCGCTTCGCCGCTCTCGGGCTGCGTGTGGGACAGGATCGAGATGCCGTTCGTCATCGCCGCTCCTCAGCGCTCGATCGTGCCGGTGCGGCGGATCTTCTTCTGCAGCAGCAGCACGCCGTAGAGCAGCGCCTCGGCGGTGGGCGGGCAGCCGGGCACGTAGATGTCCACCGGCACCACCCGGTCGCAGCCGCGCACCACCGAATACGAGTAGTGGTAGTAGCCGCCGCCGTTGGCGCAGGACCCCATCGAGATGACGTAGCGCGGCTCCGGCATCTGGTCGTAGACCTTGCGCAGCGCCGGGGCCATCTTGTTGGTCAGGGTGCCGGCGACGATCATCACGTCGGACTGGCGCGGCGAGCCGCGGGGCGCGAAGCCGAAACGCTCGCAATCGTAGCGCGGCATCGACATCTGCATCATCTCGACCGCGCAGCAGGCGAGCCCGAAGGTCATCCACATCAGCGAGCCGGTGCGGGCCCAGTTGATCAGCTCGTCCGTGGTGGTGAGCAGGAAGCCCCGGTCGGCCAGCTCGTCGCTGATCGACAGGAAGGTCGGGTCGTCGGCGCCGATCGGACGGCCGGTGTTGGGATCGATGAGCCCCTTCGGCTGGGGCACGATCGCCGGGGCGCGGGATGGGGTGGTGTCGGTGATCAGGGCCATCGGCGACTCGAAATCCGGTGCGGGCGGGGGCTGACGGGACTCAATCCCATTCGAGGGCGCCCTTGCGCCACTCGTAGACGAAACCGACGGTCAGCACGCCCAGGAAGACCATCATCGACCAGAAGCCGAACCAGCCCAGATCTCCGAAGGTGATCGCCCAGGGGAACAGGAACGCGACCTCGAGGTCGAAGATGATGAACAGGATGGCCACGAGGTAGAAGCGCACGTCGAACTTCATGCGCGCGTCGTCGAAGGCGTTGAAGCCGCATTCGTAGGCCGAGAGCTTCTCCGGATCGGGGCTCTTGAAGGCGACCAGGAACGGCACGACCAGCAGCGCCGTGGCGATGAAAAGCGCCACGCCGATGAACACGATGAGCGGCAGGTAATCCGCCAACAATCCGGTCATGCCAGGGCCTCGCGAGACGTAGAAAACCGCGGTGCGACGCCGACCCGGACTCGCCCGTGGAATTGTTCTTATGCCAGGATGCGCGCGGCCGGAGGCTTAGTCGAGCCGCCGGCCCGTGACAATGGCTTGTCGCGTCGCACAATGCGTGCTGTCCGCCGACTGTGAGATGGGGGCGGGCGGCATGCCTGCAACACGACGGAAGCGCGCAGGTCCCCCCGGTCGGCACGGCGACGAATCCGGGCCGGATGCGCTTGACAGGTTCCGAGGCGGCCCATAAACCCCGCCCCGTCGCCGGGCGAAACGCCCCTTCGAGGCGACCACGCCGTGCGGGCGTAGCTCAGTTGGTTAGAGTGCCGGCCTGTCACGCCGGAGGTCGCGGGTTCGAGCCCCGTCGCCCGCGCCACGTTCCTCCTCCACAACACGATTGACCCCGATCAGCCGGCCGCCGGTCGCCTTGACGTCCGCCGCGGGGTCGACCCTGTGCAGGCGGGCATCGGGCCGAGGATCACGCCACCGTGGACGGCGCCGTGGTCTCAGACGCGGCGGAGGCAGCGGGGGCGGACCGGCCGCCGCGAAGGCTCAGGGCGATCCCGACCAGGATGAGGCTGCCGCCGGCCAGGATGTCGGTGCTCAGAGGCTCCCCCAGGACCAAGTGCGTGCTCAGGATGCCCGCCACCGGCACGAGTAGCGCGAAGGGGGTCACCGTGGCCGCCGGGTATCGGGTCAGGAGCCGGCTCCAGAGGCCGAAGGCGAGGAGCGTCGTCGGATAGGCCTGGAAGGCGATCGACGCGATTGCCACCCAACTCGGATGCGACAGGGAATCGAGGGCGCCGCGTCCCTCCGTCAGCAGCGACAGGGCCAGCAGCGGCGGCGTGGTGGCGAGGCTGCCCCAGACCATCAGGGCGAGCATGTCGACGCGGCCGATCCGCTTCGCGATGATGTTGGCGCAGGCCCAGGCCAGCGCCGCCCCGACCACCATCAGCAGCGGTCCCGCCGGGGCGCCCCCGCCCCGTCCGAGCCCCACCGCGGCGACACCGGACAGCGCGATGGCGCCGCCGAGCAGTTGCAGGCCCCGCGGCCGCTCCTTCAGGAACAGCCAGGCCAGCACCACGGTGAACGGCACCTGGACCTGGATCAGCAGCGAGGACAGCCCGGCCGGCATCCCGAGCCGCAGCGCCGTGAACAGCAGCCCGAACTGGCCGACCCCCAGCGCCAGCCCGAACGCGACCACGAGGGCGAGCGGAGCCCGGGGCGGTCGGATCACCAGGACCGCCGGCAGCGCCGCGAAGGCAAAGCGCAGCGCGCTCAGCATCAGCGGCGGGACCGTCTCCAGGCCCACCTTGATGGCGACGAAGTTCACACCGAGGATCGTGACCACCAGGAGAGCGGCCAGCCCGTCACGCAACGTCATTCCGTCGATCCTAGGCCCCTGTCCGGCCAATCACCACCGCCGTGCCCCCGCGCGGGCATGGCGGCGCTCGTCGCGGCGGCCCACCAGCAACGCGATGGCGTCGTCGCCGTTCGGCACGCCGGCATCCGCCACGTCCTGCGGCGTCAGCCCGATATCCTTCAGCTCCCGTGCCGACAGGCTCGAGAGGCGCTGCAGCACGCGCCGGTTCATCGCCGCGCGCGACAGGTCGGCCCGCAGCTCGGCGCCGAACGCGGCGACGCGCGCGGCCGCCCGGGCGATCCACGGCGTCCGGACTTCGGCTCCGGCGGTCTCGGTGAGGCAACGGTCCATGATCCCCTCCTCCATGTCTCTGGGGCCGGGCGATCCTGGACCGCCGGGGCTGGCGGCGACAGGAACACTTCGGTACGGTTCCGAAGAATTGTCCGGCCGAATGAGCAGTACGGATGGCGATCGGAGCGAACAGTCCCGGGACCCGCGTCGAGGCCGTGGCGGGCGAGATCCGGACGCGGATCGCGGCGCGGCGGCTGGTCCCGGGGGTGCGGATCCCGTCGGTGCGCGCCTTCGCCGACACGATGGGCGTGTCGAAATCCACGGTCGTGGAGGCCTACGAGCGCCTCGCCGCCGAGGGCGCCGTCGTGGCCCGTCCGGGCTCGGGCTTCTACGTCGCCGGCAAGACCCGGCCGCTCTCGCTCCAGGCGATGGGCCCCCGGCTCGACCGGATCGTCGATCCGCTCTGGATCACCCGGCAGGCGCAGCAGGCCGGGGCCGACCAGCTGAAGCCCGGGGCCGGCTGGCTGCCCGATTCGTGGATGCCCCACGAGGCGATCCGGCGCGGCCTGCGCCGGGTGGCCCGGGCCACCCGCGCCGAGATGACCGACTACGACCGGCCGCTGGGCTACGCGCCCCTGCGCCATCAGATCGCCCGCAAGGTCGGCGAGAAGGGCGTCGGCGCCGAGACAGACCAGATCGTGCTGGTCGAATCGGCCACGCAGGCGCTGGACCTCGTCTGCCGCTTCCTGCTCCAGCCCGGCGATACCGTGCTGGTGGACGACCCGTGCTATTTCAACTTCCTGGCGCTGCTGCGCGCCCACCGGGTCGCGGTGGTCGGCGTGCCGATGACCCCGGAGGGGCCGGACCTGCCGGCGCTCGCCGCCCGGCTGGAGCGGCACCGGCCGCGCTTCTACCTGACCAACGCGGCGCTACAGAACCCCACCGGCACGAGCCTCGCGCCCACCGTGGCGCACCGGCTGCTGAAGCTGTGCGAGGCGCACGACACGCTCATCGTGGAGGACGAGATCTTCGGCGACCTGGAGCCGGAGGCCGCCCCGCGGCTCGCCGGCTTCGACGGGCTGGAACGGGTAATCCAGATCGGCAGCTTCTCGAAGACCCTGTCGGCGGCGGCGCGCTGCGGCTGGATCGCGCTCCGGGCCGACTGGGTCGAGCCGCTGGTCGATCTCAAGCTGGCGCTCAGCCTCGGCAACGGCCACGTCACCGCGGCCCTGGTGCACACGCTGATCACCGAGGGGGCCTATCGCCGGCACCTCGCCGAGACCCGCCGCCGGATCGCCGGCGCGATGGTGCAGGCCTCCGCGGAGCTGCGCGCCTGTGGCCTCGAGCCCTGGGCGCAGCCCCGGGGCGGCTTCTTCCTGTGGATGCGCCTGCCGGACGGGCGCGACGGGGCCGAGGTCGCCCGCCGGGCGCTGGCCCGCGGCATGGTCCTGGCGCCGGGGACCTCCTTCAGCCTGTCCGACGCCTGGAACGGCTACATGCGCTTCAACGTGGCCCACTGCACCGACCCGCGCATCCGGCCGATCCTGCGGGAGGCGTTGGGTTGAGCCGCGCGGAAGCACGAACCTTTGGAAGGTGTGGCTCGTCGGCGGGGTCGGGGCGTAGCCCCGATGCATCGGGCGGGGCCCGGCCTCGGTTCTCGTCCGAGAGCAGGATCCCGAGCCTCACGCCGGCACGTGCAGCTCCGCCCGCAGGCCGCCGAGATCCGAGCGCCCGAGGGTCAGGCCGCCGCCGTAGAGCTCGGCGAGCTCCAGCGTGATCGGCAGTCCGAAGCCGTGGCCCGGCACGCCCTCGTCGAGGCGCCGGCCCCGCGCCATCACGGCCTCGACGGCGACGGCGTCGAGACCCGGGCCCTCATCCTCGACCCGCACCTGCACGATCCCCCCCTGCACGGAGGCCGCGACGCGCACCCGGGTCCGGCACCAGCGGCAGGCATTGTCCACGAGATTGCCCAGCATCTCGTCGAGATCCTGGGCCTCGCAGGCGGCGGACAGGTCATCCGGTACGGCAAGATCGAGCGCCACGCCCTTCTCGGCGTAGAGGCGCGCCAGCGCGTCGCGCAGGTCCGCGAGCCGCGGTGCCAGCGGGGTCCGGGACCGGGCGGAGCCGGCGAGCGCCGCGGCCCGGGCCCGGCGCAGGTGATGGCGCACGCGGCGGTCCATATCCTCGACCTGCAGGCGCAGCGCGCCGTCCGGGTCGCGGGCGGGGTCGGCGAGCGCCATCGACAGGGTCGCGAGCGGCGTCTTGAGGGCGTGGGCGAGGTTGGCGACGTGGCCCCGGGCCCGCTCCAGGTTGCGGGCGTTCTGGTCGAGGAGCCCGTTGAGTTCCGCCACCATCGGGGCGATCTCGGCGGGCTGGTCCGCCGGGACCCGCTCGCGCGTGCCCGCCCGCACCGCCGCGAGGTCCGCGCGCAGCCGGCTCAGCGGCGCGAGACCGACGCGCACCTGGAAGGCCAGGCCGCCGAACAGGCAGAGACCGAGCACACCGAGCGCCAGGGCGAGGCTCGTCAGCGCCTCCCGCAGCGGCCCGCGCAGCTCGCCCTCCGGTGCCGCCACCACGATCGTCGCCCGGGGCGGCCCGGGCAGCGAGAGCACGCGGGCGACGAGCGGCTCGCCCCTTGGCCCGGTTCCCGAGGCCGGGTGCGGGCGGCCGGGATCGTCCTCCGGCCCCGGATCGGACAGGCGGATGTCCCCGCCGCGCAGCGAGCCGGAGCGGACCGTCTCGGACCCGCGCCGCACCTCCCAGGCCCAGCCGGGGCCGGGCCGGTCGTAGGGCGGCGCGTCGAGGCTCTGGGTCAGGATCCCGGCCTCGAGCCCGGCCCGCAGGGCGACGATCTGCGCGTCGAGCCGCCCGTCGATCTGCCCGCGCGCGAACCGGTGCAGGATCACCCCGATGGCGAGTCCCGCCACCACCAAAGCCGCCAGGACCAGGACCAGGGCGGCGGCGAGCAGCCGGGTGCGGAGCGAGCGGCGCGGCGTCCCGGCCGCCATCAGGCCGGGTCCGCGTGGAGGCGGTAGCCGTGGCCGCGCACGCTCTCGATCCGCGCCGGCGCGATCTTCCGGCGCAGACGGGTGATGATCACCTCCACGGAGTTCGAATCGACATCCGCGTCGCCCTCGTAGACCCGCTCGATCAGGTGCGGGCGCGGCACGACCGTCTCGCGGTTCAGCATCAGGCAGGACAGAACCCGCCATTCCAGCCCGGTGAGCTTGAGCGGCAGACCCTCGTGCTCGAAGGCGCCGAGACCGGGATCGAAGCTCAGCGGCCCGCAGACGATCCGGCTGGCGCCGCCGCCCTGCGACCGGCGCACCAGGGCGCGCAGGCGGATCACCAGCTCCTCCACCCGGACCGGCTTGACCAGATAGTCGTCCGCCCCGGCCTTGAAGGCCGCGACCTTGTCGCTCCAGCCGTCCCGGGCGGTCAGCACCAGCACCGGCAGGGTCCGCCCGGCCGCCCGCCACGCCCGCAGCACCGAGACGCCGTCGCCCCGCGGCAGGCCGAGGTCGAGCACGACGGCGTCGTAGCCCTCGGTCTCCCCGAGATGCTGGGCATCCACGCCGCTGGCGGCTTGGTCGAGCACGAAGTTCTCCGCGCGCAGGACCTTGGCCACCTCGGCGGACAGCGCCGCGTCGTCCTCCACCAGCAGGATCTTCACCGGCTCCCCCTCCTACACGGGCCCACGCCCGGCCGTCGGTCGTCGCACCCCGGCCTTCCCGGAGGATGGGCCCGCTCTCTCCGTCATCGCGGGCGGAGCGGAGACACCCAGGCCGGCGCATCCTCCGAGCGGGTGCCGCGACCGGATGGCTTCGCGCCGCCCGCAGAGACGGCGGTGCCGAAGCCGTCGGCATCCCCCAGCCCCACCGTCGCGGTCCAGCCCCAAACCCAACGGCGCCAGCACCTTGGCGGCGGGTCCTCGTGTGGCCCGGCATGACGGACGGGTGCGGGCTCCGATCGGTCGGCCGGCCTCAGCCCGCGCTGCCAAGTCCTTGAGCACGCACGGGTTCCGTGGGGTACGCACTAGCGGGCCGGATTTAACCGGGGCTGAACCGGCCGGTTCAGTCCGGATTGCCGGGGGCGCCTTACGAAAGGGGGCATCGGATCGAACGGATCCGGACCATTTGAAGGACGAGACCATGAGCGATGACAAGACCATCGACGGCACCGCCCACGAGATCCGCGGGCCCGCCGCCGGACCCGAAGGCCCGCGCCGGATCGCGGTTCCCCGGCGGACCTGGGTGGTGGGCGCCGTCGCGGCGCCCCTGATGCTGGGTGCCGTGGGCCTGTCCCTGGCCCAGGGCACGACGTTCCAGCCGACGCCGGTGGAGCCGGTGGCGATCCAGGCGCTCGCTCCCTCCGGCGCCACCGCCGTCAGGGGAACGGTCGCCGAGATTTTCGGCAACAAGTTCGTGGTCCAGGACGGGACCGGACGGGCGCTGGTCGAGACGGGCCGCGAGGGCGAGGGCGGCGGCCTCGTCGCCAAGGGCGAGGCCGTGACCGTGCAGGGCCGGTTTGACGAGGGCTTCCTGCATGCCAGCGTCCTCACCCACGGCGACGGACGCAAGGTCCTCCTCGGCCCGGCCGGCGGTCCGGCGACGGGCAGCCTGGACTGGGCGAAGGACCGGCTCGGTCTCGGGACGAAGCCCGACCTCGCCGCCCTGACGGCCACGGTCCAGGCGGCGGGCTACAGCGACATGCGCGTCACCGGCCGCGGCCCGCGCCACCTGGAGGTCGCCGCCAGGGACCGGGACGGGCGCGAGCATCAGCTCCACGTCGGCTTCGACGGCCAGGTCCGCGAGCGGCCCGGGCGCGAGCGGCCGATGCTGTGACCCGGCGCCGGGGCGGACGGGCATGCAACCCTTCCCGCCCTGCCGCGTCCTCCTGTCTCTCACCCGGCAGGAGGTACGCGACGTGGAGCCGATGAAACCGAAGGAACCCATGAAGCCCATGGAACCCATGAAGCCGATGAAGGGCATGGAGCCGTTCTGGCCCAAGGACCTCGGCGATCCGTCCACCAGCGGCTCGCAGAACGGGATGAAATACGCGTTCTTCCCGGACAAGCAGCGCCTGGTGATCGAGCGCGACGGACAGGTCTCCACCTACGACAGCGGCGATCACCGGATCGGCGGCGTGTCGCAGGCGGACGGGGCCTCGAAGACCCTGACCTTCTCCAGCCAGAATGGCGACGTGGATCTCGACAAGCTGAAGAAGCTCGGCTGATCCCGTCGTGGACAGGCCCGGGCGTCACCCTTAAGCCCGGGCCTGCCATGCGAGCCGCTCACCGCGAATCCCCGACGCCATGCGCGCGCTGATCGACCTCGTCCGCGCCCTGCGGGCGCCGGACCGGCGGCGCCTCGCCCTGATCGCCCTCGGTCTCGCGGTGGCGGCCCTGCTGGAGGTGGTGGGGGTCGCCGCGGTGATCCCGTTCCTGACGCTGGTCGGGGACCCCGCGGCGGCGACCCGCATCCCCTACCTGGCCCAGGCCCGGGCCGTCCTCGGGCTCGCCGACGAACGGGGCTTCCTGCTGGCGGCCGGCGGCGCGGCCCTCGCGGCGATCCTAGTCACCGCGCTGGTCAATGCCGGGCTGACCTACGCCCAGCTCCGGTTCACGCATCTGGCCGGCTACGGCTTCAGCCGGCGGCTGCTGTTCCGCTATCTCGACCGGGAGCGTCTGTTCTTCGCGCAGGCCAACAGCGCCGAACTCGCCAAGAACGTGCTGTCCGAGACCGACCGGCTGGTGGTCGGCGCCCTCACGCCCGCCACCGTGCTGGCCTCGCGGGCGAGTTCGGCGCTCGCGGTGATCGCCTTCCTGCTGGCCTACGCGCCGCAGCTCGCGCTGATCCTCGGCGGCGGCTTCGGGGGGCTCTACGTCGGCATCTACATGGTCATGCGGGCCCGGCTCGCCCGGCTGGGCACCCGCACGGTGGCCGACAACGAGGCGCGCTTCCGCATCGTGCAGGAGACCTTCGGGGCGCTCACCGAGCTGAAGCTCTACGGGCGCGCGGCGGCCTTCGCGGGCCGGTTCGACGCCCCGGCCCGCGCCTACGCCATCGCCACCGCGGAGAGCCAGCTCACCGGCCAGATGCCGCGCTTCGTCATTGAGGCCCTGGCCTTCGGCGGCGTGATCGTGGTGGTGCTGTTCGCGCTGGCGCAGGGGCTCGACGTCGCCGGGATCCTGCCGCTGCTCGGCCTGTTCGCCTTCGCGGGCTACCGCATGCTCCCGGCCTTCCAGAACATCTTCACCTCGGTGGCGCTGATGCGCTTCACCCTGCCGGCGGTGCGGGCGATCGTCGACGAACTCGCCGACGAGCGCGACCCCCTGCCCCGCACCGCCGAGCGTCTGCCCTTCACGAAGGCGATCCGGCTCGAAGGCATCGGCTTCGCGTACGGCGCCGGCCGGTCCGCGCTGGCCGGCATCGACCTGACGATCCCGGTCAACACCACGGTCGGGCTCGCCGGCCGCACCGGCTCGGGCAAGACGACCCTGGCGGGGCTGATCCTCGGGGTGCTGAGTCCGAGCGCGGGCCGGATCACCGTGGACGGGTGCGCCCTCGATCCGGACACTCTGCCGGCCTGGCAGAACCGGATCGGCTACGTGCCCCAGGAGGTCTTCCTGGTGGACGGCACCGTGGCGGAGAACGTCGCGCTGGGGCTCGACACGCCGGATCTCGCCGCCGTCGAGCGGGCGGCGCGGCTCGCCGGCGCCCACGACTTCGTCATGGCCCTGCCGCACGGCTACGGCGAGCGGGTCGGCGAGCGCGGCGCGCGGCTCTCGGGCGGCCAGCGCCAGCGCATCGGCATCGCCCGGGCGCTCTACCACGACCCGGACGTGATCGTGTTCGACGAGGCGACCTCGGCGCTCGACGACGAGACGCAGGGCGCGGTGATGCGGGCCCTGCGGGCGCTGTCTGGGCGTCGCACCCTGATCCTGATCGCCCACCGCCTGTCGACCCTGGAGGGCGCCGACGCGGTGCACGTGCTCGAGGCCGGGAGGCTGGTCGCCTCCGGGCCGCCCGAGACGGTGCTGCCGGGGCTCGGCACGGCGGCGTGAGCCGTCGGGCGCGCGCCCGCAACGCCCCCCCGGCTCACACGCGTGTCCCCGCCGCAGGCCGGCCGAACCGCCGGGTCCGCCACCCTTGCTCCCCGCCCCGCATCCGTTACCTCGGTTCTCCGAGGACCAGCGGGAGAGCCCTGTGAACACGCGCATCGACCTGACCGGTCCGGACGGCACCACCGCCGCGCTCTCGACCCACGGCGCCGAGCCGGTCTCTTGGCGGGTCGGCGGGACCGAATACCTCTGGAGTGGCGATCCGGAGCACTGGAATCGCCACGCGCCCTGGCTGTTCCCGGTGGTGGGCGCCTCGGCCGGCGGTGCGGTGAAGGTCGGGTCGGAGCACTACCCCATGGGCCAGCACGGCTTCGCCCGCGACCTGCCCTTCGCGGTGGTCGAGCGCAGCGCCGACGCGGTGACCCTGCGCCTCACCGACGGGCCGGAGACCCGGGCCCACTACCCCTTCGCGTTCGGGCTCGACGTCGCCGCCCGGGTGCGCGCGGCCGGCCTCGACCTCGACGTGACCGTCACCAATCCCGGCGCCGTGCCCCTTCCCTACGCGCTCGGGTTCCACCCGGCCTTCCCATGGCCCTTCGCGGGCGGGACGCGCGCCCGGGACGGCGGCTACGCGGTGGAATTCGAGCACGCGGAGCGCCCGTTCGCGCCCCAGGTCGGGCCCGGCGGCCTGCTGCTGCGCGACGAGCAGCCGATCCCGTTGACGGGCGCCACGCTGCCCCTCGATCCGGCGCTGTTCACCGAGGCCTTCGTGTTCCGGAACGCGCGAAGCCGCCGGATGCGCTTCACCGGTCCCGGACGGTCGATCCGCATGGAGATGACGGACTTTCCGCATCTGGCGGTCTGGACCAAGCCGACGGCGCCGTTCCTGTCGCTCGAATGCTGGACCGGCTACGCCGACTGGGCGGATTATTCCGGCGCACTCGCCGAGCGCGACTCGCAGCGCCTGCTCGCGCCGGGGCGCGCGGCCCGCCACGGCGTCCGCCTCTCGCTGGAAGGCTAGGCGTTGCGCGTCTGGGTGGCGCGGCCCGAGCCGGGGGCGACGCGGACCGGCGCGGCGCTCGCGGCGCGGGGCCATGCGCCCCTCATCGCGCCGGTCCTCGTGGTGCGTCCCACCGGCGAGCGCCCGCCCCCCGGATCGTTCGACGCGCTGCTCGTCACCAGCGCCCATGCGGTGCCGGCCCTTCAGGACGTCGCGGCCTTGCGCGGCCGACCGGTCTTCGCGGTGGGCGCCCGGACCGCCGCCGTGGCGGTCCGCGCCGGCTTGGGACCGGTGCTGGAAGGGCCGGGCGACGCATCGGGCCTCGCCGCCCTGGTGGTGGATACGCTGCCCCCGGGCGCCCGCCTGCTCCATGCGGCCGGCGCCGAGCGCAAGGCCGAGCCGGCGGCGACCCTCGCGGCCGCCGGGTTCCGGATCGAGACCTTCGTGGCCTACGCGGCGGAGGCGCTGCGCCGGCTGCCGGATCTCGCGGACGGGGCGCTGGCGCGCGGCGGCCTCGATGCCGCCCTGCACTACTCCCGGCGCAGCGCCGCGATCGCCCTCGCGCTGGCGGATGGATCGGGTCACGGCGGAGCTTTCCGCAGCCTGAGGCATTACTGCCTGTCGGCGGATGTCGCCGCACCCCTGGAAGCGGCCGGTGTCCCGGTCCATTTCGTCGCGGCGTGTCCGCGCGAAGCGGAACTGCTCGACGCCCTCGAGCCGAACCGTCTCTCGGGGTGCGGTGACAGGGAGGCCGGGCCGCCGTATCTCGCTCTCGCGCCCGGGGCTACCGCGGTGCATAGGGGGCGCGGCGACGCCGAAGACTTGGAGGACTTGCCCGTGACGCCACCACCCAGCGACGCCGACAAGCCCGGATCCGGCGGCCGGAAGCCGGATCCCGTACCCGGAAGGCCCGGGGCGTCTGGAACGGACGGCCGGCCCGCCGCGCCCGCGGGTGGACGACCGGGTGCGCCCGAGGCCCCGAAGGCGCCTCAGACATCCGCCACCGGGACGCCGCCAAAGCCGGCCGCCGAACAGGTCAGTCCCGCCAAGCCCGGCACGACCGACGCCCCCAAGCCCGAGGCCGTCAAGCCGGGTGGCGCGGAGGGATCGAAGCCGGGTGCGTCCAAGTTCGAACCGGGCAAGCCCGTCGCCGCGACGCCTGAGCCCGCAAGGCCGGAACCGGCGAAGGCCGAGCCCTCCCCGGTCGGCGCGCCGAAGGTCGGGACGCCCACCTCTGAGCCGGCAAAAGCGGCCGCCGCGACGGCATCGACGGCGGCCGGCGTGAAGACCGATCCCCCCAAGCCCGAACCAGCCAAGCCCGAAGCATCCAAGCCCGATCCTGCCAGGACCGAGCCCCCGAAGGCCGGTCAGCCGGGCCCGGGCGCCGCCGCGCAGGCGGGCTCCCGGCCCGGCGGACCCGCGGCGGGCACGGCGTCGACCAGCGCGGTGACGGCCGGCCCGATCATCGACCTGAAGGCCAAGCGGATCCCCGACGCGCCGGCGCCCGGGCGGGAGGGTCCGAAGGAACCGTTCAAGGACGCCGGGAAGGAGCCGCCGAAGGGGCCGGTCCCGGGCGCGGCCTCGGTCCAAGCGCCGAACGTCGCGGCTCCGGCGGCCGGTCGGGCCCGCGCCGGGTTCGGATCGCTCGCCGCCGCCGGTTTGCTCGGCGGGGTGATCGGAGCCGGTCTGCTGTTCGGCGCCGAGAAGGTCGGAATCGGGCAGGATCCCCGCCTGAACGCCGTCGACCAGAAATTGTCTGGCCAGATCGCGACCCTCGACAAACGCTTCGACGGGCTCGCCCCCCGCGACGCCGTCGCAGGCCTCGACAAGCGGGTCGCCTCCGCCGAAGCGACCGCCAAGCAGGCGCTCGACAAGGCCGGCCCGGCGCCGGCCGCGCCGGACGGGCAATCCGCCGGACAGGCGCCGGCCGTGCCGGCGGATCTGGCCGCCCGCCTCGACAGCCTCGACCAGCGCGTCGCCGCGCTGCAGGAGGAGCCCGGCCGCGACCAGCCGGCGGAGTCGAAGCTGAACGCGGTTCAGGACGGCGGCAAGCCGCTCGCCGATCTCGACGCGCGCCTGAAGGCCCTCGAGGAGAACGGCGCCAACAAGGGCGCGGCCGAGGACGTGTCGCAGAAGCTCGCCGCGCTGCAGAGCACGCTGGACGAGAGGACCAGGGCGAATGCCGAGGCCGACGCGGCGCTGGGACAGCGCCTCGACGCCCTCCAGCAGGCCCTCGACGCCCGGGTGAAGGCCGCCACCGAATCGGTGCAGGCGGCGACGCAGGCGAGCCGCACCGCCGCCGAGGCCGGGCAGGCCCAGGCCGCCGAGGCGTCGAAGGCGGTGGACCGACGCCTGCAGGAGCAGGCCGACACGATCGCCGCCCTCGACAGGAGCGTGGCGCAGCGCGCCGAGGCCGGCACCGTGCAGGCGGCCCTCCAGCTTGTGGTGATCGACCGGCTGGCCGCGGCCCTGGAATCCGGCGCGCCCTTCGCCGAGCCCCTGGCGGCCCTGCGCAAGCTCGACCCGGCCACGGACGCCCAGGCCAGGTCTCTCGCGCCCTTCGCCGCGACGGGCGCGCCCACCGCGTCCCAGCTCGCCGACGAGTTCCGGCCGATCGCCGAGCGGATCGCCGCCAAGCGGCAGGCGCAGCGGGCCAAGAGCGCGTCCGAGACCGGCGATTTCCGCACCAAGCTCCTCAGCATGGCCGATGGCCTCGTGCAGGTGCGCAAGGCCGACGCGCCCGCGCCGGAGGCGTCCGAGGCTCCGGAGGGCAAGGTCCAGGCGGCCCTCGATCGCGGCGATCTTCCGGCGGCCGCGGCGGCCTTCGCGGCGCTGCCGGCCGAGGCGCGGGATCAGGCGGCCGATTTCGGTGCCCGGCTCCAGGCGCGGGCGGAGGCGGAAACCGCCGTCCGGACGCTGATCGACTCAGCCTTCAAGGCCCTGCCGGTCGGCGCCGCGGCGACCGCGCCGGCCCAGGGGGCGCCAGCCGCCCCCGCCGGGCATTAGGCCGGTGACGGCTCCGATCCGCGCACGGCGCGGCCGCGATCTCCCCGGGCGGACGCGCAGGCGCGCCGCCCCTCCCGCCCCCCGCGACGGTCGTTCGCCGGCCGCCGACAGGAGACACTGATCCCATGTGGCGCGCCCTCGCCTTCCTGGCCCTGCTCGCACTCGCCGCCTTCGGGGCGGTCTGGATCGCCGACAGGCCCGGCACCGTCACCGTCGTGTGGAACGGCTACCAGATCGGCACGAGCCTGGCGGTCGCCCTGGTCGGGGTGATCGCCGCCGCGATCGTCCTGGGCCTGCTCTGGGCGATCGTGCGCGGCGTGATCGGCCTGCCCGAGGCGCTGGTCCGGGGCTCCGCCGAGCGCCGCCGCGCCAAGGGTCTCTCGGCGCTCTCGCGCGGCATGGTGGCGGTGGGCTCGGGCGATCCCCTGGCGGCCCGGCGCTTCGCCGGCGATGCCGAGCGGCTCCTCGGCACCGAGCCGCTCACCCTCCTGCTCAAGGCCCAGGCGGCGCAGATCTCCGGCGACCGGGATGCCGCCGAGAGCGCCTTCCAGCGGATGGTCGACGACCCGGAGACGCGGGTGCTGGGCCTGCGCGGGCTGTTCGTCGAGGCCCGGCGCCGGGAGGACGACAGCGCCGCGCGCGCCTACGCCACGGAGGCCGCCCGCCTCGCCCCGAGCGTCACCTGGGCCAACGACGCGCTCCTGGAGGCGCAGAGCGCGGACGGCGACTGGGGCGCGGCCCTGGACACGATCGAGCGGCGCTCGTCGCTCGGCCTGATCGACAAGGCGAGCGCGCGGCGGCAGCGGGCCGTGCTGCTGACGGCGATCGCCGGCGAGCACGAGGCCGGGGAACCCGAACTCGCCACGGAGCGCGTGCTGCAGGCGGTCAAGCTCGCCCCCGACCTCGTCCCGGCCGCCTGCATCGCCGGCCGGCTTCTCGCCCGCCGGGGCGACCTGAAGAAGGCCGCCCGCATCGTGGAAGCGGCGTGGAAGGCCAATCCCCATCCCGACCTCGCCAAGGTCTATCTCGGCCTGCGCCCCGGCGACTCGGTCCGCGACCGCCTCGCCCGGGCCGAGACCCTCGCCAAGCTGTCCTCGTGGGATCCGGAATCCCGGCTCGCCGTGGGACAGGCCGCCCTCGACGCCCGGGATTACGGCCGGGCCCGGGAGGCCGTGAAGCCGCTGCTCTCCGATCGTCCGACCGTGCGGGCCTGCCTGATGATGGCGGCGATCGAGGAGGCCGAGCACGGCGCGGCGTCCGGTCAGGCCCGCGAGTGGCTCGCCCGCGCCGCCCGCGCCCCGCGCGATCCCCTGTGGATCGCCGATGGCATCGCCTCCGACACCTGGGCCCCGGTCTCGCCGGTCACCGGGCGCCTGGACGCCTTCGCGTGGCGCGAGCCGCCGAACACCCTGGCGCCCGCCGGACCCGCTTTGGATCCCGAGCCGGACGCCGCAGCGGTCGCCCTGGTCCCGGCCGGTCCGATGGGGGCCGCGCCGGCACCGGCCGCATCGACCTCCGCCGGGCCGAAGGCCGCGATGCCCTCGACCGCGCCTGCCGTGCCTGTACCATCCGCATCTGTTCCTGCCGCGCCCGCGCCCGCCATGCCCGCGCCTGCCGTGTCCGTGCCCGCCATGCCCGTTCCTTCCCTCGCCCCCGCGGCGCCGGCCGGAGCCAAGGTTGCCGGGACGGATCCCGTTTCGGCCGGGATGGCGGCGGCGGCGCCAGCGGCCGCCGGGCAGGCGGTGCGCAGGATCGGCTAGCCGGCCGCTCCGCAGCGCCCCTCCCCGGCGCTGCGGATGGATCTGCGGCGTCGCCGCTACGGCATCATCCCATATTCATGTCGCGCGCTGCGACGATCCGCATTTATTGGACGTTCGGTACTGTGTAGCGTGCGCGTGTCGTCGCCGACCGAGGATCCGATCATCCGACTCCCTGCTCACGTTCCGGCCATGCACGCGGCCCGCTCGGGTCCGGCGGGGATTCGGCGCCGCGCGGTGCGGCCGTGACGATCGTCGAGGAGGACAGCGAGCCGCGGCGGCAGGTCGGCGCCTTGCCGTTCCGGCACGGACGGGACGGCAAGCCCAAGATCCTGCTGGTGACGTCGCGGGAGAGCCGGCGCTGGGTGATTCCCAAGGGATGGCCGATGAAGGGCCGCAAGCCCTTCCAGGCCGCCGCCCGCGAGGCCTTCGAGGAGGCGGGCCTGCGCGGGGCCGTCGGCAAGCGACCGATCGGCCATTATCTCTATCAGAAGCGCCTGAAGAACCTCGACGCGGTCCTGTGCCAGGTGAAGGTGTTCCCGCTGAAGGTGCGCAAGCAGCTGAAGCATTTTCCGGAGGAGCACCAGCGCGAGCTGCGCTGGTTCACGCCCGCCGAGGCCGCCGAGGCGGTGTCCGAGCCGGGGCTCGCCGCCATCATCCGCGCCGCCTGCCGCACCTAAAGCGCGCGGTTGCGGAACGCGGCGTTGCCAAGGCGGCGGCGATCCGTTATGGCCCCACTCGACCGGTCGGACCGGCCCCCGCGGGGGCGTCCCGGTCACCTGCTGCGGTAGCTCAGTGGTAGAGCACTTCATTGGTAATGAAGAGGTCGAGAGTTCAATCCTCTCTCGCAGCACCATTTTATCAGGTATTACAATGGTTTAGCTGCCAATCTGTTCGCTGAGTAGCTTCGATAGTCTTCCTGTCACGTTCTGGTCACAGCGACAGGATGCAGCAAGATGGCTACGCTCAGGAAGCGAAACGATAAGTGGCAGGCTCAGGTAAGGCGCGTCGGCACTCCTCCAATCAGCAGGACGTTTACGCTCAAGGCTGACGCTCAGGCATGGGCTCGGCAAATGGAGCTACAGGCCGAGCGGGGTGACCTTCCAGCCAAGGTGACCTCGATACCACCCGTCACTTTGGGTGCGATCGTCGCCCGTTACCGGGATGAGGTCACCCCTCGTAAGCGTAGCGGTAAGAACGAGGCGATCGTCCTCACCGCCTTTCTGCGTCACCAACTCGCTACAGTTCAACTCGACAGCCTCACCGCTGAGCGGTTTGCCGCCTACCGGGATGAACGGCTGGGTAAAGTGAAGGCAGGATCGGTCAGGCGAGAGCTAGCCGTCCTACGTCACTGCCTGGAGATAGCCATCGGTGAATGGGGGATCAACCTCCCGAACAACCCGATCAAGCTAGTCAAGCTTCCCAACGAAGCGAAGCCTCGCGACAGACGGCTCTTGGCTGGAGATAGTGAACGAATCAGCGAAGCCCTGAATTCCCCGTCGGCTTGGTATCTACGGCCATTCATTACCCTTGCCGTTGAGACAGGGATGCGGAGGGGTGAGCTTCTCTCCGTCGTATGGAAGGACGTAGAACTGACGACCCGGACAATGAGGGTGAGCAGGACGAAGAACGGCCATCCTCGCACAGTCCCGCTTTCCCCTGTGGCGGTTGAGACGCTAACCGGCATGGAGCGAACCGGTGATCGGATTTTTCCTGTGACAGCCAACGCGGTCAGGCTGGCTTGGCAACGTGCAAGGAAGAGGGCTGGGCTTTCAGGGCTACGCTTCCACGATCTGAGGCATGAGGCTGTATCGCGGCTTTTTGAAGCAGGCTTGAGTGTGCCTGAGGTTGCCATGGTGAGCGGGCACAGGACTCCAGCCATGCTCTTCCGCTACACCCATCCCAGGGCTGAGGCGGTGGCTATGAAGTTGGCACAAGCTCGCATCGCCGGGGACAACTAGAAGGTCTGAGCCAGGCAGCGCACAATCTGGGTTGAGGGTCTAGCCTCACTGAAGGGTGTTCGGCAGCCGACCTGGTAGTTGAGCCAGTGAACCTTCGCCGAGCTTCGCCGTTGAATCACCAAGGCAAGGCGTTGATCGCTTCACCGTTATTGTCCGGCTCGGCAGTGTAGGGGTTAGCTTTGCTCGCCTACGCCGCCGAGCCTTTTCTATTTCGCGCGACCGACATCCCTTCAGGGGCGCTCGGAAAAGCTCGATCAGAACGCCTAAGACCAGCTTGTCTCGTCGCTGTCGGACACCGCTTCGAAGGCGCCGATGCTTGCTAGGATTTCAAGCTGTCGGATACGGTGATTGCGAGCCGTTGCTCGAAAGAGAACGGCTTCGGCTAGATGTCTCTGGGCCACAAGCTCGAATGCGATCGCTGCGGCTTCGGTGGCGAGAAGGGCGTGCGCTTCCGCCCTTTGCATCAAAATCGAAAGTTGATCGGGCACGAACAGGTTCATGAGCCGGCCCTCGGAGGTCAGCACATAAACACTCGAAACCTGAAAGCGTTCGATCCTACTTGGACTACTGAACTCGTCTCGAGTTCAAACCAGCGCCTTCTGCACGATCATGGCTTCATAGTTTTCAGCTTGAAGACGGGTTAGGCCGGTGACCAGAGCGTGACTGTCTCGATAGACGGTCCAAGTGCCATCCTGCGTTGGCAGTATCCGAATCATGGTTGCCTCCGTAGCCAAACTACGTAAGAGCTTAACCATTCATTAGGTTTTGGCAACGGTCGGTCACTGGAATCGGTGAAGCCTGGTGATTGTTGAGGGCGCGGTCGTGGGATCTGTATCGTGACCAACTTCCCGGTGACCGGGTCGAGGATCGTCAAAGCGATACCCCAGCGATCCGATGGTTTCGGGCCGCGCGCTGGCTTGCGCGGGCATTGTGGAGACGTCGCATGCGCTCCTGGTGAACCTCATCCTCGTGCTGAGAATGGACTGGCTTGGCGATGAGTGAAGAAGCCGCGGAGCTGGTCTCGCGGGTTGCGATCACCTGTTTCATGGCCTGCCCCTATGTTTCTACGTAGGTAGCAAGCTTAACCATTCGTTAACTAATTGCAACCCAGGGGCGAAAAGACGCTGATTTGCCTGGTAATCGGATTCGGCCGATCGAGTGCAATGGCGCCCGTGCGCTATGTGGAGACGGGATGGCTTGAACCAAAACCTCTGATAGGGAAGCTCACGAAGCCGGTCAGCCCAAGCTGAGCAATACAAGCGAAGCGGGAGCCAGTGAGAAATTTTTTCGCCACCTATGCCTTTATTCAATGGTCAACGATTGCTTGTTCCTTCCGCTTGCTTAGCATGCATTGAATTCGCCGCTGCCGCGTGTCGTAGGGCGATGGTAAAGTCTTCGAAGCTAATTTTTTGATAGTCGTCCAGTAAGGAAGTCGCGGGAGGCTCCGATGAAACGGCTTGTCGTCTGCTGTGACGGAACTTGGAATAATGACGACCTCCAGACTGAGGACACCAATGTAGCGCGCATGGCTCGGGCTGTTCATGGATCAGAAGCTACGGGCGGCGTGCTGCAAATCGTGCTTTATATACGTGGTGTTGGCACCACTGGTCTGAAACTCGAGACCTTCGTCGAGGGCGCGACCGGCCTTGGTATCGACGACAACATTCGGTCGGCCTACCAGTTCATAGCGCAGAACTACATTCCGGGAGATGAAATTTTCCTCTTCGGCTTTTCCCGCGGAGCGTTCACAGCACGAAGTCTATCTGGCCTTATTTCGGCCTGCAGCATCTTGAAACGGCAGTCGCTCGGCTCCCTACCGGACGCCTGGGCTTATTACCGCACCGACAGACCGCATTCACCCGTGCTTTTTACAAAGTGGCTCGCTGACGAGGGAAAGGATCCTGCTGAGTTCCATCTCGATGTCACGATCAAATTTCTCGGCGTTTGGGACACTGTCGGCAGTCTCGGTATACCTGGCAGTCTTCTCACGGATTCGAACAAGAAAAAATTTGCCTTCCACGATACGAGTCCGTCCCCCATCGTGAAGACGGCCGTGCACGCCATGGCGGTAGATGAGCACCGCCATAACTTTACTCCCACTTACTGGACAGGCGTCGCGCCGGCAGGTGTCACCATCAAGCAAGTCTGGTTTGCGGGTGCCCATGCAGACGTTGGCGGAGGCTATAAGAACAGAACGCTTGCGGACATTCCTCTCGTGTTCATCGCCAGGCAAGCGGAAGCTGTTGGGTTGGCTCTCGATTGGAGTTGTCTACCGACATCCCCCCTGGACGTCACCGCCCCATCGCACAACTCGTCGTCCGGCTTGTTCGCCCTGGATCACTTCCGGCCAACTCTGAGAGAGATTAGCGGTCGCAAGTGCGATGTCGCCCTCAACGAGAGCCTGTTTGTTCCCGTCGATGAGAATGGCGAGCCTATCCAAACGATCAATGAGATGGTGCATAGGAGCGTCATTGAACGCTATGGCAAGCCGGCGCAGCTATGCGCGAATGACGAACAAGGCTTATGCAGGCTGGAGCCTTACCTGCCCAAGACCCTGAAACCCTTCATCGGTCCGAACGGCTTTTCCGGGTTACCGGTCGTCGATTGACAGTTAGGTGGTGCCCGGCCCTACGTGCGAGACAGAAGCTGTTGGGACGCCTACGATCAATTTATGACTTGGAACTGACCGTCGGCCGTTCGTGGTCACCCTGGCCCGTCAAGGCTCTCTGCTCTGTGAACTCCCGAAGGAGGGCACCTGACGAGTTCGCTAGCCCATCGACCAGAACGACAATAGGCTGACCGGAGTCCGGTCTCTCGGTGTGAGCTACCTCATGAGCCCAGACGAGGCAGACGGGGACGATTGGCGGTCGGTGAGCACCCGTGCTCCCGACAAGGAAACGATTAGGATCGCACAGGAACGGGCTCGCGAGCCTGGCCATGGCCGATCTGCGGCGAAGCCAACGGAGATACCTGCGCTTGGGTGGCGAGACATTCTTATGCGTGTCTTCTGGGCCGTTCCCCAGGATCGTGTCCTGTCCACGGCTGGTGGCGTAGCCTTCTTTACCCTCCTATCCACGTTCCCCGGTATCGCGACGATCGTGTCGCTCTACAGCTTGTTCGCCAATCCGGAGGTCATCGGTCAGCACTTAAGCGTGCTTCAAGGTGTCCTGCCGAGCGGTGTTATCGACCTCTTTGCAGACCAACTCCGACACGTTGCCAAGCAGGGTGCAGGGACCCTCAGCACAGCCTCATTGATAAGCTTCTTGATCGCGTTCTGGAGCGCCAATTCGGGCGTCAACGCCCTCTTTGATGCGCTGAACGTCATCTACAAAGAACGTGAGAAACGCTCCCTGATCCGTCTCTACCTTACGACGTTTCTCTTCACGCTCAGCGGAGCCCTTGTGACCGTCGCGGCCATCGCCATGGTCGTAGGATTGCCCATCGTTCTGAGCCAGATCGGATTGGCGGCGCGAACGGACACGTTGCTCCGGATCATACGCTGGCCTGCCTTGCTCATCCTCGTGAGCCTCGGCCTTTCGTTGGTATACCGTTACGGCCCGAGCCGTCGGACTGCCAAATGGAGATGGGTTAGCTGGGGCAGCGCCGTTGCAGCTGTGGGCTGGGTCGGAACCTCGGTGGCGTTCTCGCTCTATGTGGCGACATTCGATAGCTACAACCGGATCTACGGATCGCTTGGAGCCGGCATCGGATTCATGACGTGGATTTGGCTCTCAATTGTGATCGTGCTTCTCGGAGCTGAATTGAACTCCGAGATGGAACGACAGACAGCGAGAGACAGCACGGTTGGCCGACCAAAGCCGTTGGGATCTCGGAAGGCATTCGCTGCGGATACGGTCGGGCCGCCGTAGGGTCAATCCGTGACATTCTCCTTTCGCTCGTCGCTCAAGTGGACACAGGTGAATTCGGCACAAGATTGTCCGGTCGATCATTCATCTCAGGCGCAATCTGCCGTAAATCGCGATTTTGAGCGGGTATGTATGTTATAGCGGCCGGTATGTCCGACGACGGACCTCAGCCCTATGCCGTCTGTGGTGAGCGTGCACTGTCGTTTGCTCCCTGCTTTTTCGAGGGGGGGGGTGTAGGGGTGGATGGTCTTGACCAAAGCATCAGAATTACAAAGGAAGGTATTTAAACATAATTAATAAATTTTACATTCAAAAAATTAGGAGTAGACCTTACATCCTTACACCACCCCTTCGGAAAGGAAGCAGGAGGGCTGAAACAAGCTTTTACCTCCATGATGAGGTGATAACGTCTTTACGAAGATCGAGTGATGTCCCGACATGAATGCCGAGACATCTGGAATTGGTCAGACTTCCTTCAACCGGATACCTTGGCGATTGTTACCTGATTTGGTTCGCTTTACCTTGAAATTGAGTCGCTGTAAGCCTTTACCGAACTCACTTGTCACGAGTGGCTCGATGCCTTCGTTCCGACACCAAGTCACATAAGCACCGTGAAGTAATCCGACAGCAGTCGATGCATCTTGATCGTTTGTATCACAACAGACTTCGATAAACTGACCCACTGTGTCGTTTTCAAAACGAATTGCGTTCTTAAGATCTACTACCACTTGTGGTGGATCAAGATTATTCATTCGAATGTACTCTTGAAAACCCTTAAGCATCCAGTTCAAAATACCAGGTCGTTCGCTGTCTAGAATTCTCGGAAGGTCAGGTATTCGCATTTCCTGAGTGATAGTGATGTTAAACGGAATAAATTGAAGCCTTCTCCAGATCGCATCATCCGTGCTATCCGTTTTTGGAAATCTATTTGTGAAAAACCATAGCTTGAAGATTGGATTTATAGTCCGCGGGTCTTTGTAGAGTGAGCGAACGGAAATAGGATCTCCGCCCGTCGTCCTCTTGATTTTTGCTCCAGCGAGGAAATGTTCGGACTCACCTTCCTGTGTGAATACATATCTATACCCCTCTAAAGCCGCGAGATCATCAGTTTTGAAGCTCCCAAGTTTGTCTTTGACCAGGGTTTGGATCGGTGCCGGGCATGCATAATCCCCCATGACTTTTGATGCGATATTCTCAAGAGTGCTTTTGCCGTTAGATCCGCTTCCTATGCAGACAAACATGCACTGTTCGCTCGTTGAAGCTGATAGGGTATAACCCCACGCTCGCTGAACAAAACCGATGAGGGACGCATCTTCGCCAAAACTTACAGAGACAAACCTCTCGAACGCAGGACAAAGCGCGGCCGGATCGAAATGGGTGCCTAATTTGCGAGTGATGATATCCTGAGTGTCAACCAGCGTGCCTTTCATCAGGTCCAACACACCATTCGCGCATCCAACAAGCGTAGGATTTAGGTCGAATAAGTTGCTTGAAACCGCGAGGAATGTTTTAGCCTCTCTAAGTATAGCATTTATGCGTTGCGATGACATCATCCTCCTGATGGAATTCGTTTCGTCTTCGCATGATGAATGTGCATATTTTTGATCTAGATAATTATGAACGTTGCCTCGCGTTCTCGGCTCGCTTATAGGAGTGTAGACTCCATCTTTGCGCTCATAGAAAGTATCGTTCGTATCGCAATAGATCAGACTTCCGTGAAGTGATTTCGCGAAGTCGCGCCCATATTCGAGATCAGTAGTGGCAATCTCTTGGTTGCAACGCTTTGCAACAGCTTCGCCCTTGGACTTTCGATTACGTTTCATACCCATCCATTTGTAGATTTGATTTCCGATTACATCCCCCAAAATCCCGCGCAAAGAATCCATTCCGTCGACGGTTTTCCCATTCGTGTGACGTCGATAGGTGTCTTCTACCGCTCGATTGCGATCGGCGCCTTCTTCGTCGCTCGCTTCAACAACTATTACGTCGATTATTTTCAAGCATATCTCTTTGGGGATTCCGTTGGCGGCACAAGCACCCGCAAATGCGAGGGTCTTGAAGTGCCGTGAGCCCTTTTCCCAGTCTTCGGCAAGTAGAAAAGTCGTGGCTACGAATCCACCTTGACGACGAAGATGCTCAAAAGCAATCGTTGTGGGATTGCCGTTTTTCCCTTCGACGAATTCGATCAGTTCGCCATTTTCATTTGTAGAACCCACGCATCGGGTCTGTTCTCCCTCCCCTCTCAGTTCGATAATCGATCTTTGTTTGACGGGATGAACGAATTTTGCACCTTTACAGACTTCGCCCTCCCGGCACCTGTATATAAGGTGGCTAGCAGGTTTGCCAGGTCGGCCAAACACAAAATCAGTTGTGGGAAGTATTCTATGGGCGATGGTAATTGCTCCTAGTTGGTCAATGTCGACGTCTACGGCGCCACCTGACGGCTGTCCAAGCAGTAATCCGGCATTTAGATCGGGATTTTTCGTATATTTGTCGAATAGTTCTTTGCGATCCAAGTGACGCCTTTGCCAGTCATGCTCCAGCGGTATCTTGCTGCGTGGCCTAAGAGGCACGATCTGAAAACCTCGGTCGGTGAGATCGAGAACCAAGTCAGCGATCATTCTAAAACTCCGCAGTCGTTTGATCTAGGAATAGTTGGGCTTCATTTTTTCTTGTAACTGAATCGTGCAGAGACAGTCGACTGGCGAAAGCCAGCTCGATGCTGCTCTATGTTCCATTGCTTAAAGCTACGGCGAACCCGCGCCGTCTGACAGGCGTCGATATAGTGTGTGTCAGAATTTGCGTCAATATCGCCGGCCAAAATTATTAGCGGCTTTGGCCCCCACCGCGTAGGTTTACTTCAGACAATGATATGATGTTTGTATGTTTGGGCCTAAAGCACGGTTTGTTGTCAAAACGTCAAATCTCATGCTTTCCGTCGAAAAAATGCCTTTGACTGCAATCTCGCAAATCCTACGAGATCGTTCGATCCGACTGTTTCACCTAAATTTCAAACAATCATCCCTTTAAGCACAGCTCTGCTGTCTCTCACATACACCGGTCTTCGGCAGGGAAGTTCGAATCCCGGATCGGCTTGACAGCCGTTTCCTGCCCGGCCTTCTGCCGGGATCGGTCTTTCATCCATAGCGAAGCAGTTCGATGTCCAGCGCACTTCTCTGACATCGGCGAACCTTCGCCTTAAGGTGAACACACCGCTCATGACGGCGAAGCCACGTCAAACGTGTTGGGTTCGGTCCAGCATCGCCCAAGCGACATCAACGAGCAAGCGTTGGTCAGTCCAACCGCCATCCAAACAGGGCGTCGGGCCTGGCTCGCAGGTCCTCGCTACCCCATCATCTTCGATCGCTTCCACGGCAACAGTAAGCGGGATCTAAGTCACGTCGTAGATCGTCTGATTCATGTCGCCACGTCAGTCTGGTTTGAATTCTAACCGAGCGAATCCTTCTAGACTATAACGATCTATGATACGATTGGCGAGATCATCATCCTCATAATCATAGAAACTTATGTTACGCAGATCACGTCGTATCTCATTGTATATTAGCTGGCACAGCCTCAAATGTGGTGCGGCTTTCCAAGCTTGTGTTAGGACCGCCAGAACCTCGTCTTGGAATTTTTCGTCGCGCATGGGTGAGTCCTAATCAGTCCAGGAGACCTGATCTGAGATTCTATCACGACCCGCTGCGCGATCGAAACAGTCTCGGCATCTGTAGTCTCCGCAGGTGCTACCTCGAAGGTTTCAGCTTCGCTCCAGCATCGCCTTGGCGATAGCGACCAGCAAGCTTTGGTCAGGGACTGACAGCCGTCCAAAGAGTGCATTGAGTTGCGCCCGTTCGTCCTGGCTAGCTCCGTCATCTCCGATCGCCTGAACGACAGCAGTAAGGGGGACTTTCGTCACGTCGCAGATCGCTTGCAGTGTGTCGAGCGCAGGAAGGGAAAGCCCCCTCTCTACATTGCTCACGGCTTCCTTCGTGCGATCGATGCGTTCGGCCAATTGACTTTGCGTGAGACCCGAAGCTTCACGTGCACTCTTCACCCTTAGTCCGACGATACGGCTCAGCTCTCTTCCCATCCTACCAAGCTCGACCTTCCCTCAGTTCGGAAGCGAAGTTTAGTTCACCAGATGGTGGTTTGCACGAAGTCCGACTCCGTTTTATGGCGCTGAGTGACCTCCCAACGCCTCAGGCGTCTGGCACATGTGACGTTACCTATTGATGTGGGGGCTCCGGTGCGAACGGGGAATCGCGGCTGCCGTGGGCTTCGCGCACTCGTGTTTGACCACCCACATGCTGCTGTGGGGAAGAAGTTAAATTTAAAATCTGTAGATATCTTTCATGATCGACGTCTTTTTGAGCACGTGCACTTGACTACCCTCCGAAGTCGTCGCGTTCGTCGCACACGCATTTAAGGAGGTTCAAATGGACGCCAACACAACTCTTTCAGCATCAGGGCGGCCCGATTTCATCGACCTAACCGCCGATATCGTTGCCGCCTACGTTGCGAACAACTCTGTCCCGGTGGTCGAACTGCCAACGCTGGTATCCGGCGTTCACGCCGCACTCGCTGGGCTGGGTGGCGCCACTGCTTCGCCTGAGCCTAAGGCGAATAGGCCGACACCATCACAGATCCGCAAGTCGGTCACCCCAGACGCGCTGATCAGCTTTCTCGACGGCAAGCCGTATAAGACGCTGAAGCGGCACTTGAATGGCGCGGGGTTGACGGTTGAGCAGTATCGCGAGCGCTTCGGTCTGCCAAGGGACTACCCCATGACGGCGGCCAGCTACTCGGCCATGCGCTCCGAATTCGCCAGGAGCAATCGGCTTGGCCATCAGCGTCGAACCGCCGCAGCGAAGACGGCAAACACCGCTGAAGTGGTGACGGAGGCTCCGAAGGCCCGCGGCCGGAAGAAGGCCAACGAGCCCGCTGCGAAACCATCCAAGGGCAAAAAGCCCCGGAAGGCTAGTTCTTCCGGAGCAAAATGAATCGATCGAGCGATTTTAGACCCAAAAGGAAATTTGCCCGCCCCGGCTTAGGTCGTGGCGGGCTTTTCGCGTCCCGCCTGTGCCGCAGACAGGTCTTACTCGAATCGTGCTCCCCGAAACCACAGCCAATTTCGAGGCGGTAGGGCGGTTCCAAGCAGTCTCGGAATGGCTTTAGTAACGGCTAGATCGCATCCGTCACGCTAAGTAATTGAAGAACATCGGAAAAGTCGGTGGGCACCGCGATCGTCATATCGCGGCTATCCGCCAAAGGACCGGCTCTTCGTCGACGCATTTAAGACGGACTGCCTGAGCCACGGCCACCGCGAGCCGTTACGAGATACAACGGTCAAATCAAATTGGTATTTGAGGGCGAAACCCTCAGCCTGCGTCGCACGAGCTACGATGCCAACCTTCCCGATGGTCTCGCGCATCGTGGTCACGATTAGCTCGGGATCAGGGTTTTTAGGGTCCGACCGAGGTCCCCAACTTTGAAGTCGAATAAACTAGCCCGTTCCCGGTTGACAACGAGGTAGCGCGGCAACTCGATACGCTACTGCAAACGCCGGCAGATGATACCAATGAGGTGCGACACTTCGACTGCATCTCCACGGTCTTAACTTACGTCAGCGACGCATTGCGGGCTAAGTGCATCAGTGACGCAAGCTTCAATTGATTTTGTGGCGACAATGCGCAAGACGACTCGCCAAATCACTCGAATATCAATAATTCGGATGTTGGATACACCCCGTGTATCTGGCAGCAGAGGTTTTATATTGCGTGGCGACAGGAATGCAAGCTTGAGCAACATTATTGATCTAATTCAAAGATTTGTAGACCATTCGGCATAAAGCAAGCATAACTTTTCTTCCATAGAGTGATCAGGGAAGGAATCGATTTTGACCGTTACGGTTCTTGGTATATCTGCTTACTATCACGACTCCGCGGCGGCGCTTGTCCGCGATGGAGAGATTATAGCCGCGGCTCAGGAAGAAAGATTCTCACGAAAGAAGCACGATCCGCGCTTTCCGCACCGAGCTATCGATTTTTGTTTGAGCGAAGCTTTCATTGATCCATCCGAATTAGATGGCGTTGTATTCTACGATAACTCAATGCATACGCTGGACCGCGCCGTAAAAAGCGCTGCAACGGTCGCGCCAGCTGGGCGGGATCAGTTTGTCGCTGCAATGCGCGCCCTGCTTGGCCCGAAGGCGAGGCTTGCGTTGGATTTAGAGTCGGCCCTTGGCGAGCTTCCACGTCTGCTCGGCACCCAACATCACTTGGCTCACGCAGCAAGTAGTTACTTTCCGTCTCCATTTGGAGAGGCGGGAATTCTGACTATCGATGGTGTTGGCGAATGGGCTACATGCACACTCGGTGTAGGAAAAGGCGTAGACATCGATTTGTTGCAAGAGTTACGTTATCCGCATTCGCTCGGATTACTCTACAGCGCCTTCACCTATCACTGTGGTTTCAAAGTGAATTCTGGCGAATACAAGTTGATGGGACTAGCGCCATACGGTGAGCCCCGCTTCGCCAAAACGATCCGGGATAAACTCGTCGACATTCGCGATGATGGATCATTTATTCTGAATACAGACGCATTAGGGTATGTCGACTCTGGGCTCATGACCAATGAGCGATTTGAAAGCCTTTTCGGCGGTCCTGCCCGAAAGCCAGAAGCGTTGATAACCCGCCGGGAAATGGATCTTGCGGCGTCCATTCAACACATTGCAGAAGAAATTGTCCTCAAACTCGTCAAGCACGTCAAATCTATTACACGATCAAATAACTTGACCATGGCGGGTGGCGTCGCGCTGAATTGCGTTGCAAATGGCCGAGTTTGGCGAGAAGCAGGACTGGATGGTCTTTATATCCAACCGGCCGCTGGTGATGCCGGTGGAGCACTCGGCGCGGCTTTGCTTGCTTCACATAAGTTGTTCGGTGTTCCGCGAACATCTAGCAGCATTCGCAATGCACTCAAGGGAAGTTTGCTCGGTCCCGCGTTCTCGCCTCCCGAAATCGCTGCGTTTGTTGACCGCACTGATGCGCCGAATCACCTTGTAGCCGACAAGGATGAGCGCGCGAGCATCGTTGCCGACGCACTTGCTAGTGGCAAGATCGTGGGGCTGTTCAACGGCCGAATGGAGTTCGGACCGAGAGCACTCGGAGCACGGTCAATTTTGGGCGACCCACGCGATGCCGATATGCAGAGCCGAATGAACATAAAGATCAAATTCAGAGAAAGTTTCAGACCGTTCGCGCCCGCTGTGCTCGCAGAACACGCAGCGGAGTATTTCGAGTTGGAGGGCGAAAGTCCTTACATGTTGCTTGTAGCACCAGTCCGAGCGGAGCGTCGGCGACCGCTTCAGCAAGAATTGGACGATGACGACAACATGCTGACGATCGTAAACCGGGTGCGGAGCGATATTCCTGCTGTGACTCACGTCGATTACACTGCACGTGTTCAAACAGTGGGTGAGGAGGCAAATCCTGAATTCCGCCGCATCCTTAGAGCTTTTCACAAAAAGACCAATTGTCCGGTCTTGATAAATACATCATTCAACGTGCGAGGCGAGCCAATAGTTTGCACTCCACAGGATGCTTTCCGTTGTTTCATGCGCACGGACATAGACTTACTTGTCATGGAGGACAGGTTACTCTGGAAGGCCGAACAGCCGGAACTGACCGAAGATAGTGAATGGCAGACCCAATATGAACTCGATTGAGACTAGCTTATCCGAGCGGCTCACTATTGAGCTTTTCGACGAATGCATCATACCATTGACAGCAGGCCGAAACGAAAATGATGTGTCTGCCCTTTTCTCTGCCTGTGATGGGGTAAGCTCTGCTTCGTATTTTCTTAAGCCGGACACGCCTGCAATGGAAGCTGCCGATTTTGACAAATTTGGTTTTGGATCCGCTGAACAGATAATTGAAGCTCTTGCCAGTTACTGGAAAAGTTCCGGGCAGGATGAGTTTTGTTCTTTGATCCCTACGATGAAGAAGATTGCTTCCGCGCTTCAAAAAGAAGACGTCGAGACTGACGGTGCAGTTAGCGTATTTTGCTACGCAATGTTTTAGCGGGGGTTTACCGTGTTGTTTCGCGACGAAATTGAAACCGATATTATAAATTGGATTCGCGAGTTCATTGTAGTTCCAAACGAGTTCTACGATGGCAAGTTCGCTCCATGTCCGTATGCTCAAGCAGCGATGTCCGCACGAGCTGTCGATGTAGCTGTGTGGGAGGCGGGCGATCCGCGCCTCTTCATCCGCGAAAAGGCGTCGACGATGCGCCAAGCGCCCAAGATTCAAACCAGGGTTATCGTTTTTCCTCCGCGAATACAGTGGTCGCTTGGCGTTAGCGAATACATCGATACTTTGAACACAGAATTAATTGCCGAGGATCTGTTTCTAAACACAGGTGTAGCGAAGACGACCAAAAGCTTGTATCCGGGATCTGGGAACAAGCCATATTTCATTGTTGTAGTGAATAGCTTAAATGCGGTTCTTCGTGGTGCGAAGTCGTTGCAAAAAACAAACTTCTATGACAAATGGCCGGCTTCACATTTAAAGATCGTCGTCGAACGCCGGGCGAATTTAGCAGCACGTTACGGTAAATCGAAGGACATATGACGTGACACGCACGTTGATGAGGTATGACTCGGAAGTCGGCGCCCTTTACACTCCGAACCTTAAACTTCGCGTGGCCGGAGAAAAAGGTGGTTATCTGGTTCGCACCAACGAAGCGGGGTTTCGATCCGAGCGGGAGTTTACAGATAGGCGAAACTCTGGATGGTTTAGGGCGGTCATGTTTGGCGACTCGCAGACCGCGGGAGACGGTGTGCCAAATACCCAAAGGTTCAGTGATCGACTCGAACAGAAAGTTCCTGGACTTGAAGTTTTTAATTATGGCATTAGCGGAACGGGGCCGGATCAGCAATTTCTAGCTTATAGGCGCTTTTGTAATGTAGAACATGATTTGTTAATCTTGGTGGTATACGTTGAGAACGTTCGCCGTGTTTGCAAAAGAGTGATCAAAGCTCGCGATCCTAACGGGAAAACTATCTTCTATTCAAAGCCTTATTTTGAACTTGTGAAAGGCAAGCTTGAACCGCGGAATATTCCGGTTCCAAAGCAAATTTGGTCTGAGGTATCGCTTCCAAATGAACTCAAGCCTCATGTTTACTCATATAATGAAACCAACATATTCCAGCAAATTACCGGAACTAAAGTTTCCGCGCCGCGGTTACCGAAGATTTTAGCGCCCCTAAGAAGCGTTTTAAAGGCCGGTATCTTACGCTTTCCCGGTTTTCGGATGCTGCCAGAATACAACACTAGCACGACGTCTGGTTGGGTCCTTCTTCGAACGATACTGGAGGACTGGATCCGGTCCAGTTCCTGCCCAGTATTAGTCGTTACAATCCCGCACTGCGTCACCTTCCTTTCCTCGCGAAATCCCACTCGATATCGGGTGCGTTTCAATGAGCTGGCGAGAGATACCAACTGCCATCACTATGATTTTCTGCCAGATCTGCTCAAAATTCCGCCAGATGATCGTCGAACGCTATGGCTGGACTGGTCCGGCCATCTTTCCACAGCAGGACACGAAATGCTAGCAGAGGTGCTTAAACCGGTGATCCAGAGAATAATGCATCGTGTTCACCTTGCGGTAAACAATGATCACGTTGGCACTGGCCGTTAGTTTGTTGCTTTTATAATCAGTCGCTATAGGTCCAGTCAGAAATTAAATCGAGTTTTGGCCATTGTAATTTCTAACGCAGATTGCTTGTAGCTAGAGGCGCTGTGCTCAAGCGGCGATTGCTTACGGCGGGAATGTCGAGCCCTCACTGTGTGTTGCCTGGGTCGTCCTTACGGCGGTTCGTTGTTTCTTTATGGCGAGGAATTCGGAATCTTGCAGCTGTGTGGTCTCCTTCCGCGAAGCCGTTTGGTTTGGCGGGGCTCCGGCATTTTGCGCTGATCTGACGGCCGGCGTTTCTGAGAAAGCTCTGGTTAGCTGTTCCTTCGTCAGGAACCGCTGGAATGAACCTTGAGCGTCAGAGTCGGATGGCTTCCAGCGTTACGAATGCTGTCTGAGAACGTTGGATCTCCGGGACACATCCCCGGTTTTGCCCGACCTCAACACTGCGGCCTTTACACTCCTTTCGGAACAGATTGCCTCGAAGACGCCATGGCGTTGCGGCACTTGTGTTCCCAGCCCAGTAGGGAGGGGAAATGATTCGATCCACGCTTGCAGTCAGTGCCGGATTAGCGGTGGTCTCGGTCGTGCTGGCTACGCTCTGGATCTCGCATGGCCCCCGGCCTCAGGCCGGCCAGAACAAGCAGTCGCCACCCGTCGTGCCGATCTCACAACAGCGGACTACGGGTTCATCTGGGCAGACAGTCCGCGCCATCGCTACCGCGCCGGCCAACGGGTCGGCCCTCGGCAGCCTCCCTTCCCAGCAAGCCAGAAGCGCTGCAGATCCGGCTCCCTTAGCTGTGATCCCGACCGCCGACTCTCCCCCCACTCAGCCAGGAAACCCCAGTTCGCCCACCAGGCTTGCTGACGTCGCACCCGCCTCAGGCTTGAGAATGGACACCACGGCGAACAGCGCCAATGAACCGGCAGCGACGGGTGGAAGCGTCGACCTGAACTCAGCCTCGGTCGAGCAACTGAACGCCCTTGGAGCCGGAATGATCGGGAAGCGCATCATCGAGTTCCGTCCATACGCCTCCGTCGACGATTTGGTCACGAGACGCGTTTTGAAGCGTTCTGACGTCGAGACGATCAAGGGCGCGGTCACTGTTCGCTAGACCGACGGAAGGGCTTGGAAGGCGATCCCCGATCAACCGATACCTGCATCAGGCTCTCCATGTGGGCGGCAACGGCCCGCAGCCCAGAACGTCAGCAGTGAACAGGCGTCAACCGACGGCGTTGATCCGGAGGTCGCTCGCCAGAAGCGATTGAGGAACGCCTGAGGAGCCTGTCATGCGGAACACCGCTTTGATCGCGGCAGCGAGCTTGCTGTCGATGGGAACTGTCAGCTTAGCCGCCGAGAACTCTGGAGCCACTGGCGCGTCCGGAAACACGCCCCGTATGCAGGGTTCGCCCAACGCTGCTGGCTTTGGAAAGGCCGAAACCACAGGCACTGCCAGCTCTCAAACGCCTGACGCGACGGCCAGCCAAGATGGCCGCATGAAAGGCCCTCCGAACGCGGCTGGGTTTAAGCAAGACAATGCCGGAGCAGGAACCAACAAGAGTGGCTCTGCGTCCGGTCGTTAAGCTTGTATGGCGGGGTTGCAAATCAATGGCAGCCCTGCCGTTCCGGTCTGATCCTATGCGATGATCGAACCGTAGTGCGGACTGCGCTACCCAATCGTCGGCCTCACCGTTGTGGTCTTTAGTGCCAAACAGCGGCGCTCTTAATACTTCAACCGTTCATGCGTCCGTTGTCCTCTTGTTGGTTATCCCCGCGGTTGACCATTTAAATTTAGTGACAACCCCAATGCGCCTCGTGATGTAAGCTTTGCAGCAGCGAAGCTTCGATTTTTAGTGACTTCGATTAAAGTTAGGCGCACTCTCATCAAAAGAACGGGAGGTAGCCATGAGCCTGATAACACCGGGTCGCAATCCATTTTTCAATGAAACTAAAGGCACTCTTATCGCGAGTGCTGTAATCTTGACAGTCCTGGGATGCTTACTTCTAGGTTTGTTGTGATAGGTCTGGCATAGACCGCGGCCATCTCTGCGCGCCAGAACAACGATCTATAAGAATTGTCGGGAGTGAATGCGTCAAGGCTGAAATCGAGAACGTCACTATTCGCAAAGTGATGTGGCGGCTGATGCCGTTTCTCTTTGTATGCTATTTTGTCGCTTATCTCGATCGCGTTAATGTTGGATTTGCAAAGCTGCAAATGAATTCAGCCCTAGGTATGTCGGAGGCCGCATATGGCTTCGGCGCAGGGCTATTCTTTCTCTCTTACTTCCTGCTCGAAGTTCCCTCCAACCTCGCCTTAGATCGTTTTGGTGCGCGACTGTGGATCGCCCGCATAATGCTTAGCTGGGGCGTGATCTCCGGCTTGTTTGCATTCATACGTCCGATCTCTTCGGCGACGGGAATTTCGAACGAGTGGGTGTTCTTCAGTCTTCGTTTCCTGCTCGGTATCGCTGAAGCAGGCTTCTTTCCCGGGATCATCTTCTACCTGACCCTATGGTTCCCGTCGGTCTACCGCGCCCGTGTCGTTGCCCTTTTCATGCTGGCCATTCCCTTCTCTTCGATCCTCGGCGCCCCGGTCTCGGGGGCGCTTCTGAATCTCACCGGCGGCGGTCTCGACGGCTGGCAGTGGCTCTTCATTCTGGAAGCGGTGCCTTCGATCGCGATGGCTATCGGCGTCATCCTCTATCTCACCGATCGGCCAGCCATGGCGACGTGGCTTGCCGACGATGAAAAGAGCTGGCTTGAGGGACGCCTCGCAACTGAGCAGGAACAGAAGACCAAGGATGGGCACGTCAGCATCACCAGGGTTATGTCTGACCCACGGGTGCTCGCCTGCTCCTTCGTCTACTTCTGCCTGAACGCAGCGAGCTATGGGGTGGCGTTCTTCCTGCCCACCATCGTGAAGGGCTTCGGCGTCAGCAACTTCCAGACTGGCCTGCTATCCGCCTTGCCATTCGTGTTCGGCGCGGTAGGCATGATCCTGCTGGGCCGCAACTCCGATCGCACTCTGAAGCGCCGAGAGCACGTCTGCCTCGCGATGATGCTCGCCGCAGTCGGTGTTGCCGGTGCCGCACTCGTCTCCGAACCAGTCCTGGTGCTTGGTTTGCTCTGCCTCAGCCAGATCGGAGTCTCAGCCACACCACCGCTTCTATGGCCCATCCCCAGCGCCTTTTTGACGGGGACCTCGGCTGCAGCGGGCATCGCTGCGATCAACGCGATCGGGAACCTGTCCGGTTTCGCTGGACCCTACGTCATGGGCTACCTCAAAGACGCGACGGGTAACTTCTCCGCTGGCCTGCTCGTCTTAGCTGGCTGCACCTTTGCGGGCGGCATTGTGGCAATGACGTTGAGAGTGAGCAGGCATTTGGAGGCCGTTGAACCGGCCCGCTTGGCTCCGGCAGAGTGAGTTTTGGTTGTGGGCAGTTCGCAAAGCCTCGCGCTCGGTGTGCAGTCCAGCTCCCGCTACAGGTGAGCAAGCTTCCCTCCTGCGTCCGCCACGTTCCATGGCCGACCTCATCCCCTTCCACTCTACCTGTCACAAGCGCCGTCGTTGCGGCCGTTGATATGGTCCCATGCACGGCGGCAGCCTGTGAGATCCCACCAATCACGGAATACAGGATGCTGGAGGACACGGTCGCCTCGCCTTGGGCGACATTCATCTCCAGGCTCAGAGTGCCCGGGCATGCCCCACTCATCGTGGTCGCCTCGATGGTCCAGCGTCCGTCATATTTGGCAGGAACGGACACCGGATTGCCTGCCCAGGCCAGCGGAGCGCCAGTGACCAACACCAGGACTGCCGCGGAAAACGCTGTTCGACGCATCATGTGAACCGCTGTTGGACCGTCCCTACAACAAACCTTCGTGGCGCCAGGTTCGGGACAAGGCTGCTGTCCGTCGCGGCTAGTAGATTCTCGCCGACCAAGCCCGCATATCTGGATCGAGACACTGCCCGGCGGAGCGCATCTCTACCGGAGGGTTTGCACCGCGAAGCGTGCAGAGGATGGCGGACATGCCGCACCCTGCAACATCGACGTGAAATTCGGCCTAGACAACCTAAAAGCGATTTGCCAGCATGAAGGTTGCATAACATAGGTGGACGCCTTGGCTCGGATAACTCGAGATGACATCCTCGCCTTATATGAACTATTTCCATTCGAGCGACATCCGCTATGGACTTCGATTATTGGCGGCCAGTTAAGCTTAAAGCAGGTCTTGTTGGCGGAGGAGCAGCACTACCTACGCTCTAACATTGGCCGACATTTCCGGAGGCGGGCGATGGAAGAGGCCAGAGAGATTTCACACCGCGCTTATCTTCTTCTTTCTGAAACTTATAAAGAAGAGTGCACCGATGATGAAAGTGGGCCAAGTCACGTAGATCTAATCAAGCGGCTTCTTGTTCGGGGCGGCGTCGATCCAACAACTCTCGATCAAACGCCGATGACGCCTGGCAACAGCGCCGCCATCGCCCTTTACAAAGAAATCGGCGATAGAGGACCTCTTTACCACATGATTGGCGCCGGCGCTGTAGAGTATTATTACAGCGAGCTGAGCCCAAAAATTTTCGAGGCGTATACGACTATTTACGGTATGGATAGCGATCAGGCTGAAACTTATCAGCTTCATGGACCGATGGACAAGGAGCACGCCGAACGTGCCTTGAGTCTTGTCGACGATCCATTAGTATATAATGACGCAGGCGAGGTGTTAAGGGCGGTTCGAGACGCGTTCGTTGCGACAAGCCTTCATTATGACGGGATGTTGCAGGCAGCCACCGGAACCATACAATATTGGAGTGGGCGTTGAAGGGCTATATTTATCGGCTATACGGCGGTTCAGACCCTGCAAAAGGATGGATATTTAACGACCCAATCTTCGGCAGCCCACCAACATTGGGTGCATGTGTTCCGAATTTACGGCGTGCTGTAGAACTTGGAGACTGGGTTTATTGTATAAGCGGCCGCGTTGCCACGCATCAACCATATGTCGTGGGCGGATTTCAAGTTGAACAGAAAATATCTGCGCTACAAGCATACGAACGCTTTCCTCAATACCGACTGGATCGGTCCGAAAATGGACAGAACGTCGGGAACGTGATTGTGGACGAGGCGGGCAATCATCATCAACTCGATAAACATGATAACTTCGAAGGACGTGTTGAAAATTACCTGGTGGGCGGAGAGTCATTTTTCGTCTCTGAGCCAGCTCAGATCGAGCGCGCCAGAAGCGAGACTGTCCCAGTGCTATCCAAGATTTTTCAAAAGGCGGCCAATCGGTCGTTCGACATCGTTCCTCGATGGAGACGAATGGAAGAAGCTCAGATCAATGAGATGAACGTTTGGCTTCGGTCATTGACGCGATGACAACTGCACTGCAAGATTATTTTGAAAGCATAGGGATCTCTCGAGAAGCTCTGTCGCGGACAGGCATTAACTCAGTGCGTCTAGACGAACTTTTGACTGGTTCCGATCCTACAATCGATGAAATACGTGCAATTAGCAGAGAATTGGGGATATCCTCCCGGCACCTTATTTCACGTCGTCAGAAATTGAACCTTGATAGATTGAAACGCCGACAAAACTATAGCGTGGACGATTTTAGAGCTTTCACAGAAACGGCAGATATCGCCGACCGGGCGCATGAGTTAAGTCGACACCTTCCCGAAAGGATAGATCTAAAATACACAGTTGCCCTTGAAGAGGATGCTAGGGATTTTGAGCGCGCTGAGCAACTTGCTCACTTCGGGCGACAGGTAGTTCTCAAAGTCTCGGAGCTTGATCCTCTCTTAAATCTTGATCGGCTTTTAATAAAATCGACCAGTGTTTATATGATAGTAGATCAATTCAGGGCCGTTGAAGGTGCGACGTTATCAGCAAATGGACGGCAATTCATATTCTTAGCCGAACGTCCAGATCCAAGGATGCGTTTTACTCTTGCGCATGAATTCGCGCACTACCTTGTTGATGTATTGGAGGACAACCAGGGCTGGTTTGATGAGGATGTCAATCGTCCCCATCCAGAGGAGCGCAAAGCCGAACGATTTGCAAATGCCTTTGCCGCGGCGCTGCTTATGCCTGCGATTGCCATTGGGCGTGCGCTCGCTGTGTTTAGACGCCGCTATAATGTGAAGGGCGATACGATAAGCGATGTCGAGCTTGTCTTTTTAGCCCGCATGTTCGGCGTGAACTTTCAGGTAGCAGCACGACGATGTGAGGACCTAAAGCTAATGCCGCGTGGCGGCGGCCAGTCGCTCTATTCAAACGTTATAAAGAAATACAAGTCACCCGAACGGCTGGCTGATAGCTTCGGCCTGCCGCCCAGGATTGTCTATGATTGGTCATCCTGGGGACATTTCCTGGCTGACCGAATTCGCCCGGCCGTCATGGACGCAGATATTTCGCTCGGGCGTCTTTCCGAACTGGTCGGACTTCCTATTGATGCTCTCCAGGAAAAGCTCTTGTAGATGCTCACTTGTGTCGATTCGTGTTGCTTGATGAACTTGCTAAATGGTGGCGTAGTCGAGCTTATTGTTCGCGCGAGATCCCGTGTGCTGCAATATCAGGGACTTGTCGAAGACGAAATTCTCTCGCATCGGGATTTGTTGGCGGATTTAACAGGCAGAGGATTAATCATTCATATATCTGGGGCGGAAGTGTTTGCCTCTGAGGTCGGTGCAATCGCTGACAAATACAATGTTGGTTTAGGTGAGGCTGAATGTATCGCGATCGGACTTAAAAGCGGCTGCGCAGTTGCGTCTGATGATAGGAAAGCAAGAATTGCCGCAGAGACTGAATTGGGCAGATCCCGAATCATAGGCTCAATTGGACTTTTAGCTGAATCTGTCGCGGCAGGTGTTATCCTGCCGGCAGATGCGTATACTTCTTATAGTATTATGAAGGCTAAAGGCGCTCACTTGCCTCGCCTCTCGGAAGACTACTTTGTTTAAGTGATGAATGGATTTGTGTGTCCGAGTTCCTTGCAAGAGCCGGGGAGCCTGCGTCAAGAAAGCCAAGTTCGGTCATCGCCCGTTCGAAACCGCGACACCCTTAGCCGAACGTCTGAACCTACCCCTCAGAGCCGACTATGGCGTCTCACAGGAACGTGAATTGGTCGACGGGATCCGGAAGCTCACCAGGGGTCGTGATCGTCTTTTTGGGAGCACTAGGCCATCGTCACGGACCTGATCCCAGCCTTGAAGGGTGATCAAATCATCCCCGGCGTTCCGACCAGATGGGATGGCGACCGATTCGACGTGGTGCTCCGGTTCGATAGGGCTGTGCCGGACGCCCCTTGGTCGTTCCGGCAACTATCCCCACGTCTTATGAGCGGCGACAGTGATGCGCCATTTTCCGAGCTTGAGGGATAAGCCGCTGACCGGCGACCGATGATTACCTCATCCGATCTGTGCCTCCGTCTTGGGGCTTCTGTGGCCGCCGGCATGGTGGTTGGCATCAATCGAGAGATGCATGCCAAGCCGGTCGGTGTTCGCACGCTTGGGTTGGTCGGTCTTGGGTCCGCTCTCGTGACGATGGCGGGTTCGGGATTTTCGGCTGAAGGTGTCGATGCCAATGCCAGCCGCGCCATTCAGGGTATCGTTACGGGCATCGGTTTCCTGGGCGCGGGCGTCATCGTCAAAGGCGGCAGCAAGTTTCACGTCCACGGTATGACCACAGCCGCTGCCATCTGGGTAACGGCCGCGCTTGGGATCTCTTGTGGAGTTGGCGCTTATCTACCTGTCGCGGTCGGCGTGGTCCTGTTGCTTCTCCTACTCGGAATCGGTGGTCGTCTCGATCGGATCATCGACGCACGCGGGATGAGGAAGCACGGCAAGGACACCGAGAAAGCCGAAGCATCAGGGCAAGGAAGCGTCGCACCGGATTAGTCCGTGATGATCCTCCGAAGCGTTCAATCACGATCTACTGCGGCTTCCGTCTTGGAGCTTGAGGAATACGAGCAGGTATCTGGAAAACGAACCGCTACGGTTTCCGCCGGGCATGGCTCATTTCCTGATGCTCAGGCTCAACCGCGCTTCCATAGCGGCTCTGTCGGTGGGTGTGCCTCTCCGCGCGTCCTATTTGTGACGGTTTCGCTGTCACAATGGTGTCACACCCGGGCCGAGTCCCAATAGCCCGACTTACCCTCTTGCCAAAGCAGGCGGATTTATGTAGGCACACGGTGTAACAGGTTGAAATATTGAGGTTATCGCAGTTTTACCCCCCCACTCGACCGGTCGGACCGGCCCCCGCGGGGGCGTCCCGGTCACCTGCTGCGGTAGCTCAGTGGTAGAGCACTTCATTGGTAATGAAGAGGTCGAGAGTTCAATCCTCTCTCGCAGCACCATAAAAATTCTTGTCCGCGCAAGACCTCGTGGCATCCTCGGGACTCAGAGCCGCGGCCTTTCGCGGAGCGGTTTGACCGCGACACGTCCACGGCGCGGCGCGCCACCTCTGCAAATCCCGTGTCCAAACGCCTGCGACGCGCCGATCTGACCTCGCCCCGGTCGCCCGGCCTCAGAACCGGTACGCGAGGGTGCCCCTGGCGGCGTGGTCCTGGGCGCGGGCGCCGACCTGGCCGGTGTAGGACACGCCGACGCTGAGGCCCGGGGCGAGCGTGGCGGCGAGCCCGGCCTGCGCCACCAGCGCGTCCCGGTCGACCGGCAGGCCCGCGCTGGCGAACCGGGCGCCGGTGCCGCGGAACGCCAGGACCTGCGGCAGCGCCACGTCGCCGAACGCCCGCCGGTAGCCCACGAGGCCGGTCACGAAGACCGGACTTTCATCCCCGAGCGGCGCCTCTGCCCGCAGCCCCGCCGTGGCGGTCGGCAGCAGGCTGGCGCGCGCCGGACCGGACAGGGCCGCCGCCCCGCCCCCCTCGGCGAAGCGGTCGCGCCCCAGCGCCACCGCGCCCGCCCCCACGAACGGCTCCAGCACCGCGCCCGACCCGATCCGGATCCGGTAGCCGGCCTCGCCGAAGCCCTGGAGGCTGCGCCCGCCCAGGCGCGCCGTGGGCGTGTCGGTCAGCCCCGGGAACGCCACCACCCGGCGCAGCCGCGCCGGCTCGTCGGCGGCGAGCGCCCCGAACCGCAGGACCGCCGGGCCGGCCGCGAGGCCGCCGTAGACGCCGCCGAAGGTGCTCGCCAGCGTGCCGGTCTGGACCTGGCCGGGGCTGGCGAAGCTGGTCTCGACATGGCCGCCCACGGCGCCCAGCCGCAGCCCGCCCGCGCCCCGGGCGTCCAGGCGCGCGTCGACGCCCATGCCGACGCCCATCACGAACCCGGCGGTCTGGCGCGACAGCCCGGCGGCGCTGCCGTCCCCGCGCACGGAGCCGAGGCTGCCCAGCCCCTGGCCCCACAGGCTCACCGGCTCCGGCGGCTCGATCCGCGCCGGGACCCCGCCCGGCGCCGGCGGCCGGGTGGTGTAATCCCGCAGCGCGGGGGCGCCGCCCCAGCGCAGCCGGTCGAGCACGGCCTCGCGGGCGAGGTTGGCGGTGGCGAAGGCGGTCGAGGTCAGGCTGGCATGGCCGTCCCCCGCCAGGGCCCTGAATGCCCCCCGGGCCTGCGGCGCCGACAGGGTCGCGACCGCGTCGTACAGCGCCGAGCCGACCCCGCCCGCCTGCACCGCCCCGGCGACCGCGCGCTGGTCCCGGGTCTGGGCCACGGCGGCGAAGTCGAGGTCGTTGCGCGCCAGGGTCAGGATCACCGCGTCGGGGGCGTAGGCCAGGAACGGGGTCAGGAACGCGAAGTTGCTGGTCACCCCGGCGAACCGGCCCTGGACGCCGCCGGCGGCGGTGAGGATCGCGTAGCGGGTGCGCGGGGCGTAGGCGCCGGTGCCGGCCTGGGCGTCGACCCGCGCCCCCGTGACGGTGGCGGTGCCGCCGACGTCGATGCGGTCGGCGCGGCCGTCGGCGGCGGCGTCGACCCGGTAGACCGATCCGGGGGCCAGGGTGAGGGCGCCGGCCACGGCGATCCGCCCGAGGGCGCCCGGGGCGGCACCGGGGGCGACCACCGCGCCGGCGCCGAGGCTCAGGCTGGCGAAGCGGCCGTCGCCCGAGAGCAGGCTGCCGGGCCCGGCGGCGACGGCGGCGTTGGGCAGGGCGCCGGTGACGGCGAGTTCGCCGCCCAGCACGCTGACCGGCCCCGACAGGGTGCTGAGGCCCGAGAGCGTCAGCGTGCCGGCGCCGAGCTTGGTCAGGCTGGTCGGGCTGCCGCCGTCGACGATCTGGCCCGCGTAGGTGGTCGAGCTGCCGTCGGCCCCGACCGTGAGCCGGCCGTTGCCCAGGACGGCGGCGGGGTTGCCGCCGTCGAGGGCGCCGACCGCCAGGGCGGTGGTGCCGAGATCGAGGGCGCCGTTGTTGGTCAGCCGGGTGATGCCGCCGGTGGCGCCGGTGAGCGCGATCAGGCCGCCGGGGGCGTTGGTCACGGCCCCGGCCAGGGTGCCGGCGGCCTGGACGAAGCCGGTGTTGTCGAGGCCGCCGGTGAGGGTCCCGGTGGTGATCAGGGTGCCGGCATTGGCGAAGGGCTGCGACAGGGTCGCGAAGCGGCCGGTGTTGACCAGCGTGGCGCCGGCGGCGTTGACGGCGTCGGCGGTGTAGGTGCCGGCATTGACCACGCGGCCGGTGTTGACGAGGTCGTCGACCACGCTGGCGTCGGCCGCGACGGTGAGCAGGCCGGCATTGCCGACGCCGCCCGCCACGAGGCGGCCGCCGCCCGCGACCGTGACGGTGCCGGCGTTGGTCAGGCGCCCGGCGAGGCTGTAGCGGCCGGTGACCGAGAGGCTGGCGCCGGCGGCGTTGGCGAAGCCGGCATCGCCGGTGACGGGTCCGGTGACGGCGATCTGCCCGGCATTGCGCACGGGCCCGTCGAGGGCGCCCGCCGTGGCGGTGAGCGACCCGGTGTTGGTCAGGCCGCCCGCGACGGTGCCGCGGGTAAGGGTGGTGCCGGCATTGGTCAGGCCGCCGGCGAGCGTGCCGGCGTTGGTGAGGGTGGTGCCGGCCAGGGTCACGACCGGGGCGACGAGGCGGGCGGTGTCGGTGAGCGCGAGGGTCCCGGCCGCCACGGTGGCGAGGCCGGTGAAGCTGTGGGCGCCGGTGAGCGTCAGGGTGCCGGGGCCGCGCTGGACCAGGGCCCCGGGGCCCGAGACGGTACCGGCGAAGGTGAGGTCGTCGCTGCGGTTGAACGCCAGGGTGCCGGCATCGGCGACGTCGCCGACGAGGCTGCCGGCGGTGCCGCCAGCGCCGACCTGCAGGGTCCCGGCCGCGATGGTGGTGCCGCCGGCATAGGTGTTGGTGCCCGTGAGGGTCAGGGTGCCGGCGCCGGCCTTGATCAGGCCGCCGGCGCCGTCGAGGGTGCCGGCGAAGGTGGTGGAGCTGTCGTCGCCGCCGGCGGTGAGGCGGGCGCGGCCGAGGGCGACGCGGCCCTGGCCGGCCAGGGACCCGACGGTCTCGCTGTCGGCGAGCGCCAGGGTGGCGCCGGCGGCGAGCGTGACGGCGCTGCGATCGCCGATCGCCTGTCCGCCGCGGGCCTGGAGGGTTCCGGCGGCGACCAGGGTGGGGCCCGCATAGGTGTTGGTGCCTGTGAGCGCGAGGGTGCCGGGGCCGAGCTTGGCCAGGCCGCCGGATCCGGCGAGCGCCTGGGCGAGGGTGAAGGTGTTGGCCGGGTCGGCGATGTCGAGCCCGCCGCCGTTCCGGCCCCAGGTGATCGGGCGGGCGGTGGCGGTGAAGGCGGTCCCGGTGACCTGCAGGGTGCCGCCGTCGAAGGTCAGCGGCCCCCCGGCGGCGCCGAGATTGGCCTCACGCGCCACCGACAGGGTCCCGGCCGCGATGGTGGTGCCGCCGGAATACGTGTTGGTGCCGGTGAGCGTGAGGGTGCCGGCGCCGAGCTTGATCAGGCTGCCCCGGGTCGGAATGCCGGCGAAGGAGGCCAGCCGGGCTGTCTCGACCTGAACCTCGGTCTGCCAATCCCCCGCCGCATCCGCCGCGGCCTGCCTGTAATGCGCATCGGTCAGACGAGACAGGTAGATGGTGAGCTGGCCGCCGATGGCCGTGCGGTACGAGGGGTCCTGGGTCGGCCAGATCGAGCCGAGTTGATTGATTCCGATGAAGGTCGCCAGGACCTTGTCGGCCAGTGGATTGGCCTCGATCGCCCGGAGGGCGTCGCCAACGGCCTGGTCGTCACCGTTCTGCAGGGCGTCCGCCGCGGTGTCGAGGACGGCCTGGGCGGACGGGATCGCGGCCAGGAGCGCCGGGAGCTGCATCTGCGGGTCGCGGGCGGCCCTGTGAACCGGCCAGGCGGCAGCCTCGGCGGCATTTTCCTGCTGACGCTGGATCAGCGCGTCCTCGGATATGGCGTTGGACCACGTGTCGGAGGTTCCACCCGAAAGGTTGGCGGCGACGACGCCGAGGAACTGGCCGGGCCCCCGCATGGCCTTGGCGAGGTCGATCACGCCCCAGCCCCAGACGGCGTTGGGCGCGCCGGGATTGGCATCGGGCACGCCGTCGACGGCGTCCCGGTGGAAGGCGGTGGTGAGCAGGACGTCCCGCGTCTGCTCGTTGGTCATGTAGGGGAAGCGCTGCATGATCAGCGCCAGGGCTCCGGTGGCGTGCGGGGCCGCCATCGACGTGCCGCTGATCGCCGTGTAGCCGGTCTGATTGTTGGGATCGATGTTCCAGTCCGGGGCATCCCAGGGGGCGCCCGGCGTGTGGGGCGGAACGGCGCTGAGGATGCCGCTGCCGGGGGCGACGACGTACCAATACTTGTCGACGCCAGCCTTGTTGGAATAGCTGGCTATCGTGAGACTTTGCGGGCTGTAGTCGGCGCTGTTGGTCTGCTCGCCTCCGCCCACGGCCAGCCATCGGCTCTCGAGTTCCGGCCGGAAATAGGGCAGCGAGGCGCGGATGTCGGAATTCTTGTAGGAGGTATTGCCCGCGATCACGACTTGGATGACGCCGTACTTCTGCGTCACCTCGTCCATCGCGTCGAGGAGCGTCTTCTTCCCGGAAAATGTCGCGTAGGCGCGGAGCAGGCCGGCGGTCGTATTGTACTCGTCCTGCACCGGGGGATCGCCCCAGGACGTGTTGATCGCCCGGGCGCCCGTCCGCGCGATCGTCTCGTAGGCGTTCCTGAAGTAGGCGTAGTCGATGTTGGCGCCATGCCGCGAGAAGTCGATGGTCTTGGTGTTCGCGACGTAGACATCGGCCTCGAAGGCGACACCATGCATGCCGGTACCGTCGCGGGAGGCTGCGATCGTCCCGCTGACATGGGTGCCGTGCGGATCGTTGTAGGTGGGGTTGTACGTGCCCGGCACCGTATAGGGCTGCCCTTTGCTGAAGACGCTCCAGGGCGGCGAATTCCATTCCGGGTTCCCGTTGGAATCCATGAGGTAGAACCCATCCGATCCGAAGGTCCCCGTCAGCGTCACCGGCCGGACCCGCCCGTCGGCGAATTCCGGGTGGGCCGCATAGACCCCCGAATCGACGACCCCGACGGTGATGCCCAGGCCGGTGTAGCCGGCCGCGTAGGCGTCGGCGGCGCGCATGGCCTCGAGGCCCCAATCGGCCCGGTATTCCTGGCTACGCCACGAGGCGGGATCCGTCGTCGGCAGGCTCTGGGCGAGGGTCTGGTGCGAGAGGCCCGCGCCCAGCGCGGCCAGCCCGAGGGTCGACCACCACACGACGGATCCCGTCCGCGGTCCGGTTCCGGTCCGGGCTGCAGCGTCGAGACACGTTGTTCTGCGCACGAGCTGCCGTCCTGAATTGAACCAATCGGCCATGGGTCCGTCTTTCTCGAGATCATCGAGACTATACCGGCGCACAGGGTGCCGGTCCGAACATCATTTGTCGGACCGTGCGCGGACAAAATTCGGGAATCAATCGGGGATAAATGACTTTTCATCAATGCTTTAAGTAAAAAGTATTTTGAAACGGAAAAAGTATCTTTGGCTTAGAGACTTCATTGCTCTTGGATGCGCAGCCGGCAATTCATAGAATTGGCATATATCTTGCTTGTATTTTCATGGTCCGCGGCGCGATTCGGACAGCTCCGCCTCGGCCCGTGCGCACAATTCAGCGACCTTCGTCGCATTTGCGCAACACCTCGAGCCAAGCCCCGTACCGCCGGGATGGTGAAGATCGTTCGAGCTGCCCGTCTCCGATCGCGCCACGCAGCGGTGGTCGCGAGACGGTCTCCGCCTCAACGCTTTGGTGGACGCGGCCCTCGCCGTCATCATGCCCGCGGACCGGTGAACGCGGCCACGCGACGCCGGGCGCCGTGGCGCCGACTGTCGATGCGAACGGTCCGATCGGAGCGGCCTCGATACGTCCCGGCATCCATTTCAGCAGCACAGGGACGGCACGCACGAGCGGGTTGTGCTGCGGCGTCTGGTCAAGCGCGACCCGACGCTGGTGCTCTTCGCACAAATGCCGCCGGTGCCGGAGGCGTGCGGCGGACCACCGGGCTGGCCGGCTTCAGGCGCCGTGCCGTGACGTGTGCCTGAGCGCGGCGTAACCGGCCAGGCCATAGGTCTGCCGAGGCGGGAACGACGCGGCCGACGCCGCACCCCCGGCGATGCGATCGCCCAATCCGACCCGCTCCGGCTGGGGTCGGGACTGCGCCGCGGGCCGGGGCTGACCCCGATGATCTGCGGATGCCCGACGGCCACCCCGCCATCGGCCGGCACCGGCTGGGCTGCATCACCCGCGCGCGCTCCGATGCCGCGCAGCCTGCCCTTGGCCGGCGCCGGCAGGCGGTAGGACGACGCGCTCGCGCGGTGGCGCATCGCGTTCCTCGGATCGGCCGAGGCGCGCCGCCGCCCGTCAGATGCCGACGCTGGCCGCGCCCGCATCGGCGGCCTGCTGGACGGTGGCCCCGTCCCGCAGCGCCATCGCGATCGCCGTCGACATGGTATCGACCGCGGCGGCGCGATCCTCGCCGTGATCGTAGGCGCTGTTGCCGCCCGTGCTCAGCCGGGCGTGGTAATTGTCCGGGAAACTCTTATCGACCCGCGTCTTCAGCAGTTTCGTGGCCGCGCGATAATCGGCCTCGAAGTTCCTGGCCCGGGCGGCGGTCTCTCCCTCGTACAGACCCGCCTCCTTGCGTTTCGCCATCGAGCGGCTCCGCCGGCTGTCCCCGCCACCGGAGAGGAACCGTGCTATCTTGGAGATCAGCCAAACGAGCGTGTTCATCGTGGTTCCCTGATGGTGCAGCGGCGCATGCGCCATCTCGGAGAAGACAACGCGCGAGAGCCGCCTTCGACCCTGCGGTGCGGCCATGAGGCCTGCCGGGCCGCGCACCCGCGTTCGGACCGTGCGCCGGATCGCCTGGCGCTTCCGCCGCCGCATCGCGCTTGCACGCGACCGGCTCGGCCCCAGTCCGATCGCCGGGGAGCGGGGCGATGGCGGCGGCATCCGGACTGTTCGGTCATCCCCACGGGACGCGTCCGGAACGGAGACCGGACCGCGCTCACAGGGGGCGATGTTCGGAGGCCGGGATCGACGCCAGCTGGCCGTTGGCTCCACCCACCGCCACGACGCCGAGGCCCGGAGCGGCCTGGGACGCGGCCGGGCGGTTCGGAACCAACACGTACGGCCGCGATTGCCACCTCATGTCCGCTCCCGCCCCGCCCCTCGGTGTCCGCCTGAGCGTCGACGTCAACCTGTCTCGAGCCCGGGACCGTGACCGGGCGGTCCGTCCGCATCCGGGGGCCGGAGGCGCCGGCCCGGTCCCCGCCCCGGACCCGTCCTCCTGACGTCAACGCGCGGACACACCATGGCAGACACGAGCCTTCTCGGGCAGATCAAGGACTTCGCCAATCGCGCCGACCCGTACCCGCTCTACGCCCGCCTGCGGCAAAGCCCGGTCTCGCGCCAGGACGATGTCGGTGAACCGAACGGGTCGTCAGGCGACGGAGCACAGGGCGTGTGGGTGGCGGCGAGCCACGACGCCATCATGCGCCTGCAGAACGACCCGCGTCTCAGCGTCGAGACCCAGCCGCCGACGAAGCGTCCGTCTACGGGCAACCCGGTCACCGATTACCTCGTCAATCCGATCAAGAACCGCATCACCGACCGACATCAGCCGTTTCTGTTCCGCGACCCGCCCGAACACGACCGCCTCCGCGCCGCCACCGTTCGCCACTTCACGCCCGAACGCGTTCACAGGATGCGCGCGCGCTCCGAGCGGCTCGTCGCCGAGATGCTCGACCGCAAGATGGGCGCGGGCGAGATCGACGTGGTCGACGACCTCGCCTATCCGCTGCCGGTGGCGGTGATCTGCGAGTTGTTCGGCGTGCCGGGCGGGGACGAGACGCGGTTTCACGATTGGTCGAGCCAGCTCGCGACCGCGGTCGAGCCAGGGGTCGCGGTCGGCGAGGAGACCCGTATCGAGAATGCCCGGACCTTCGATGCCATCTCCGACTATCTCACCGACCTGATCGCCGAGAAGCGTCGCCGACCGTGTGACGATCTGCTGTCCGGGCTGGCCAACCAGGCCTCCCCCGACGGCGGCCGGATGGGCGACTTCGACCTGATCTCGACCGCGATCCTGATCCTCGTGGCCGGCCACGAGACCGCGGTGAACCTGATCGGAAACGCGTGGCTCGCGCTGATGCGCCACCCGCGCGAGTTGGAGCGGCTGCGTGCCGACCCGAGCCGCGCGCCCCGTGTGGTCGAGGAGGTCATGCGCTACGATCCCCCGGTGCAGCTCGTCAGCCGCAAGACCCTCGGCGCCATCGAGATCGCCGGTACCACGATCCCCGCGGGCGAGGCGCTCGTCCTGATGCTCGCCGCGGGCAACCGCGACCCGGCCGCGTTCAGCGAACCGGACAGGTTCGATCCGGATCGCGTCGGCACGCGCCACCTCGGCTTCGGCGGCGGCCTGCATTACTGCGTCGGTGCGCCCCTGGGCCGGTTCGAAGCCGAGGCCGCGCTCACGGCGCTCGCGCGCCGCCTGAAGGCTCCGCGCTTGGTCGAGGACCCCCCGCCCTACCGACGCCCGGCGACGCTCCGCGGACCGGAGCACCTGCGGATCGCCGTGGAAGGGATCCTCGACTGACCGCCGAGCGCGGCAGCGCCCGGCGCCGAGGCGCGTGACCGATATGCCTACTTGGTGATGCGGACCGAGACGGGATCGCTGCCGGGGAAGCTCTCCTCCAGCGCATCGTCGAGCCGCGCGTGCATCCGGTCCGGATGGTTCTCCGGCAGATGGCGATCCGTCGTCGCCCCGGTCGATCCCGAAGGAACAATCGCCAGACGCCGGCGGTCCGCCGCCGTCCGGAAGGCCTCGTAGACCAGCAGACCGAACCCGGCCGCGATCAGCAGCGCCGGCACGGGGTTGATCCGCACCTCGTCGACGAGGCGCTCGACCGTCTTGCCGGCAGCCTGCCCCGATCTGCGCAGGTCGGCCAAGTCGCGCGGGATCCCCGGCTGGTTCAGCCGGGCCTGCAGATCCGCCAGCGTTCGGTCCAGCCGCCCGCGGCTCGCTTCGACATCCCGCTCCAGATCATCGGGTGCGTTGTTCATGCGTCTCTGCGCTCCGTGAGAACCTGTGCGTCCTGCCTGACCTGCCGCTCCGTGCGCCTGGGTTCAAGCGTCGCGAGTGACGCGTTGCTGCGCCCGAGCAGTCCCAGACCAAGGGCGAGGAGCAGAAAGACTCCGCCGACGATCAGCGCTGCGAGCGCATCCGACTGCACGAGGACCGCGACGCCCTTCACCAAGGCCAGGAGCAACGTGAACAGGCCCGTGATGGCGAGCACGGCCGCCATGAGCAGGAGGCCGAGGCCGAGGGAGATGCGATGGAGGCCCTGCGCCATCTCCGTGCGGAACAGCGCGATCTCGCTGCCGACGAGGTCCCGCAACTCGCGGACCGCGTCGCCGACCAGCGTCGGGATGCTCCGTATTCCAGGATCGGCCATGGCGTCCTCCTAGAGGTCGGGTGTCGGGAAGACGTCGACCGGAACGATCGCATGGGAGCGGGGAATCGGCCGGGCTTTCTGCGCGTTCAGGGTCCGGAACAGCGCAAAGCCGGCCATGACCGCCACCGCGGTGGCCAGAGCGGGGCGCCGCCGCGCCGCCGCGTGGACCTCGTCGTACATCTCGCCGAAGGAGCGGCGCGCGATGCTCTCCGCCAACGCGTCGACGCCGAGCGCGGCCTGATCGAAGAACTCCTTCAGCTGCGGCAGCCCGTCGAAGCCGGTGCCGGTGTCGCGGATCGCGTCGCCGACATCCGACACCAGCCGGGCCGCGTCGGCTTTGCGCTTCTCGACATACCCGTGTGTCTGATCGCGGAGCGTATCGGCAAAACTGCGCGCGTCGTCGCGATCCGGACCCGCGGGGCCTGACCGACCTTCCTGAGTACCGTTCGGCATCGGGCACTTCCTCTGGAATACTCCGGACCAGGGGAACCGCAGGTACCGCCTGCAGTTCCGTGGAGCCGCCGAGACGGCGGGCTCGCAGCCGGGACGGATGGCGCCGACCCCCCGTGGTCGGCGTTCTGAAGTACGCCCGGCACAGGCATGGAGCGGGCAAGTCCACGCGCACGGTGCGTGTCGTTGCCGTCGCGACGGAAGCCGCCGAGGCCGAGGCGCACGATCCGGTCCAGGCCGAAATCCAGGCCGTGGCTGCCCGTCCTGGATCCGACGGGCTCCGGAGCTCTCGGAGCAGGTCAACGCCGATCCGATCGCACTGGCCGTCCCGCGGCGCGTCTGGGCAAGGTCGCCGGAAGTCCCGTCGATGGCGTGGGGTCTGCCCTCGGGCGGCCCGTCGACACCGTCACGCCCGACGAAACCGCCGATTGCTTCGCCGTAGCGGGGCATGAAGCAGATTGAACCGAAAATGCTCCAGTCTCTGGGGAAAGAACGTCCCGAAGCCACTGCCGATGATCAATCCCGGGCGCGGCGGCGTTTTGGCCACACTCTCGACGCAAAGGCCGAGCTTGCCAGCGTACTGGGTATCGACAGCCTCAGCTTGGCAGTGCGCGTGACCAATATGGCTGACGCGTTCTCTGATCCAGAGCAGGATATAGAAAGTCCGGGATCATGATCATAGACGGTGGGCAGGCCGAGACGGGCGCGATCGCTCCGCTCGGAGACCGGGCGAGGCTCCTCAGCCGCCGTTCGTTTCTGGCCGGCTCGGCCGTCGGCATCGGCGCATTGGGGCTCGCCGGTTGCTCGACAACCGATGGCCTGCTCCTCGCCGAGGCGCGGAACACCTATGGGCCGATGCCGAACGAGAAGTTCCCGATCCCGGCAGTCGATATCAGCAAGGTCGATCCGAAGTACTACCGCAGGGCGGTCCGCTACGAGACCAAGGAGGCCGCCGGAACGATCATCGTCGATCCCGGCAACTTCTATGTCTATCGCGTCGAGGGCGACGGGACCGCGACCCGTTACGGCGCCAATGTCGGTCGCGATGGATTTCTGTGGAGCGGTGACGCTTATGTCGGCCGCAAATCCGAGTGGGCGACGTGGACACCGCCGAAGGAGATGATCCGGCGTCAGCCCGAGGCCGCCAAATACGCCCGGGGTATGCCGGGCGGCCTCGACAACCCGCTGGGCGCCCGCACCCTGCACCTCTACCAGAACGGCGCCTACACGCTCTACACGATCTACGCCAGCAGCGAACCGGACACGATCGGTTCGGGTATCACGAGCGGCTGTGTCGGCTTGCTCAGCCAGGACATGATCCACCTCTACGCGCGAACACCGGTCAAGACGAAGGTGGTCGTCCTGCCGGCTTAGGCGGAATCCCCGCCTTGACCCGCGCCTCACGCAGCTTGGACGGATTCCCGTGCCATCGGTCGACCGTCGAGCCGCCGCAAGCGGCAAGGCCCCTTGACGACCGCACCGAAGCTTCGAGCCATGTCGAGCCCGTGTGGTCGTAAGCCGTTCTGTCGCGATCAGCGGCGCGTCGGACGCGGGCCGTCGATCCTCTCGCGCGGCACCAGCCACCGCTCTGATGTCACGGTCGATCCGGTGGATGCCGCCGGTCCCGTGACGGGACCTGCCGCGGATCGATCTGCCGCTGAAGGGAACGTGCGGACGTGAATTCGACAGCCTTGATCACGATGCTGGGCTTCGTCCTCGGTTGGGCGGTCTTGGCGGTCGCCGCGCTCGGCACCGGCCGGCTCGCCACCTTCGCGTTCCTGATCCTGAGCGTGATCGCGCTGTTCCTCTACGTGCCCTGGGTGCGGCTGCGCGTCGACGGGATCGACGGGTCCAGCCGCCCGGTCCGGTTCTGGACCAACGTCGCCATGCTGGCCGTCAGCCTCGCCGCCTGCCTCGCCTTCGGGGTGATGCTCGCCCGGCGGACGGGCTTTCTCTGAGCGGTTCCGGCTCGGGCTCGCTGCTCCCACGGAGTGCGACGCCAGCGACCGATCGCGCGGCGGCCCCGGGGCGCGCGGGACCGTGAGGCTCTGTCCTCCCCCCGGGACCTCGGCGCGGGACGCTTCCCGCCGGGGGTCAATGCTTCGTCAGCGACGCGACAACCGTGCCCTGCTCGAGCGTCTCCGAGAACCGCGCCAGCCGGCTTCGGCTCGGTTCGTTCAGGCCGCCGGCATGGGCGTAGGTCGTCAGGGCGATGCCGACCAGGAACCGGGCCTCCTCCACGGTGACGGCCCGGCCGCTGAGGGTACTGGCGGCGCCGCGCACGGCGAGAACCGCTTCCTGGAAGGCAGGATCGTCTTCGAGTTCCGTCAGTCGGGTCATGCGTGCGGTCTCAGCCTCCGTTCAGGTTTGCGATACGGCCGGCGTGAGCCGGAATTCGCCGGCGCGAGGGCATGTTCGGCCGTGCCATCGATCCGAAGTCTCGGCGGACAGATCTCCACGCGAAAATGCCGCGGCGAGTCCATTCCCTTTACGAGAAGACCCGTCACGATAGCCATGCAACGTATCATCGATCGGTCTCAAGATCAGTGTTTCCGCTGATCCATGTTGCGGCGTGGGCCCGAATTCAGGCGCTAATCGCTTGGCCCATGCTCTCATCCCGCTCCGGTGATCGGCTGTCATGCGCGCACGCTCCTTCGACGATGAGACAACCGACAGGCTGGCGCCCCGGCTCCCCGTCAGCGTCCAGTCTCATCTCGGCCATCTGCTGGCGGCGACTTACGCGCCGGACGCCGCCGAGCCGGCCCTCTCCGATCGCTTCGCCGAACTCCTGAGGCAGCTGCATGCCGCCTTCGGCAAGGCGCTGGACGACCACGAGCGTGAGTTCCAGGCATCGTTGCTGGCGCTGGTGCCGAACCTCCGGCGTTTCGCGCGCTCGCTGCTGCGCAACCATGTCGGCGCCGACGACCTCCTCCAGAACACGCTTCTGCGGGCGTGGCGCTCGCGCGCCAGGTTCACGCGGGGCACCAACCTGGAGGCATGGCTGTTTACCATCATGCGCAACCAGTTCTACAACGAGCACCGCAAGCGCGGCCGCGAGGTGCAGGACGCGGACGGCGTGCAGGCGGAACGCAGGGTCTCTCTGCCCGAGCAGGCGGGCCACCTCGACCTCAGGGATGCGCGCTCCGCCCTCGATCGCCTCGCGCCGTCGATGCGGCGGGCGCTGGTCCTCGTGGCGATCGAGAATCTTACCTACGAGGAGACAGCGGCGGTCATGCAATGTCGCATCGGTACGGTGAAGAGCCGGGTCTGGCGAGCGCGGACGCAGCTCGCGGAGATGCTGGGCTATACCGGGCGCGAAGTCGGCAGCGACGATGTCATGCTGGCCGCGGCCGGTCCGAAGGCGCGCAAGTCCGCGACCGTCTCCTGAGCGCGGCCTGATGGCTCACGGCCGCGCGTCCGGCTCCTGGGCGTCGGGGGGCGCGGTCCCGTCGCGCGCAGGCAGTCCCTGGGGCCGCCTCCCGGCATACGGGCTCGTGCGCGTGGTGGTCGCGCTCGGGCTGCTTCTGGGCTCCTGGGCCGCCCCGGCTCGGGAGAACCCCGGCCGTGCGGTGCGCACCTGGCTCTCGGATCTCGTCACCCGGATCGACGCCGTGGACCGGGCCGCCCGGCGGCCGACCGTCCGGCACCGTGGTGGTCCACGTTGAGGTCGCCGCGGACGGGACCCTGCGGCGGACGGAGATCGAGCGCGGTTCGGGCTTTCCGGAGCTTGATCGACGGGCCCTCCGCGCCGTTCTGGGCGTCGGTCCGCTGCCCGCACCGCCGCCCGCGCTGCTCGGCGGGTCGGGATTCGCCGATCTCAGCATCCCGGTGGAACTCGGCCGCTGACGGCGGGCGGCTCGGATCGGCGGCTCTGTGACGATTGTCAGTCTGAGACGAGGCGCCCCCGCGCCAGGAGTCTGGTCCGCGCCCGGGTTCGGCGCGACCGCGCGAGGACGGCCGTATACCCGCACGCGACGGCGTCCATAAGGCCCGGCCCTCGGCAGCGCGACCGAAAAATCGATTTCATCAATGTTCGTTATCGATCCAATCTGTTTGGATCATGTTGCTGTGCAACGTAGATATCCCTCGAAGCCGGGCCGAGCCCGGACACTCGAGAGGATTTTAGACCATGACCGTTCGCACCATCGCCCTCCGCGCCCTCGCTGCCGCATCCCTGATCGGCCCCGCGTCGGCGGATGAAGCCATCCACCTGACCCCTCCGCTCTATCGCGAACAGGCCCGCGCGGCGGTAGCCCTGCGCCCCGCATCCGAGTTGGCCACGACGCCGCGCCTCGTGCCGGCGGCGCCGGCGCCTCGGCGGGTCGTCGCCACGGCCACCCCGACCGAGTGATGCAGGCGCATGCCCGGGTCCGGCGCCACCGGAAGATCCGGCGGCGCCGGACCCGGCGAGTACCAGCGTCGGGCCTCGCAGGCATGACGGCCGGACGCCGCGACGCGCGGGACTCTGCAGCCCGCAGATCTCCGGCCCCGCAACTCTTGTCCGAGTCGATGGCTGCAGGGCGGCAGGACTGACACGCAACGCTCGATACGCAGCATTGCTATGCCTTCTGTGGGGCGTGCCAGCATTCGCGAATGGTGTATCCTCTCCGAAAATGGAGGATCCAATGGCCTACAAGATCACCTTCCGGAAAGGTAAACGCGTCAGCGGCAGCAAGCTCTGGCCGTGCGATCTCGAGGCGGCCATCGCCCACGCCAAGGCACAGCTTCCGATCCAGCGCGGGCAGACCGGCGCGACCTCCGTCAGCGTGTCCTGCGAGCGAACCGGAGACGTCGTCTTCACCTTCGCGGAGCAGCCGGAATCCGCGGATCTCTGAACGGCCCGGGGCGCATCGGTTGCGGCGGGTGCCCTGCCCTCACGGGTCGTGGGGCCGACGCGGAGGCTTGGCTGGGGCGCCAGGATTCGAACCTGGGAATGGCGGTACCAAAAACCGCTGCCTTACCACTTGGCGACGCCCCAAGGTGGGCCGGGGCTCTCTAGCTGCCGGGGGGCCGGCTGGCAAGATGGCGCATCCCCCCGCCGGGCCTCCGTCCCGCCCGCGCGACCGGCTCAGCGCCCGTCGCGGACGCCGTCGATGCGCCGGGGGAGCTTGAGCGGGTTCGAGGCCTGCAGCGCGGGCGGCAGCAGGGTGTCGGGGACGTCCTGGTAGCTCACCGGCCGCAGGAACCGGTCGATCGCGAGGCTGCCCACGGAGGTGGTGCGCCCGTCCGACGTCGCCGGATAGGGGCCGCCATGGACCATGGCATGCGCCACCTCGACGCCGGTGCCGAAACCGTCCACCAGGATGCGCCCGACCCGGCGCTCCAGAAGCGGCAGCAGCTCCCGCGCCGCCGCGTGATCCTCGGGCGCGAGGTGCAGCGACGCCGTGAGCTGGCCCTCCAGATGCTCCAGCACCGCCCGCATCGCGGTGAGATCCCGGCAGCGGACCACGAGGGCCGCGGCGCCGAACATCTCCTCCTGCAGCACGGGATCGGCCAGGAAGGCGTCCGAGTCGGTGCCGAACAGGGCGGCCCGCCCCTGCGTCGCCGCGCCCTCCGGGCCTTCGGCCAGCAGGGTGACGGCGGCTTGGCCCGCCGCCCGGGCGACGCCCTCGCGGTAGGCGCGGTTGATCCCCGGGGTCAGCATGGTCGCCGCCGGGCTCTCCCGCAGGGCCGCCCCGGCCGCTTCAAGGAAGGCGTCGAGGCCGGGTCCCGGCAGCGCCAGGACCAGGCCCGGATTGGTGCAGAACTGGCCGGCGCCCAGGGTGAGCGAGGCCGCGAACGCCGTCCCGATCGCGGCCCCCCGAGCGGCGAGCGCCCCCGGGAACAGCAGGACCGGGTTGATGCTGCTCATCTCGGCATAGACCGGGATCGGGCTCGGGCGCCCGGCCGCGATGGCCATCAGCGCGGTGCCGCCCCGGCGCGATCCGGTGAAGCCCACGGCGGCGATCCGGGGATCGGCCACCAGCGCCTGCCCGATGGACTGGCCGGCGTCGAACAGGAGCGAGAAGGTCCCCTCGGGCAGCCCGCGGGCGACGACCGCCTTCCGGATCGCTCCGCCGACCAGCTCGGAGGTGCCGGGATGGGCCGGGTGGGCCTTGACCACCACCGGGCAGCCCGCCGCCAGCGCCGAGGCGGTGTCGCCCCCCGCCACCGAGAAGGCGAGCGGGAAGTTCGACGCGCCGAACACCGCCACCGGCCCGATCGCGATGCGCCGCAGGCGCAGGTCGGGCCGCGGCAGCGGCTTGCGGTCCGGCTGGGCGGGGTCGATCCGGGCCTCGACGTAGCTGCCCTCGCGCACCACGGCGGCGAACAGGCGCAGCTGGCCGGCCGTCCGGGCGCGCTCGCCCTCGATCCGCGGGCGCGGAAGCCCGGTCTCGGCCATGCAGCGGGTGACGAGATCGTCGCCGATCTCGAGGATGTTCGCGGCGATCGCTTCGAGGAAGCCGGCCCGGGTCTCCGGGTCGGTCTCGCGGTAGGTGTCGAACGCGGCCTCCGCCAGGGCGCAGGCCCGGTCCAGATCCGCCCGGCTCGCGCCCGGGAAGTCGGGCTCCAGAGGCGCGCCGGTGGCGGCCTCCACGGCCCGAAAGGTGGCCTCCGTGCCGCGCCGCGCCTCGGCGCCGATCAGGTTCTCGCCGCGCAGGGTCATGGGCTGCTCCTCTTGCTGTGACGGGGCGCCGGGCACCGGGCCGCCCCCGCGATGGGCGGTCAGCCCCGCTGGGCGGCCAGGGCCTTCTCGCGGATCGCCGCGAGCGTCAGGGTCGGGGTCAGCGCCTCGGGATCGACCCGGCAGTGGATCATCGCGGGCAGGCCCGAGGCGAGGCTGCGCTCGAAGGCGGCGGCGAACTCCTCGGTGCGCGCCACGTGCTCGCCGTGGCCGCCGCAGGCCCGGGCCAGCGCGGCGAAGTCGGGGTTGCGCAGCTCGGTCGCGGAGACGCGTCCGGGATACTCGCGCTCCTGATGCATCCGGATCGTGCCGTACATGCCGTTGTCGAGCACCACCACCACGATGGCGACGCCGTACTGCACGGCCGTGGAAAATTCCTGCACGGTCATCATCACGTCGCCGTCGCCGGCGAGCGCCACGACGATCCGCTCGGGATGGCTGCGCTTGGCCATGAAGGCGGCCGGCAGGCCGTAGCCCATGGAGCCCGAGGTCGGCGCGAGCTGCGTGCCGAAGGCGCGGAACCGGTAGTAGCGGTGGATCCAGGTGGCGAAATTGCCGGCGCCGTTGCAGATCACCGCGTCCCGCGGCAGCCGCTCGCGCAGCCACGTGATCGCTTGGCCGTACTGGAACGCCCCCGGCTTCGGCTCCGGCGTCTCGGACCACGCGCGATAGGCGGCATGGGCCTCGGCGGCCCGCCCGCCGCCGGTCGCCGCGAAATCCGGCAGGGCCGTGCAGAAGGTTTCCGGCGTGGCCTCGATCGCCAGCGCCGGCTGATAGACCCGGCCGAGTTCCCCGGCGTCGGGATGGACATGGACCAGCGGCAGGCCGGGATCGGGGATGCCGAGCAGGCCGTAGGATTGCGCCGGCATCTCGGAGAGGCGCCCGCCAACCATGAGCAGCAGGTCGGCGTCCCTGATCCGGGCCAGGAGCGCCGGGTTGGGCCCGATCCCCAGCTCGCCGGCGAAGTTCGGGTGATCGGCCGGGAACAACTGCGCCCGCCGGAACGAGACCGCCACGGGCACGTCGTGGCGCTCGGCCCAGACCGCGATCGCCGCCACGGCCTCGGGCGTCCAGCGCGAGCCGCCGAGCAGCACCACCGGTCGGCGCGCCTGCGCCAGCATCGCCCGCAGGCGCGCCACGTCGGCCGGGGCCGGGGCCGGCTCGGCCGGGACGACGCGCGGCGCGTCGGCGACGGCGGCGATGTCGTCGAGCATGTCCTCCGGCAGCGCCACCACCACGGGGCCCGGCCGACCCTGCAGCGCCACCCGGAAGGCCCGGGCGAGGATCTCGGGGATCCGGGCCGCGTCGTCGATCTCCACCGCCCACTTGGCGAGGCCGCCGAACATCTGCCGGTAATCGACCTCCTGGAACGCCTCGCGGTCCCGCATCCGCCGGGCGATCTGCCCGACGAACAGGATCATCGGCGTCGAATCCTGGCGGGCGATGTGGACCCCCGCGGAGGCGTTGGTGGCGCCCGGCGCGCGCGTGACGAAGCAGATGCCGGGCCGGCCGGTGAGCTTTCCGGCGGCCTCCGCCATGATGGCGGCTCCCCCCTCCTGCCGGCAGACCAGCACGTCGATGCCGCTGTCGCGCAGGGCATCGAGCACCGCGAGGTAGCTCTCGCCGGGGACGCAGGTGACGCGCTCGACGCCCTGGGCGAGGAGCTGGTCGACGAGCACCTGCGCGCCGGTGCGTGGGGGCAATCCGCTCAAGCCGTCTCTCCCTGGCCTCTCGCTTCGCCCCGGACTCCTGCCGGGGCAGCCTGCCGCGATGTTGCCCCGCGGTCTGGGATGCGCCTGATATCTCAGTCACGGATAGAGGCGTGTCCTCGGCCCTCAACCTGTCAGACGAGGGGCCGCCGGTCGAGGGCCTTGCGGGTCATGTGGTCGAGAAAATCGAACAGCGACCCGATGCCGGCGATCGCCGTCTCGGGATCGCGGGCCGCCACCGCGGCCACGATCCCCGCGTGGATGCGCGCGCAATCGAGGAAGCTCGCGGTCGGCTCGTAGGTGTACCAGAAGCGCCGGGACTGGGCGTGCAGCGCCGCCATGGTGCTGGTCAGCGTCGGGTTGTAGGCGGCCCCGACCAGAGCCTCGTGCAGCGACCGCTTGATCCGGAAATAGACCTCGCGGTCCCGGGCTCCCGCCGCCGCGACCAGCCCGGACGCGCGTTCCCGCAGCGTCGCCACATCCGCCTCCGAGGCGCGCGCGACCACGCAGCGGGCCACGGTCTCGTCGAGGGGGCGCCGGACCTCGAGGAGTTCGAGATGCTTGATGATGTCCACCGGGGTGACGAGCACGCCGCGGCGCGGGTGAACCTCGACGAAGCCGATCGCCTTGAGCCGCGCCAGCGCCTCGCGGACCGGGGTGCGCCCGAGCGCCAGCTCCTCGCCGAGTTCCCCCTCCGACACCATCGCGCCCGGGGCGAGGCGGCGGCTGATGATCATCTGCTCGATGGCGTCGTAGGCGGTCTCCGCCAGGGAGCGCGCCGGTCGCGGGCCCGACGGGATCGAGCCGCCCTGCCCTTCAGCCGCACCCAGTCCAGACCCGGCCAACACAGTCCTCGTCACCTTCGGAAGACCGTCCGACGCTTCGCCGGCCGGACGTATTCGTGTTGACAATGGATTCACGGCGCGTGCTATTCAAGTCCTGAGATATCAGTCGGTGCCCAGGGCCACGCTTCGGCCGGATCGGATCCTCGACGGTCCGGTCCGCGGCGCCACGATCGTCGGGAGGAGAAGCGGATGTCCGGGCTGTCCCCAGAGACGCGCGCCAAGCTGAAGACCGTCAGCACGGCGACGCTGATGACCGCCCTCTACAAGCGCGGCTTCCGCAACCAGATGATCCAGGGCGTGCTCCCCCTGAAGCGCGGCGGCGGCACCATGGTCGGCGAGGCGTTCACCCTGCGCTACATGCCGGCCCGCGAGGACCTCAACCCCATCACCGTGTTCCGGGACCGGGCGCATCCGCAGCGCAAGGCCGTGGAGGAGTGCCCGCCCGGCGCCGTGTTCGTGATCGACAGCCGCAAGGATGCCCGGGCGGCCTCCGCGGGCTCCATCCTGGCGACGCGGCTGATGGTGCGGGGCTGCGCCGGCCTCGTGACCGACGGCGGTTTCCGCGATGCCGACGAGATCGCCGCGCTCGACATGCCGAGCTACCACGCGCGCCCGTCGGCACCGACGAACCTCACCATCCACCAGGCGATCGACATCAACGTCCCGATCGGCTGCGGCGACGCCCCGGTCTTCCCCGGCGACGTGATCGTGGGCGACGGCGACGGCGTCGCGGTCATCCCGGCCCATATCGCCGACGCGGTCGCCGCCGAGGCCGTCGAGATGACCGCCTACGAGGATTTCGTCACCGAGGAGGTCCGCAAGGGCCGCTCCATCCTCGGCCTCTACCCGGCCACCGACGAGCAGAGCCTCGCCGACTTCGCCGCGTGGCGGACGCGGAACGGCCGCTGAGCGCCGCGCCCCGTCTCGGCTTCCGGGGCGACGCGACGACCACCACGATAGGATTTCGGAGGGCGCCATGGCGGCGGGCATTCCAGCGATCGCGGCGGCGCCGGAGATCGAGCGGCGGACGGTTTCCAAGGTGTCGTGGCGCCTGCTGCCGCTGATCGTGGTGATCTACTTCGTCGCCTACATGGACCGGACGAACGTGGGCTTCGCCTCGTTCGGCTTGAACCGCGAGTTCGGCTTCTCGTCCTACCTGTACGGCTGGGGCGCGGGCATCTTCTTCCTCGGCTATTTCCTCTTCGAGGTCCCGAGCAACGTCCTCCTGGAGCGCACCGGGGCGCGGATCTGGATCGCCCGGATCATGATCACCTGGGGGCTGATCGCCGGCGGCATGGCGTTCATCGCCGGTCCGGTCAGCTTCCTGATCATGCGCTTCCTGCTGGGCGTCGCCGAGGCCGGGTTCTTCCCCGGCATGATCCTGTACTTCACCTACTGGTTCCCGCGGAAATACCGGGCCCGGGTGGTGGCGGCCCTGTTCCTGGCGGTGCCGGGCTCGAACGCCCTGACCGCGGTGATCTCGGGGGCGCTGCTCCAGCTCGACGGGACGCTCGGCCTGCACGGCTGGCAGTGGCTGTTCCTCGTCGAGGCGGGTCCCGCCATCGTCCTGGCCTTCGTGGTGCTGGCGCTGATGACCGACCGACCCGCGAAGGCGAAGTGGCTCTCCGAGGACGAGCGCCGCTGGCTGGAGGAGACCCTCGAGACGGAGCGCCGCGGCACCGTCAAGGCGCACGGGCACTTCACGCTCCGGCAGGCGCTGACCGACTCCCGGGTCCTGACGCTGGCGGCGATCTACTTCACCATCGTCACGGCGACCTACGGCATCACCTTCTTCATGCCGCCGATCCTGAAGAGCCTGAAGCTCACCGACTGGGAGACCGGCCTCGCCACGGCGGTGCCCTACGTGGTCGGCACGATCGGCATGGTCGCCTGGAGCTGGTCGTCGGACCGGCGCAACGAGCGGCGCTGGCACTTCGTCATCGCGGCGATCGTCGCCGCCATCGGGTTGATCGCCTCCGGGCCGCTGCTCGGCAGCCTATGGGCCCTCGTGGCGATGTCGGTGGCCACCGTCGGCCTCTACGGCACCAAGCCCGCCTTCTGGCCCCTTCCGGCGGAGTTCCTCTCGGGCCCGGCCGCCGCCGGCGGCATCGCGCTGATCAACTCGGTGGGCAATCTCGGGGGCTTCGTCGGCCCCTACGTCCTGGGCTGGCTGAAGGATGCCACCTGCACCTACGAGGCCGGCCTCTATTTCCTGGCGGGCTGCGCGCTGGCCTCGGCGGCCCTCGCCTTCGTGTCGATCCGCCCGCAGGCGCCGGCCACGGAGGCGGTGGCGACCGGGGCCGTCCGCCCCGCCCGCCCGAACGCGTGAGACCCGGAGAGATCGCCATGACCGCGCGCAAGAAGACCCTGGGCGAGCTGCGCAGCCAGCGCTGGTTCGGCGCCACCGACCTGCGCAGCTTCGGCCACCGCTCGCGCATGCTCCAGATGGGCTACGAGCGCGCCGATTTCAGCGACAAGCCGGTCATCGGCATCATCAACACCTGGAGCGACATCAACCCCTGCCACCAGCACTTCCGCGAGCGCGTCGAGCACGTGAAGCGCGGCGTCTGGCAGGCGGGGGGCTTCCCGATCGAATTGCCGGCGCTGTCACTGTCGGAGAACTTCGTCAAGCCGACCACGATGCTCTACCGCAACCTGCTCGCCATGGAGGTGGAGGAACTGCTGCGCCAGCACCCCGTCGACGGCGCGGTGCTGATGGGCGGCTGTGACAAGACCACGCCCGGCACCGTGATGGGCGGCATCTCGATGAACCTGCCGATGGTCTTCCTGCCGGCGGGCCCGATGATGCGCGGCCATTTCGGGGGCAAGATCCTCGGCTCGGGCTCGGACGTGTGGAAATACTGGGCCGAGAAGGAGGCCGGGACCATCACCACGCAGGAGTGGAACGACATGGAGGCCGGCATCGCCCGGTCCGCCGGCACCTGCATGACCATGGGCACGGCCTCGACCATGACGTCGATCACCGAGGCGCTCGGCCTGTCGCTGCCCGGCGCGGCCTCGATCCCGGCGGCCGACGCCGACCATCCCCGCATGGCGAGCGCCTGCGGCCGGCGCATCGTCGAGATGATCTGGGAGGACCTGAAGCCCTCCGACATCCTCGACCGCCGCTCGATCGACAACGCCCTCGTGGTCCACAACGCGCTCGCCGGCTCCACCAACGCGATGATCCACCTCGTCGCGATGGCGGGCCGGGCCGGCATCCCGGTCAAGCTGACAGAATTCGACGAGTTCGCCCAGAAGGTGCCGGTGATCGCCAACCTCCGGCCCTCGGGGCAGTGGCTCATGGAGGATTTCCACATCGCCGGCGGGATCCGCGCCCTGATGGCGCGCCTGTCCCCCCTCCTCCACCTCGACGCCCGCTCGGTCACCGGCGGCACGATCGGCGACGGACTCGCGGGCATCCGGGTCTACGACGACGACGTGATCCGCCCGCTGGACCGGCCGATCGTGGCCACCGGCGGCACCGCGATCCTGTACGGCAACCTCGCCCCGGACGGCTGCGTGATCAAGCCGCCCGCCGCCGACCCGCGCTTCCTCAAGCATACCGGGCCAGCCCTGGTCTTCGACGATTACGACGCCATGACCGCGGCGGTGAACGACCTCGACCTCGATGTCACCCCCGACCACGTCATGATCCTGCGCAATGCCGGCCCGATCGGCGGCCCCGGCATGCCGGAATGGGGGATGCTGCCGATCCCCAAGGTCCTGCTCCGGCAGGGCGTGCGCGACATGGTCCGGATCTCGGACGCCCGGATGAGCGGCACGAGCTACGGCGCCTGCATCCTGCACGTGTCGCCGGAATCGGCCGCCGGCGGCCCGCTCGCCGCCGTGCGCAACGGCGATCTCGTCACGGTGGACGTGCCCGGGCGGCGCATCCACCTGCACCTGGACGATGCCGAGATCGCCGAGCGCGTGAAGGCGTTCCGCCCCCCGGACCGGGCCTATCCGCGGGGCTACAACCGCCTGTTCGCCCAGCACGTGCGGCAGGCCCACGAGGGCTGCGACTTCGATTTCCTGGAAGGCGCGGGCGGCATTCCCGAACCCGAGATCCATTGACCGGTCCGAGCCGCCGAAGAGCGGCGGGCCATCACCACAGGGAGGCGACATGGCGATCATCGCGCGCAGGGGCCTGCTCGCCGGAGCGGCCCTGCTCGGCGCCGCGCGGGCGGCGGGAGCGGGCTGGGAGCCGTCGCAGCGCGTGCCGGATCCGGCCGTCGAGGTGCTGGACCCGGCCTTCGCCCGGTACCGCCTCGCCTCCGCCACGGTGGAGCGGGTCGCGACGGGACTGCGCTGGGCCGAAGGGCCGGTCTGGTTCGGCGACATGGGGTCGCTGCTGTTCAGCGACGTGGTCAACGACCGGATCATGAAATGGGAGGAGGCGTCGGGGGCGCTCTCGGTCTTCCGCAAGCCGTCGAACTACGCCAACGGCAACACCCGCGACCGGCAGGGCCGGCTGATCACCTGCCAGCACAAGACCCGCAGCGTCACCCGGACCGAGCATGACGGCACCATCACCACGCTCATGGACCGGTTCGACGGCAAGCCGCTGAACTCGCCCAACGACGTCGTCTGCCATTCCGACGGCGCGGTCTGGTTCACCGATCCGGCCTTCGGGCCGAACCCGCACGAGTCGATGGCGGCGCCCGAACTTCCGGGCAACGTCTACCGGATCGACCCGGTGACCGGGCAGGCCGGCATCCGCCGGCACTCCGCGCGCCCGCGGCAGGGCCTTGCCGCCAGCCTCGTAACGCGCCGTTCCTGCCGGAATCCGCCGTCGTTGCGAGCGCAGCGAAGCAAGTCAGAGGAGCGCCGCGCCCGCCGGCCGCGCGCCGGCGCGACGCCTGTTGGTCCACTTGCCAACGACCGCCACCGGCACCATCCTGGCCGACATGAAGGCCGAACTGCTGCCCAAGGAGAGGATCGCGATCATCCCTGAGCGGTCGTTCGCCGAGATGGTGGTCTGAAGCGCGCCGGCTCCGGTTCGCGAGAGCCCCCACGGCTTCAAGTATCGGCTCGCTCTCGTGGTCGATCGCGTGTGCGTGCTCCGCTACGACAACGAGGCCGGAAAGAGCGACCATAAGCACGTCGGCGGGCAGGAGTTCCCCCTACCGCTTCACCTGCCCGGAGGCCTTGCGGGCCGATTTCTGGGCCGATGTCGAACCCTGGAGGCAGCCATGAGGACCGTAATCATTGGCGTTTCCTCGCTCGAGGAGGCCAGTGCCCGCGCCCTGGCTGCCTTCCGCGGAGAGGCGCAGGGCGCGTTTGTCTCCTTTCCCACCGTCGAGGGATTGTGGACCGTGCTGACGCCGCGTCGCTGGGCGCTTCTCGGGGCACTCGCGGGGCAGGAGCCCATGTCGCTGCGCGCCGTGGCACGGCTGCTGGATCGGGATGTGAAGAACACGCACGCCGACGTGCACGCGCTTCTGAACGCCGGCATCCTGGGACGCACGGACGACGTGCGGATCGTGTTCCCCTACGATGCCGTGCACGTGGATTTCACGATCGGGAAGGCCGCCTGAGGCCCCTTCCGACGCCGCATCACCCCGTCCCTGCCGCAACCCGCCGTGCCTGCGCGTTCCGCGAAGAGGCCGGGGCAACGCTGGCCGACCTCACGCTGCCCCGGGGGCGCTTCGCGGCGCCCGCGATGCCGGGCGGGGAGAGCGCAGGCCCCCGCCCTACTCCGCCGCCTGCGCCAGATACCGCGCCGGGTCGTAGTTCAGGATCGGCCCGAGCCAGCGCTCGACCTCGCCCACATCCATGCCCTTGCGGTCGGCGTAATCCTCGACCTGATCGCGCTCGACCTTGGCGACGCCGAAGTAATGCGCCTCCGGATGGGCGATGTAGATCCCCGAGACGGACGAGCCCGGCCACATCGCGTAGGACTCGGTGAGCTTCACGCCGATCCGTCGCTCGGCCTTCAGCAGATCGAACAGCGTCGTCTTCTCGGTATGGTCGGGCTGGGACGGGTAGCCGGGGGCCGGGCGGATGCCGGCATAGGGCTCGGAGGTCAGTTCCGCGGGGGTGAACGTCTCGTCGGCGGCGTAGCCCCAGAACTCCCGGCGCACCCGCTCGTGCATGCGCTCGGCGAAGGCCTCGGCGATGCGGTCGGCCAGCGCCTTCACCAGGATCGCCCGGTAATCGTCGTTCGCCCGCTCGAAGCGTTCGGCGATGCGCACCTCCTCCAGCCCCGCCGTGACCACGAAGCCGCCGACATAGTCGGCGATGCCGGTCTCTGCCGGAGCCACGAAGTCCGACAGGCAGGTGTTGGGCCGCCCGTCGCGCTTCGAGAGCTGCTGGCGCAGGCCGTGGAAGGTGGCGAGCCGCTCCTGCCGGCTCTCGCCCGTGTAGAGCGCGATGTCGTCGCCGACGCTGTTGGCCGGCCAGAAGCCGATCACCGCCTTCGGGTTGAACCAGCGCTCCTCCACGATCTGTTTCAGCATTTCCTGCGCATCCTCGTAGAGGGCGCGGGCCGCGGGGCCCTGCTCGGGATCGTCCAGGATCGCCGGGAAGCGGCCCTTGAACTCGTAGGTCTGGAGGAACGGCGTCCAGTCGATGTAGGGCACGAGGTCGGCGACCTCGTAGGAGCCGAACACCCGCGCATCCGTGAAGGCCGGCTTCTTCGGCGCGTAGCCCGACCAGTCGATCTTGAAGGCGTTGGCCCGCGCCTTGGCGAGCGGCAGCCGCTGCTTGTCGACCTCCGCGCGCCTGTGGGCGTCGGCGACCTTGGCGTACTCGGCCCGGACCTTCTCGATCGTGGCGCCGCGGGTCTCCTTGGAGATCAGGCTCGACACCACGCCGACCGCCCGGCTCGCGTCGGTGACGTAGACCGCCTGACCCTTGGCGTAGGCCGGGTGGATCTTCACCGCCGTGTGGACGCGGCTCGTGGTGGCGCCGCCGATCAGCAGCGGCACGTCGAAGCCCTCGCGCTCCATCTCGCCGGCCACGTGGACCATCTCGTCGAGCGACGGGGTGATCAGGCCCGACAGGCCGACGATGTCGACCTTCTCGCGCTTGGCGGTCTCCAGGATCTTGGCGGCCGGCACCATCACGCCGAGATCGATGATCTCGTAGTTGTTGCAGGCCAGCACGACGCCGACGATGTTCTTGCCGATGTCGTGGACGTCGCCCTTCACGGTGGCCATCAGCACCTTGCCGGCGGCCTGGCGCTTGCCGTCGCCGCCGTTGGCGCGCTTCTCTTCCTCCATGTAGGGCTCGAGATAGGCGACCGCCTGCTTCATCACCCGGGCGGACTTCACCACCTGCGGCAGGAACATCTTGCCCGCGCCGAACAGGTCGCCGACCACGTTCATGCCGGCCATCAGCGGGCCCTCGATGACGTGGAGCGGCCGCTCGGCTTGCGCTCGCGCCTCCTCGGTGTCGACGATGATGTACTCGGTGATGCCGTTGACCAGGGCGTGCTCGATGCGCTTCTCGACCGGGGCCTCGCGCCAGGTCAGGTCGGCGATCTTGGCCTGGGCCGAGGCGCCGGTCTTGAAGCGCTCGGCCGACTCCAGCAGGCGCTCGGTGGAATCGTCGCGGCGGTTGAGGACCACGTCCTCGCACAATGCGCGCAGCTCCGCCGGGATCTCGTCGTAGACGGCGAGCTGGCCGGCATTGACGATGCCCATGTCCATCCCGGCCTGGATGCAGTGGAACAGGAACACCGCGTGCATCGCCTCGCGCACCGGCTCGTTGCCGCGGAACGCGAAGCTGAGGTTCGAGACGCCGCCCGAGATGTGGGCATGCGGCAGGGTCTGGCGGATCTGCCGGGTCGCCTCGATGAAGGCGACGCCGTAGCCGTTATGCTCCTCGATGCCGGTGGCGACCGCGAAGATGTTCGGGTCGAAGATGATGTCCTCGGGCGGGAAGCCGACCTGCTCTGTCAGGATCTTGTACGCGCGGGTGCAGATCGCGACCTTGCGCGCCTGCGTGTCGGCCTGCCCTTGCTCGTCGAAGGCCATCACCACCACGGCGGCGCCGTAGGAGCGGCAGACCTTGGCGTCGTGGATGAACTTCTCCTCGCCCTCCTTCATGGAGATCGAGTTCACGATCGGCTTGCCCTGGATGCACTTGAGTCCGGCCTCGATCACCTCGAACTTCGAGGAATCGACCATCACGGGCACCCGGGCGATGTCGGGCTCGGCGGCGACGAGGTTGAGGAACTCGACCATCGCCTTCTGGGAGTCGAGCAGGCCCTCGTCCATGTTGACGTCGATCACCTGGGCGCCGGCCGCAACCTGGTCGCGGGCGACGTCCAGCGCCGCCGCGTAGTCTCCGTTGGTGATGAGCTTCCTGAACTTGGCCGAGCCGGTGACGTTGGTGCGCTCGCCGACGTTCACGAACGGGATTTCCTTGGTCAGGACGAACGGCTCCAGCCCCGAGAGCCGCATCAGGCGCGGGATCTCGGGGATCGGCCGCGGCGCCTTGCCGGCGACCGCCTCGCTGATTGCGCGGATGTGGTCCGGGGTGGTGCCGCAGCAGCCGCCGACCATGTTGACGAGGCCGGATTCGGCGAACTCGCCCACCAGCTTGCCCATCGCCTCCGGGCTCTCGTCGTAGAGGCCGAACTCGTTGGGCAGGCCGGCATTCGGATAGGCGCAGACCAGCGTGTCGCAGATCCGCGACAGCTCGGCGATGTGGCCGCGCATCTCGCGGGCGCCGAGGGCGCAGTTGAGGCCGAAGGTCAGCGGGTCCGAGTGGCGCAGGGAATGCCAGAAGGCCGCCGGGGTCTGGCCCGAGAGGGTACGGCCCGAGAGGTCGGTGATCGTGCCGGAGATCTGGACGGGCAGGCGGATGCCGGTCTCGTCAAAGACCTGCCAGGCCGCCGCCACGGCCGCCTTGGCGTTGAGCGTGTCGAAGATGGTCTCGATCAGGATCAGCTCGGCGCCGCCGTCGATCAGCCCGCGGATCTGCTCCACATAGGCCTGCTTCACCTGGTCGAAGGTGACGGCCCGGAAGCCCGGGTTGTTCACGTCCGGCGAGATCGACAGGGTGCGGTTCGTCGGCCCGATGGCGCCGGCCACGAAGCGGCGGCGGCCGTCCTTCTCTTCGGCGAGCCGGGCGGCCTCCCGGGCGAGCCTTGCGCCCTGCCGGTTCAGCTCGTGGATGATCGACTCCATGCCGTAATCGGCCTGGGCGATGGTGGTGCCCGAGAAGGTGTTGGTCTCGCAGACGTCGGCGCCGGCCAGGAAGTAGTCGAGGTGGATCTGCCGGATCGCGTCGGGCTGGGTCAGGATCAGCAGGTCGTTGTTGCCCTTCTGATCGTGGCCGTGATCCTTGAACCGGTCGCCGCGGAAGTCCTCCTCCGAGTACGTGAGCCGCTGGATCACGGTGCCCATCGCCCCGTCGAGGACGAGGATCTTCTCCGCCGCGCGCTGGCGCAGGGCCCGGGCGATCTCGGGGCCGTCGACGGGGGGAAAATCGGTCATTGTGCGTCCTGTCAGATCACCTCATCCTGAGGTGCCGGAGCGAAGCGGAGGCCTCGAAGGAGCCCTCCAGAAGTCTCGGTGTTCCCTGGAGCCCTCCTTCGAGGCCGCTCGCGCGGCACCTTCCGATGAGGTGGAGGGTGGGTTCTTCGGTCTCTCGTGCGCGCCCGAGCAGTCGGCTCGGACACGTCGCGATCTTTGCGAGCGAAGCGAAGCAAACCAATGCGACGCTTCAGTCTGGGCTGGGCCGGGTCAGCCTGCCTTCTCCGGGGCAGCGAGGCGCCTCTCGATCGCGCTGAGCCGCCCCGCGACCCCCGCCGCGGCGTAGCGACCGAGGACCGATTCGCCGTTCACGGCCTCACGCAGATTGTCGAACCGCCGTTCTAACCTGTCGAAGCGTGCATCGACGGCTTCGAACTGCGGACGGACGTCAGCGAAGCTCGTTTGCATCTCCGCTCTCATCTCCCGGAGGAGCGGAACGATCAGATCCTGCGGCTCGGCCATGATGGTGCCCCCTTCCGCGCCCGAACCGGGCGCAGGCGGAATTTAAGCCGCCGCCTTCTCCGCCACCAGCTTCGGCGCCTGCGCGCGCAGGCCGAGCAGGTGGCAGATCGCGTAGACGAGGTCGGATCGGTTCATCGAGTAGAAGTGGAAGTCCTGGACCCCCTCGTCCACGAGGTCGAGCACCTGCTCGGCCGCCACCGCGGCGGCGACGAGGCGGCGGGTCTCCACGTCGTTGTCCAGCCCTTCGAACCGGGCGGCCAGCCAGTAGGGCACCGAGGCGCCGGTGCGGCGGGCGAAGTTCGCCGCCTGCTTGAAGTTCTGCACCGTCAGGATGCCCGGGATGATCGGGATGGTGATCCCGGCGGCCCGGACCTTCTCGAGATAGCGCAGGTAGACCTCGTTCTCGAAGAAGAACTGGGTGATCGCCTGGTCGGCGCCGGCATCGACCTTGGCCTTCAGGGCGTCGATGTCGGCGTCCAGGGACGCCGCCTCCGGGTGCTTCTCGGGGTAGGCCGAGACCGAGACCTTGAAGTCGCCGATCCGCTTGATCCCGGCGACCAGTTCGGCGGTGGTTGCGTAGCCCTCGGGATGCGGCCTGTAGGCGTTCCCGACGCCCTCGGCGGGATCGCCGCGCAGCGCCACGATGTGGCGCACGCCGGCATCCCAGTAGGACTGGACCACCGCGTCGATCTCGGCGCGGGTGGCGTCCACGCAGGTGAGGTGCGCGGCGGGCTTGAGCGTGGTCTCGCGGACCATCCGGGCGACCGTGTTGTGGGTGCGCTCGCGGGTCGATCCGCCGGCCCCGTAGGTGACCGAGACGAATTTGGGCTGGAGCGGAGCCAGGCGCTCGATCGAGGCCCAGAGGATCTTCTCCATCTCGTCGGTCTTCGGCGGGAAGAACTCGATCGAGACGCGGATCGGGAGGTAGCCGTCGCGGCTGGCGCGGTGGGTGGAGCGGCGCATCGGGTCTCGTCCTCTGTGTCGATCGGGTCAGACGATGGGTCTGCGAAGGGTCTGCGAGGGGTGGTGGGCCTCAGGCGACGGCGCGCTGCGGCGGTTCGGTATCCTGGTCGGCCAGACCGTCCTGGGCGAGCCAGAGGGTCACCGTGAGCTGGCCCGACTCGCGGGGTGCGAGATCGCGGGTGGCGATTGTGGCAAGTCCAGCCTCGGCGAGCCAGCCGGAGACCTGATCGGCGGAGAAGCCGAGCCGCCGGTGGGCCTGACCGATCCGCAGGAATTCGAGTTCGTGCGGGGCGAAATCGACCACCAGGAGGCGCCCCCCCGGGGCGACCAGGCGTGCCGCGCCGCGCAGCGCCCGGGCCGGATCGTCGAGATAGTGCAGCACCTGATGCACCACCACGAGGTCGAAGCTCGCCCTGGCGAAGGGCGGCGCGTGGATGTCGCCCTGCCGCAGATCGACCCGCGACAGCCCCTGCCGCTCCAGGTTGGCCCGGGCGACGGACAGCATCGCGTGGCTCGAATCGAGGCCGGTGGCGCGGGCCGCCCGGGGCGCCAGCAGGCCCAGCATCCGCCCCGTGCCCGTGCCGAGATCGATCAGGCTGCCGATGGGCCGCTCGCCCAGGGCATCGAGCACCGCAGCCTCGACGATCGCCTCCGGCACCTGGAGGGAGCGCAGCTCGTCCCACTTGGGCGCGAGGCGGGCGAAGAAGGTCTGGGCTGTCTCGGCCCGCTGCGTCCGGACGGCGTCGAGCCGGGCGCGATCCTCCGACAGGGGCGGCACCGTCCGGTCGAGCCCGGACAGGAGCGGATCCGCCAAGCCGGCGCGGCCCTCGGACAGCCGGAAGAAGGCCCAGGCGCCCTCGCGGTGGCGCTCGACCAGACCCGCCTCGACCAGGAGCTTGAGATGGCGGGAGATCCGCGGCTGCGACTGGCCGAGGATGTCGGTGAGGTCGGAAACCGACAACTCCCCCTCGACGAGCAGCGCCAGGATGCGCAGGCGCGTCTCCTCGGCGGCCGCGCGCAGGACGCCCAACGCGTCCGGGAAGGGGATCGATCCCGCCACTTGCCTGCCATCGATAGACATAAAGATATGTTTATGTCCGTTTTGGCGCGGGCGCAAGCGGGATCTTCGATGCCGCGCTCGGGCTGCACCCTCCTGGGCATTTCGGATCCGCGCAGGCGGGAACCCTGCGGCCTACCGGAGCCGGTAGCGGTCCGGCTGCAGGGCCTCCGGCATGGCTTCGCCGAGGGCGTGATGCACGATGCGGTCGACGGTCCGGACCATGGTGTCGAGGGGCAGGTCGTTTGGCTCCGTGCCGAAGGGCTCCTCCAACTCGTCCCCGAGGGCGTCGAGGCCGAAGAACGTGTAGGCGACGAGCGCCACCACCACCGGGGTCACCCAGCCCAGGGCGCCGGTGAGCCCCACCGGGAGGAGCAGGCAGTAGAGCCATGCGGTCCGGTACACCAAGAGCGTGTAGGCGAAGGGCAGCGGCGTGTTGGCGAGCCGCTCGCAGGCGGTGTGGACCCCCGACAACGCCTCGATCCGCGCCTCCAGGATGCCGAACTGGATGTCGCTCAGCCGGCCCGCGCGCGTCAGCGCGGCGAGATCGCGGGTCATGGCGGCCAAGACGGAGTCGGTGGCGTTCGGGCCGGACAGGTCCGATCCGGGACACGTCCGCGCCACCGCCGCGGCCTCGTCGAGGTCGCGCAGCCGGGCGTGGAGGCCGTGCGCGAAGGCCGACAGGCGCCGGAGGTGGGGCGCGGCCTCCTGCGCCGGCAGCAGCGCCGGCAGGGCGCGGGCGAGGTTGCGCACCTCGCCGATCAGGCTGCCCCAGTGCTTCCGCGCCTCCCACCAGCGCTCGTAGCAGGCGTTGTTGCGGAAGCTCAGGAAGATCGACAGGGCGAGGCCGACCACCGTGAAGGGCGTGACGCCCGCGGTGATCGGGAACGCCGCGGGCCAGCGCGCCTCCGCCCAGACCACCGCGCAGGAGACCGCGACGATCCCGGCCAGCTTGGGCGCCACCCGAGGCAGAATCGATCCACGCAGGGTGAACAGCAGGGTCAGGAGGTTGGGTCGGGTGCGGACGATCATCGGGGCTACGAAGCTGAGGCGGGGCTCTCCTGCCCCGTCCGCCGCGCCGTCGCAAGGAACGTCTCGGTCAGCCGGGCTGCGGAGCGGGTCGTCGCCACCGGTCCGCCCGGCGCCGGACCGGTGGCCCGGTCCGGGGCGCGTCGGTCATTCCGCCGCCGCGGCGCACGGCCTGTCGGCCAGCGGCGGCAGCGACCCGGCCGACGCGCTCTGGGCCGCGCCGACGGGCAGGCGCACCGAGGCTGGGGAGCAGCAGGCAGGGCGCTTCTGCACGAACGCGTTTCGAGCCCGATGAGAGGGCGGGTCCGGCTGGAAGATGTTCCTGTACATCTGGGTCAACTCGGCGCGCCGATACTGGGCGAGCGGCCGGCGCCCCTCGTCCTCCAGGCGCTGGACCCGCTTGGCCGCGGCGATGGCGGCGTGATCCCGCACCTTCGCGGCGGCGAAGACCCGCCCCGCCTGCTCGAACGTCTCTGCGTCGCCGGCGATCACCGCGTCGGCCCACGGCCGGAGGCGGGCCCCGCGGTTCTTCCAGGACCGCGTCAGGCGGCATCCGCCGCCCACAGCCACGCCGCCCCCCGCACCCCCGACGCGTCCCCGTGGTGGCTCGCCCGCACGGGCGTGTCGAAGGCGTCCGCGAACACGTGCGGGGCGATCGCGGCCGGCAGGCCGGCGATCAGCTCCGGGACCCGCGACAGGCCGCCGCCGATCACGATCACATCGGGGTCGAGGAGGTTCACCGCCTGGGCAATCGCTCGCCCGAGACGCTCGACGTGGATCGAGAGGGTCTCCTGCGCGTCCGGGCTGCCGGCCCGGGCCGCGGCGGCGACGGCCTCGCCGGTGAGGCTGCCGCCGTGCCGCCGCGCATGGTCCGCTGCCAGCCCGGGGCCCGACAGCCATGTCTCGACGCAACCCCGGCGGCCGCAATAGCAGGCGGGACCCGGCCGCTCGTCGTCGCGGGGCGACGGCAGGGGGCCGTGGCCCCACTCGCCCGCGATGCCGTTGCGGCCCGGAAGCACCCGCCCGTCGACGGCGATGCCGGATCCGACGCCCGTGCCCAGGATCACCGCCCAGACGACGCGGGCCCCCGCGCCCGCGCCGTCGATGGCCTCGGACACCGCCAGGCAATTGGCGTCGTTCTCGATCCGCAGGGGCCGCCTCAGGCGCTCCCCGAGGTCGACCGCGAAGGGGCGGCCGTTGAGCCAGTGCGAGTTGGCGTTGCGCACCAGGCCGGTCGCCGGGGACAGGCTGCCCGGCATGCCGATTCCGACGCTGCAGGGGGTGCCGGCCTCGGCTTCGAGATGCAGCACCAGGCCGGCCACGGCCGCCAGGGTGGCCGCGTAGTCGCCGCGCGGGGCGGCGATCCGGGCCTCGGCCAGGGTCGATCCGTCCCGGTCGAGCACGATCCCGGCGATCTTGGTGCCGCCGAGATCGATGCCAAGGCGGGGCCGAGCCCCGGACCCACGCGCGGGCGAACCCATCACTCCGCGGCGGCGACCTTGTTGTCGGACGCCATCGGCTGGGGCGCCGCGTCGGTGATGTGGGTGCCGATGGAGATCGGATTGGCCATCACCTCGTTGAGCTTGGCGACGTCGAGTTCGCCCTCCCAGCGGCTCACCACCACGCAGGCGACGCCGTTGCCCACGAGGTTGGTGAGGGCCCGACACTCGGACATGAACTTGTCGATGCCGAGCACGAGGGTCATGGCGGCCACCGGGACCGGGCTGTTGGGGATCGCCGACAGCGTCGCCGCCAGGGTGATGAAGCCCGCGCCGGTCACCCCGGAGGCGCCCTTCGAGGTCAGCATCGCCACCAGGATGATCGTGGCGTACTGGGTGAAGTTGAGATCGACGCCCACCGCCTGCGCCAGGAACAGGGTGGCCAGCGTCATGTAGATGTTGGTGCCGTCGAGGTTGAACGAGTAGCCGGTGGGCACGACGAGGCCGACCACCGAGTCCGAGGCGCCGAGCCGGCGCATCTTGGTCATCAGCTGCGGCAGCACCGTCTCGGAGGACGAGGTGCCGACGACGATCAGCAGCTCGTCCTTGATGAAGGCCAGGAAGCGCAGGATCGAGAAGCCCGCCACCCGGGCGATGGCCCCGAGCACCACGACCACGAACAGGATCGCCGTCGCGTAGAAGGTGCCGACGAGCCACGCGAGATCGTAGACCTTCTGGATGCCGTACTCGCCGATCGTGAACGCCATCGCCCCGAAGGCGCCGACGGGGGCGAGCTTCACGACGATGCCGATGATCTTGAAGAAGATCTGGCCGGCGGTGTCGATCGCGTGGTTCACCGAAGCCGCCCGCTCGCCCAGGCTCGTCACCACGACGCCGGTCAGGATCGAGATCAGCAGCACCTGCAGCAGGTCGCCGGTGGCGAAGGGATCGAAGAAGCTCTTCGGGATGATCGCCAGGATGTGGGCGACGGTGGAGTCGGCCGCCGCCTTGCTGGCGTAGGTCGCGACCTTGCTGGCATCGAGCTTCGACGGGTCGGCGTTGAAGCCGGCGCCGGGGCGGACCACCTCGCCGACCAGCACGCCGACGAGCAGCGCCAGGGTGGAGACCAGCTCGAAATAGACCAGCGCCTTGACGCCGACGCGGCCGACCTTCTTCAGGTCGCCGACCGACGCGATGCCGTGGACGATGGTGCAGAAGATGATCGGTGCGATCATCATCTTGATCAGGCCGATGAAGGCGTCGCCGAGCCACTTCATCGACTTGCCGGTGGCCGGGTCGTACCAGCCGAGCAGCACGCCGAGCGCGATGGCGATCAGGACCTGTATGTAGAGCACCTTGTACCAGGGCTCGCGGGGCGCCGTGGTCGGACCCGTCGCGTGGATTGCCTGTGCCATATCCATCCCGTGCGACTGCCGCGCACCCTCCCAATGTGCCGGCACGCTAGCGATTATCCGTCCCCGCCTCAACGGCCGCTCGGTAATCTGCGGAGAACCATCCGTGACAAAAACCTGTCAATTCCGGCTGGGAAGACTTCTCCGGCCCGGAGATTGCGCGCATCCCAGTTGACACGGTTCTTCTGGCGTCCCGCCAGGTCTACCGGTCTTGGCGCGGTGATTTCGATATGTCCTCGAGGCGCTTCGCGGCCGTGCCCGATTGGGCCAGAACTGGATTTCTGTGCGGCCTCCTCGTCTTCGGCTCCGCTGAAGGGGCCGCCGCCGGTGTCGTCGCGCAGATCGACCAGTCGCGCCAGCGCATGCGCGTCTTCGTCGACGGCATCGCCGCCTATGACTGGCCGGTCTCGACCGCCCGAAGCGGCTACTACACGCCGAACGGCCGGTATCGGGTCGGGCTGATGGCTCCGATGTGGCGCTCGCACAAGTATCACGGCTCGCCGATGCCGCACGCCATGTTCTTCCGGGGCGGCTACGCGATCCACGGGACCTACGCGACCGGGTCCCTGGGGCGCCGGGCAAGCCACGGCTGCATCCGCCTCGCACCCGGCCACGCGGCCGCCCTGTTCGGCCTCGCCCGCAGCCGCGGCGGGGCCGCGGTCGTCATCCGAAACTGACCGGCTGCCGTCATCGGCCCGCGCGATTCGGCTGCCCCGGTCCCGGACAAGGGAAGGGCCGCGGCGCGTTGCGCACAGCGGCCCGGAAGGGGTCGGGTCGTCGGTCCGGGGCGCTCGGCCGCCGGTTCAGTTCTGCTGCTGGGTCCGGCGGGGGCGCACGGTCCAGCGCTCGAAGACCGAGCCGGGATCGTCGCCCTTCCCGTCCTTGTTCTCGGATCCGGGATCGGGCTGCTGGTGGATCGCCGCGCCGAGCGCCTGCGACAGGCTCTCGATCACGTCGTCGATGCGGGCGTCGCCATGGAGGGTGTCGGCGGCGCCGTTGTGCGCGGGGGGCGACTCGGACGCGGCCGGCGCCGCATGGGGGACGGGTTCGGGGGCGGGAACCGCCTCGGGCTCGGCCTGGTGTTCGGGGGCCGGCTCGGCATGCATCGGGGCCGCGGCCTCGACAGGCTCCGGCGCGGGCGGCGGCACGGGGACGGCGGGCGGCGGCGGGGGAGCCGCGGGGGCGGCCGCCGGAGGCGTGGCGATGCGGCGCGTCGCGGATTCGTCGGACTCGCTCGACCGCGCGGCGCTGCCGTAGCGGCCGAACCCGAACCGCGGCTCGATCAGATCGAGGATCGCCTCCAGCGCGGCGTTGCTCAGGGCCACCTCTTCGCCGGCCGGCACACCCTGGATGGCCAGGGCCTGCCGCTCATAAGCCGGCTCGCCACTGACCTCCCGGCCGAACCAGCTCGGCGCCTGGAAGCCTGCGGCCTCGCCGTCGCTGTCGAACGCGACGCTGATCAGATCCAGGCTGCCCGGGGTGACGTAGCGGTCGATGGCGATCTCGCGGCCGCCCGCGCTCAGGGTGCTGCGATCGTAGGCGGCCTTGCCGGGGCAGACGTCGAGCAGCGCGTCGCCGTGGGCCCGCGGCACGTCGGTCCGTTCCTCGACCGGGATGCCGTCGGGCCCCTTGTTCACGAGCACCAGCTGGCAGACCTGGCCGTCGACGCGCACGTAGGAGGCGCGGCCCCCCTGCGGCGCGAAGTGTCCCTCCGTGATACGCGCGCCCCCGCGCTCCTTGCGGATCAGGCGGACCAGGGACGGGGCGACCAGGAATCGGCGAACGGTGCTCATATACTCAAAAACCCTCCCGCTAGGCCGGCGGCGCGCCGTTCCGGCGGACAGCCCTCAGGTCCCCCGGCTCGGGCGGGACGGATCAAGTGGAACCGATCGCAGCGACGTATAAGCTGAGCCGCAACGCCGTATTCGATCGGACCTGACCGCTTCCGCCGGAAATCACCGGACAGCGACAACATGAGAGTATACAGCGCTAAGCAAAAAAGCGACGAAATCAAGACCGGAACCCGCCGATGTTCCGGTCGGACCGGATTCTGTCCCCGCTATCCCACTCTCGCGCCGCGATTCTGCAACCCAGATTAAATCGACGGCTGCCTTACGTTGCCGGCTCAAAACCCATGGCGGCGCCGTTCATGCAGTAGCGCAGGCCGGTCGGGGCCGGACCGTCGTCGAAAACGTGGCCGAGATGGCCCTTGCAGCGGGCGCAGTGCACCTCGGTGCGGACCATCCAGTGGCTGCGGTCCACCGTGGTCTCCACGGCGCCGTCGATCGGTTCGAAGAAGCTGGGCCATCCGGTTCCGGATTCGAACTTGGTCCCCTGCTCGAACAGGGGCTGGCCGCACCCCACGCAGGTGAAGGTGCCGGGCCGCTTCTCGGCGAGCAGGCAGCTCGTGCCGGCCCGCTCGGTGCCGTGCTCGCGCAGGACCCGGTACTGCTCCGGCGTGAGGGTCGCGCGCCACTCGGCGTCGCTGCGGGCCTCGGGGCTGGTGGTCGGCGTATCGGCCATGACGGTCTCCCTTTTCGCACCGCTATATAGGGAACGCGCCGGGTCTTCGGCAGTCCTGAGTCAGTCGCACGGGGTACGACCGCACCCTGCGCCGGCGTCTCGGGGGCGTCCGATCCGCCGGTCCGGCCCCGCCCCAGGAGCCTGGACGGCGTGCCGGCACCTGCGGGAGCGACCGGAGCAGTGTAGCGGCCGCGCCGCACCGCCCGTCAAAGCGTCGTCACGGCCAAGCCGGAGCTTGACTGCCGTCCCGGCCGGGCCATCGTTCGCGGATGCAGGACCGCACACCCGTCGAGGCACGCGCCATGCGCCCGATACTCAACGGCCTCGCCCTCGGGCTGGCCCTTCTCGCGCTGGCGCAGCCCGCGCTCGCCCGCTCGGCCCGGGAGGACATCGAGCCGTCCGAGGAGCGGATCTTCCCGTTCGACGCGGACATCCCCGGCTGCCAGGATCCCTCGGTGCTGGAGCAGCTCTCCACCAACTTCGCCGAGAAGGAGGCGAAGTTCTGGAACTCGTCGATGACGATCCTGTCCTTCGACACGATCGCGCGCACCGCCTGGCGCCCCTGGGGCCTCGACACCTATCCACGCCGCTTCTGCACCGCCACCGTCACCACCTCGGATGGCGTCCGCCGCAAGGTCGACTACTCGGTGCGCGAGAGCCTCGGCATCATCGGGGCGACCTGGGGCGTCGAGTTCTGCGTCCACGGGCTCGACCGCGAACTCGCCTACGCCTACGCCACCGCCTGCCGGATGGCGCGTCCCTGACGATGCGCGGCCTCGTCGCCTGCCTCGCCGGCCTGCTGCTCGCCGGCCCGGCCGCGGCACAGGATTACGGCGGCTTCGCCCGGCGCGGCGCCCCCGGCGAGTTCGACTTCTACGTGCTGGCCCTGTCGTGGTCGCCAACCTACTGCGCCGACAGGGGCGACCAGCGGGACGACGTCCAGTGCGCCCCCGGCCGCAATCTCGGTTTCGTCGTGCACGGGCTCTGGCCGCAATATGCCCGGGGCTATCCGGAGAACTGCTCCGCGGTGGTGCGCCCGCCGACCCGCCAGGCCATGGAGGTGGCCGGGCAGGTCTATCCGAGCGAGGGGCTCGCCCGTTACGAGTGGCGCAAGCACGGCACCTGTTCGGGCCTCGATCCCGCGGCCTACTTCGCCGCCGCCCGCGCGGCCCGGCTGGCGGTGACCATCCCGGACGCGCTCAGGGGCGGGTCTCCGCCGCAGTCGCTGGCGCCCATCGAGATCGCGCGGCTCTTCGTGGCCGCCAACAGCGGCCTCCGGCCCGACATGATGGCCGTCGCCTGCAACCGGGGACGGCTGCAGGAGGTCCGCCTCTGCTTCGGCAAGGATCTGCGCGGCTTCACCCCCTGCCCGGAGGTCGCCCGCGGCAATTGCCGGGCTCCCGAGGTGACGCTCGACGCCGCACACTGAGTTTTTTCGGCGGTTCCGGCGGCGCGCACTGGACCCGGGGCGCGCGATCGGCTTGAGGGCGCTGCCATGAACTATCGGCACGCCTTCCACGCCGGCAACCATGCCGACGTCCTCAAGCACCTCGTGCTGGCGCGGGTGCTCGACCACCTGCGCCTCAAGGACAAGCCGTTCCGGGCGCTGGACGCCTTCGCGGGGCTCGGCGTCTACGATCTCGAGGCCGACGAGGCGGCCCGCACCGGCGAATGGCGGGACGGCTGGGGTCGGATGGATGCGCCGTTCGCGCCCGCGGTCGAGGCGCTGCTCGCGCCGTATCGGGCGGCGGTGGCGGCGGTGCGGGCGCATCACGGCGCCAACGCGTATCCCGGCTCGCCCGCCCTGATCCGCGAGGCGCTGCGGCCCGGCGACAAGGGCGTGTTCGTGGAGCTGCATCCGGCGGACGCCGCCACCCTGCGGGCGCGCTACGAGCGCGACCCGCGCACCAAGGTGCTCAACCTCGACGGTTGGACCGCGGTCAACGCGCAGATCCCGCCGCCCGAGCGGCGCGGCCTCGTGCTGATCGATCCGCCCTACGAGGTCCCCGGCGAGACCGCGCGCCTCGGCGTCCATCTCGCCCGTGCCGTATCGAAGTGGCCGACCGGGATCTTCCTGGCCTGGTACCCGGTCAAGGATGCCGCCGCCCTCGACCGCATGGTCCGGGACCTCGACGGCGCGCTCCCCCGCCCGGCGCTGCGCCTCGATCTGCTGATCGACCGGCCGGACGATCCGACGCGGCTGACCGGCAGCGGGCTGATCGTGGTCAACCCGCCCTGGCGGCTGGCCGAGGAGGCGATGCTGTTCCTGCCCGCCCTCGCGGAGCGCTTGGCCCGGAACGACTTCGGAGGTTTTCGCTGCGATTCGATCGGCACGGCAGGCTGATCCGGCAGCATTCGTCAGCATCGGGCCATCCGGCCGCGTATCGCCACAAGATGCCGCCGGTGCCGGCAAATCGAATGTGGCGACAAAGTCACATTCGCGCGGCTAACGACCCACGCCGTCGTGAAATGCTCAAAAAATATGCAAGTGCTCGATGTTTGATTTTGTCTCATTCACCACTCGATGTCAGCTTGGCCGTTGACGAACCTCAACGAGCTGCGATCTCCATGCTGAAGCGATCAACCCTGACCGGCCTCGCCGCCGTGCTGCTGTCTTCGACCAGCATCCTCGCGGCCGATCTCGCGGTCCCGGCGCCGGCTCCCGTGCCGCCCCCGGCCGAGCCCTGCAAGGCCACCCTGATCGGCCCCGCCTTCAACGGCGTGATCAAGGCGAACCCGAATCCGACCTGCTTCCCGGTCGGCGGCCTCGGCGACATCTACATCGGCGGCGCGCTCACCGGCTACGGCTACACCCAGAGCAACCCGTTCGCCTTCACGGCGCCCACGACGCCGGCGGATCGGGACCGGGTCGCACGGTTCGACTTCTCGAACCTTCAGGGCTGGGTGCAGAAGGCCGAGGGCACGTTCCAGTTCTACATCCAGGGCGGCGGCTACGCGATCCCGCAGCTCGGCGTCGCCAACTTCAGCTCGGTCACCCAGACCGACCTGCTGTTCACGCCGCTGCCCGTCGCCTTCGGCAAGATCCAGATCAACGACGCTTGGTCGCTCCAGGGCGGCCGGATGCCGACGCTGATCGGCAGTGAGGCGCCGTTCACGTTCCAGAACCTGAACATCAACCGCGGCCTGCTGTTCGTGCAGGAGAACGTCATCAACCACGGCGTGCAGCTCAACTGGGCCGAGGGACCGTGGTCGGTCTCGGTCGCGGGGACCGACGGGTTCTTCTCCGGCGAGATCACGTGGTTCACCGGCGCCGTCACCTACAAGCTCGACGATTCGAACACGATCGGCGTCAACGGCGGCCTGAATCTGGGCCGGCAGAACGCCTTCGACCGCAGCCTGCGCTACCAGTTCGCCACGCCGGGCTTCCAGCAGAACAGCGGCATCTTCGACATCAACTACACCTACTCGAACGGTCCGTGGATCGTCTCGCCGTACTTCCAGTTCACCAACGTGGAGCGCGACCCGCGCGCCGGCATCTTCGCCAGCGCCTCGACCTATGGCGGCGCGCTGCTGGCCTCCTACGCCTTCACCGAGAACTTCGCCCTGGCGGGCCGCGTCGAGTACGAGGAGCAGACGGGGGTTCGGGGCTCCGGCACCACCAGCCTGCTCTACGGTGCGGGCAGCAACGCCTTCTCGGTCACGGTCACCCCGACCTTCACGTTCGACCGCTACTTTCTTCGGCTCGAATACGCGCATGTCGAGCTCGGCGGCATCACCCGCGGCAGCCTCGCGGACGGGACGCTCGGCACCGGCTTCGGCCGCACCGGCAACCGCACCACGCAGGACCGCTACATGGTCGAGACCGGCATCACCTTCTGATCCGACCCCATCCGTCGCCGGCCCCCCGGGCCGGCCCTGGACAAGCCCCCGGTCTCAGGCCGGGGGTTTTTTATGTGCGGTGCGGCAGTTCTTTTTGTGTCGTGCATGAGAGACTTGCAGTCTATCCACGAAGATAATGAGTATTAATATTGAATAGTGATCCGTCCGTTTCAAGACCCATCATCGGTCCATTGAAGTCCCGCGGGCGCGGCGAGCGCACAACTTGCAATGTCATGCTGTAGTCATGTACGGTCCGCGCCTTCCAGCGATGGGAAGACCGGGGACAGTCGGAATGGTTTCGATCGAAGATTTGTCGGCCACGTTGCGCAGCATTGCGGCGCCGGGCATGACGCCGAAGGCGCTGCGGAGCGCTGTCCGCGAGAAGCACCCCGAGGCGTCCAAGAAGGACGTGGTGCGCGCGGCCTTCTACGCGCTGACCGAGGCGCAGTCCTTCGGCGGCCGCGGGGTCGACGAGCTGCACAGCTTCGCCCTGTCCGAGCGGGCACCCGACGACGAGCCGCCGATCCGGATCGGTGAACGCCGCAAGAAGAAGCGGCTCCGCGAGGCCGGGACGGCGGCCAAGCCGGCCGATGCCGCCGTTTGAGGACAGGGGACGGAGGCGGGGCCCGTGATGGCTCAGGCGGGCCTCGCGCTCGATCTGCGGCCGATCCGAAAGCGAAGCGGACCCGGGCCGGTGGCACTCCGACGGAGCTTCAGTCCCGCCGGAGCAGCCGGCGGCCCGGACGGTGCCCGTCCTCGCCGGTATCGCGGAAGCCGAGCTTCTGAAGCAGGCCCCAGGAGGCGACGTTGGCGGGCCGGCACTCCGCCACGATGGTCCGCGCCGGAAAGCGCGCGCCGAGCGACCCGATGATGGCCGAGACCGCCTCGAAGGCGAAGCCCCGTCCGCGGGCCGCGCCGCCGATCCAGTAGCCGATCTCGATCACGCCCACCCCGCGCAGGTGTGTTCCCACCACCCCGACGAGTTCGCGCGCGGGCGGCTCCGGCGCCGGTTTCCCCGCGCCGAGGCCGCCGGTGCGCATCCAGGCGCCGAGAAAGCGGTCCTGGCCACGCGCGCCGCTCCGGATCAGGTCCTCGGCATCCTGGAGCGTGAACGGCGCCGGGAGAAAATCCACGGCCGCGGTGATCGCCGGGTCGTCGGTGAGCTGGCGCAGGACCTGCGCATCCTCCGCCCGCAGGCCGACGATCGACAGGCGCGCGGTCTCGATCCCGGGCAGGTCGGCGAGGCTGTCGCGTGCGGCGCGCATGGTAAACATGCCTTCGATGTGGGGTGCCGCCCGGGATGAAAAAGGCACGCGCGTCCCCCACCGGATCATCCCTCGCGGCGCGCGAAATCTCTGCGCGTTCCTTCGCGCGAGGGTCGCAGACATGCGGAACGGGAACGGTTGCTTAACCTGAATCCGTCTTCATTGGGGCATCAGGTTGCGTCAGGCAAACGGGTGCGTCGATGCGGGTGCGCGGTACGGGTCAGATGTTGCGGACGCTCTCGCGCGTCGCGCTCATCGGCATCATCGGCGGTGCGGCGGCCGCCTGTTCGTCGGACGCCTCGCGGCTGACCAACCCGTTCTCGAACCCGTTCGACGCGGAGCCCTCCGCCACAGGCAGCCTGCCGGACGGCACCCTGAAGCCCGGGCCCGCGATCCGGACCGGCCGGATCCAGTCGGAGGCGCTGAGCCCGCCCTCGACCCCGCGTCCCGTCGCCGCCGCCAGCCCGGCCCCGACCCATTCCGCCGCACCCCCGACCCGCGTCGCCTCCACCGGCGCGGTCGGCTGGAGCGCGCAGGGCGGGACGCAGATTACCGTCTCGCAGAACGACAGCTTGAACCAGATGTCCACGCGGTTCGGCGTGCCCGCATCGGCGATCCTGTCGGCCAACGGATTGACCAGCGCGAGCCAGATCACGCCGGGGCGGCAGCTCGTGATCCCGGTCTACAACGCCTCCGGCATGAACCCCGCCGCGGCTCCCATGACGGCCCGCCCCGCCCGCGCGGCCGAGGAGAAGCGCGAGGACGCCAAGCAGGTCGAGTCGAAGATCGCCGCGAAGCGCGAGGAGGCCAAGGAGGCGGCCAAGGAGGCGGCCAAGCGCGCCGCCGCCGCGAAGGAGGCCGACCGCAAAGAAGCGGACCGCAAGGACGCCGAGCGCAAGGAGGCCCTCGCCCGCGACGCCGCCGCCCGGAAGGTCGCCGACGCCAAGTCCCGCAAGGAGGCTTCGGTGAAGGAGGACGACAAGCCGCGGCACGTGCGTCCCGGACAGGTCGCCAAGGCCGACGACAGGAAGGCCGACGACAAGAAGGTTGAGGCCAAGGCCGAGGCGAAAGCCAAGGCGGAGGCGAAGGCCACGGAAGCCAAGGCCGAAGCGAAGGCGGCTGCGAAGGCCGAGGCGGCCCAGAAGCTCGCCGAGGCGAAGGCCGCCAAGGAGGCCGCCCAGAAGGCGGCCGCCGCCGAGAAGACCGAGAAGGTCGCCGCCAAGGAGGCGCCGAAGGCAGCCGCCCCCGTCGCCCCGGCCAAGCCGGAGCCGGCCGCGACCGGCTCGGTGGCCGATGCCTCGGCTTCGGAGAGCTTCCGCTGGCCCGCGAAGGGCCGGGTGATCTCGGGCTACGGCACCTCGGGCAACGAGGGCATCAACATCGCGGTGCCGGAGGGTACGCCCGTGAAGGCCGCCGAGGAGGGCACCGTGGCGTATGCCGGCTCCGACGTGAAGGGCTACGGCAAGCTCGTCCTCGTGCGCCACGCCAACGGCTACGTGTCGGCCTACGCCCACAACGGCGAGATCGACGTGAAGCCCGGCGACAAGGTCAAGCGCGGCCAGACCATTGCCAAGTCCGGCGCCTCCGGCAACGTGACCTCGCCGCAGCTGCATTTCGAGATTCGCAAGGGCGGTTCGCCCGTGGACCCGATGTCTCAGCTGGCCAGCAACTGAGCGGTCCACGCGATCCGGAACGAGAGGCGGTCCCGGGAGGGGCCGCCTTTCTCGTTGCGCACCGTTACCGCTGCGGCTCCCGCAGCGTCCCCTCGGGGCTGTGGTGGTCCACCGCCGCGGGCAGCGTCTCGGCGAGGGTCGGGAAGAGCTGATCCACCGGGATGCCGAGCTTCTGCGCCATCTGGTGCACCTGCTCGTTGTTCAGGACCTTGCGCAGGTCGTCGGCGGTGATCGGCTCATTGGGCCCGCGGCCCAGCCAGGAATTGACCTGGCTCTCGTAGCCGGAGCGGCGGAGCTGCTCGAGCAGCGCGTTGAGGCCGCCCGGAAGGACCTGCTGAATGATGCCGGGCAGCGCCTTGAGCGCCATCTGGCCCAGCGAGCCACCGAGGGAATCGAGCAGACTCATCCTGTCCTCCTGGCGGTCCCGCCGTTCGCTGGCATTCTAGAGCGCCGGCCGGGAAACGGGAGAGCGCGCGGGCCGCCGAGCCGCGTGAACCGCAATTTAATCGACACCACCCGGATGTTTGCCCGGTATGCCGGCTCGGCCTCCGTCCACGGTCAAGCGGTCATGAGATGTTTGGCGCTGTCTGTCGTGCTGTTCGTTGCGACCGGCGCGGCACTGGCGGTGCCGGATGAGACGCCCCGGCCAGCCCGTATTGAGCGAACCCTCACGGACGGCGTCTTCGTCCGGCCCCTCTACGGGGTGTATCGGCATTGCGGCGGCGCCTGCCTGAAGAGCGGGGAGCTGACCTGGTACTGCTTCGCCAAGCAGAGCTGCTCCCTGAGTTGCGCGACCGCGCCGCCCCAGATGAAGTGCGCGACCCCCTAGCACCACCTCGCCGGAACCCGGGGCGCCGCCCGCCTTCTCCGCCCGCTCAGCGGATTTGGGTGCTGAAGTTCGGTTGTGGCCTGAGCCGGCCGTCCGCGCTCTGCTCGGCGACGGCGGCCGGCAGGAACTCCGACAGGGCCGTGGCGACGCGATCCTGCGGCAGACCGAGATCGTAGGCGAGGCGCTCGGTGACCGCCTCCGGCAGGCAGGCCGCGACGGCGGCGGCCGGGACGGTCTGCCGTTCCCCGGAGGACGACCAGGAATCGACGGCCGTTCCGTGGCCGTCCGCGCGCAGGCGGTCGAGGAAGCCCGCGAGGCCCCCGGGGTAGAACTTCGCCAACGCCATCGCGAGCTTGCCGCTGCCGGTCGCCTCCAGCGCCCGGTCGGCCGCCGCGGTGACATCGCCGATCAGGTTCTTCGCAGTGTCGAGCAGGCCCATGAGTCTCCACCGTCGCGTGTTGCGATGCGCTCGGGACTTCGGGCGCGCCCGGCCGTCGGCAAGCGCGTGCGGCAATTGCGCGGTGGATCGCCGCGCGGGTCCTGCGCACGCGCCACGGCCGGTCAGCGGATCTGGACGGTCTTCCGTTTGCAACGCCTTCGCGCCCGGTCCTAGGATGCGGGACGCCGGGTTCCGGGAGTCATCATGAAGCGCGTGCGCGCGGGCGTGCTGGACGTCGCCTATCGGGAGGTCGGACCGCCGGACGGTCCGCCCGCGGTGCTGCTCCACGGCTTCCCGTACGACATCCGCGCCTGCGAAGCGGCGGCCGAGCGACTGGCCGGCACCGGGATCCGCTGCCTCGTCCCGTACCTGCGCGGCTATGGACCGACCCGGTTCGTCGACGCCGCGACCCCCCGCTCGGGCGAGCAGGCGGCCCTCGGAGCCGACCTCTTGGCCTTTCTCGACGCCCTCGGCATCGAGCGCGCCGTGCTCGCCGGCTACGATTGGGGCGGTCGAGCGGCCTGCGTGGTCGCGGCGCTGTGGCCGGACCGGGCCAGGGGCCTCGTGAGCTGCGGCGTCGGCTACAACATCCAGAACATCCCGGCCGCCGGCCGACCGGTCGCGCCGGAAGCCGAGCACCGGCTCTGGTACCAGTACTACCTTCACGGCGAGCGCGGCCGGGCGGGCCTCGCGGCGAACCGCGACGCGTTCTGCCGCCTGCTCTGGCAGCTCTGGTCGCCGACCTGGACCTTCGACGCGGCCACCTTCGCGGCGACCGCCCGCGCCTTCGAGAATCCCGATTTCGTGGACGTGGTGGTGCATTCCTACCGCCACCGTTTCGGCCTCGTGCCGGGCGACCCGGCGCTGGTGGAGATCGAGGCGCGTCTGGCGGCCCAGCCGCAGATCTCCGTGCCGTCGATCGTCCTGCTGGGCGCCGAGGACGGCGTCGGGCCGCCGTCGGTCGCCGACACCGACGCGCGCCACTTCACGGGCCCGTATCGGCGTGAGATCGTCGCGGGGGTCGGGCACAACTTTCCGCAGGAGGCGTCGGACGCCTTCGCGGCGGCGGTCCGCGCCCTGGTCTGACGCCGTCGCGGGTCCGCGCCGCTTCGGCGTTGCTTTCGGGAAGCCCCTGGCTATAGTCCGCGCGCTTTTCGACAGGTCTGGCCACGCCGAAAACCGGCCGCCGGCCCGCGCGCCATTTGCAGGAGACGCTCGTTGATCACCCCCGCCTTCGCGCAAGCGGCCGGTACGGCCGCTGGCGGAGCGGAGATCGCCTTTCAGGTGGTCCCGTTCGTCCTGATCTTCGTGATCATGTATTTCCTGATCCTGCGGCCGCAGCAGAAGCGGGTCAAGGATCACCAGACGCTGCTGAAGGCCGTGCGTCGGGACGACACGATCGTCACCAACGGCGGCCTCGTCGGCCGCGTGGTCAAGGCGTCGGACGACCAGCCCGAGATCGAGGTAGAGATCGCCCCGAACGTGCGCGTGCGGGTGGTCCGGTCGATGATCTCCGAGGTCCGGGCCAAGGGCTCGGTGAAGGCCGTCTGAACTTCCAGTTGAACCGGCCGGCGTAACGTGCCGGCCCACAAGAGAAAAAAGACGGCCGATGCTGCGCTTCTCCCGTGCGAAGATCATCGCGACGCTTGGCCTTATCCTGATCGGCCTGATGCTCGCCGTGCCGAGCTTCTTCTCGCCCGAGCAGCGGAAGGGCTTCGTCGCCAGCCTGCCCTCGTGGTTCCCGAGCTGGGTGGTGCCGACCCGCGCGATCGTGCTCGGCCTTGACCTCCAGGGCGGCTCGCAATTGCTTCTCGAGGTCGACCAGAACGAGCTGATCGCCTCCCAGGCCAAGGCCCTGCGCGACGACGTGCGCCGGGTGCTCCAGCAGGAGAGCGTCCGCGCCGACGGCGGCATCGGCCTGCTCCAGCGCGGCGTCCAGGTGAAGATCGCGGACGATGCCGCCCGGGCCAAGGTCCTGCCGAAGCTTCAGGAACTGTCGCAGCCGATCACCACCTCGCTCGGCCAGACGGCGGCCCGCACCCTGGACGTGTCCGAGCAGCCGGGGGGCTTGGTCCGCCTGACGCTCACCGATGCCGGCATCACCGACCGCACCCGGCGGGCCGTGAGCCAGGGTATCGAGGTCATCCGCCGCCGCCTGGATTCCACCGGCACCACCGAGCCCTCGATCCAGCAGCAGGGCGCCGACCGTATTTTGATCCAGGTGCCGGGCGAGCAGAACCCCGAGCGGCTGGAGAAGCTCCTCGGCTCCACCGCCAAGCTCGAATTCCGGATGCTCTCCGACAGCCCCTCGGGCGATGTCGATATGCTGCCCTCCAAGGACGAGAAGGGCGCCAAGGTGCCGGTGGAGCGTCGGGTCATGGCCGACGGCGGCGAGCTGACCGACGCGCAGCCCTCCTTCGACCAGCAGTCCCACGAGCCGATGGTCAGCTTCAAGTTCAACCTGCGCGGGGCGCAGCGCTTCGGTCAGGCGACCTCCGAGAACGTCGGCCGGCGCATGGCGATCGTGCTCGACAACGAGGTCGTGTCGGCCCCGGTGATCCGCTCGGCGATCACCGGCGGATCGGGCCAGATCACCGGCAACTTCACCGTGCAGCAGGCCAACGACCTGTCCGTCCTGCTGCGGGCCGGCGCGCTGCCGGCGAAGTTCACCGTGGTCGAGCGCCGCGTCGTCGGGCCGGGGCTCGGCCGCGATTCCATCGAGGCCGGCAAGCTCGCCACGCTGGTGGCGGCGGGCCTGGTGGTCTGCTTCATGTTCGCCACCTACGGGACCTTCGGGTTCATCGCCAACATCGCCCTGATGGTCCACGTGGGCCTGATCCTCGGCCTGATGTCGGTGCTGGAGGCGACCATGACCCTGCCGGGCATCGCCGGGATCGTGCTCACCATCGGCACCGCGGTGGATTCCAACGTGCTGATCTACGAGCGCATGCGCGAGGAGAGCCATGCCGGCCGCTCGCTGATCTCGGCCCTCCAGGCGGGCTTCGATCGGGCGTTCGCGACGATCATCGACTCGAACTCGACCATGGCGATCGCCGCCCTGATCCTGTTCTTCCTCGGCTCGGGCCCGGTGAAGGGGTTCGCGGTGGTGTTCATCCTCGGCATCCTCACGACGGTCATCACCGCGGTGACGCTGACCCGGATGATGATCGCGGTGTGGTACAAGACCTTCCGGCCGAAGGCCCTGCCGTTCTGAAGATGCTCACTTTCGGGAGACCGATCACCGCTGGCAAAGGCCGCTCCAAACCACGCCCTCATCCTGAGGTGCCCGCGCCAGCGGGCCTCGAAGGAGCCCTCCAGCCGGCGCCGTGAGTTCTGGAGGCCTCCTTCGAGGCCTCCGCTGCGCTCCGGCACCTCAGGATGAGGGTAAGGATGGGATGAGCGGGTCGGCGCTGTCACTCCCCAAATGTTAGGTCCGAAACAATGCGCCTGCTCCGCCTCTGGCCCGATGAATCGCATTTCGACTTCATGCGATTCCGGCGCTTCACCTTCCCGCTCTCGGCGCTGCTGTCGCTCGCCACCGTGGCGCTGTTCCTGACGATCGGGCTGAACTTCGGCATCGATTTCAAGGGCGGCACCCTGGTCGAGCTGCAGGCGAAGTCGGGCAACGCGGATGTGGCCGCGATCCGGCACACGGCCGTCGGCTTCGGCTTCGGTGAGCCGGAGGTGCAGGAACTCGGCAACCAGGGCACGGTGCTGGTCCGCCTGCCGCTTCAGCCCGGCGAGCAGGGCCAGACCGCGGTGATGAACAAGGCGCACGCCGCCTTCGATCAGGATTACGAGTTCCGCCGCACCGAGACCGTCGGCCCGCGGGTCTCCGGCGAGCTGGTGCAGTCGGGCACGCTCGGCGTCGTGCTGTCGGTGGTAGCGGTTCTGCTCTACCTGTGGTTCCGTTTCGAGCGGGAGCTGGCGCTCGGCGCCATCGTGGGCACCCTCCACGACATCGTGCTGACGATGGGCGTGTTCATCGTCACCCGCATCGAGTTCAACATGACCTCGATCGCCGCGATCCTGACCATCGTCGGCTACTCGCTGAACGAGACGGTGGTGGTGTTCGACCGTACCCGGGAGCTGATGCGCCGGTACAAGACGATCCCGACCGTCGATCTGCTCAACCTGTCGATCAATTCGACCATGTCGCGCACCGTGATGACGTCGATCTCGTCGTCCCTGTCGCTGCTGGCCCTGGTCTTGTTCGGCGGCGAGGCGATCAAGGGGTTCGCCGTGGTGATGCTCTGCGGCGTCGTGATCTGCACGTACTCGGCGATCTTCATCTCGACGCCGGTGTTGATCTACCTGGGCCTGATGCTCTCGGGCGCCCGGGCGGCCGCCGAGCGGTCCGGTGTCCCGCAACCGGCGGAGTAGTCTGTTTCCGACATGGCCGAGCGGGAGACATCGACGGGCTTCGAGTCGGGCTTCGTGCCCGGGCGCCACATCATCGACACCTATGGCAACGGCGGCTTCCGCTTCGCCGGCATGTCGCATCGTGGCTCGATCCTGCTCCTGCCCTCGGGGGTGCGCGCCTGGGAGGTGACGGAGCCGCGGGCGATCGATCGGGCGGCGCTGCGCCCGGTCCAGGCGGAGGCCGGGGGGATCGAGCTCCTGCTCGTCGGGACCGGCCTCGACATCGCGGCCATCGATCCGGCCCTGCGGGGGTGGCTCAAGGATTTCGGCGTCGGCCTCGACGTGATGCAGACCGGGGCCGCCGCCCGGACCTACAACATCCTGGTGGCCGAGAACCGTAAGGTCGCGGCCGCTCTGATCGCGGTGGCCTGATGCCGGAGGTCGAGGGCACGACCGCCGAGACGGGCCTCCCCTTCGCGCAATCCCATTGCGAGGGTCTGGTCCGGGCCGGCGACCCGGACCGCTACTACGCCACGCTGTTCGCGCCGGCCGAAGCACGGCCGCACCTGTTCGCGCTCTACGCCTTCAGCCTGACCATCGCCCGGGTGCGCGAGGCGGCCTCGAACCCCATGGCCGGGGAGATCCGCCTGCAATGGTGGCGCGACGCCCTCCAGGGCGAGGCCCGGGGCGACGTGCGCGCCAATCCGGTGGCGGCCGCCCTCGAGGAGGCGATCCGGGTGAACCGCCTCGGCCGCCAGCCCTTCGTCGACCTGATCGACGCCCGGGTGTTCGACCTCTACGAGGATCCGATGCCCCGGGTGAACGACCTGGAGGGCTATTGCGGCGAGACCGCCTCGGCGCTGTTCCGCCTGGCGAGCCTCGTGATCGGCCACGGCGCGGAGCCCGGCGGCGCGGGCGCGGCCGGGCATGCCGGCGTCGCCTACGGGATCACCGGCCTGCTGCGCGCCCTGCCCTGGCACGCCCGCTCGGGACAGGTCTACCTGCCCGCCGACATCCTCGCGCGCTACGGGGTCACCCGCGAGGACGTCGTCACCGGCCGCGGCGGCCCGGGCCTGCGCCGGGCCTGCGCCGACCTGCGCGCCCTCGCCCGGCAGCACCTGAAGGCCTTCGAGGCGGCACGGCCGACCATCGCGCCCTCGGCCGGGGCCGCGTTCCTGCCGGTGGCCCTCGTGGAGCCCTACCTCGCCGCCATGGAGCGGGCGAGCTACGATCCGCTCAACACGTCCGTGGAGCTGCCGCGCTGGCGCCGGCTCTGGCACCTGTGGCGGGCGTCGCGGCGGATCGGGTGATTCCAACCAGCGTCCTCATCCTGAGGTGACCGCGTCAGCGGGCCTCGAAGGAGGGCTCCAGCCAGCCGCGCGATCCCTGGAGGGCTCCTTCGAGGCTTCCGCTACGCTCCGGCACCTCAGGATGAGGGGGGATGGGTTGGAAGGCCGATCTGAGCTTTGATAGTCTCGTGCAGCCGTCGATCTTGCGGGGGTCGAGCGACCAACTTCGCGGCCAGTTCGGATGGCTCAAGCGACTGCGCGTTTCACGGGGCGGAGGTCCGCCGCCGCGACGGGGGCGAGCGCGCTGACCGGCTCCGCGAACTCGACCTCAAAATCCACACCGTCGCGCCGGATGTCGACGATCGTTCCTTCGGTCCCCACAACCATCGTGAAGCCGTCATCCGTCACCTCAGCGGCGGTGAGCGTCACGCGATCGAGATCCCGGAGGTCCGACGGCAACTCGCTGCGTCTCACGATGTAAAGCGCATCGATCGACGTGGCGGAAGGAAGAAGGGTCGCCTGCCGCGGCGCAGAGGCCACGGTGTCATAGAATTTGCGCCAGTTCCGGCACCAGCGCCGCGAGGCGGATCGGGACGCCCGCCTCCGCTTCGGCCTCCGGCGACGCAAGCACCGCGACCCGGCACACCCCATCGCCCCTGAGCCCCGTGACCAGCCGTCCGCCGGGTTCGAGGGCCGCGCGCCAGTGCGGCGGGATCGCGTTCACGCTGCCGTGCACCAGGATCCGGTCGAAGCCCCCGTCCGGCAGCTTCGGGGCGAGGCCGTCGGCCCGGACGACGTGCACCTCCGACAGGGCGGCGAGCCGCATCGCCGCGTCGGCGGCGAGGGAGGCGTAGCGTTCCAGGCTCAGGACCGCGCCGGCCCCGAGCCGGGCGAGCAAAGCCGTGACGTAGCCCGATCCGGTGCCGATCTCCAGGACACGCTGGCCGGACCCGACCCGCAGCAGCGCCAGCATCAGTGCCACCGTCGAAGGCGCCGTCATGGACGCGCCGCAGGGCAGCGGCAGGGCGATGTCCCGCCGGGCATGCTCCCGATGCGGGGGCGGCGCGAAGGCCTCCCGCGGTACCTGCTCCATCGCCCGGAGGACCGCTGTGTCCCGCAGCCCCCTGCCCCGGAGCGCCATCACGAAGGCCGCGTTGCCGGCAGCCGTCTCCAGGCTGCCCAGATCGATCACTCGGCGAAGGCCTGCGCGAAGCGCGTCAAGGTCGGCTCGTCGGTGAGGTCGAGGCGGAGCGGCGTCACCGCGATCCGCTTCTCCGCGATGGCCTTGAGGTCCGAGCCGTGGCCGGGCTCGAAACGGGCCTTGGCGAAGGCGAGCCAGAAATACGGGTTGCCGCGGCCGTCGACCCGGGCGTCGATCGACAGCAGCGCCTGGTTGCGGAACCCCTGGGCCGCCACTGCGATCCCCTGCACGTCGGCCGGCTCGCAATCCGGAAAATTCACGTTGACCAGGATGCCGGGTTCGATCCCGGTCTCCAGGATCTTCCGGACGACGCGCGCCCCGTGGGCCTTGGCGCAGTCCCATTTGAGGTTGCCGCGCCCGCCCGGGCCGTAGGCCTGGCTCATCGCGATGGAGCGGATGCCCAGGATCGTCCCCTCCATGGCGGCCGCGATGGTGCCCGAATAGGTCACGTCCTCGGCGACGTTCTGGCCGCGGTTGACCCCGGACAGGACGAGGTCCGGCCCGTGATCCTCCAGGATGTGGCGCACGCCGAGGATCACGCAGTCGGAGGGCGTGCCCTTCACGGCGAAACGCTGGTCCGAGATCTGCCGCAGCCGCAGCGGGTCGTTCAGCGACAGCGAGTGCGACACGCCGGACTGGTCGCTCTCCGGCGCCACGACCCAGACGTCGTCGGACAATTCCCGGGCGATCTCCTCCAGGGTGGCGAGGCCCGGCGCGTGGATGCCGTCGTCGTTGGTGACCAGGATGCGCATCAGCGGGTGCCCTCGATCCGGTTGAGCCCGCCCATGTAGGGGTGGAGCACCGACGGGATCGTGATGCTCCCGTCCGGGTTCTGATAGTTCTCCATCACGGCGATGAGCGCGCGGCCGACCGCGACCCCCGAGCCGTTGAGGGTGTGGACATAGGCCGGCTTGCCGTCCTTGCCCCGGAAGCGGGCGTTCATCCGGCGGGCCTGGAAGTCGCCGCAGACGGAGCACGAGGAGATCTCGCGGTGGGTGCGCTGGCCCGGCACCCAGACCTCGATGTCGTAGGTTTTTTGCGAGGCGAAGCCCATGTCGCCGGTGCAGAGCGTCATCACCTGGTAGGGCAGATCCAGCTTCTTCAGGACCGCCTCCGCGCAGGTGAGCATCCGCTCGTGCTCGTTGGCGGATTCTTCGGGCGTGGTGATCGAGACCAGCTCGACCTTGTTGAACTGGTGCTGGCGCAGCATGCCGCGGGTGTCGCGCCCCGCCGCCCCGGCCTCGGCCCGGAAGCAGGGGGTCAGCGCGGTGAAGCGCAGGGGCAGCTCCTCCTCGCGGAGGATGGATTCGCGGACGAGGTTCGTGAGGGGGACTTCGGCGGTGGGGACGAGCCAGAAATGCTCGTCGCTGATCGGGGCGGCGTCCGGGGGGGGCGCATCGCCCTGCCCTGGACCGCGCAGCGACTTCACATAGTCCAGGCCCTTGAAGACCGAGAACTGGTCATCCTCGAACTTCGGCAGCTGCGCCGTGCCGAACATGGCCGCGTCGCGCACCAGCACCGGCGGCGCCACCTCCAGATAGCCGTGCTCCTGCGTGTGCAGGTCGAGCATGAACTGGCCGAGCGCCCGCTCCAGCCGGGCGAGCTGACCCTTCAGCACCACGAAGCGCGAGCCCGACATCTTGGCCGCCGCCTCGAAATCCATCAGGCCGGCGGCCTCGCCGAGATCGAAATGCTCACGTCCCTCGGTGAGCCGCGCGCGGGTCGAGGCATGGCTGCGGTAGAGCACGTTGCCGTGCTCGTCCGCGCCCTCCGGCACGTCGGCCTTCGGCCGGTTCGGGATGGCCGCGAGGCGGTCCGCCAGGGCCTTGTCGGCCTCGTCCTGCGCGGCCTTCAGCTCCGGCTCGGCGCCTTTCAGCGCCGCGACCTCCGCCATCAGCGCGGCGGCGCGGGCCTCGTCCTTGGCCTTCTTGGCGCCGCCGATCTCCTTGGCGAGCGCGTTGCGCCGCTCCTGGTTGGCCTGCGCGGCCGACACGGCGGACTTGCGCGCCTCGTCGAGGGCGATCAGCGCGGCCGAGAGCGGCGCGAGGCCCCGGCGGGCGAGGTCGCGGTCGAAGGCGTCCGGGTTCTCCCGGATGGCGCGGATGTCGTGCATCGAGTCGGCTCGGGTCTTTGCGCGCGGCGTCGGCGCGCGGGCCCCGCTTTGCCGCATCGCGCCCGGTGGGACAAGCGCAGGGGCGCCCCGACCGTGGCCGTCAGTCCTTCGGTGGCGCGAGCTTGAGCTGGTCGATCGCCCAGAGCCACGTCCCGTCCGCCTGCTCGCGGGCGACCTCCACCGAGAAGGCACCGTTGGGCAGCCGGGCGAAGGTCATGGCCAGCGCCCCGGTGCGCAGGGGCGGCAGGGTTTCCGGGCTCGGGAAGTCGGATTTGCGCGCCAGCAGATCGGTGTAGAAGCTGCGGATCTCGGCGTGCCCGGTGGCCACGACCCGGCCGGCGGCCAGCACCGCGTCGGGCTCGTAGAGGGCGACGAGCCCCTCGACGTCGCCGGCATTGGCGTACCGGTTGAAGAGGGCGGCCAGCGCTTCCGGGGCGCGGGCGGGCTCTCGGGTCTCATCCGACATGGCGTCTCCTTGTCCGGTTCGGCCGACCGGTTCGCGCTGCGAGAATGCGCCGGCCGGCGGATCTTTCGGCGGGGGCGCTCATTTCAGGCGGGTTCCGTCGCGATCCGTCACCGAGACGGCGACCGGGATCCCGGCCTTCACGCTCTCCGAGACGGTGCAGAACCGCTCGAACTGCTCCAGCACCCGGTCGATCCGGGGCATCTCGTCGGCGGCGGCGCCCAGGCCGATCCGCACGTCGATGCCGGTGATGCGCAGGCGGCCGTCCAGGTTGCGTTCCACCCGGCACGACGCCTCGGCGGCGACGCCCCGCCCCTCCTGCCGGAACTTTCCGAGGGCGAAGACGAGACTGGCGCAGAGGCAGTTCGCGACGCCGGCGATCAGGACCTGCTCGGGAAACGGCCCGGTCCCGCCGCCGATCGGGGGCGCCTCGTCGGTGACGAGCGCCGGCAGGGCGGCACCGAAATCGACGGTGAAGACGTAAGCATCGACCTGGGTGATCCGGATGGTCGGTCCCGCGTCCATCTCTGTTCCCCGGCGGCGCGTCTCGCCCTCTGGAGACGCCAACGCTCGATCCCGGCCCCGCGTTCGGGAAACCGCGCAGCCCCTCCAAGGTGTCCGACGTGGAGCGCGGTGTCGGATCGCTGCTCCCGCGCTCATGACGGGCACACGCCCTTGCCCGGACAGGTGGAGCGTCAGCGGAACCTGATCCGGGATCCAGCGCGAGGAGCGCCGCGAAGCGGCACATTTTTTGACGCTCCGCGATGTCTCGCGCTGGATCCCGGGCGCATTCCGCTGTCGCGGCATGCGCCCGGGAAAGGGGCCGTGCACCATATCAATGCGCCGCCGCAATGGCGTCGGAATGCGGTTCAACGCCTGGAAAGAGCCGATGGGCCACGCCATGCGTCCGCAACCGGATGCTTTCCCGCGACGATCCCCGTAGAACCGGCCCCCTGCCCACCCCGAACCCTCCGAGCCGATGACGAGCGCCCCCACCCTCGACACCCTGATGCCGCTCCTGGAGCGCATCGCCACCGCGCTGGAGCGGGCCGCGCCCCCGGTCCCGCCGGCCTTCGACCCGAACGCCGCCGATGCCTTCCTGTGGGGACCCGAGCGCCGGCTCACCCCGGTGCCGCAGGTGGCCCGGGTGGAGATGGGCCTGCTCACCGGCATCGACCGGGCGCGCGACATCCTGGTGGAGAACACCGAGCGCTTCGCCCGCGGCTTGCCGGCCAACAACGCCCTGCTGTGGGGCGCCCGCGGCATGGGCAAATCCTCCCTGGTCAAGGCGGCCCATGCCGAGATCAACGCCCGCCGGCCCGCCGGATCGCTGCCGATGAAGCTCGTGGAGATCCACCGCGAGGACATCGAGGCCCTGCCGGACCTGATGGGCCTGCTGCGCCCCGACCCGCACCGCTGGCTGGTCTACTGCGACGACCTCTCGTTCGATGCCGACGACACCTCCTACAAGTCGCTCAAGACGGCGCTCGACGGCGGCATCGAGGGGCGGCCCGGGAACGTGCTGTTCTACGCCACCTCCAACCGGCGCCACCTGCTCGCCCGCGACATGGTGGAGAACGAGCGCTCCACGGCGATCAACCCCGGCGAGGCGGTCGAGGAGAAGGTCTCGCTCTCGGACCGGTTCGGTCTCTGGCTCGGCTTCCACAAATGCAGCCAGGACGAGTATCTGGCGATGATCCGCGCCTATGCCGAGCGCTACGGCCTCGCCGTGAATCCGGAGCAGCTGCGGGCGGAATCCCTGGAATGGGCCACCACCCGCGGCTCGCGCTCGGGCCGCACCGCGTTCCAGTTCATCCAGGACCTGGCCGGGCGGCTCGGCAAGACGCTGGACTGACCGCCGCTCCGATCACTTGTCCGTCCCGACATCCCGGGTTTCCGAAGGTCTCGACCCAGCCCGTTCAAGGTGTTTGGCCGAGCACCCGGTATGGGATCGGTACGCCGAGGCTTCTGACGCGCGCCCTTTCCCGGGCAGGTGAAGCGACAGCGGAACCTGATCCGGGACCCGGCGGATGAAGCGCCGCGCCTGTGATCAGCAATGCGGTCAGTGTCCGGACCCATCGGGCGGATCCATTCGAGATATCGCTGATCATCGTCCTGCCGTCGGTCGAACGTCGTCTTGACCTTGTCGCAGGCTGGTCGTGGTTGCGTCGGTTCGCGTTGCGTCAAGATCTGTCCGGCGCGTCTAACATCTTTCGGCAACATTCACAGGCAAAGTAGATTTGACTTTTTCCAGTTCTTGATTTCGAGGATTTTCCGGATGCCTTGAGAAGATTAATCGATCTTTCGGAATGGCGCACGAGCGAGTGTTCGCCCGCTGCACTTCCGTGCGGACGATCGATTGTCGGCGCGGAGTGTATTGCTCACCAGCTCAGCGCGGATCGCCGATGACGCCGAGTTGCCGCCGGGCCCGGGCTCCGGAACGCCCGGCGACGCGGAGGGATCTCCGCCGCTAACGCCCGCTCGATCCGAACCCGCCCGCGCCGCGCCCTGACCCGGGGCCGGACTCGTCCGTCAGAACGGTCAGGACCGGCCGGGCGATGCGCGTGAAGACCAGCTGCGCGATCCGCTCGCCGGGCTCGATGCGGATCGGCGTGGCGTCGTCGCGGTTCCAGGCGGAGACCATCAGCGGACCCTCGTAATCCGCGTCGATGACGCCGGTGCCGTTCCCCAGCACCAGCCCGTCCCGGTGGCCGCGGCCGGAGCGGGGGACGATCAGGCCGCACCAGTCCGGATCGCGGATCAGAACGCTGAAGCCCGCGGGGACCAGCGCCGGCCGACCGCGGGGCGGCAGGATCAGCGGCCCGTCGAGGCAGGCGTGCAGGTCGAGGCCCGCGGCCGCCGCCGATCCCCAGCGCGGGAAGCCCCACGCGGTCAGCCGCTCGTCGAGGAGGCGCAGGCCGACCTCCGGCAGGTTGCCCGGTCCGGCGTTCACGCGCCGAGCCGCGCGATCGCTCCGGCCATGGCGAGCGTGCGCCGGGCCGCCTCGACATGGAGGCGCTCGACCATCCGGCCGTCGACCGCGACGACCCCGCGATCCCGGTTCTCCGGGGCCTCGAAGAGGTCCATCAGCCGGCGCGCCTCGGCGATCTCCGCGGCCTCCGGCCCGAAGGCGGCGTTGGCCGGGGCGATCTGGCTTGGATGGATCAGCATCTTGCCGTCGAACCCCAGATCACGCCCCTGCGCGCACTCGGCCTCGAACCCCGCCGCGTCGCGCAGGTCGGTGAAGACGCCGTCGATCGCCTCGATCTCGTAGGCCCGGGCCGCAGCCAGCACGCTCATCAGCCACGGCATCAGGGCGGCGCGCCCCGGCGGCCGGATCCGCGCGGCCTTCAGGAGGTCGTTGGGGCCGATCACCAGGGCGGAGAGCCGCCCGTCCACATCCCGCGCGGCGCCCGCGATTTCGGCGGCGTTGACCACCGCCATCGGGGTCTCGATCATCGCCCAGATGCGGGTCGCGACCGGCGCGCCGAGCCGGCGCAGGCGCGAGCCCGCGGCGATCAGCGCGTCCGAGCTGCGCACCTTCGGCACCAGGATGGCGTCCGGCGCAGCCGCGGCGAGCGCCGCGAGGTCGGCCTCCCCGTCGTCGGTATCGGGCGGGTTGATCCGCACCACCACCTCGCGGGGACCGAAGCCGCGCCGGGCGACCGCCTCCGCCACCTGGGCGCGGGCCGCATCCTTCATCTCGGGGGCGGTGCCATCCTCCAGATCGATCAGGATCACGTCGGCGGGAAGAGTCTGCGCCTTCTCCAGGGCCCGCGCGTTGGAGCCGGGCATGGCCAGGACGCTGCGGCGGGGACGGATCTCGCTCATCACGTTTCTCCCGAGGCGGCGGTGGCCGCCGCGACGCGGATAGCTTTCCGCGGCCATGCGGGCAAGAACGCGGGCCCGGTTCCGCGCGGGCGGCGGGGGGGAGGCGCGATATGACGCGCTGGGTTGCGGGCCTGGATGGATGCCGGGGGGCGTGGGCGGGCGCGCTCCTCGATCTCGACGATCCCGGTCGGCACCGCTGTGCCCGCTTTCCCGATGTGGCCGCGCTCCTCGACGCGCCGGAACGGCCCCTCGTCGTCGGGATCGACGTGCCGATCGGCCTGCCCGACCGGATCGTCGGCCGCGGCCGGGCGGCCGATCTGGCGGCCCGCGCCCGGCTCGGGCCGGCCCGGTCGTCGGTCTTCCCGATGCCGCCGCGGGCCGCCGTCTACGCGCCCGATTACGCGGCCGCCAAGGCCGCCTCGCGGGCCGCCAGCGAGCCGCCCTTCGCGCCCTCGATCCAGGGCTACAACATCTTCCGCTACGTCCGCGCGGTCGACACGCTGCTGCGCGAGCGCCCGGAGGCGCGCGACCGGATCCACGAAGTCCACCCCGAGGTTGCGTTCCACGCCCTCAACGGCGACCGGCCCCTCGGCCTGTCCAAGAAGGGCCCCCGGGCGCGGGCGGGGCTGGACCTCCGGCGGGCGCTCCTCGCCGCGGCGAGTCTCCCGGCGGCGCTGATCGACGCCAGGGTCCGGGGCATTCCGGAGGACGACCATCTCGATGCCCTGGCCGCGCTGGTGGTGGCGCGCGACATCCTTGAGGGCTGCGCGCGACCCCTTCCGGCGGTGCCGGAGCGCGACGCGCACGGCCTGCCGGTGGTGATCTGGACGCCGGCCGTGCGGACCATCGCGGCCGAGCCGGACGCCCCGGCGGTTCCGCCATCGCGCCCGCCCTCCGGCACGGAATGAGTGTTTTTCCGCGGTCGAAGCCCTAGCTCTGGCGCCATGAGCGCACCGACATCCCTCCCGATCCGCCACATCGCCCGGGCGATCGTCCTCGATCCCCAGGACCGGATCCTGCTGATCGCCTACGCGTCGGTCCACGCGAAGGGGCCGGACGGCGCGCCCCTGCGCTTCTGGTTCATGCCCGGCGGCGGTCTGGAGCCCGGCGAGGACCACGTCACGGCGTGCCGGCGGGAACTGGACGAGGAGATCGGCCGCGCCGACGTGACGATCGGCCCGCAGGTCGCCGTCTGCGACGGCCCGTTTCACCTGTTCCGCCAGTCACGGGATGCCCGCGAGCGGTATTTCCTGGTCCGTCTGCCCGACGACCAGGTCGATACCAGCCGCCTCGCCGAGACCGAGGACAACCCGGTGCTGGGCACCCGCTGGTGGCCGATCGCCGAGTTGCGCGCGAGCGGCGAGCGCGTCGAGCCGGCAGGTCTCGCCGATCTCGCGGCCGAACTCGCGCGCGGGACTATTCCCTCCGATCCGCGCGTTCTGGCTTGGCAAGAGCGGTAGGTTCGGCCCTACCGGAGCGGCGTGTCCCCAACCGAAGGTGATCTGATGTTCCCCATCTATCTGACAGAAGGCTACCGGTCGTTCCTGGAGGCCCGATTCCCGACCGAGCGCCGGCGCTTCGCACAGCTTGCCGACAGCCAGACGCCGGAGATCCTGGTGATCAGCTGCTGCGACAGCCGGGTCTCACCGAGCGCGATCTTCAATGCCGGGCCGGGCGAGCTGTTCACGATCCGCAACGTGGCCAACATCGTGCCGATCTATCAGCCCGACGGCCAGTATCACGGGACCTCCGCGGCGCTGGAATTCGCCGTCCAGGCCCTGGAGGTGAAGCACATCGTCGTGCTCGGCCACGCGACCTGCGGCGGCATCAAGGCCTACGCCAACAAGGCCAAGCCGCTCTCGCCCGGCGACTTCATCGGCAAGTGGGTGTCGCTTGTCGGTCAGGCGGAGGACAAGGCGGGGGATCCCGAGGCCCCGGACTACCTGACCCGGCTGGAATACGCCGTGGTCACGCAGGGCATCGACAACCTGAAGACCTTCCCGTTCGTGAAGGAGCGGGTCGACGACGGCCGGCTCGAACTGCACGGCGCGCATTTCGGCGTGGCCAACGGTTCCCTGCTGGTGCGCGATCCGCAGACCGGCGAGTTCAAGCCGCCGATCGATACCGCGGGCCTGCCTGTCCGGTCGGTCGCCGCCGTGACGTGCGACTGACGCGGCCACGCCCGACCGCGTCCCCGACCCGCCGGGATTCAGACGGGGCCGGACCGATGCCCGGGGGGCTCGGCTGCGGTCGCGGAGTCGAACCGGCGTTTGCCGGAGGCGCCGGTCAAAAAAAGACGGCGGCGGGTTCGCACCCGCCGCCGACCGCTGCGACCCGGCCGCGGCCGGATCGCCCGACGTCCAGTCGGACTTACATCGCGCCCGGAAGGCGCTGGGCCTCCGAGAAGTGCATCTGCAGAGCCGGCAGAGCCTGCTGCGCGTAGTTGCGCAGGGCCGGGTTCGGGCCGCCCTGGGCATAGGCCTGGGTCATCGCGATCGACATCTGATGCGCCTGGATCTGCTGGGTGGCGTAGACGCGGTCGAAGCGCGGGCCCGCCGGGGCCGCAGCCAGCTCGGACAGCATCGCCTGCTGCTCGGGGCTCGGCGCCACCAGGTTCGAGGCACCGGTCGCGGCCACATCGCCGCGGCCCAGGCGACCGCCCGCGGCGGCGCCATTCGCCGCACCGGCACCCGCGCCCTCAAGGCCGCCGACCGGGCCGCCCGCCAGCGTGCCGCCGACCACGCCGGTCGCCGCGCCGACACCGGCGCCCACGGCGCTGCCGGCCACCGCGATCGGGGCCGTGACCAGGCCGCCGAGGCCGGGATCGCCGGCCGCCATCGCGCCGGGCTGACCGCCGGCAAGCGCCACATTGGCGGCGCGGTGATCGCGGATCACCTCCTGAGCGTAGGAGCGGATCCGCGGGTTGCGCGACTTGGACAGGGCGATCTGCGACGACTGGATCTCGAAGGTGTTCGCCTGCATCGACTGGAGGCGGAAATCGTTCGCGCTCTGGGCGAACGCGGGGGCCGAGAGCCCCAGGACCAGCGCGGAAGCGGCAGCATAAGTCTTCAGCATAAGGAACCTCGGATTGAGAGGAATGTGCGAATCGGCATGGCCTGCCGGAGGCGCAGGGCGATGAATCTCACCCCGGCACGTTCGCGAGTTGGTGCGTCAACGATGCCATCGGCCTATGGTTCCTCCGGTTTTCGCGTCGGATGGGTCGGCCGGGTGAGCGTCCTCCGCAGCATGGTGCGCGGCTCCGGGCCCGGTGCCGCGCCGGCCCGGATCGTCGGCGCGGATGGGACGCCGACCTCCGCGTGGCGGCGGATCGGCCGGTGACCCTCGTCGCGATCCAGATCCTGCGCGCCGTCGCGGCCCTGATGGTCACGTGGCACCACGCGCGCCACGAGGCTGGGTTGCTGGCGGAGCGCGGCGCCGGCCCTTCCCTCGATCCCGGGACGCTCCTGCCCTGGTGGGGCGGGGTCGACCTGTTCTTCGTGATCTCCGGCTTCGTCATCGTGCTGGCGAGCGGGCGCCAGCGCGGGACGCCGGGCGGCCGGGCCCGTTTCCTCGCCCACCGGATCGCCCGGGTGGTGCCGCTCTACTGGCTGGCGAGCCTCCTCTATCTGGGCCTCGCCCTGGCGCGTCCGGACCTCCTCGGGGAGGCCGCCTCCCTGGCCCGCGAACCCGCCTATCTCCTCGCCGGGTTCCTGTTCTGGCCGGCCGCCCGGCCCGACGGCACCGTCCAGCCGCTCTACGGATTGGGGTGGACCCTGAACTACGAGGCCTTCTTCTACGTCCTCTTCGCCGCCGGTCTGGGCTTCGGCCGGCGCGCCGCCGTGGCCTGGCTGGTGGCGATCCTGGGGCTCCTCGCGGCGGCCGGCGCCGTCGTGCCGGATCTGCCGCTGCCGGTCCGGTTCTGGGCGGATCCCATCGTTCTCGAATTCGCCGCGGGGGCCGTCCTGGCCCTCGCCTACCAAGAGGGTTTCCGACCGGCGGCCCCGGTCCGGGTCGGGTTCGCGATGCTCGGCGTCCTCGGCCTGCTGCTCGCCGCCCGGGCGTTGGCCGGCCTGGACGGCGCCGACGGAATCCTGCGCCCGCTCCTCGTCGGGGTGCCGGCGGCCTTACTGGTGGCGGCGTCCCTGGGTCCGGGACACGATGCGGCGCAGAGCGCGCACCGGCCGGCCCCACTGCGCGCCCTCGCGGCCCTCGGCGACGCCTCCTACGCCCTTTATCTCGTGCATCCCTTCGTCCTGCGTCTGGGACGTGAGGTCCTGATGCGGCTCGGCCTCGCCCCCGCGCTTCACCCCTGGGGCGGCATGGTCGCGATGCTGCTGGCCAGCGTCGGGGCCGCCCTCCTCGTCCACCGCCTCGTCGAGCGGCCCTTGAGCCGCCGGCTCCGGGCCGCCCTCGACCCGGGCGACGGGCAAATCCGTGTGCGCGCCGCCCCGGGACCGGTTCCCCACGGACGCCGCCCGGATTAGCCTTCGCCCCAGAGGAGGACGCCGCCATGAAGACTCTGCTCGTACCCGTCGCGATGCACGACGCCCTGCCCTCCGTCTTCGAGACGACGCGGCTGGCGGCGACGCGCTTCGGCAGCCTGATCGAGGGCGTCTCCCTGCGCCCGGCGCTCGCCGAATATGTCCCGGTCGACATGGTCGGCGGCATGACCTGGCTGCGGGACGAGGAGGCCGACCGCGCCGAGGCCGAGGAGGCGGGCGGCCGGTTCATCGCCTTCATGGACGCCGCCGGCGTCCCGCGCCACGCCCGCGACGGGTTGTGCATCCCGGACCGGGTGGCCGACGCGGGCCCGCGTTACCGGTGGCGGCAGGACGTGCCCACCGGCGACGCGTTCCTGGGCCAGTACGCGCGGCTGTTCTCGGCCACCGTGGTGGGCCGTCCGGGGACCTCCGACAACGCGCCGCGCATGACCACCTTCGAGACCGCCCTGTTCGAGAGCGGCCGGCCGATCCTGCTCGCGCCGCCGACCCCGCCGGCCAGCCTCGGCGAGGCGGTTCTGATCGCCTGGAACGGCTCCACCGAGACCGCCCGGGCCGTGGCCTTCGCCATGCCGTTCCTGCGGAAGGCCGCGCGGGTGATGGTGCTCAGCGTCGAGGGCGGCATGGTGCCGGGCCCGACCGCGCAGGACCTCGCCCAGGCCCTGGCCTGCGAGGGCGTGGACGCGACCCACCGGGCCCTGCTGGCGGGCCGGCGCGCGCCGGGCGAGACCTTCCTGGCCGAGGCCAGCGCCTTCGGCTGCGATCTGCTGATCAAGGGCGCCTACACTCAGAGCCGCCTGCGCCAGATGATCTTCGGGGGCGTCACCAGTCACGTGCTCGCCCACGCCGACATGCCGGTTCTGATGGCGCATTGAGACGAGCGGGACCGCGCCCGCGCGGTCTGATGGGGAACTGCGGCTCCGGAGCGGCGTTCGGGTCCGGCATCCGCCCCGCAGCGATTGGGAGCCCCGTGACGAGACCCGTGCAACGCCTCATCCTGGCCGCCCTGCTGTCCCTGGTCGCCGTCGCCGCCGTCCGGGCGGAGCCCGCGGCCGCCCGGTTCCGCGGGGTCGTGATGCGGGCCGAGGCCGACCGCCTGGAGATCCGGCGCGCCGGCGGCAGCACCCTCACCCTGCGGATGACGCCGCGGACCCGGGTCTACGCGGTCAACGAGTCGGCCCTCCGGGCGATCAAGCCGGAGAGCTATGTCAGCGTGGTCGGCGCCCCGGGGTCGGAGCCGCGGCGCGCCCTGTCGGTGACGCTGTATTCCCCCTCCGAGCGCGGGTTCGAGGCCGGGACCCAACCCTGGGACGGCGAGCCCGGCGCCACCCTGACGGCCGGCTGGGTGGCCGACCTCCGGGGCGGTGCGCCGCTCCGGCTCGGGCTCGCCTATCGCGGCGGCCAATCGACCTTCGACATCCCCGCCGACACGCCGGTGACCCAGCTCTCGCCCGGCGAGAAGGCCCTGCTCGAACCCGGCGCCGCCGTCACGATCTTCGCGCGCTCGGAGGCGGACGGCGCCCTCGAGGCGGGCACGGTCGCGGTCGGACGGCAGGGGGTCGTGCCGGGGCTCTGATCGGACCGGCCGTGTACCCCGGGGCTGCGTCACCGTTTTCGCCGTCGGAACGCGCGCCGGCGCGCGCGCTGCGCTACATCGGTCGGCGATGAGCGACTCGCACTTCACCCTCGACCCGCGCCTGGCCGCCGACACCGCCGAGGTGGGCGACCTCACCCTGAGCCGCGTCCTCCTGATGGACGATGCCCGGTTCCCCTGGCTGATCCTGGTGCCGCGCCGCCCGGCCGTGGCCGAGGTCACAGACCTGTCCGAGGCCGATGCGGACACGCTCTGGCGCGAGATCCGTCTCGCCGTCGGCGTGATTCAGGCCCTGTCCAGTCCCGACAAGGTGAATGTCGGTGCCCTCGGCAACGTGGTGGCCCAGCTCCACGTCCACGTGGTCGGACGTTTCCGCTCGGATCCGGCTTGGCCCGGGCCCGTCTGGGGCTTCGAGACGCGCAAGCCCTACCCGCTCCACGCCCGCGCTCAGCTCCTCGAGCGCGCCGGCGCCCTGTTCACCGCGGCCTGAATCCCATCATGACCGACCCCCGCGACACCCTGGGCTTCGTCCTGAACCGTCTCGACCGGCATTCGGCAGAGCAGCCCGAGGCGGCGGTGCCCGCCTTCGACGCGCCCGATGCCCATCTGGTCTTGATCTGCGGCGACCGGATCGTCCTGCGCGGGGGGAGCGCGCTGGTCGCCCCGGCCGACGCGGCCGGTCTCGACACCGCGATGCGGATCTTCCTCGGGCACCGGGACGGGCGACCGGTCTTCGCCGCCGCGGCCCCCGCCGCATCGGCCGAGCGGTTCGCCGACGACCGGACCCGGACCCTCGATCTCCGCTCGATCGCCACCGAGTCGGCCGTGGAGGCCGACGAGCTGGGGCTTCTGGCGGTGGCCAAGTCGATGCTGGACTGGCACGCCCGCCACGGCTTCTGTGCCAATTGCGGCACGGCGACTCTGGCGAAGGCCGGCGGCTTCCGCCGCGAATGCCCGTCCTGCGCGGCCCACCACTTCCCCCGGGTCGACCCGGTGGTGATCATGCTGGTGCGCCGCGGCGAGACCTGCCTCTTGGGCCGCGGGCCGCATTTCCGGCCGCACATGTTCTCCTGCCTCGCGGGCTTCCTCGAGCCCGGCGAGACGATCGAGGACGCGGTGCGCCGCGAGGTCTTCGAGGAGACGCGGATCCGCGTCGGCGCGGTCACCTACCGCACCTCGCAGCCGTGGCCGTTCCCGTCGTCGCTGATGCTCGGCTGCGCCGCCGAGGCCCTCGACGGGACCATCGTGGCCGATCCGAGCGAGCTGGAGGATGCCCGCTGGTTCACCCGGTCCGATGTCGCGGCCATGCTGGCGGGCACGCACCCCGAGGGGATCCAGGCGCCGCCGCCGATGGCGATCGCCAACTACCTGATGCGGGCCTTCGTGGCCGGCGAGACCTGATCGGCGCGGGCCGGCCGCGTCGGTTCGTCGGCGCCGCCGACGGCTCTCGGGCGCGTGCCGGCCGGCTCGGTCTTCGCCTCAAACCGCCACGCGGCTCGGCTCCGCTTCGGCGGGAAGCGCGCCCCGCATCTCCGAGAACGCCGCGCCGACCATCAGAAGGGCCGGCCCGTCGAGACCGGCCGCCTCGACCCGGTCGGCGAGGTCGACCGCCGTGCCGCGCAGGGCCTGCTGGTTCGGGCGCGTGGCGTTGAACACGAGGAGCGCCGGAGTCGAGGGGGCAAGGCCCTCCTCCACCGCCCGGGCGAGGAGCGCCCGCAGGGTGCGCTTGGGCATGTACACCACCGTGGTGACGCTCGGATCCGCGAGGGCGCCCCAGTTGAGATCGTCCGGCAGGGCGCCGCGACGGTCGTGGCCGGTGACGAACTGCAGGCGGCGGGCGGCGTCGCGGTGGGTCAGGGACAGGCCGAGGGCCGCCGCCGCACCCTGGGCGGCCGAGACGCCCGGCACCACGGTGACGGCGATGCCGGCGGCCCGGCAGGCCTCGATCTCCTCGCCCGCCCGGCCGAAGACCAGCGGATCGCCGGATTTCAGCCGGACCACCTGCTTGCCCGAGCGGGCGAGCTGCACCATCAGCGCGTTGATGTCGTCCTGCCGGCAGGACGGGCCGTGGCCGGTCTTGCCCACCAGCATGGTGCGGGCCTCGCGGCGGGCGTAGTCGAGGATCTCCGGCGCGACGAGGTCGTCGTACAGGATCACGTCGGCGTTGCGGAGCGCCCGGAGGGCCTTGAGGGTCAGCAGCTCCGCGTCGCCGGGGCCCGCACCCACCAGGGTCACGGCCCCACCCTTCGGGGCGGCCTCGGTCTCGCCGAGCAGCTCGGCCAAGTCCGTATCGGACGGCGCCCGGTCGGGTTCCGCGAAGGCGCGGTCGGTGAAGCGCTCCCAGAAGCTGCGTCGTTCACTGAACCCGTGGAAGCGCGCGGTCACGCCGTCCCGCCAGTCCCGGGCGGCCGCGACCCAGCGACTGAACCCGCGGGGCAGCATCGCCTCGATCCGCGCGCGGACGGTCTGGCCGAAAACCGGCGCGGCGCCCTCGGTGGAGATGCCCACCACCAGCGGCGAGCGGTTGACGATCGCGCCGAACTTCACGTCGCAGAGATGCGGCCGGTCCACCGCGTTGACGATGGCGCCGGCCCCGCGGGCGGCCGCCACGAAGGCGACGCAGTCGGCCTCGTCCTCCAGGGCCCCGATGCAGAAGGCCGCGCCCCAGAGGTCGTCGGGCCTCCAGGCGCGCGCGTGCAGCACCACCTGCCCGTCGACGATCTCGCCCGGGACCGCCAGCAACTCGTCGCTGGGCTCGGGGGCGTAGACGTCCACGTGAGCCCCGGCCGCGGCCAGGACCTTCACCTTCCAGGGCGCTCCCCCGGACGAGCCGGCGAGCACCACGCGCTTGCCGCGCAGCGGCACGAAGACGGGCAGAACCGCCAGCGGCTCCAGGCCGGCGGCCTTGGTCTCGCGGGGCGCGCGGGCTGCGCGCAGGGGGGAATCGCTCACGGGTCCGTCCTGAATCGTCCTGATCGGGCCGGTCCCGCCCACGCCCTCATCCTGCGGTGCCGGAGCGCGGCGGAGGCCTCGCAGGCGGCCTCCAGGGATCGCGATGCCGTCTGGAGGGGTCCTTCGAGGCGGCTGCGCCGCACCTCGGGATGAGGCGGTGGGGTCGGACGGCCGGTCTGTCTTCGCACGGAGTGTATCAGACAATCACGCGGCGCGGGCGGTCTGCCCGGTCAGCATCTTGCGGATCTCCGGTATGCACGAGCCGCAATTCGTGCCGGCCTTGCAGGCGGCGCCCACCGACTCCACGGAGCCGGCGCCGGCCGCGATGGTGGCGGCGATCACGTCGGCGCCGACCCCGTGACAGGCGCAGACCACCGGACCCGCCGCGGCGGTGGCGGCGCGGCCCGAGAGCAGCGCCCGACGTTCAGCCGCCTCGGGTTCCTCGGTGGCGAACAGGGCTTTGGCCGCCTCCCAGTCCGGACGCTCCGCCGCGGGGGCGTAGGCGAGGCACGCCACGAGGCGCGCGCCGTCATAGACCGCGCAGCGGTAGCGGTCGCGGGCGTGGTCGGCGTATTCGGCCAGCTCGCAGCCCGACAGGGCCTCGCTCCGGATCAGCCCGCGCATCATCAGGGCCGCGGCGCTGGAACCCGCCGTCGTGGCGAATTGCGCACCCCAGCCGCCGGTGATCGCGGCCCGCGCCCACCACCACGCGTCGGGCATCGCCACCTGTCGGCGCGACAGCAGGAACCCGCGGGCCCGGTAGGCGGCCGGGGCGATGGCGGCCGGGGTCGCCTTCAGCTCGGGCTGGCCCGAGACCGGATCCGGCACGCCGCGCACCAGGGCGCCGACCCGGGCCTTCGACGCGAAGGCGCCGCCCCAGTGCATCGGCATGAACAGGCAGCCCGGCACGACCGTGTCGGTGACCACCACCTCCAGTTCGGCTTCGCCGAGTTCGGTTGTGAGCCGGGCGATGCCGCCGTCGGTGAGGCCCCGGGCCGCCGCGTCGTCCGGGTGCACTTCGACGAACGGAACGGCGCGGTGCGCCGAGAGGCGCTGGCTCTTCCCCGTCCGCGTCATGGTGTGCCAATGGTCGCGCACCCGGCCGGTGTTGAGCACCAGGGGAAAGGCTTCCGAGACCGCCAGCGCGAGGCCCGGCGGCTGCACCGCCACGAAGCGCGCTCGCCGGTCGAAGGTGTAGAACCGCCCGTCTCCGAACAGGCGCGCCCGGCCCTGCGGCGCCCCCCGGGGGCCGGACCGCTTCGGGATCGGCCACTGGACCGGCAGGTTCACGTCGTAGGCGGCATCGCTGAGGTCGGTCAGCGCGCCGAGGTCGAAGTCGCGGGTGCCGTTGTTCTCGAAGGCCGAGAGGCCGGCATGCTCGCGGAAGATCGCGGCGGCGGAGTCGAACGCGAAGGCCCGGCCGTGGCCGAGCCGGCGGCCGACCTCCGACAGCACCGCCCAGTCGGGCCGGGCCTCGCCGGGACCGGCGAGGAAGCGGCGCTGGCGCGAGATCCGCCGCTCGGAATTGGTCACCGTGCCGTCCTTCTCGCCCCAGGCCAGGGCCGGCAGCAGCACCGTCGTCTTGCCGAGGCCCAGGGCGGTGTCGGAATCCGCCACCGCTTCGGAGACCACGTAGAGGTCGAGGCCGTTCAGGGCCTCGCGGATCACGTCGGCCTGCGGCATCGAGACCAGCGGGTTGGTGCCCATCACCCAGAGCGCCTTGATCTTGCCCCGGACGACCGCGTCGAACAGGGCGACCGCCTTCATGCCCTCTCCGGTGATGATCCGCGGCGCCGCCCAGTAACGGCGCACCCGGTCGACCTCCTCGGGGCTGAAATGCATGTGGGCGGCCAGCATGTTGGCCAAGCCGCCGACCTCGCGCCCGCCCATGGCGTTGGGCTGGCCCGTCAGCGAGAACGGCCCCATCCCGGTCTCGCCGATGCGGCCGGTGATCAGGTGGCAGTTGATGATGCTGTTGCCCTTGTCGGTCCCTTGGGCCGACTGGTTCACGCCCTGCGAGAACGCCGTGACCACCCGGCGGGTCCCGGCGAACAGGGCGTAGAACGCCGCGATGTCGGCCTCCGGCACGCCGGTGGCGGCGGCGACCGTCGCCACATCCGGCGCGATCGCGCGGGCGCGTTCCAGGGCGCCGTCGAGCCCGGCCGTGTGGGAATCGATGAAGGCGCGGTCGCGGAAGCCGTTGTCGGAGAGGTGGACGAGGAGCCCGGAGAACAGGGTCACGTCGGTGCCCGGCCTGATGCCGAGGAACAGGTCGGCTTCCTGCGCGGTCTGGGTCCGGCGGGGGTCGATCACCACGAACTGCGTGCCGCGCCTTGCCTTCGCGTCCGCCATGCGGCGGAACAGGACGGGATGGCACCAGGCCGTGTTGGAGCCGACGAGCACGATCAGGTCGGCCTCGTCGAGATCCTCGTAGCAGCCGGGGACCGTGTCGGAGCCAAAGGCCCGCCGGTGCGCCGCCACGGCGCTCGACATGCACAGCCGCGAGTTGGTGTCGACGTGCGGCGTGCCGATGAAGCCCTTCGCGAGCTTGTTGGCGACGTAGTAATCCTCGGTCAGCAACTGCCCCGACAGATAGAAGGCGATCGCGTCCGGCCCGTGTTCCTCGGCGACAGCGCGCAACTTGCCCACGACGGTGTCGAGGGCGGCGTCCCACGAGGCCCGGGCGCCGTCGACCTGCGGGTGGAGCAGGCGGTTCTCCAGCGACAGCGTCTCGCCGAGCGCCGAGCCCTTGGAGCACAGGCGGCCGTAATTGGCCGGGTGCTCGGTGTCGCCCGCGATGGCGGCGCCCCCCTGCCCGTCCGGGGTGGCAAGCACGCCGCACCCGACCCCGCAATAGGGGCAGGTGGTCCGCACCGTCGGATCTGCCACGGACAGGGGCATGGCTGGGTCCTCGAAGGTCTTTTGTTCACGGTGCCCGCAAGAGGCGGGCCGCTCGCGCCCTCCCGCAGAAGCTCCGCCGCGTCGCCGGATGGGGCGCGTGTCCCCGCGCCCGTGCGGGCGAGGGGCGCGTCGCGTGTCGCGCGGGCCCGGACGTGAACGTCGCGGCCCGCACGGAGTCGGGGCCGGTCAGTACACGTCGGCCTGATACCGTCCGGCCTTCTTCAGCGCGGCGAAATAGGCGACGGCATCCTCGGGGCTCTTTCCGCCGTGGCTGGCTGCGACGTCGATGATCGCCCGCTCGACATCCTTGGCCATGCGCTTGGCGTCGCCGCAGACGTAGAAATGCGCGCCGCCCTCCAGCCACTTCCACAGGTCGGCGCCGTTCTCGCGCATCCGGTCCTGGACATAGGTCTTCTCGCTGCCGTCCCGGGACCAGGCGAGCGACAGGCGGGTGAGGACCTTGTCGTCCCTCAGCTTGGTCAGCTCGTCCTTGTAGAAGAAGTCCGAGGCCTGCCGCTGGTGCCCGTAGAACAGCCAGTTGCGGCCCGGCGCCTTCGTGGCGGCGCGCTCGCGCAGGAACGCCCGGAACGGCGCGATGCCGGTGCCGGGGCCGCACATGATCACGTCCTTCGACAGGTCGGCCGGCAGGCCGAAGCCGTGCGCCTTCTGCAGATAGACCTTCACCCGGGTCTGTTCGGGCAGCCGCTCGCCGAGATGCGTGGAGGCCACGCCCAGCCGCAGCCGCGAGCGGTGGTTGTAGCGCACCGCGTCCACCGTCAGGGAGACCCGGCCGACATCCATCTTGGGCGAGGAGGAGATCGAGTAGAGCCGCGGCTGCAACTCGTCGAGCGATTCCAGGAAGACCTCGGCGTCGGGCCGGGCACCGGGGAACTTGTGCAGGGCGCCGAGCACGTCGAGATAGGCGGCGTCGCCGTCCGGATCCTCGCCGGAGGCCAGCGCCTGCGCCTTCTTGCGGGCCGCCCCCGAGGTGAGCAGCGAGAGCAGCTGGTAGAGGTTGTCCGGGGCGGCACCCAGTGCATAGTCCTTGAGCAGGTGGTCGCGCAGGGTCCGGGCGCCGATCACCCGTTCGGGCCGGGCGCCGAGTTCCGCGATGACCGCGTCGACCAGAGCCGGGGCGTTGGCCGGGAACAGGCCTAGGGAATCGCCGACCTCGTACTGGATCGGCGTGCCGTCGAGGCCGATCTCGATGTGCCAGGTCTCCTTCTCGCCGCCCGGATCGTTGAGGCGGCGGCGGGACAGGAACAGCGCCTCCACGGGGTTCTCGCGGCAATAGCCGAGCGGACCGAGATCGGCCGCGGGCTGCTGGCCATCCGCGTCCGCCTTCGGGGACGCCGGTGCGCCGCCTTCGGCCCCGAATTCCTCCTCCAGCTTCTTGAGCATGCGCAGGGTTTCCTTGCCGCCGGGCTGGCAAAGATTCAGGCGCGCCTCGTTCTTCAGGAAGATCGCGTTGGCGTAGTCGGCGCAGTTGTAGCCGCACTGACCGCAATCCTGCTGGGCCATGGCGGCCATCAGCTTCTGCGGCTCGGGCCGCTCCTTGGCCATCTCCATCCGCTCGCCGATCGGAACGGAGGGGTCGTGCCAGGGGGCGTCGTCGTTGTCGGCGAGGCGGGGGCCGGCGCCGGGCGCCTCGCCCGGGGCGAGGGCGGTGGCGCCCTCGACCGCAGGGCCGAGAAGCGCCGCGAAGTAGCCCGAGAGCCAGGCCCGCTGGTCGGCGTCGAACGGGGCGGTCTCGGGAATCAGGACCAGAGGGGGCGAGACGTGCTGGGTCATGCGGCGGCCTTCAGGGCGGGCTGTTCCTCGGCGGCGTCGCGGAGCGCCTCCGCGCCGGTGCGGCTGGTGAAGGCCTGGAAGCTCTCCTCGGGCCCCTGGCGGCGGTCGAGATAGGCGCGCAGCAGCGCCTCCACGCGGGAGGGGCAATCCTCGGCTTTCACGCCCTTCCAGATCTCGGTGCCGATCTTCGGGTTCTCGGCGAAGCCGCCGCCGACCACGATGTCGTAGCCCTCGACGGTATCGCCCTCCTCCGAGACGACGACCTTGGCGCCGATCAGCCCGATATCGCCGATGTAGTGCTGGGCGCAGCTGTGATGGCAGCCGGTGAGGTGGACGTTCACCGGCACGTCGAGCTCCCGCACGGTCGTCTCGACATGGTCGGCGATGATCAGGGCGTGGCCCTTGGTGTCGGAGGCGGCGAACTTGCAGCCCCGGGCGCCGGTGCAGGCCACGAGGCCGGAGCGGATGCCCGCCGCCTTGATGGAGAGCCCCAGCGCCTCGACCCGGGCCTCGACCTCGGCGACCTTCGCGTCCGGAACGCCGGAAAAGATGAAGTTCTGCCAGACGGTGAGACGGATCTGGCCGTCGCCGCAGTCCCGGGCGATCTCGGCCAGCGCCCGGACCTGATCGCTGGTCATCTTGCCCACCGGCAGGACCACGCCGATCCAGTTCAGGCCGGGCTGCTTCTGCGCGTGCACGCCGACATGGGCGTAGCGGTCGGTGGGCTTGCGCGGCGCGACATGCGCGGGATCCACCCGATCGAGCTTGCGGCCGAGCTTCTCCTCGACGGCGGCGAGGTACTTGTCGAAGCCCCAGGCGTCGAGGACGTACTTCATCCGGCTCTTGTTGCGGTTGGTCCGGTCGCCGTTCTCGATGAACACCCGGATGATCGCGTCGGCGACCGCGTTGCAATCCTCGGGCTTGAGCACGATGCCGGTGTCGCGGGCGAGGTCCCGGTGGCCCGAGATGCCGCCGAGCACGAGGCGCATCCAGATGCCGGGCGCCACGGCGGCGCCGTCGAGCACCTCCACCGCCTGGAAGCCGATGTCGTTGGTCTCCTCCAGGGTCGGCATCACGCCGCTGCCGTCGAAGGCGACGTTGAACTTGCGCGGCAGGCCGTAGAGCGAGCGGTCGTTGAGGATCCAGTTGTGCCAGGACTTCGCCAGCGGACGCGTGTCGAGCAATTCCTGCGCGTCGATGCCGGCGGTCGAGGAGCCGGTGACGTTGCGGATGTTGTCGGCCCCCGAGCCCCGGGCGGTCAGGCCGATATCGGTGAGCCCGTCCAGGAACGGCTGGGCGTGCTCGGGGCTGATCTCGCGCACCTGCAGGTTGGCCCGCGTCGTCACGTGGACGTAGCCGCCGCCATGCTGATCGGCGAGGTCGGCGACGCCCGCGAACTGCCAATGGTGCAGGATCCCGTTCGGGATCCGCATCCGGCACATGTACGAGACCTGGTTCGGCGCGACCCAGAACAAGCCGTGGTAGCGCCAGCGGAAATTATCCTCGGGCTTGGGCTGCTTGCCGGAGGCCGCCTCTTGGATCAGGCGGTTGTGGCCGTCGAACGGGTTCTCGGCGCGCTTCCACTTCTCCTGCTCGCAGAGCTTGCCGCCGTCCTTGACGGTCCTGTCCTGCGCCTTGACGTGGATCGCGTCCGGTCCGATGGGCTCGGCCGGCGGCGCGGCCCCACCGGCCCCGCCGGAGGCGAGGCCGCCGGTCATCCTGACGGCGGAGATCCCGGAGGCGAAGCCTTCGAGAAAGCGCTTCTGCTCGGCGTCGAAGGTGCCCGCTTCGGTCGGGGTGAGGGTGTCGGCCATCCGTGCCTCCCTAAGCGGCCAGCGGCTCGGGCGCGGCGCGCCCGAACATCAAGTCGTCCACGTTCTCGATCGGAGCGCCGGAGCGGATCAGGCCCTTGCAGGCGCCCTGCTCGGCGATGTCGCCGACGAACACGGCGCCGATCAGCCTGCCCTCCCGCACCAGCAGCTTGCGGTAGAGGCCTGCCCCGGGATCGGACAGGACGACCGCCTCGGCGTCGTCGGGCGTGTCCACGATCCCCGCGGAGAACACCGGCAGGCCGGAGACCTTGAGGCTCGTGGACAGGGCCGTCCCCCGATACTCGGCCGATTGGCCGGCGAGGTGGCGGGCCAGCGTGTCGGCGTGCTCGTAGGCCGGCTCGACCAGCCCGTAGACGAGGCCGCGGTGCTCGGCGCATTCCCCGAGGGCGAAGATGCGCGGATCCGAGGTGGTCATCCGGTCGTCGACCGTGATACCCCGGCCGATGTCCAGCCCCGCGCTCTGCGCCAGGGCTACCGACGGGCGCACCCCCACCGACATCACCACGAGGTCCGCCGGCAGCCGGGTCCCGTCCGCCAGGACGAGGCCCTCGACCCGGCCGTCACCCTCGACCCGTGCCGTGTCGGCCTGGAGGATCACCCGCACGCCGCGCGCCTCCATGGCGCGCCGCACCAGCCCGGCGGCGTGATGGTCGAGCTGGCGCTCCATAAGCCGGTCCATGACGTGGAGCAGCGTCGTGTCGACCCCGAGGCGCGCGAGGCCGACCGCGGCCTCCAGCCCCAGGAGGCCGCCGCCGATGACGATGGCCCGGGCGTGCTGGACGGCCGCCCGGCGGATCGCCGCGACGTCGGCCAGGTCGCGGAAGGTGATGACCCCCGGCAGGTCCATGCCGGGCTTCGGCAGGCGGATCGGAACCGATCCCACCGCGAGCACCAGCTTGTCGTAGGGGAGGACGTGCGTCTCGCCGACGACGACCAGGTTGTTCTCCCGGTCGATCTGCGTGGCCGGCGCGCCGGTGATGAGGCGGATGCCATGGGCCTCGTACCAGTCCAGGCCGCGGAACTCGCAGGCCGCCTCATCGACCTCGCCGCCGAGCAGGGAGGAGAGCAGGACGCGATTATAGGCGGCCCGGGGCTCGGCACCCACGCAGGTCACGTCGAAGCGGCCGGGGGAGCCCTCGGTCAGCCGCTCCAGAAAGCGCAGGGAGGCCATGCCGTTGCCGACGACGACGAGTCGCTCGCGTGGGAGGCCGGTTTCGGCGCGCGCATCGTGCACGCGGGTCTCATGGGCGGGGGTGTCGATAGGCAATGTCGCCATCACTCGATCGCGTCTGGAACCTCGATTGCAGGATCGTTGGCGGACCGCCCACGAAAAAGCCGCTGCCGGTCGTCTCCCAGCGGGCTTCAGCCTCAGGAGGACCGGATCAGCGGCCTCGCTGACGGTGCTGTCCGTCGCCGTTGACGGACGCGTAGCTCGGAGCAGGTTCCGTGCCAATCCGGCGGGCCGGCGCTAACCCATTGCTTCAAATCGAGGAAATCAGACGGCCGAAAGACCTGCCTGCTGCGCTGCCGCGCCCTGTGCGCTGCACAAAAATGAGGCGATCGGTGGTCAATTCAGCAGATGTCGAGGCGGCGCGCGCCAGGGGCATCTCAGCCGTGTCGGGCAACAGGCCGGTGCGGCGCCAACGGGATCGGCGGCGCACAGGGAGGCGCCGGGGGCGCCACAGCGCGACCCACGCAACACCGTGCGTCGCGCGCGGCGGCTCAGATCAGGGAGGACAGGGCGGCGAGCAGACCCAGCGTCGGCAGGGCGCCGACAACCAGGACCCAATGCCAGGCGCGGCCTGCGCCGGGTCGGCGGTTGTCGTTGCAGGCGCGGGGCACCCTGCCCCCTCTGCACACATACCGTCGAAGCTCGACCCGCATGCGCGGATGCGACGTCAACGAGCCAGTATCGAGTCTGCGGCATCCGGGCATGGCGAAGTCACAACGAGCGAGACCGCGCGGCGTTCCGGGGTCGAAGCGCCTGACGGCCTGTGCAGGTGACGAAAACCGCCGCCTGTCGGCCGCCTCACAGGTCGGCGGCGGCGGCCCGGTAGATATCGGGCCTGTAGACGGTCTCGACGTCGCTCGGCCGCACGCCCTGCCCGGACCGCCGCATCTCCTGCGCGATCCAGCGGGCGTGCTCCAGGCTGGGTTCCTCGATCGGGGCGCCGAAGCGGAGGCGCTCGCCCGCGGGCATGTCCGCGGTCGCTTCGCTCGGGATCGCCGCGGCGAGGATGTTCGCGTCAAGATCGAGGTAGCTCCGGCGGGCGAGGCGCTGGATCAGCTCCGTCCGGTTGTCCGGATCCGCGCACCAGCGTCCGGCCCGCGCCACGGCCCGGACGAGCGGCAGCAGGGCATCGTCGAGCCGCTCCGAGACCGCCAGCACCTTCTCGGGCGCGTCCGGCGCCAGCGTACTGCCGAGCACCGCGATGCGGCCGTGGCCTGCCGCCGCCGCCACCGCGTTCCACGGGGCGCCCGCACAGAAGCCGTCGACGAGGCCGCGGGCGAGTGTCTCGAGGCTGTACTGGGGCGGGACCACCACGGTGCGGATCGCGGCGGGTTCGAGTTCGCCGGCCTCGGCGAACAGCCGCAGCTGGTAGGTGTGGCAGGAGAACGGATGGACGGTGCCGAGCGTCAGGGGCCGGCCCGCGTCACGACGGGCCGCCGCCACCCGCGCGAAGGCGCGGGCGATGTCCGCCAGACCGGTGCCGCCCGGCTGCATCTCGTCCCACAGGCCGCGCGACAGGGTGATGGCGTTGCCGTTGACGCTCAGCTGGAGCGGCACGATCAGGTCGGAGGGCGGCCCCGACAGGGCGAGCCGGCTGGCCATCGCCAGGGGGGCCAGCATGTGGGCGCCGTCGAGGTGGCCCAGCGCCAGCCGGTCGCGCAGCGTCGCCCAGGACGGCTCGGCGGTCAGATCGAGGTCGAGCCCTTCGGTCCGGGCGAAGCCGAGTTCGTGCGCGGCGATCAGGGGTGCGGCGTCGCAGAGCGGGACGTAGCCGAGCCGTAGCCTCATCCGAGCAGATCCGCGGTCGTGACGATGGCCCGGGCGATGTCGGCGATCTTGCGCTTCTCGTTCATCGCCTTGCGGCGGAGCTGCTTGTACGCCTCGTCCTCCGACAGGCCCTTCACGCTCATCAGAATGCCCTTGGCCCGCTCGATCAGCTTCCGGTCGGCGAGTTCGCCCCGCGCCTCCGACAGCTCGCGCTGGAGGCGCGCGAAGGCGTTGAAGCGCAGGATCGCGATGTCGAGGATCGACTTGATCCGCTCCGCGCGCAGCCCGTCCACCACGTAGGCTGAGATTCCGGCATCGACCGCCGCCTGCATCATGGTCGCGTCCGAGCGGTCGACGAACATCGCCACGGGCCGCTCGACCTGACGCGAGACCCCCGACATCTGCTCGAGAATATCCCGGCTGGGGCTCTCCAGATGCACGACGATCACGTCCGGCCGCAGGGCGTTCACGCGTTCCGTCAGGTCGGCCGTGTCCGGCATGATCACGACGCGGCCGACGCCGGCCGCGCGCAGCCCCTCCTCCAGGATCGCCGCTCGGGCGCGGCTCGGATCGATCACGGCGACGGTCAGGTTCGTTTCGGTCATCGGAGCCCGGTTCGGGGCGGGTCATCGCGGAGAGGCGCCGCGGTTCGGGCGTCTCGAGCCAAGCAAGGTATATGCCCTCCGGCGGGCGCCGCCGGGAAGCCCGCGCGGCCGGAGCCCGTCCGGCATCCCGGCCCGCACCGGAACGCGCCTCAGACATCACCGCGAAAGCAAACGGTCCAGCTTCCGCCGCAATGCTGGCCGCATCTTGAATGTGTTGAGGCGGTCACGGAGATCGGTGATTCGGATGCGCAGGCCAGATCAGCCCGCCCTCACGGACGCCGCGACCGGCCGCGTCTCGATGCCGTTCCTGCCGACGCTCGTCGTGGTGGCGATCCTGGGCATGGCCTCGCTCTACTGCCCGTCCTCCAGGCCGGTCCTGCCGGCATCCCTGACGGAGAGCGTCGGGCCGGTGGACCCGCTGTCGGCGCCGTCCCCCACCTACTTCGCACCTGCGGCTGCGCTCGTTTCCCAACCCGGCCGTCTCCCGGCCTCGCTCGCCTTCGCGGAGGCCTATCCCCTCGAAGCGCCGGCGGTGAAGCCCGTCGCCGCACCCGTCCGCATGGCGGCGCCGGCGCGGCCGCTGCCCCACTTCGCCGCCGCGAGCCGACGCGCCTGCCCCGGGCGCCGCTGCCCGGAGGTGCCGCAGCGGGTGACGGATCCGTTGGCCGCAGCCCACGCGGAGGCGTCCGAGCCTGCTGACGACCAAATCATCCCCCGCCAGGCACTGCCCTTTACCGACACGGTGGCGGAGACCCTGGCGCCCGCTGTCCGGGCCGTCGGGGATGCGGCCAACCTCGTGCGCACCGGTGCGACGGCGGTCCGGGGGTCGGTGGTTCTGGCGGTGGCCGACTGCCTGCGCTGACGGCCGTGCCGCACGTCCGGGACCGCCCGGTTCACGCAGCGCAAGATCCCCTATGATGCCGTGTCCGGTTCCGGAGTTGATCGGCCTCCGCTTGGGTGATGGTCTGGAACTCTCGATCCGCCGTCCTAGGTGCGTTGCAGCGGACGGTCCGAACCGGCCGCCGACCGGAGCCGGCGCCGGATGGCTGCACGCATCGAGGATTACGCACTCGTCGGCGATTGCCGCAGCGCCGCGCTGATCAGCCGGCAGGGCAGCGTCGACTGGCTGTGCTGGCCGCGCTTCGACGCGGCGGCCCTGTTCGCCGGCCTTCTCGGGACCGACGCGCACGGGTTCTGGAAGATCTTCCCCGAGGCGGAGAACGTCGAGACGCGCTGGTCCTACCGGCCCGGCAGCCTCGTGCTGGAGTCGCGACACATCACCCGCCAGGGTGAGGTCCTCGTCACGGACTTCATGCCGATCGGCGACGGATCGCATCTGGTCCGTCTCGTGGAGGGGGTGCACGGCCGCGTCGCCATGCGGATGGAGATGGCCGTGCGGTTCGATTACGGATCGGCCGTGCCGTGGGTATCCCGGTCCGAGCTCGGCGACCTGCGCGCGGTCTCGGGTCCGCACAAGGTGGTGCTGCGCACCGACGTCCATCTCAAGGGGTCGGACACGCAGACCACGGTGGCGACGTTCACCGTGCACGCCGGGGAGAAGCACCGCTTCGTCCTGAGCTACGGCGCCTCTCACGAGGACGATCCCGTGGCGATAGAACCCCGCAAGGCGCTCGACGCCACGGATCGGAGCTGGCGCGCCTGGTCGAGCCGCTGCGCCGGCGGGACCAGCTGGGACGCGATGCTCCAGCGCTCCCTGTTGACGCTCAAGGCGCTGATCTACGAGCCCACCGGCGGCATCGTGGCGGCGCCGACCGCCTCCCTGCCCGAGGGGCTGGGGGGCGAGCGCAACTGGGACTATCGGTTCTGCTGGCTGCGCGACTCGACGCTGACGCTGATCGCCCTGATGGATGCCGGCTATGTCGACGAGGCGCGCGACTGGCTCGGCTGGCTGCTGCGGGCGGTCGCGGGCAATCCGGAGCAGGCCCACATCCTCTACGGGATCGGCGGCGAGCGGCTGCTGCCGGAGATCGAGCTCGAATGGCTGCCCGGCTACGAGAACTCGAAGCCCGTGCGGATCGGCAACGCCGCCGCCAGCCAGTTCCAGCTCGACGTCTACGGCGAATTGTTCGACGCGCTCTACCAGGCCCATGCCCGCGGCCTGCCGGTGAGCAAGGACGGGCTGCGCGTCGGGCTGGCGATCCTCGGTCACCTCGAGCGGGCCTGGCGCGAGCCCGACGAGGGGATCTGGGAGGTGCGCGGCGGTCGGCGCCACTTCACCCACTCGAAGGTGATGGCCTGGGTGGCGTTCGACCGGGCGCTGCGCATGCATGAGATGCACGAATCCGGCGCCACCGAGGAACAGGCCAAGCGCTGGCGCGCTGTCAAAGACGAGATCCACGCCGAGGTCTGCGCGAACGGTTTCGACCCGGCCCTCAACAGCTTCGTCCAATCCTACGGATCGAAGGCACTCGATGCGAGCCTGCTGCTCATCGCCCATACCGGCTTCCTGCCGCAGGACGATCCCCGGGTGGTCGGCACGGTCGAGGCGATCGGCAAGGGACTGATGCGCGACGGCTTCATCCTCCGCTACGAGACGCAAGGGCAGACCACCGATGGGCTGACGGGCAGCGAGGGCGCGTTCCTGCCCTGCACGTTCTGGTACGTCGACAACCTGATCGGGCTCGGCCGCCGGGACGAGGCGCACGCCATCATCAACCGGCTCCTCGGCATCTGCACGGATCTGGGCCTCGTCAGCGAGGAATACGACGTGCAAGCCAAGCGTCTTGTGGGTAACTTCCCGCAGGCGTTCACTCACGTCGCCCTCGTCAACACGCTGCTCAGCTATACGCGTCGCGAAGGGCCGGCGGACCGGCAGGGTGGTAAGGCCAACGGAGCCCCTCCCGCCGTCCTGCGGCAGCGCGAAGCCGCGAAGCGGACCGCGCGAGGCGAACTGGAAGACACGACATCATGAGCGGCGCTGACACACCCGCCAAGGCGGCCCTCGCTGAGATCGATACGCTCAGCATCAACACGATCCGGACGCTCGCGATCGACGCGGTGCAGAAGGCGAATTCCGGTCATGCCGGCGCGCCCATGGCCCTGGCGCCGGTCGCCTATACTTTGTGGAACCATTATCTCCGCTACGATCCGGCGCATCCGCACTGGCCGAACCGCGACCGGTTCGTGCTGTCCTGCGGCCATGCCTCGATGCTGCTCTACGGGCTGCTGCATCTCGCGGGCGTCGCCCAGAGCGACGGCGGCAATACGCCGGCGGTGTCGCTGGAGGACATCAAGAAGTTCCGCCAGCTCGACAGCCGCACCCCCGGCCACCCGGAATATCACTTCACCACCGGCGTCGAGACCACCACCGGCCCGCTGGGCCAGGGTGTCGCCAACTCGGTCGGCATGGCCATGGGCAGCCGCTTCCTCGGCGAGCACCTCAACCGGCCGAACCTGCCGCTGTTCGACTACAACGTCTACGCGGTCTGCTCGGACGGCGACCTGATGGAGGGCGTCGCCTCCGAGGCGGCCTCCCTCGCCGGCCACCTGCGGCTCGCCAACCTCTGCTGGATCTACGACGACAACACCGTCACCATCGAGGGCCATACCGAACTCGCCTTCGGTGAGGAGGTGGCAACCCGGTTCCTGGCCTATGGCTGGCAGGTGCTGCGCGTCGCCGACGCCAACGACGTGCATGCGCTCTCCGGGTCGATCGAGACGTTCCTGGCCACCGGCGACCGGCCGACGCTGATCATCGTCAAGTCGGTGATCGGCTACGGGGCGCCGAAGAAGCAGGGCACGTCCAAGGCCCATTCCGACCCGCTGGGCGAGGACGAGGTGAAGGGTGCCAAGCGTGCCTATGGCTGGCCGGAGGACGCCCAGTTCCTCGTGCCGGACGGCGTCCAGGAGAATTTCCGGAACGGGATCGGCAAGCGCGGCGCCGGCCTCTACGACGCGTGGCAGGGCATGCTGTCCAAGGCCAAGGCGGCCGATGCCGATCATGCCGAGGATCTCGACGCCCTGCTGGAAGGCCGCCTGCCGGACGGTTGGGACCGGGACATCCCGGTGTTCGAACCCGACGCCAAGGGCATCGCCACGCGCGAATCCTCCGGCAAGGTGCTGAACGCCATCGCGCAGCACGTGCCGTTCCTGCTCGGCGGCTCGGCCGATCTGGCGCCGTCCAACAAGTCGAACCTGACCTTCGAGGGCGCGGGCTCGTTCGGGCCGTTCTCGCCCGGCGGCCGCAACCTGCATTTCGGCGTGCGCGAGCACGCCATGGGCTCGATCGTCAACGGCCTCGGGCTCAGCGGCTTGCGCGCCTACGGCGCCACCTTCCTGGTGTTCGCCGACTACATGCGCCCGCCGATCCGCCTGGCCTCGCTGATGGAACTGCCGATCTTCCACATCTTCACGCACGATTCGATCGGCGTGGGCGAGGACGGGCCGACCCACCAGCCGGTGGAGCAGCTGCTGTCGCTGCGCTGCATCCCGGGTCTCGTCACCCTGCGGCCCGCCGACGCCAACGAGGTCGCCGAGGCCTACCGGGTGATCTTCTCGTTGAAGGACCAGCCGGCGGTGCTCGCCCTCTCGCGCCAGCCCCTGCCGACCCTCGACCGCACCCGGTACGGCGCGGCCTCGGGAACCGCCAAGGGCGGCTACGTACTGGCCGACGGCGACGGCACCCCCGACGTCATCCTGCTGGCCTCCGGGTCCGAGGTGCAGCTCTGCGTTGGCGCCTACGAGGCACTGAAGGCCGACGGCGTGAACGCCCGGGTGGTGTCGATGCCGTCCTGGGAGCTGTTCGAGCGCCAGGACGCGGCCTACCGCGACTCGGTGCTGCCGCCCGCCATCAAGGCGCGGGTCGCCGTGGAGCAGGGCAGCGTGATCGGCTGGGACCGCTACGCGGGCACCGAGGGGGCGATCATCGGGATGAACACGTTCGGGGCTTCGGCGCCGATCAAGGACCTGCAGACCAAGTTCGGCTTCACCCCCGAGAAGGTCCTGGAGGCCGCCAGGGCGCAGGTGGCCAAGCACAAGCGGTGATGGCGGATGCGCGACGGTGCCCCTCCCCCCTCTGCGGGGGAGGAGAGCGCCCGGTACGTAGCGATACGCGAGACGAGGAACCGACATGAACGCGCTCAAGGCCCTGCACGCCGAACAGGATCAGGCGGTCTGGCTCGACTTCGTGGCCCGCGGCTTCGTCCAGAAGGGCGAATTGAAGCAGCTTGTGGAGCGGGATGGCCTGCGGGGCGTCACCTCCAACCCGTCGATCTTCGAGAAGGCGATCGGCCACTCGGAAGAGTACGACGAGGGCCTGAAGGCCATGCAGGCACACGGCGACAGCCGCGTCATCGACCTCTACGAAGGCCTGGCGATCGCCGACATCCAGGCGGCCGCCGACGTGCTGCGCCCGGTCTACGACGCGAGCGACGGCGCCGACGGCTACGTCAGCCTCGAGGTCTCGCCCTACCTCGCCCTCGACACCGACGAGACCCTCGCCGAGGCCCGGCGCCTGCACAGGGCGGTCGCGCGCGACAACCTGATGGTGAAGGTGCCCGCCACCCCCGAGGGCATCCCGGCGATCCGGCAGCTCACCAGCGAGGGCATCTCGATCAACGTCACCCTGCTGTTCTCGCAGGAGGCCTACGAGGCGGTGGCCCGCGCCTTCATCGACGGCCTGGACGCCCGGGCGAGGGCCGGCCACGACGTGTCGAAGATCGCCAGCGTGGCGAGCTTCTTCATCAGCCGGATCGACGTCCTGGTCGACAAGCTGCTGGACGAGAAGATCGCACAGGCCAACGACCCCGACGAGAAGATCGCCCTGGAGCAGCTGAAGGGCAAGGTGGCCATCGCCAACGCCAAGCTCGCCTACCAGCGCTACAAGCGCATCTTTTCCGAGGCCAAGTGGACGGCGCTCGCCGAGAAGGGCGCCAAGGCGCAGCGGCTGCTCTGGGCCTCCACGGGCGTCAAGAACAAGGCCTATTCCGACGTCCTCTACGTCGAGGAGCTGATCGGCCCGAACACCGTCAACACGATGCCGCCCGCCACCATGGACGCGTTCCGCGACCACGGCGTGGTGCGCGCCACGATCGAGGAGGACGTGCCGGGCGCCGAGGCCGTGATGGCGCGGCTCGCCCGGACCGGCATCGACATCGAGACGGTGGCCCGGCAGCTGGTGAAGGAGGGCGTCCAGCTCTTCATCGACGCGGCCGACAGCCTGCTCGGCGCGGTCGCGGGCAAGCGCGCCGCGCTGCTCGGGCACCGGCTGGACGGCCAGAGCCTCGTCATGGACGACACCCTCGCCACCGAGGCGAAGAAGACCGTCGAGGCGTGGCGCGCGAGCGGTTCGATCCGCCGGCTCTGGGCGGGCGACGCCTCGGTCTGGTCCGGCCACGACGAGGCGAACTGGCTCGGCTGGCTGCATATCGTCGAGGAGGAGCTGGAGAAGGCCGCCGACTACGCCGCCTTCGCCGAGTGGGTGAAGGCGGAAGGGTTCACCGATGCCGTGGTGCTGGGCATGGGCGGGTCGAGCCTCGGCCCGGAGGTTCTGAGCCTGACCTACGGCCAGCGCGAGGGCTTCCCGAGACTGCAGATCCTCGACTCGACCCATCCGGACCAGGTGCGCGCCCTGGAGGCGAGCATCGACCTGGCGAAGACGGTGTTCATCGTCGCGTCGAAGTCGGGCTCGACGCTGGAGCCCAACGTGTTCCGCGACTACTTCCTGGCCCGCGCCAAACAGGTGCTCGGCGACCGGGCGGGCGACCACTTCGTGGCGGTCACCGACCCGGGTTCCGACATGGAGCGCGCCGCGAAGGCGGACCGGTTCAAGAAAATCTTCTACGGGGTGAAGCAGATCGGCGGCCGCTACTCGGTGCTGTCGGCCTTCGGCCTCGTCCCGGCCGCCGCCATGGGCCTCGACGTCAAGGCGCTGCTGGAGACGGCCCGGATCATGGTCCGCTCCTGCGGTCCCGCCGTGCCGCCGGCCCAGAACCCCGGCGTGCTGCTCGGGACGGCGATGGGCGCGGCGGCGCTGGCCGGGCGCGACAAGGTCACGATCGTGGCGTCTCCCGCGATCGGGAGCTTCGGCGCCTGGGCCGAGCAGCTGATCGCGGAATCGACCGGCAAGCAGGGCAAGGGCCTCGTGCCGGTGGACGGGGAGCCGGTCGGCGTCCCGGCGGTCTACGGCCGCGACCGGTTCTTCATCTATCTCCGCCTCGACGGCCATGCCGAGGCGGCGCAGGACGAGGCGTTGCGGGCCCTGGAGCGGGATGGCCACCCCATCGCCCGCATCACCCTCGATTCCATCGAGCAGCTGCCGCAGGAATTCTACCGGCTGGAGATGGCCACCGCGGTGGCGGGCGCGGTGCTCGGCATCAACCCGTTCGATCAGCCCGATGTCGAGGCCAGCAAGGTCGAGACCAAGAAGCTGTTCGCGGAGGCGGAGCGCGACGGCGCCCTCCCGGCCGAGACGCCCCTCTACGAGGATGAGCAGGTCGCCCTCTACGCGGATCCGAGGAACGCCGAGGGGCTCAAGCCGGCATCGGAGGGGCTCGAGGCCGCCGTCAAGGCACAGGTCGCCCGGCTGAGGGACGGCGACTATCTCGGGCTCCTCGCCTACGTGCCGCGCAACGGGCGGACGGCCGGGATCCTCCAAGAGGGGCGGATCGCCGTGCGGGACGCCAGGAAGGTGGCGACCTGCCTGGAATTCGGGCCGCGGTTCCTGCACTCCACCGGTCAGGCCTACAAGGGCGGCCCGGACACCGGCGTGTTCCTGCAGATCACCGCGGAGCCGTCGCAGGACCTGGCGATCCCCGGCCGGACGCTGGGCTTCGCCACCGTGGTGGCGGCGCAGGCCCGGGGCGACTTCGCCGTGCTCGCCGAGCGCGGCCGGCGGGCGCTGCGGGTGCACCTCAAGGGGGATCTCGAGGCGGGGCTGAAGCGCGTCGCGGCGGCGCTGAAGGCGGCGGTTGCGTAGGTGCGGTAAGCGGGCCAGCCCCCCCTGTCCCGGGCGCACGCAGCGTCAGCGGAATGCGACCCGGGATCCGGCACAGGAAGACACGAAGCGTGCGCAGACTTCGAACTATGCCGCTTTCGCGGCGCCCGGTGTGGTTCGTCCCGGACCACCGTCCTCGACGTTCCAGGTGTCCGGGTAAGCGTTGCGTTTCGAGGGTTAGCCGTCGGTGAAGCCGTAGAACCTCCACCCCCTCCGCGGGGTCGATCGAAGGAAGAGCAGCGATGCAACTCGGCATGATCGGTCTCGGCCGGATGGGCGGCAACATCGTCCGGCGCCTCCTGCGCGATGGGCACACCGCCGTGGCGTTCGACCAGAACCCGGCGGCGGTCGCGGCCCTGGTCGAGGCCGGCGCAGTCGGCGCATCGAGCCTGGAGGATCTGGTCGCCAAGCTGGAGGCGCCGCGCTCCGCCTGGGTGATGCTGCCGGCGGGCGCGATCACCGAGCAGGCGGTCGAGACCCTGAGCGGTCTGATGCAGCCCGGCGACTGCGTCATCGACGGCGGCAACTCCTTCTACGGCGACGATGTCCGCCGTGGCATCGCCCTGAAGGCAAAGGGCCTGCACTACGTGGATGTCGGCACCTCGGGGGGCGTCTGGGGGCTGGAGCGCGGCTACTGCATGATGATCGGCGGCGATACCGAGACCGTCGACCGGCTCGACCCGATCTTCAAGACCCTGGCGCCCGGCATCGGCGACATCCCGAAGACCCCGAACCGGGATGGCCGCGACCCGCGCGCCGAGCAGGGCTACATCCATGCCGGGCCGACCGGCGCGGGCCATTTCGTCAAGATGGTCCATAACGGGATCGAGTACGGCCTGATGCAGGCCTACGCGGAGGGGTTCGACATCCTCCGCCACGCCAATTCCGAGGCGCTGCCGGCCGAGCGCCGCTTCGACCTGAACATGGGCGACATCGCCGAGGTCTGGCGGCGCGGCAGCGTCGTCTCGTCCTGGCTCCTCGACCTGACCGCCCAGGCGCTGGCGGGCGACGAGCAACTCACAGACTTCTCCGGCTACGTGGAGGATTCGGGCGAGGGCCGCTGGACCATCAACGCCGCCATCGAGGAGAGCGTCCCGGCCACGGTCCTGTCGGCCGCCCTCTATCGCCGCTTCCGCTCCCGGGAGCACGAGAGCTACGCCGACAAGCTGCTCTCCGCGATGCGCAAGGGCTTCGGCGGTCACCAGGAGCCGAAGGCCTAGGAACGCCCGCATGAGCCTTCCCACCGGTACCCATGTGCTGCCCGACATGGAGGCGGTCGCCCGGGAGGCGGCCGAACGGCTGATCGTGGCCTGCGGCGAGAACCGGTCCGAGCGGATCGCGATCTGCCTGTCGGGCGGCTCGACCCCGAAGACGCTCTACGGCCTCCTCGCCGGACCGGACTACGCGACCCGCGTGCCGTGGGAGCGGGTCCATTGGTTCTTCGGCGACGACCGGGTGGTCCCCTGGGACGACGCGCGCAGCAACGTGCGCATGGTCCGCGAGGCCTTCGGCCACGGCTCGCGGATCCCCGCGACCCACCTCCACTTCATCCCCTCCGACGAGGGCGCGGAGGCGGGCGCCCGGGCCTACGAGCGCACCCTCCTCGACTACTACGGCGGCGACACCCTGGTGCCCGATCGGCCGCTCTTCGACCTCGTGCTCCTCGGCCTCGGAGAGGACGGGCACACCGCCTCGCTGTTCCCCGGCAAGCCGGCGTCCGACGAGACCCGGAGGCTGGTCGCGCCCGTGCCGGAGGCCGGCCTCGCGCCGTTCGTGCCGCGGATCACCCTGACGTTCCCGGCCCTCGCCTCGTCCCGGCACGTCCTGTTCCTGGTGACGGGCGCGGGCAAGCGCGCGGCCCTCGCCCGCCTCGCCGCCGGGGACGACCTCCCGGCCGGCCGGGTGACGGGCGCGGGCAAGGTCGCGTGGCTGCTCGACGAGGCCGCGGCCGGCTGAGGGCGCCGCGCGCATTAGGGTCCGGCGAGATCGGCGTGGTAGGCAAGGGGAGCACCGCGCCGGTCGGACTCACCGCGTCGCGGCAGCGGCTTGTCGCCACCTGAGCCAGATGCACGCGGGCACCCTCGTCCTCTATACCGACCAGCCCACCCGCCGCACCGACCTCCTGCGCGCGCTTGAGCCGATCGCACCGTGCCTGGTGCTGCGTGCCGCCGAGCCGGCGCCTTCCGTCCCGTGCATCGCCCTCGTCGCCGACCTCGACCTGCTTCAGCCCTCGCCGTTCACCGGCCTGCGCATGCTGATCGCCGCGACGCCGGCGCTGCCGCGGATCTTCCTGATGCGGAGCATGGGCGCGCGCAGCCTGTCCGCGGCGCGCGGCCTCGGGGCGCGGCTCTGCCTGCCCGCCGATACGCCGCCCGCCACCGTGGTCGAGGCGCTGCGGGCGGAGCTTCGACCCCCGGCGCCGACGCGAGGGCCGAGCCCGGCCGTGCCCGGCGCGCCGCAGGTCGCCCGGGCGGCCGACCGGGCCGGCGCCGTCATCGCCACACTCCTCGATTCCGCGCGCACCTCCGGAACCGTCGACGCCGCCCTGATCGACGAGAGCCTCGATCCGATCCTCGGCGCGATCGGCGTCGCCGGTCTGAACGCGTGGCTCGAGACCGTCCGGGCCTACGACGACGCCACCTACCAGCATTGTCTGCTGGTGGCCGGCCTCGCCGCGACCTTCGCGATCGACCTCGGCTTCTCGGCCTCGGACCGCCAGTTGCTCGTTCGGGCCGCCCTGGTCCACGACGTCGGAAAGGCCAAGATCCCGCTGGAGATCCTGAACAAGCCCGGGCCGCTCGATCCCGCGGAACGGGCGGTGATGTGCGAGCACGCGGCCCTGGGGCACGCGATCCTGGTCAAGGCCGGCGGGTTCGACGAGACCGTGCTCGGGGTCGTGCGCCACCATCACGAGATGCTCGACGGCTCGGGCTATCCGGACGGGCTGAAGGGTGCCGCCATCACCGACACCGTCCGGCTGATCACCGTCTGCGACGTCTACGCGGCCCTGGTGGAGCGCCGCCCCTATCGCCCGCCCCTGCCGGCGGTCGAAGCCATGCGGATCCTCCACGGCATGGAGGGCAAGCTCGACGGTGACCTCGTGCGCGCGTTCGCACGTTCGGTCGCGGGGTCCTGATCGCGCCGGGTCCCGGCGTACGGCGCTTCCGACTCGCCTGACGTTGCGCGTCGACGCAGGAACGCCGGCATCGTTTTCGTAGGATGGCCAAGGGGCGCAATGGAATTCGGTCTGCGGCCGCATCGGAGCAATTGGTTTGCGCGCCGCGGGCGATTGGGCGTCGCGTTCGCAACCGGATGCCGGTGCGGACGCGCTACGCTGCGGGCAGCCTGATGAAGGGCGTTCGCGGAGCCCGTCGATGTCGCAGCTGTTCGTTCCGGCCGAAACCGCGGCGCTGATGGCGGACCTGGCCGTATCCGCCCGCCGCTCGCCCGACGCCTATCTCGCCGCCGCCCGGGCGACGCTGAACCGGATCCTCTCCCGCCCGGACCTGCTCGACCCGTCACGGCTGTCAGCCCGGAATCCGGGCCTCAGCCGCAACCTGCTGTTCGGCACGGGGGAGATCAGCGTGTGGGCGATGGTGTGGAGCCCCGGCACGGTCACGCCGGTGCACGATCATCATTGCTCGTGCTGCTTCGGCCTGCTGCGCGGCGCGTTGCGCGAGACCTGGTACCGCCCGATCAGCGACACGCACGCGGTGCCGACCCTGGATGCCGTGCGGGAGGCGGGCTTCGTGGCCTGCATGCTGCCGTCCGGCCCGAACCTGCACCGGATCGCCAATGACAGGCCGGAGGAGGCCGTCTCGATCCACGTCTACGGCTACGATCACCGCACCCAGGATACCTCGATCCATCGGACCTATGAGGTGGCTGCGGGCTGAGCCGCGGCGGACCGCCGGCCCTGCCGGTCCGTGCCCGCGAGGCGATCCGGCCTCACGCCATGTACAGTGTCGGCACGGCGGTCGTGTACTTCATCTCCTCCATGGCGATGGAGGAGGACAGGTTCGAGAATTCGAGCTTGGCGATGAGGCGCTGGTAGAGGGCGTCGTAGGCCTCGATGTCGGGCACCACGATGCGCAGCAGGTAATCGACCTCGCCGGTCAGGCGCCACGCCTCGACGATCTCCGGGAAGCCGGCGACGACCCGGCGGAACGCGTCGGTCCAGTCGGCGGCGTGGCGTGGCGCCTTCACGGCCACGAACACCGTGGTCGACACGTTGACCTTGCGCCGGTCCACCAGGGCGACCCGGCGCCGGATGACGCCCGACGCCTCCAGCTTCTTCACCCGGCGCCAGCAGGGCGCCGCGCTGACGCCGACCCGCTCGGCGAGTTCGGCCACCGGGAGCGTCGCGTCCTGCTGGAGGACGTCCAGGATCTTCCGGTCCACCGCGTCCATAGCGTCGATGCTCCCGCCCGAGACCTGAGGCCGGGCTACAGGACGAAATGCTTGGAGAGCTTGAGCCCCTGGGCCTGATAGTTGGAGCCGGCGCCGGCCCCGTAGAGCGTCTCGGGGAGGTCGAGCATGCGTTCGTACACGAGGCGGCCGACGATCTGGCCGTCCTCCAGCAGGAACGGCACGTCGCGCGAGCGCACCTCCAGCACGGCCCGGGCCCCGGCACCGCCGGCCCCGGCATAGCCGAAACCGGGATCGAAGAAGCCGGCGTAGTGCACCCGGAACTCTCCCACCAGGGGGTCGAACGGCACCATCTCGGCGGCGTGATCGGGCGGGACCTGCACCGCCTCCTTCGAGGCCAGGATGTAGAACTGGCCGGGATCGAGGATCAGGCTGCCCGATCCGTCGGCCGGCAGAGGCTCCCAGAAATCGGCGGCCCGATGCCGGCCCGGGGCGTCAACATCGACGAGGCCGGTATGGCGCTTGGCCCGGTAGCCGACCAGCCCGTCGAAGCCGGCAAGGTCCACCGAGACCGCCACGCCACCCTGGAAGGACGGGATGCCGACATCGACCAGGGCCGAGCGGGCGTGGAGCAGGCCGAGTTCGGTCTCGGTCAGCCGCGGCGTCCCCCGGCGGAAGCGGATCTGCGACAGGCGCGAGCCCGTGCGGACGAGGACCGGGAACGTGCGCGGCGAGATCTCCGCATAGAGCGGCCCGGTATAGCCGGGCTCGACCTGATCGAAGGCCTCGCCGCGATCGGTGATCACCCGGGTGAAGACGTCGATGCGCCCGGTGGAACTCTTCGGGTTCGCCGCCGCCGCCAGGTCGCCCGGCAGGGTCAGGCTCTCCTGGAGTTCGGCGATGTAGACGCAGCCCGTTTCCAGGACCGCGCCGGGGCGCAGGTCGATCGCGTGCAGCGACAGCCGGGCGACGCAGGCCTGAACCGTGCGCCCGGCGCCGGGCAGGAAGCTCGTGCGCACCCGATAGGCCGTGTCGCCCAGGCGCAGATCGAGGCTCGCGGGCTGGATCTGGTCGGCCGCGAAGGCGCGCGCGGTACGGATGACGCCCGCCCGCGCCAGCGCGGCGATCGCTTGGCCCGGCAGGATGCCGCCGCGGCTCTCCGCGCCCGAATCGGCTTTTCCCGTGCCTGCGCCCGCGTTCATCGCGCCCTGACTCCCTCGTGCCCCGCCGGCCGGACCGCGCCAGCCGCCGTTTTCCGACGAGACTGGCTAATGGCGGCTTAACCCGTTCGATCGGCCCCTCCTGGGGCAGGTCCTGCGCCGCCGCGGCGGACCGCGCGACCGGGGCCGCGCGAGGTAGTCCGCCGCAATTGACGGCGATTCCGCAGGCTACTACCACCGCCCCTGACGCGCGTGAGGTTCGGTTCTGGCGAATCGCGCTGTCCGATGAAGGGCCTAACAGGGCGATGTACAAGGCCGAGACTCGGGGAATAAGCGTGACGGTTCAGTCTCGCTTCGTCGAGGAGGAATCCTCACCGAACGAGAGCCGTTACTTCTTCGCCTACACGGTCGAAATCGTGAACAACGGCAGCGAGCAGGTGCAGCTCCGCTCGCGCCACTGGCGCATCATCGACGGCCACGGCGCCTGCCAGGAGGTGCGCGGAACCGGCGTGGTCGGCAAGCAGCCGGTGCTGGAGCCGGGCGAGTCCTTCTGCTACACGAGCGGCTGCCCGCTCAACACGCCCGACGGCCTGATGGCCGGCAGCTACACCATGGCGACGGTGGCCGGCGAAAGCTTCGAGGCCGAGATCCCCGCCTTCTCCCTCGACAGCCCGCACGTCCGCCGCAGCCTGCACTGAGGTCCCGGCATCCGGGGTCTCGCCCTGGAGGAAGTCATGTCCGCGACCGGCGAGCGGTTGAGCCCGCTCGACATGCTCGCCCGCCTCGTGTCCTTCGACACCGAGAGCGACAAGTCCAACCTCACGCTGATCGAGTCCGTCCGCGACTACCTGGACGGCTGGGGCGTTCCCTACCTGCACCTTCCGAACGCGGCCGGCGACAAGGCCGCAATCCTCGCCACGGTCGGCCCGATGGTCGACGGCGGCGTGGTGCTCTCCGGCCATACCGACGTGGTCCCGGTCGCCGGGCAGGCCTGGACCGGCGACCCGTTCACCCTGCGCGTCGCCGATGGCCGGGCCTACGGGCGCGGCGCCGTCGACATGAAGGGCTTCGACGCCCTGGCGCTGGCGCTCGTGCCGGCGATGCTGGACGCCGACCTGAAGCGGCCGATCCACATCCTGCTCTCCTACGACGAGGAGACCACCTGCCTGGGGTCGATGGACGGCATCGCCCGCTTCGGCGCGGACCTGCCGCGGCCGGGCGCCGTGATCGTCGGCGAGCCCACCGGCATGGAGGTGGCGGACGCCCACAAGAGCATCGTCACCTGCCTCACCACCGTCCACGGCCGCGAGGCCCATTCCGCCCGGCCCGCCCTCGGGGCGAACGCGGTGGCGGCGGCGTGCGAGCTGGTCGCCGGACTCAACCGGATCGCCGACCTGATGATTGAGCGCGGCGACCGCTCCGGCCGGTTCGATCCGGCCGCCACCACCGTGCACGTGGGGACGATCCACGGCGGCACCGCCCGCAACATCCTGGCCAAGGAGTGCCGGTTCCACTGGGAGTACCGCGGCCTGCCGGACCTCGACCCCGCCGAGATCCCGCGGCTCTTCGCGGCCGAGGTCGCGCGCGTCACCCGCGAGCGACTGAACCGCTACGGCGATTTCGGCCGCATCGAGACGCTGGAGGAGGTGGACATCCCGGGCCTCGCCCCCGAGCCGGGATCCGCCGCCGAGGGGCTCTGCCTGCGGCTCGCCGGACGCAACCACACCGTGGCGGTGCCCTACGCAACTGAGGCCGGGCGGTTCCAGGCGGCGGGCATCCCGACCGTGGTCTGCGGGCCCGGCGACATCGCCCAGGCCCACCAGCCCGACGAGTTCATCACCCTCGACGCCCTCGGCCAGGGTGAGCAGTTCCTGCGCAACCTGATCGAGGCATGTGCGTCATGAACGCGATCACCGGAATCACCATCAAGCTGCGGCCGCTGGAGCGGGAGGACCTGCGCTTCGTCCACCAGCTCAACAACAACGACAGCATCATGCGCTACTGGTTCGAGGAGGCCTACGAATCCTTCGCCGAACTCCAGCAGCTCTACGAGCGCAACATCCACAATCAGACCGAGCGCCGCTTCATCGTGGCCGATCCCGGCGGCGAGCCGGCCGGGCTGATCGAGCTCGTCGAGATCAACCACCTGCACCGGCGCTGCGAATTCCAGATCGCGATCCACCCGAGCTTCCAGGGGCGCGGCTACGCCTGGCAGGCCACCCGGATCGCCATGGATTACGCCTTCAGCGTGCTGAACATCCACAAGCTCTACCTGCACGTCGACCGCGACAACGCCCGGGCGGTGCGCATCTACGAGCGCTGCGGCTTCCACCCCGAGGGCGTCCTGAGGGACGAGTTCTTCGTGAACGGGCGCTACCGCGACGCCGTGCGCATGTGCCTGTTCCAGCCCGACTACCTGAAGGCCCGGGGCGGGGCCGGCGACATCGCCGAGCCGGTGCTCAAGGTGTGAGGGAGGAGCCCCGAGAGGCCCCTCCCCCGCTGGTTGCAGCCGTTCAGTTGCGGCCGGCACCCGGCTGACCGCCGGCGCGGCCGCCACCCTGGCCGCCCATGGCGCCGTTGCCGCCGGCCGCGCCACCCTGCATGCCGCCGCGCTCGGCGCCGCCCGTCCGGCCGCCCTCTGCGCCGGACTTCATGCCACCCTGCGGGTTGCCGCGATCCGAGGCGTTGCGGATGCCGTCCTGCTGCTTGCCGCGCATGTCGCTGTTGCGCATCCCGTCCTGCTGACCGTCACGGCCGGCCGTCCGGTCCTTGGTGCGGTCGTTGCCGCGCTCCATCCGGCCCTCGTTACGCGACGCGTCGCGAATGCCGTCACGACCGTTCCGCTTGTCGAAATGCGCGCCGGCGCGCTGCTCGGAGCGGAAGCTCGCGCTGACGGCGCCGCCGCCGCTCAGGCGCCGGTACTCGTCGGAGCCGTAGCGAACCCGCTGACCGCGGATCGTCACGAAGCGCTGCTCCTGCACGGAGACGAGCTGTCGGTATTCCGGGGAGCCGTACAGGACCCGGTGCCCGCGGATGACGACGTAGCGCTCGCGCGGTCCGGTCTCGCGGACGCTCACCAGGCGGCGATACTCAGGCGATCCATAGAGCACGCGCTGGCCGCGGATCACGACGTAGCGCTCGCGCGGACCGTGGGTCTCGGTGACGATCAGGCGGCGGTACTCGGGGGAACCGTAGACCACCCGGCGGCCGCCGATGAAGACATAGCGACCTTCGCGGCGGAGGCCGCCCTCGACGCGGCCGCCACGGATATCGGTACGGCTGCTGACGTCGGTCCGCCCACGGATCTCGGTCCGATCGCCGTGACGGTCGCCGCGCTCGGCGCGCTCACCACGGGCGCCGTTCCGGTCGCCGCGCTCGTTCCGCTCGGCGCGGGCGCCATCGCGCGTCTGGTCACGATCGCCGCGCGCGGCGTCGGCCCGGCCGCGATCCTGGGCCATCCGGCCCTCGCCACCGGCATCGCGACCCTGGGCCGACCGCCCGGCCTCACCGCCGCGTCCCGGAGCCGCCTGGCCGCCACCCTGCATGCCGCCGCGCTCGCCGCCGCCGGCCTTCATGCCGGATTCGGCGCCGCCCTGACCGGCGCGGCCGCCCATCCCGGGACCGCGCTCGGCACCCCCCTGCTGCTGCGCATAGGCCGAGGTGCTGATCAGCAGCGCGGCCAACCCAATCGACAATCTCCGCATGGCGAAACCTCCGCATGTTAAATCTGCCGAGGAACGTCGAAGATCGGGAAACGGTTCAGCCTGCGCCGGCCAAAAATTCACGCAACGAATACCTGCATTCGTACGTTTCGCGAGAAGAAGCTTGGCCGTATGGCGACATGAACACCGGGCGCGCGGGTCCCCGGCCCGTGTTCTACTGGCTCGGCTGCCCGGCGATCTCGGCCTCGACCTCCTGGGGATCGAGGTCGTAGCGCCGGGAGCAGAATTCGCAGGTGATGACGATGCGCCCGTCATCCGCCACCATGTCGCGCCGCTCCTGCGGGGCGAACGAGCGGATCATGCCCATCACGCGCTCGCGCGAGCAGCGGCAGGTCTCGCGGACCGGCTGCCGATCGAACACCCGCACCCCGCGCTCGTGGAACAAGCGATAGAGCAGGCGCTCGCTCGACACGTTGGGATCGACCAGCTCGTGATCCTCGATCGTGCCGACCAGGGACCTCGCCTCGACCCAGGCATCGTCCTCCGGGGCCGAACCCGAGAGATGCGCGTGCCCCTCCGGGATGTCGCCCGGGGGAAGGTCGGCGAGGCGGGCCCGGTCCACCGACTGGGGCAGGAACTGCACGAGCAGGCCGCCGGCCCGCCAATGGCCCGCCCCCTCCTCCACGGCTTCGGCCACCGCGAGGCGCACCTGCGTGGGGATCTGCTCCGACTGGCGGAAATACTGGTGCGCGGCCTCCTCCAGGCCCTGGCCTTCGAGGGCGACGACACCCTGATAGCGGCTGGCGGCGGTGCCCTGGTCGATGGTCATGGCCAAGTGGCCGGTCCCGATCAGGGCGGCGTCCATGAGCGGTCCGGAGCCGAGGGCGGCCACCCGCTCCGGGTCGAAGCGCGCGGTGGCGCGCAGGCGGTCCGGCGCCTCGAAATCGACCACGATCATCGTCACCGGACCGTCGGTCTTGGTCTGGAGCTGGAACCGGCCCTCGAACTTCAGCGAGGAGCCGAGCAGCACCGTGAGCGCCGCAGCCTCGCCGAGGAGCCGCGCCACCGGATCCGGGTAGCCGTGGCGGCGCAGGATCGTGTCGACGGCGGGGCCGAGGCGGACGATGCGCCCGCGCACGTCCAGCGCCTCCACGGCGAAGGGCAGCACGGCATCGTCCGTCCCGGCGTGGCCGTTGCCCCCGGGCTGGTGCTGCGGCTGGGACGGCGAGTGTGTTCCTGAGGTCATGCCCTCTCCGATCGATGCGTCCGGCGCCCGGGACGATCCGCCTCCGGATCAGGCAGCCGGCCCGGATTGGCGGGTGGCCGTCCTCCGGGCCGATCGGTCGGAGTCAGGGAGCCGACCATGCCGGAGCGATCGGATCCCTCACCCTGCCCAAGCCCGTGCGGACGACGCGGCGCCCAGCAAACCGCCGTCGCCGGGATGCCGCCTGTCGGCCGCCGTGATGGGGAGGCGGGCGGCGTGGGTCGCCCGCTGCCGTCTATATGGTGCGCCGACGCCTTCGGCGCGAGGGTGGCGGCCGGAGCGGATCAGAGCCCGCTCGCGCGCAGGCACCAGGCCAGGATCCCTTTCTGCGCGTGCAGGCGGTTCTCGGCCTCGTCGAACACCACGGAGCGCGGGCCGTCCATCACCTCGGCCGTGACCTCCTCGCCCCGGTGGGCCGGCAGACAATGCATGAAGATCGCGTCGGGCTTTGCCGCCGCCATCAGCTTGGCGTTGACTTGGTAGGGGTTGAGCAGGTTGTGCCGGTGGGCCTCGTCTTCGTCGCCCATCGAGACCCAGCAATCGGTCACCACGGCGTCGACGCCCTCCACGGCCGCGAACGCATCGGTGGTGACGTGGATGTCGGCGCCTTCCTGCCGCGCCCAGGCGAGCAGGGCGGGCGGCGGCGCGAGCTCGGGCGGGCTCGCGACGTTCAGGGTGAAGTCGAGCCGCGCGGCCGCGTGGACCCAGCTCGCCAGCACGTTATTGGAATCGCCGGACCACGCCACCTTTCGGCCCCGGATCGGCCCGCGGTGCTGCTCGAAGGTCAGCACGTCGGCCATGATCTGGCACGGGTGGGAGACCTTGGTGAGGGCGTTGATCACCGGGACGGTGGCGTATTCCGCCAACTCCAGCATCTGACCGTGGTCCAGGATGCGGATCATGATGGCGTCGACGAAGCGGGACAGCACCTGCGCGGTGTCGCCGATGGTCTCGCCGCGGCCGAGCTGCATCTCGGAGCCGGTGAGCATCAGGGTCTCGCCGCCGAGTTCGCGCATGGCCAGGTCGAAGGACACGCGGGTGCGGGTCGAAGGCCGGTCGAACACCATCGCCAGCGTCTTGCCCGTGAGCGGGCGCTCGGCGGCCCGTTCGCCCTTGCGGCGGCGCGCCTTGATGGCGGCGCTGACATCCAGGACCTGGCGCAGATCCGCACCCGAGAAGTCCTTGAGGTCGAGGAAATGGCGAGGGCCGGCACCGTTCAGGTGCCTGGCCGGGGCCTGCGGCCGGCCGTCAATCTGGGCTTTCATTGCGTCACAATAATTAGAGTCTGCTCAACGATCACCTGATCATGAACCACACTCTACCTCCTAAATGGGCTTTTCCGTCTGACACGGCAGAATCGACCGTATCCGGAAACGCTTCGGGCCGCCCGGCGCGGGGGCGGCGGGCGGTGTCGGTGTCTGTGCGGAATCGGCTCTACTCGGCCGCGCCGCGCACGGCCTCGAAGGTCGACGCGGCCGCGTCCAGGCACCGGACCGCCTCGTCGATCTCGGTCTCGCCGATGGTCAGCGGCGGCAGCAGGCGGACGATGTTGTCGCCCGCCGGAATCACCAGGAGATGCGCGTCCCGGGCGGCTGCGGCGAAATCGGTGTTCGGGACGCCGAGCCTGAGGCCGATCATCAGCCCTTCGCCGCGGATCTCCTCGAAGACGTGCGGGTGCCGATCACGAAGGGCCGCGAGCTTCTGCTTGAGCAGCAGGCCCGACCGGGCGACGCGGTCGAGGAAGCCGTCGGCCAGCACCACGTCCAGCACGGCGTTGCCCACCGCCATGGCGAGCGGGTTGCCGCCGAAGGTGGTGCCGTGGGTGCCGGCGGTCATGCCGCGGGCGGCCTCGCGGGTGGCGAGGCAGGCGCCGAGGGGGAAGCCGCCGCCGATGCCCTTGGCGGCGCTCATGATGTCCGGGGTGATGCCGGCCCATTCATGGGCGAACAGCCGTCCGGTGCGGCCGATCCCGGTCTGGACCTCATCCATGATCAGCAGCAGGTCCTGGGCGTCGCAGAGTTCGCGCAAGCGCCGCAGATCCGCGTGGGGGATGACCCGCACGCCCCCCTCGCCCTGGATCGGCTCGATCATCAGCGCCGCGGTCTCCGGCCCGATCGCCGCCTCCAGCGCCGCCCAGTCGCCGGCCGGCACCTGATCGAACCCCTCGACCTTCGGGCCGAAGCCCTCGATGTATTTCTGCTGGCCGCCGGCCGCCAGCGTGGCCAGCGTCCGCCCGTGGAAGGCGCCCGCGAAGGTCACGATCCGGTAGCGCTCGGGATGGCCGCCGGCCGCGTGATATTTGCGGGCGATCTTGATCGCCGCCTCGTTGGCCTCCGCGCCCGAGTTGCAGAAGAACACAACCTCGGCGAACGTCGCGTCGACGAGGCGCTGCCCGAGGCGCTCGCCGCCCGGGATCTGGAACAGGTTCGAGGTGTGCCAGATGCGATTTGCCTGCTCGGTGAGGGCGCCGACGAGGTGCGGGTGCGCGTGACCGAGGGCGTTCACCGCGATGCCGGCGCCGAAGTCGAGATAGCGCTCGCCGCGCTCCGTCACGAGCCACGCGCCCTCGCCGCGCTCGAAGGCGAGCGGCGCGCGAACGTAGGTCGGCAGAAGGGCTGACGTCACGGGTCCCATCTCCGTTTTCTCGCAGTGGCCCGGAGCAAGCGTTAGCCGGCTCCAAATGAAAGTGCCGCCTCAGTGATGGGCGGCACGCGCGCGATTACTATGAAACAGCCCGCTCCTGTCAACGTTTCGATAATCAGCGGGCACGCGCGGCAGGTCTGCGCGATGCTCGGGAACGCCTGTCTTCTACTCCCGTCGGGCGGTCGTTCCCCCTTGCGCCGCGGGGGGCGGCCGTGCTCCAGCATCGGCGGATTCGACGAACCTGGGAGACCGCGATGAGCACGATCAAGGAGCGCCTTTCGGCGCTGGGCCTGGCCCTGCCCAAGGCGGCGGCCCCGGTCGCCAACTACGTGCCGTTCGTGCGCAGCGGCAACCTCGTGGTCATCTCCGGACAGGTCTGCTTCGGTCCGGACGGCACCATCGCGCCCGAGCACAAGGGCAAGGTCGGCGGCGGCGTGTCGGCGGAAGCCGGCAAGGCGGCGGCCCGCCTCTGCGCGCTCAACGTCCTCGCCCAGCTCGATGCCGCGGTGGGCGATCTCGACCGCGCCGTCGTCCAGTGCGTGAGGCTCGGCGGCTTCATCAATGCGGCGCCGGGCTTCTCGGCGGTGGCCGGGGTGATGAACGGCGCCTCCGACCTGATGGTCGAGCTGCTCGACGACCGCGGGCGCCACGCCCGTTCCACCGTCGGCGTCGCGGAATTGCCCCTCGACGCCGCCGTCGAGGTCGAGGCGATGTTCGAGGTCCGCTGACCGTGGCCGCGCCCGACTGGCTCACCGCGCGCCCGATCGCCCATCGCGGGCTGCATGACCGCGCGGCGGGCCGGCCGGAGAACACCCTGGCGGCGGCCCGGGCGGCGGTCGCCGGCGGCTTCGCCATCGAGTGCGACGTCCAGGCGAGCGCCGACGGCGAGGCCATGGTGTTCCACGACGCCGCCCTCGGCCGGCTGACGGCGGCGCGCGAGGCGGTGGCCGACACATCCGCCGCCGTGCTCGGGACGCTTGCCGTGGCGGGGAGCGCGGAGACGATCCCGACCCTGCCGGCCTTCCTGGCGGCGGTGGCCGGGGCGGTGCCCGTGGTGATCGAGGTGAAGTCCCGCTACGACGGCGACCTGCGCCTCGCCACCCGCGCCGCCGAAGTCGCCGCATCCTACGGCGGGCCGGTGGCGCTGAAGTCCTTCGACCCGCAGGTGGTCGCGGCCCTGCGCGACCTGTGCCCGGCGATCCCGCGGGGGATCGTGGCGGAGACCACCCAGGACGACCCGGCCTACGCGGTCCTGCCGCCGAGTGCGCGCCTCGCCCTGTCCAACCTCCTGCACTTCGCCGAGACCCGGCCCGACTTCCTGTCCTGGCGGGTGGACGATCTGCCCTGCGCGCCGACCTACCTGTGCCGCCTGCTTGGACGGATCCCCGTGATGGCCTGGACCGTGCGGACCGCGGAGCAGCGCGCCCGGGCAGGCGCGCATGCGGACCAGATGGTGTTCGAGGGGTTCGTGCCGTAAGTTTTCCTACGATTCGTCCGATTCGAACGCGTCCGATGAAAGCCGTCCTGCCCGATCCGACAGACTTGCGCCCCCGGTCGGTCCAGCTCTGCTGGGGGGCGGCCGCGACCGACCGGAACTGGGAGCAGGGTCGAACGGCGTTGCCGAACGGCATCCTTGACCGCGAGACGGTGGCGGCAAAGCGGGTGCTTGCGGCTCACGTCACGGCTGTGTGAGATCACTGACGTCCGGGCCGGTCTGACAAGGCCTCCTGCCCTGCCGCGCGCATCCGCCCGCTTGCTCCTGCCCGGGCAGGGATTAGACTCGTTCCCATGAAGCAAGCACCCGGGCCGACGCCGGAAACCCCCACGCTCACCGTGCGGGCGCTGCCCGGACTGAAAGAGATCGGCGCTGCAGACTGGGATGCCTGCGCCTTCTCCCCCGAAACCCTGGCGGGCGGCGACGAGACCCACAATCCGTTCGTGTCGCACGCCTTCCTGTCGGCGCTGGAGGATTCGGGCTGCGTCTCGCGCAAGACCGGCTGGCTGCCGCTCCACGTCTCGGTGGAGCGCGACGGCGAGCGGCTCGGCGTCGTCCCCTGCTACCTGAAATCCCACAGCCAGGGCGAGTACGTGTTCGACCACGGCTGGGCCGACGCCTACGAGCGCGCCGGCGGCGCCTATTACCCGAAGCTCCAGGTCAGCGTGCCGTTCACCCCGGTGACCGGCCCGCGTTTCCTGATCGCGCCGGGCGCCGATCCGGACGAGGCCACCGCCGGCCTCGTCGCCGGCCTGCGGGCGCTGCGGGGCGAGACCAAGGCCTCCTCGATCCACGTCACGTTCATGCGCGTCGCCGAGTGGGACCGGGCGGGGGATGCGGGCTTCCTGCAGCGCACCGACCAGCAGTTCCACTGGGAGAACGACGGCTACGCGACCTTCGACGACTTCCTGGCCGCCCTCGCCTCGCGCAAGCGCAAGACCATCCGCAAGGAGCGGCGCGACGCGCTCGGCCCCGGCATCACCGTGGAGCACCTGACCGGGGCGGACATCACCGAGGCCCATTGGGACGCGTTCTACGCCTTCTACGTGGATACGGGCTCGCGGAAATGGGGCCGCCCCTACCTCAACCGGCGGTTCTTCTCGCTCCTGTCCGAGCGCATGGCCGACCGGGTCCTGCTGATCATGGCCCGCCGGGCGGGCGCCTACATCGCCGGCGCGATCAACCTGATCGGCGATACGGCCCTCTACGGCCGCAACTGGGGCTGTATCGAGGACCACCCGTTCCTGCACTTCGAGGTCTGCTACTACCAGGCGATCGATTTCGCGATCGCCCGGGGGCTGAAGCGCGTCGAGGCCGGGGCCCAGGGGGAGCACAAGCTCGCCCGGGGCTACCGGCCGGTGCTGATGCACTCGGCCCACGACATCGCCGACCCGGCGCTCCGGCGCGCCGTGGCCGACTACTTGCAGCGTGAGCGCGCCCACGTCGCCGAGGCCGTGGACGTCCTCGACACGCTGACGCCGTTCCGGCGGGCGGATCCCGCCTGCGGCGGCGCGACCCTTTCCGAGACCCAACCCCCCGAGAGTTCCGAGACATGAGCCCGATCGACCGCATCTCGACCTATGCCGATGAGCTGACGGCCCTGCGCCGCGACCTGCATGCGCATCCGGAACTCGGCTTCGAGGAGGTGCGCACCGCCGGCATCGTCGCCGACCTGCTGGAAAAGTTCGGCTGCGAGGTCCATCGCGGCATCGGCGGCACCGGGGTGGTGGGTCTGCTCAAGGGCCGGACCGACAACGGACGGCGGATCGGCCTGCGCGCCGACATGGACGCCCTGCCGATCGAGGAAGAGACCAACCTCCCCTACCGCTCGACCTATGCCGGCAAGATGCACGCCTGCGGCCATGACGGCCACACCACGATGCTGCTCGGCGCCGCCCGCTACCTCGCGGAGACCCGGGACTTCGACGGCACGGCGGTGTTCGTGTTCCAGCCCGCCGAGGAGGGCCGCGGCGGCGCCCGGGCCATGCTGAAGGATGGGCTGTTCGAGAAGTTCCCCTGCGACGAGATCTACGGCCTGCATAACCAGCCCGGCGGCGGCGCGGGCACGATCAAGCTGCGGCCCGGACCGATCATGGCGGCGGCCGACTTCTTCGACATCCGCATCCGCGGCAAGGGCATCCATGCCGCCCAGCCCCACCGGGGGGTCGACCCGATCGTGGTCGCCACCGGACTGGCTCAAGCGCTGCAATCGATCGTCTCGCGCAACGCAGACCCGCTCAAGTCGATCGTTCTGTCGATCACCCGGATCGAGGCGGGCTCCGCCTACAACGTGATCCCGGAGACGGCGCATCTGGCCGGCACGATCCGCACCTTCGACAAGGAGATGCGCCTCCTCGCCGGCACCCGCATGCGCGAACTCGCGGCGGGTTTCGGCGCCGCCTACGGCGCCGAGGTCACGGTCGATCTGCAGGACGTGTTCTCGGTGCTGGAGAACGCCCCCGAACAGGCCGCCGCCGCCACGGAGATCGCCACCGAGCTGCTCGGCGCCGACAAGGTCGAGGCGAATGTCGTCCCGAAGATGGGCAGCGAGGATTTCGCCGACATGACCATGGTCGTGCCGGGGGCCTATGTCTGGCTCGGCGCGGCCCCTGGGCCGGGCCTGCACAATGCCGGCTACAACTTCGACGACTCGATCATCCCGGTCGGCAGCGCGTTCCTCGCCCGCATGGTCGAGCGCCGCACGGCCGCCTGATCCGCCCGGGGCTGGCCGCCTCGGCGTTCAGCCCGCGGCGGCGACCCGGGCCCGCAGGGCCGCGATCGCCCGGGCGAAGAGTGCGGGCTCGTCGAGGGCCCGCGCCAGGACGATCGCCCCCTGAATCTGGGCGACGATCTCCTCCGCCAGGGCGACGCTCGCCCCGGCGTCCCGGCCCGACCGCCCGAGGGCATCGGCGAGGGCCGCCACCCAGCGCGCGAAGTAGCTCCGCACCGCCCCGGCGAAGCGGTCGCGCTCCGAGCCGAGCGCCACGACGCCCACGAGACAGACCCGCCGGCCGGAGCGGAAATAGGCCTCGACGGCATCGAACATGACGGAGACGGCCTCCACCGGGCGTTCCGCATCCCGGAGCGGCGCGTACAGGTTGGCCTCGAACCACCCGTCGATCTCCGCGAGGACGCAGGCCGCCATCTCGGCCTTCCCGCCCGGGAAGGCGTGATACAGGCTGCCCTTACCCAATCCCGTCGCCCGGCTGATCAGCGACAGGCTGGCGCCCTCATAGCCGTGCGCGCGGAACACCTCCGCGAGCGCCGGCAGGATCCCCGCGCGCTCCGCCGTGTCGGCCACGGCCTCAGAGGCCGAGGTCGCTCAAGCCCGGATGATCGTCGGGCCGCCGGCCCAGCGGCCAGTGGAACTTCCGCTCGGAGGCCGCGATCGGCAGGTCGTTGATGCTGGCGATCCGGCGCCGCATCAGGCCGTGCCCGTCGAACTCCCAGTTCTCGTTGCCGTAGGAGCGGTACCAGCGCCCGTCGGCATCGTGCCATTCGTAGGCGAAGCGCACGGCGATCCGGTCGCCCCCGAAGGTCCAGAGCTCCTTGATCAGCCGATAGTCCAGCTCCTGTGACCACTTGCGCTGGAGGAACGCCACGATGGCCGCGCGGCCGGCGAGGAATTCGCTGCGGTTCCGCCAGACGCTGTCGGGCGTGTAGGCCAGCGACACCCGCTCGGGATCGCGCCCGTTCCACGCATCCTCGGCCATGCGGGCCTTCTGGGCGGCGGTCTCGGCGGTGAAGGGCGGAAGCGGCGGGCGGTCCGTCATGGCGCAGGTCCTGAAAGGGTTTGTACCGATCGGTACAGGATTGCCCACATCTGGGGTGCCAGGTCAAGGGCGCGGCGCTGTCGCGGAGTCCCGGGCGGTCCGTGTCGACACGCCATCGGATCGATGCGAGTCTCCGCGCTTCGTGCCGCGATCCAACGTGCGCCGAAGGGGGAGTCCATGTCGCCGGAAATACGGGAATCGCGCGCGGCCCTCATCCTGCTGGCCGCCTCGGTGGGGGCGGTGCTGATCTTCGGCGCCTTCACCTTGCTGACGCAGCTCGGGTGACGCGCGACAGCCGCAACCGCGCCTGCAGGGTCAGGACGCCCTGGCCTCGGAGCGTTCCGTCCACCTCGACCCCGCGGAGCGCGGGCCGGTGTTGCGCAGCGTGGCGGCGAGCGCACGGTTGGCCACAGCCGGTTCCGGCAGTCGTTCCGGCCACGATGCACAGCCTGAAGTGGCGTCGTCGTCCGGTTTATTCCCTCAGCTGAGTCCATCCCGTGCGATCCCTGGATCGGGTTCCGGACCGCACTTCAGATCGCGACCACCGGGCGCATCAGCCCGATCCCGGCGGGATCGAAGGCGGCGCTCTTCACGATCGCGTAGACAGGGCGCCCCGTCGCCAGGTCGAGTTCGCGGACTGCCGCGGCGGTCAGCCGGGCCACGATGCGCGCCCCGCGGCAATCGATCTCCACAGCCATCTCGGCTCCCGCTTGGGTCAATCCGCAGACAGTGCCGGACAGGACGTTGCGGGCACTGAGCCCCCGGGGCGGCTCGATCGCCACCAGCACGTCGCGCGCCGGGATCCGCACCCGCAACCGCGTTCCGGGCGGCCACGACAACCCCGGCACCTGCAGCCGCCCGGCGGCGCCGGTCAGGTGGGTCAGACCCGTTTGCGGGTCTGTCGCCGCGACGACCATGTCGAGGAGCGCGCCGGCCTCGGCCTCGTGCACCGGCACCAGGTCGGCCCGGCGCAGGATCGCCTCCGCGGGTCCGGCGGCGGCCACGCGCCCCGTCTCCAGCACCACCACGGTCGTGGCCAGACGCGCGACCTCCGAGACCGCGTGGCTGACATAGACGATCGGCACGCCGGCCTCGTCGCGCAGCCGCTCGATATAGGGGAGGATCTCGGCCTTGCGGGCGTCGTCCAGCGCCGCCAGCGGCTCGTCCATCAGCAGCAGGCGCGGACCGGCGAGCAGCGCGCGCCCGATCGCGACCCTCTGGCGCTCGCCCCCCGACAGGCCCACCGGCTGCCGATCGAGGAGGTGGCCGATGCCGAGCATGCCCGTCACCGCGTCGAGGGTCTCCGGATCGCGGGGCCGGCGCGCGAAGGCGCGGCCGTACCTGAGATTTCCCCGCACGCTGAGATGCGGGAACAGCCGCGCGTCTTGGAACACCACGCCGACCCGTCGCCGGTGGGGCGGCAGGAAGATCCGCGCTGCGGTATCGATCAGCACCATGCCGTCGGCGACGATCCGGCCGCGGTCGGGCCGGGCCAGCCCGGCGATGAGGTCGATCAGCGTCGTCTTGCCGGAGCCGGAGCGCCCGAACAGGGCGGTCAGGCCCGGACCGGCCTCGAAGGCGGCATCGAGCGCGAAGGCGCCCCGCCGCAGTTGCACGTCGACTTGGATGCTCACGCGGCGGCTCTCGGCGGGCTTCGCGGCCGGGCCCTGCGGTCCTGCGTCGGGAGCCTGGCTCCGCCCGAGGATCCGGACGGATGCCGCGCCGGCCCGTCGCCGCGCGCCGGCTTCGGGCTACAGAGGACGCGGCGCATCCCGGCGCCGGCTCGGATGCGCCCGCGATGATCACGGTCCACCACTTGGAGAACAGCCGCTCGCAGCGCGTGCTGTGGCTGCTGGAGGAACTCGGCCTCCCTTACCGGGTGCAGCGCTACGACCGCGATCCGCGCACGCTGCGCGCGCCTCCGGACCTCCTGGCGGTCCATCCGCTCGGCAAATCGCCCGTCATCGCCGACGCGGAGACGGTGGTCGCCGAGACCGGCGCGATCGTGACCCATCTGACCGCGCGGGCAGGCGGCGTGCTGGTGCCCGCGCCGGGCACGGAGGCGCATGCGCGTTACACCTATTGGTTGCACTACGCCGAGGGTTCGGCGATGCCGCCGCTGCTGCTCAAGCTGATCTTCTCCCGCCTGGCGCCGGGCAGCCCCTGGCTGCTGCGTCCCCTGGTCGGCCGGATCGCCGAGCGGGTGCTTCAAGGCTTCGTCGACCCCGACCTGCGCCGGCACGCGGCCTTCTGGGAGTCGGAACTCGCCGGCCGACCTTACTTCTGCGGGCCGGCGTTCACCGCCGCCGACATCATGATGAGCTTCCCGCTGGAGGCCTTCGCGGCGCGCGGCACCGGACCGGGGCCGCAGGTCGAGGCGTGGCTGGCGCGCGTCCAGGCCCGTCCGGCCTACCGGCGCGCCCTGCAGACGGGCGGTCCCTACGCGTATGCGTGAGGGCGCAACCGGGTGCGGGTCGGCGATCGTCACTCAGCCCGTCCCTAGCCGCCGTCCGGCCCGGGCGGCCAGGAACTCAGACACCAGGAGCGCCGTCACCGACACGGCGACCGAGATCAGGGTCAGGCGCAGGGCCGGACTCTCCCCGCCGGGAACCTGGGTCAGGGTGTAGATTGCCGAGGGCAGCGTCTGGGTCTCGCCCGGGATGTTCGACACGAAGGTGATGGTCGCGCCGAACTCGCCCATCGCCTTGGCGAAGGCCAGCACGGCGCCGGCGATGCAGCCGGGCAGGCTCAGCGGCAGCGTGACGGTGAGGAACACGGCAATGGGTCTCGCCCCCAGCGTCGCGGCGGCCTGCTCCAGCCGCCGATCCACCGCCTCGATCGACAGACGCATCGCCCGCACCATCAGGGGGAAACCCATGACCGCGCAGGCGAGCGCCGCGCCGGTCCATCGGAACGAGAACACGATCCCGATCTCCGCGAGGGCGGCGCCGAGCGTGCCGCGCCGGCCGAGGACCAGCAGCAGCAGGTAGCCGGTCACCACGGGGGGCAGGATCAGCGGCAGGTGGACGAGCCCGTCGAGGAGCGCGCGGCCGGGAAACCGCCGCCGGGCCAGGAGCCATGCGACGGCGAGGCCGGGACCGAGGCTCGCGAGCGTCGCCACGATGGCGACGCGCAGGCTCAGGGTGACGGCGGTCCACTCCTCCGGGGTCAGCCCGAGCACGGCCGCGCCCGCCGCTACTGGCTGGCGCCCGGGGTCCCGACCACCGTGAAGCCCTGACGTTCGAAGGCGGCCCGGGCGCCGGGACAGCGCAGATAGGTCAGGAGGGCGGCGGCGTCCGGGTTGCGGGAATCCTTCGTCACGGCCGCCGGATAGACGATCGGCGGGTGGCTGTCGGCCGGGAAGGTCGCCACCACGTGGACGCTCGGATTGGCGGCTGCGTCCGTGGCGTAGACGATGCCGAGCGGCGCCTCGCCGCGGGCGACGAGCAGCAGGGCCGCGCGCACGTTCTCGGCCTGTGCCACCTGACCCTTCACCGCCTCCCAGGCGCCGAGCTTCTCCAGGGCAGCCTTGCCGTACTTGCCGGCCGGGACGGCGTCGATCGTCGCCATCGCGAGTTTGCCGCCGCCGAGCCTTTGTGCCAGCGTCGTGCCCAGGTTCGGCGCCAGGGCGATCTGCGGGTCCGCATTCGCGTTGCTCGGGCCCGGGGCAATCAGCACCAGGGCGTTCCGCAGGAGGTCGGTGCGCGAGCCGGGCTTCAGCAGCCCTGCCCGCTCGACGTAGTCCATCCAGGCCTGATCCGCCGAGATGAACAGGTCTGCCGGCGCCCCCGCGTCGATCTGCCTGGCCAGCGCGTTCGAGCCCGCATAGGCGATGCGGGCGGTCTTGCCGGTCTCCTTCGTCCAGGCGGACGTGGCGTCGTCGAGGGCGTTCTTCAGACTGGCCGCGGCGAACACGAGCACCGCATCCTCAGCGGCCGCCGACCGGAGGGCGGGGATGACCGCCAGGGCCGCGAAGACGAGCGCTGTCAGGATCCGGCGGGGCAGGCGCATGATAGGGTCGATCCCTGTCGCGACCCGCTATATCCGATCGGGTACGACGGCGATCATAGGCATCGCCGCCGCATCGGCCAAGTCAGCCCCGCCCGGCGATCGGGCAGCCCCGCGGACTCAGGCGCTCTGGCTCTCGCTGCGCTCCGGCGGCGCCGTCTCGGCGCGGTGCAGACGGCTCAGGAGGACGAGGAGATGGCCCGGCAGGGGACCGTCCGGCGTCGGACCGCCGAAGATCCGCTCGCGGGGCCGGGACCGGGCCGGGACGCCGTTGACGACCACGGGCCCATTTGGGCTGGAACGCCTGGACTTGGTCACGCTGTACGCACCCTGCTCAATCGCAAATCACGTCGAAAGCCGGCAAAACGCCGCGCCGGGGAGCGGGTTCCGCGCCAAGCGGCGGGGGCATGATTAACGTGTGGACACCGTGCCGCATTCGTATGCGGCCGCCGCCACGAATCGCGCCCGGCGTCCCCGGGACACCGGCGCCCTCACCAGGTCCGGATGTCGCGCCGGTCGGCGATCTCGGCATCCGGCAGGTCGGTCATGTCGGCCGCGACCAGGAGGGCCCAGAGCACGGCGGCACCCGTCGTCATGAGCGCGACGACGACGCTGAAGAGGAGAGGCGAGTTCATGGTGCACTGTCGTCTGTCAAAACAGGCGCGCCCCTGCATGAAGAACGGCGCGCCTGAGTTGAGGGTCTGGCCTTTGGGAAGCCGAGACTGTTTAAGCACACGTCGTCCGGCTGAACACTGACTAAATTCGGTCTCCCAACAAGTCGCCCCGGCTGTGTCCGGCCGGCAACAAACGGCCGTGCCGCCCGGCGGCCGGCGCGTCCGGGGACGGGGCGCCCGGATTTTTCGCGGCGGCCCCCTGTGACGCGGCGCGCGCGGGCGTTACAGCCCGGTCCCATGCTCGAAGGCCTGCCGCCCCACCGCCCGTCCCACGTCCTGTGCCTGCTGACCGACGAACGCTCGGCCCGGGCGATGACCGACCTTCTGGGCGAGATGTTCGATCCCATGGAGACCGCGGTCGCGGCCTTCGAGGATGCGGACGGACGGACTTGGCGGCTCGAGGCCTATTTCTCCGACGCCCCCGACGAGGACTACATCCGCGCGCTGATCCGGCCGGTGATCGGCGACGCGGCCGACGCCGCGGAGTTCCGCACGATCGCGCAGCAGGACTGGGTGCGGACCTCGCTGGAGGGCCTGAAGCCGGTGCGCGCGGGGCGCTTCCTCGTGCACGGCGCGCATGATCGCGACGCCGTACGCGCCAACGACCTGCCCATCGCGATCGAGGCGGCTCTGGCTTTCGGGACCGGCCACCACGGGACGACGCTGGGCTGCCTCCAGGCGCTGGTGGGGGAGTTGAAACGGCGGCGCCCCGCCCATGTGCTGGATGTCGGCACGGGCACCGGCATCCTCGCCTTCGCGGCCGCCAAGGCGCTGCGGCAGCCGGTGGTGGCGGGGGACCTCGATGCCGAGGCGGTGCGCACCGCCCACGAGAACGCCCGGGCGAACGGCCTCGGTCCGTATCTCAGGCTCTATCAGGGGCCCGGCGTGCGTCACCGGCTCGCGGACCGGCCGCGCCATTTCGATCTGGTCTTCGCCAACATCCTGGCGCGGCCCCTTCGGCTCCTGGCGCCGACGCTGGCCCGGGTGGTCGCGTCCGAGGGCGTGCTGGTGCTGTCGGGCCTGATCGAGCGCGACGTGCCGGGCGTGCTCTCGGCCTATCGCCTTCAGGGGTTCTCGCTGGTCCGGCGCGGGGTGATCGAGGGCTGGGTCGCCCTGGTCCTGATGCGCGGCGGTGCGGCCCAGCGCCCCCGGCGTTGAGGGACCGCCCCGCCGAACCGGCCCCGTGCCGGCGCGTTATCATGGCATGAGCCAGTTGTCGCTCCACGATCCGCCATCGGACCCCATCGCGGAGGGCGCCCGCGCCCGGGCGCAGGGCCGGCCCAAGGATGCCTGCCCTTACCCGGCGGGGTCGGCTGCCCGAACGGCGTGGCTGGAGGGCTACGACGGCGCGCCGTTCGATCGCGCCCCGGACCATCCGTTCACGAACGGCTGACCGTCGAGCGCCGCGAACCCGTCCGGTCCGGCGGATACGCGCACGCGCCGTCTGGCGGAACGGCCGCGTGCCTGCGGTCGCGACGCGGCACTAGTCCACCGTGCGGACCCGCCCGGATGGACGCGACCGGCCCACCTCGACCCGAGGCGCCGATGGGGTCGGATCGGCCTGTGCCACCGGGGCGCCCAACGCCGCCATCAGCACGCGCAGGCCGTCGATCCACTCCTCGAGTTCCGCGAGCGACACGAAACCGTCCCGCCTGACGACGGTATCGGGTTCGATCGTCACGACGGCATCGAAGCGGCCGTCCGGTCCGTCGCTGATGCGGTAGGAGACGCGGCGTGGCATCGTTAAGGAATAGACCCTCTTCGGCGGCGTGATAAGATTGGGCGCGATTTCTTCACCCTAAAATTATGGCCTGCCCCGAGGATGCCTGCGCGGTTGCGAGCCGGAGCCGGCGGGCGCTACGCTCGCGGCATGACCGACCCGACCCCTTCCCGCTCGCGCCGCCGCTTCCAGACCTTCGACGACCCGGGACACCGCAAGGGGGCGGAGCGGATCGAGGCCCTGCGCGCCGCTCTGCGCGAGACCGGGCTCGACGGCTTCGTCGTGCCCCGGGCGGACGAGCATCAATCCGAGTACGTGACGGCGGATGCGGAGCGGCTGGCCTGGCTCACCGGCTTCACCGGCTCGGCCGGAACCGCGGTGATCCTGATGGACTCCGCCGCCCTGATCGTCGATGGCCGCTACACCCTGCAGGCGCCCGAGCAGGTCGAAACCGGCCTCGTCACGGTGGTGCCGCTGGCCGAGACCACGCCGGAGGCCTGGATCGGCGCCAACCTCAAGCGCGACCAAGTGCTCGGCTACGACCCCTGGCTGCACACGCCGGACGGGCTCGCGCGCCTGGAGCGCGCGGCCACGAAGGCCGGGGGCTCGGTCCGGGCGGTACCCAACCTCGTCGACGCGGTCTGGGCCGGGCGCCCGAAGCCGCCTGCCGGCCCCGTGGTCGTCCATGCGGACGCCCTCGCGGGCGAAACGGTGGCGGACAAGCTCGCCCGGGTGCGGGCGGCCCTGGCCGAGGGCGGCTGCGATGCCCTGGTGATCTCGGACCCACACAACCTGGCCTGGGCCTTCAACCTGCGCGGTTCCGATGTGGGGCATACCCCTCTGGCGCTCGGCTACGCGGTCCTGCCGCGCGCGGGCGCGGCGCGGCTGTTCCTGGTCTCGTCGAACGTCGATCCGGCCCTGCGCGACGCCCTCGCCCCGGTCGCCGAGATCCTGCCCCGCGGGGGGCTCGACGACGGCCTGGCGTCCCTGGCGAGCGTGCGGGTCCGCCTCGATGCGGCGACCGGCGCCGCGGCGCTGAAGGAGAAGGTCGAGGCGGCCGGCGGTACCGCCGATGTCGGCAAGGACCCGATCACCGGGATGAAGGCGGTAAAGAACGCCGCCGAGATCGCCGGGGCGCGCGCCGCCCACATCCGCGACGGCGCCAGCGTCGTGCGGTTCCTCGCATGGCTCGACGCCGCGACGGCGTCCGGGACGCTCACCGAGATCGCCGCCGTGGAGGCGCTGGAGGACTTTCGCGCCGCCGGCGGGGACCTGCGCGACGTGTCGTTCCCGACGATCTCGGGATCGGGCCCGAACGGGGCGATCGTTCACTACCGGGTGACCCGGGCCAGCGATCGGACCGTGCGGCCCGGCGACGTGTTCCTGATCGACTCCGGCGCGCAATATCCGGACGGCACCACCGACATCACCCGCACGGTCGCGGTGGGCGGCCCAGAGGCCGCCGCGGAGGCCGCCGTGCGCGACCGCTTCACCCGCGTGCTGAAGGGCCACGTCGCCATCGCCCGGGCGGTGTTCCCGGCGGGCACGACCGGCGCACAGATCGACGCCTTCGCGCGGGCGCCGCTGTGGCAGGCGGGCCTCGATTTCGATCACGGCACCGGCCACGGCGTCGGCGCCTTCCTGTCGGTGCACGAGGGCCCGCAGCGGATCGCCAAGACCGGCACGGTGGCACTGGAACCCGGGATGATCCTGTCGAACGAACCGGGCTACTACGCCCGCGGCGCCTACGGGATCCGGATCGAGAACCTCGTTCTGGTGGAGCCCCGCGCCATCGCTGGCGGCGAGCGCCCGATGCTCGGTTTCGAGACCCTGACCCTCGCCCCCTACGACCGGCGGCTGATCCAGCCGGATCTGCTCGACCCCGGCGAGCGGGCTTGGATCGACGCTTACCACGCGCGGGTGCGCACGACCCTGGCCCCCGGGCTCGACGCCGGGACGCGGGAATGGCTGGAGCGCGCGACGGCGCCGCTCCCGGATTGAGGCCCGACCACCCGGGTCTCCGGCGCCGCGCTGATCCGCGCAGGACACGGCCCGGATCAGCGCGCTATAGGTTTCGACCGGCACAGGCCGCTCCCGGCCTGAAGCACCGTGCGTGAAACCGCGACCGCCCCGGGCGCGAAGGGACAGCATGATCCGACGCCTCGCCATCCCGATCCTGGCGCTCGCCGCGAGCCTCTCGGCCGCGGCGGCGCAGGGTGTTTCGCAGGGGTTCCGCACGCCGCCGGACCTCGTGCGGTCGAGCCTCGTCGCCGAGCCGGCCGCCGTGGCGGGGGCGCAGCCCTTCACGCTGGCCGTGCGGATGGAGATGAAGCCCGGCTGGCACGTCTATTGGCGCAATCCCGGGGATTCGGGCCTCCCGCCGGAGGTGACCTGGACGCTGCCCGCGGGTTTCAGCGCCGGGGCGATCCGGTGGCCGGCGCCCGAGCGCATCCCGATCGCCACGCTGATGAACTACGGCTACGAGGGCGAGGTCACGCTCCTCGTGCCGGTCACGCCGCCGCCGAGCCTCGATCCCGCCGAGCCGGTGCAGATCCGGGCGAAGCTCACCTTTCTCGTCTGCGAGACCGAGTGCGTGCCCGGCTCGGCCGACCTCGCCCTTACCCTGCCGGTGGGGGAGCCCAAGCCCGACGCGGCCCGGGCCGCGCTGTTCGCTCGCGCCCGCGCCGCCCTGCCCGCCCCGGCGCCGTGGCCGCTGCACGTCGCCAGCCAGGGCGACACCCTGCGGCTCGACTTCGCCGCGACCGGCCTCCAACCCGAGTCGATCCGCAACGCCGCCTACTTCCCCTATGCCGAGACCGTGATCGACAACGCCGCGGCGCAGCCGATGTCGATCGACGGGACCGGCCTGCACCTCACCCTCGCCCGGGGCAGCCCGACCGATGCGGTCCCCGACACGCTGCCCGGCGTGCTCACGTACGACGCGGTGAGCGCGGCCGGGACCCGCCGCCTCGCCTTCGCGTACGGCGACGAGCCGGCATCCGCGGCGGCCGCATCGGGTCCGCCCGCACCCGTGCCGGTCCCCCAGGCGGTCGCCCCCGACCTCGACACGCTGACCCTCGCGACCGCCGCGGCCTTCGCCTTCCTCGGCGGGCTGATCCTCAACCTGATGCCGTGCGTCTTCCCGGTCCTGTCCATCAAGGTCCTCGGGCTCGTGCGGCATGCGGGCGAGAGCCCGGCCCGGCTGCGGCTGCACGGCTTCGCCTACACGGCCGGGGTGCTGGCGAGCTTCCTGGGGCTGGCCGCGGCCCTGATCGCCCTGAAGAGCGGCGGTGCGGCCATCGGCTGGGGCTTCCAGCTGCAATCGCCCCTGGTGGTCGCGGGGCTCGCCTACCTGCTGTTCGCGATGGGCCTCAGCCTGTCCGGCGTGGTCCATGTCGGCGGCCGGCTCGCCGGTGTCGGCGACGGGCTCGCCCGGCGCACGGGCCTCGGCGGCTCCTTCTTCACGGGCGTGCTCGCAACCCTCGTGGCGACCCCGTGCACGGCGCCGTTCATGGGCTCGGCGGTGGGCTTCGCGCTGACCCAGAGTGCCGGCGTGGCGCTCGCCGTCTTCGCGAGCCTCGGACTCGGGCTCGCCCTGCCCTTCCTGGTTCTGACCCTGTGGCCGCCGGCCCTGCGGGCGCTGCCGCGGCCGGGCGCCTGGATGGAGACCCTCAAGCAGATCCTGGCCTTCCCGGTCTACGCCACCGCGGCGTGGCTGGTCTGGGTGCTGGCGCAGCAGGTCGAGCCGCGAGGGCTCCTGGCGGCTCTGATCGGGCTGGTCCTGGTGGGCTTCGCCGCCTGGGCGTTCGAGCGCGGGCGCAACGCCCCCATGGCGGTCCGATGGACCCTGCAGGCCTTCGCGGCGGCGGCGATGATCGCGGTCGGCGGGATCGCCCTCGGTCTGCAGCAGGACCGCGCCGCCCCGGCCGCGCAGGCCGCCGCCGACGGGGTCGAGCCGTTCACCCAGGCGCGCCTCGACGCGCTGGTGAACGCGCGCCGGCCGGTCTTCGTCAACATGACGGCGGCGTGGTGCATCACCTGCGCGGTGAACGAGACCACCTCGCTCTCCACCCGGGCCGTGCGGGCCGCGATGGCGGAGCGGGGCGTGACCTATCTGAAGGGCGACTGGACCAACCAGAACCCGGAGATCACCCGCCTGCTGGAGACGCACGGGCGCAGCGGCGTGCCGCTCTACCTGCTCTACAGCGGAACCGGGGCGCCGCAGGTGCTGCCGCAGATCCTCACCGAGGGCACGGTCCTGGCGGCCCTGGCCGCGGTGCCGGCCGCCGCGGATCGGAGCGCCGCCCTCGTCCGCTGAACCGGCGCCGCCTCAGGCTTCGAGCGAGAACGTCTCGTCGAAGGCATAGCCGGAGCCGCGGACCGTGCGGATCGGGTCGGTCTGTTGCGGACCGTTCAGCGCCTTGCGCAGGCGCCCGACATGGACGTCCACCGTGCGCTCGTCGATGTAGACGTCGTGGCCCCAGACCCCGTCGAGGAGTTGCTCCCGCGAGAAGACCCGGCCCGGGGCAAGCATGAGGAATTCCAGGAGCCGGAACTCGGTGGGACCGAGGTGCAGCTCCTCGCCGGCCCGGCGGACGCGGTGTCCGGTCCGGTCGAGCTCCAGATCGCCGGCCGCCAGCCGGTCCGACACGTGGGCGGGCTTGGCCCGGCGCAGCAGCGCGCGGATCCGGGCGAGGAGCTCCGGGACCGAGAACGGCTTGACGATGTAGTCGTCGGCGCCCGTGCCGAGACCGCGGACTCGGTCGCCCTCCTCGCCGCGGGCGGTGAGCATGATCACCGGCAGCCGCTCGGTCTCCCGGCGGGCCCGGATGCGGCGGCAGAGTTCGATGCCCGAGAGGCCGGGCAGCATCCAGTCGAGCAGGACCAGATCGGGCGTGCGCTCCGCCAGCAGCAGTTCGGCGTCGTCGCCGCGCGCGGCCGAGTCCACCACGAAGCCCTCGGCCTCCAGGTTGTAGCGCAGCAGCGTGGTCAGCGCCTCCTCATCCTCGACGATCAGAACCTGCATGCTCACGTTGGATGACCCGTTCACGAGGCGGCGCGGTTCGGCCTCAAGACCCGCCCCCGCCTTCCGGAGCGGACGAGCCGGCGGACGGTGCGGGAGGCGCCGCTCAGATTCAACCCGCACCGCCGGCCCGGCGGACGCTGTCCCACGAAACCGAGCGCCCCCGCGCATCGCGGCGCAGCAGCCCAGGGGGACGCCCTTCCCGATCGCGGTGCGATCCGGGACGGTGCCCGTCCCGCGGACGCGCCCCCCTGCGCCGGACCGGCACCCCCTCGACGGAGCGCGCCCTACGGCGCCTGCTTGCCGTCGACAGTCGTGTAGTTCGACGCATCGTTCTTCGGCCGCTCGCCGGCGAGCGTCTCGCCGGTGGCGAGGTAGTGGATCGTCTCGGCGATGTTGGTGGTGTGGTCGCCGATCCGTTCCACGTTCTTGGCGCAGAACAGGAGATGCGTGCAGAACGAGATGTTGCGCGGATCCTCCATCATGTAGGTCAGGAGTTCGCGGAACAGCGAATTGTACAGGGCGTCGATCTCGCCGTCGCGCTCCCACACGTCGTGGGCCGCCTGGATGTCGCGGCTGGCATACGCGTCGAGCACGTCCTTGAGCTGCCCCTCGGCCAGGTCGCTCATGTGCCGGACGCCGAGCACGATCTTCTGGGCGGGGGCGTGGTCGGAGATCGCCACGACCCGCTTGGCGACGTTCTTGGCGAGGTCGCCGATCCGCTCCAGGTCCCCGGAGACGCGGATCGCCGAGATGGTCTCGCGCAGGTCGATCGCCAGCGGCTGACGCCGGGCGATGAGCAGCACCGAACGCTCCTCGATATCCCGCTGCAGCGCGTCCAGGCGCTTGTCGGCGCCGATCACCGCCTGCGCGAGCCCCTCGTCGCGGCGCACCAGGGCATCCGTCGCCTCCGCGGTCATCTTCTCGGCGATGCCGCCCATCTCCGAGATCGAGCGACGCAGATCCTCGAGGTCGGTGTCGTAGGAGCTGACGATATGGCCGGGCATGGTGCATCCTTCGATAGGGGCCCGCGGGACGCGATCCACGGGGTGTGCCGGAGATCCGCCGCCGGGCCGGCGCCGGGGCCGGCGCTGATCGGCGATGCGCGGGGTCGGCGCTTCGGGCGGGTCAGCCGAAGCGACCGGTGATGTAGTCCTGCGTACGCCGTTCCGTCGGGTTCATGAACATCCGGTTGGTCGGACCGAACTCGATCAGCTGGCCCAGATACATGAAGGCGGTGAACTGCGAGATCCGCGCCGCCTGCTGCATGTTGTGGGTGACGATCACGATGGTGAATTCGTCGCGCAGCTGCTCGATCAGCTCCTCGATGCGGCCCGTGGAGATCGGGTCGAGCGCGGAGGTCGGCTCGTCGAACAGGATCACCTCCGGGCGCTGCGCCACCGTGCGGGCGATGCACAGGCGCTGCTGCTGGCCGCCCGAGAGGCCGGTGCCGGCCTGGCGGAGCTTGTCCTTCACCTCGTCCCAGAGGGCCGCCTTGCGCAGCGATTCCTCCACGCGGACATCGAGTTCGGCCTTGGGCAGCTTCTCGTACAGGCGCAGGCCGAAGGCGACGTTGTCGTAGATCGACATCGGGAACGGCGTCGGCTTCTGGAACACCATGCCGATGCGCGAGCGCAGCTCGTTCAGGTCGATCGATGGATCCAGGATGTTCCGGCCGTCGAGCAGGATCTCCCCCTCCGCCCGCTGCTCCGGGTAGAGGCTGTAGATCCGGTTGAAGCAGCGCAGCAGGGTGGACTTGCCGCAGCCGGACGGCCCGATCAGCGCGGTGACCTGCCGGTCGTGGAAGTCGATGTCGACATCCTTCAGCCCGTGGAAGCTGCCGTAGTAGAAGTTCAGGCCCTTCACGGCGATCCGCACGGGGCCGGCCTCGTCGGCGCGGTTGCGGCTGAGATCGACCGTAGGGATCGCGGAGGCGGCGTTCATCGTCGGGTCCTCGAGAAAGGTCTCAGCGCGAAATCTGCGGCTTGATCACGAGGCGCGCGATGATCGACAGCGCCAGGATGGTCGCGGTGATCAGCAGCGCCCCCGCCCAGGCGAGGCCCTGCCAATTGGGATACGGCGACAGGGCGAACTGGTAGATCATCACCGGCAGGTTCGCGACGCCGCCCATCAGGTCGGCCGAGAACCAGGAATTGTTGTTGAGCGCCGTGAACAGCAGCGGCGCGGTCTCCCCGGCGATGCGGGCGAGCGCCAGGATGATCCCGGTCACGATGCCGGCCGAGGCCGCCCGCCAGGTCACGCTCATGATCACCTTCGAGGGCGGGGCCCCCAGGGCCGCGCCGGCCTCGCGCAGGGTGCCGGGCACGAGGCGCAGCATGTCCTCGGTGGTACGCACGATCACCGGCACGGCGATGATGGCGAGGGCGACGCCGCCGGCCCAGCCCGAATAGGTGCCCATCGGGCGGACCATCAGGGTGTAGACGAACAGGCCGATCAGGATCGACGGCGCCGAGAGCAGGATGTCGTTGAGGAAGCGGATCAGCGCCGCCAGCTTCGATCCGCGGCCGTACTCGGCGAGAAAGGTCCCGGCCATGACGCCCACGGGGGTCGCGACCACGATGCCGATCCCGGTGAGCACGAGGCTGCCCAGGATGGCGTTGGCGATTCCGCCGCCCTCGGAGCCGGGGCCCGGGGTCGGGCTGGTGAACATGGTCGGCGTGAAGCCGCGCACGCCCTGGATGATCAGCATCAGCAGGATCGAGCCCAGCACCAGGGCGCCCACCAGGGTGGCGCCGGTGCAGCCGACGCGCAGGATCCGGTCCGCGACGCGCCGGCCCCGGCGAAGCCGGCCGGGACGGCGCTGGGCGGTGGCGGCGATCGTGTTGGAGGCGTCCATCGCGCGAGCTCCTCAGGCGGCCTGGACGCGGCGCGTCAGCAGCCGGGCGATGATGAGCACCACGAAGGTGATCACGAACAGGATGCAGCCCAGGGCCATCAGGGCGTTGAGCTGGAGCCCGTCCGCCTCGTTGAACTCGTTGGCGATGCGGGACGCGATCGTCGAACTCGGGTCGAAGATCGACGCCGAGAGGCGGTTGGCGTTGCCGACCACGAAGGTCACCGCCATCGTCTCGCCCAGCGCCCGGCCGAGCCCGAGCATGATCGCGCCGATGATCGAGACCGCCGCCTGCGGCACCAGCACGTGGCGCACGACCTCCCAGGTCGTGCAGCCGATGCCGTAGGCGCTCTCGCGCAGGACGGTGGGGATCTGGTCGAGCATGTCGCGGGCGATCGACGCGATGAACGGCACGATCATGATCGCCAGGATGATCCCGGCGGTGAGCACGCCGACCCCCGACGGCACCCGGGCGTAGAACAGCGTGCCGACGATCGGCATGCCCTCGACCAGGTTGGAGACCGGGATCTGGACGAAGCGCGCGAAGAGCGGCGCGAACACGAACAGGCCCCACATGCCGTAGATGATGCTGGGTACCGCGGCCAGCAGCTCGATCGTCATGGCGACCGGCTTGCGCGCCCAGCCCGGGCAGAGCTGCGTCAGGAAGACGGCGATCCCCAGGGAGACGGGCACGCCGATCAGGAGCGCCAGGAAGGCCGAGGCGACGGTTCCCATCACGGCGACGAGGGCGCCGTATTGTTCGGTCCCGACGTTCCAGGCGCTGGAGGTCAGGAAGCCGAAGCCGAATTCGCGGAAGGCCGGCCAGCCGCCGTACAGGATCGAGCCGAGGATGCCGGCCAGCACGAGCAGCACCAGCAAAGCCGCGCCGTAGGCGGACGCCCGGAACAGGGTGTCGAGGTTCCGGCTCGGACCCTTGCGCGCCGTGGCCTCACGGGTTCGGCCGAGGGCGATCGTATCTGTCAAGGCGGTCATCCGCGGTTCTCTGCGATCGGTGGCTTGGTAGCGCGATGCGTCCCCGGACGCGAGGGAGGAGGCATTCACCCCCTCCCCGCCACACTCACATGTTGAAGACGGGCTTGCCGTCCTTGCCCTTCACGTCCTTCCACTCCTGATGGATCAGCTCGACGACGTTGTCGGGCAGCGGCACGTAGTCGAGGTCGGCGGCCAGCTTGTCGCCGTTCTTGTAGGCCCAGTCGAAGAACTTGAGCACGTCGCCGGCCTTGGCCGGATCGGCGGCATCCTTGTGGATCAGGATGAAGGTCGCCGCCGTGATCGGCCACGCATCGTCGCCCGGCTGATTGGTGAGCGAGATCCCGAAGCCCGGGGCCGCCTTCCAGTCGGCGCTGGCGGCCGCCGCCTGGAACGCCTTGTCGTCGGGCTGCGGGAACTTGCCGGCCTTGTTCTGCAGCAGCACGTAGGCGAGCTTGTTCTGCTTGGCGTAAGCCGACTCGACGTAGCCGATGGCGTTCGGCACCTGCTTCACGGTGGCGGTCACGCCCTCGTTGCCCTTGCCGCCCTGACCCACCGGCCAGGAGATCGTCGTCGCCGCGCCGTACTCCTTCTTCCAGGGCTCGGAGACCTGGGACAGGTAGGTGGTGAAGATGTTGGTCGTGCCCGAGGCGTCCGAGCGGTAGACCGGCGTGATGTTGGTGTCGGGGAGCTTGAGCCCGTCGTTGAGCTTGGCGATCCGCGGATCGCTCCACTTGGAGATCTTGCCGGCGTAGATGTCGGCCAGCACGTCGCCGGTGAGCTTGAGCTTGCCCGGCTCGACGCCGGGGATGTTCACCACCGGCACGACGCCGCCCATCACGGTCGGGAACTGGACGAGGCCGTCCTTGGCGAGCTGCTCGCCCTTCAGGGGCGCGTCGGTGGCGCCGAAATCGACCGTCTTGGCCTGGATCTGCTTGATCCCGCCGCCCGACCCGATCGACTGGTAGTTCAGGCCGGAACCCGTCTCCTTGCGATAGGCTTCGGCCCACTTCGAATAGACCGGGAAGGGGAACGTGGCCCCAGCTCCGGTGATGTCGGCGGCGAGCGCCGCGGACGCCATCTGAACCGTCGCGAGGCCGACGGCGAGCGCGTAAGCGAAGGGTCTCAAGGGAATCTCCGTTGCCGTCGGGCAAGAGCCTGCGCCGCCCCGCCGGCAAGCCCATGCCTGCGGCAGAGCTGTGCGGCCGATCTTCCAGAAGAGACCCAGCGCCGGCCGCCCGATGGCCGGGCGGTTACGACAGGTAGATGACACCGGCATGACATCGCCCTGCGGAGACGCCGGCACGGTTGGCCGGTCTCGCGCGTTCCTCTCAGGCGGCGGTGCGGAAACGGACGAGGGGAACGTGGGCGGCGAGGATGTCGATGCGACGAGGGAGGCCGATCCCGCGTGGCTGGCGCTGCACGCCGAGCGGGAGGCGCTGGAGCGTGCCCTGACGCTGGCGCAGGCACGCCAGAAATTCAGCTCCGATCCGCAGACGGCGGCCGGGGCGCGGCGCGACGAGGCCGAGCTGCTGGTGAGTCTCGATCGCGTCCTGACGCTGATTCGGGCCGCCGAGTACCGCCGCCGGCCGAACGCCCGGCGCTGGTAGGGACGCCGGTCCGTCAGCCGGCCCGGCGCAGCTCCCGCTCCTTCTGGCGCAGGCGCAGCAGCAACTCCACGTGGGTGTCGGTGATCGGCTGCGTATCGACGCTGCCCTCGTAGACGGACCGGAGCGTGAGGCCGAGCCGGCGCGTGTCGATCGTCCGCGTCCGCGGCTCTGACGCGTGCAGACGCCCCTCGGACTCGACGGCTGTCGGCTTCATGGCTCCCTCCCGCCCGTCAACCGCCTGAACCCTTCGCGGCGCCGGGATCCCGGAACACTCGCGGCGAATGGTTAAAAAACGGTTAATTGCAACTAACGGTTAAGGTTGATGGCGGCTTAATCAGGCTTCCGCAGCCTGGAGAAGGCGGGCCGCGGCCGCGCGGGCCTCGTCGGTCACGGTGGCGCCCGCGAGCATGCGGGCGATCTCCTCCCGGCGCTCCGCCACCGGCAGGCTGGCCACCTGGGTGGCGACCCGGCCGGCGCCCTTCACGGGCGCCTTGGCGATCAGGAAATGGGTGTCGGCGCGGGCGGCGACCTGCGGGGCGTGGGTCACCGCGACCACCTGCACGGTGGCCGCCAGCCGGGCGAGGCGCAGGCCGATGGCATCCGCCACGGCCCCGCCGACGCCGGTGTCGATCTCGTCGAAGATCAGCGTCGGCGCCGAGCCCTTGTCGGCCAGCACCACCTTCAGGGCCAGCATGAAGCGGGACAATTCGCCCCCCGAGGCGACCTTCATCATCGGGCCGGGTTTCGTGCCGGGATTGGTCTGCGCCCAGAACTCGACCCGGTCGGTGCCGGCCGGATCCCGCGATTCCGGATCCGTGGCGATCTCGGTGATGAACCGCGCCCGCTCCAGCTTCAGGGGCGGCAACTCGGCCTTCACCGCGGCGTCGAGCTGCTTGGCCGCCCGGCGCCGCCCGGCGCTGAGCTTCTCGGCCGCCTCCGCGTAATCGGCCTCGGCCCGGGCCTGCGCCTGTTCGAGGCCCGCCAAGGCCGCCTCGCCGGCATCGATCGCCGCCACGTCGCCGGCGTAGCGCTCGGCGAGGGCCGCGAGGTCGTCGGCGGCGACATCGTACTTGCGCGCGGCGGCCCGCAGGGCGAACAGCCGCTCCTCCACCCGCTCCAGGTCCCGGGGGTCGAACTCCGTCTCGGCCACCGCCGCGTCCAGCACGGCCCGGGCCTCGTCGAGGGCGACCAGCGCGGCGTCGAGCGCGGTCACGCAGGGATCCACGAGGGCCGGCAGCTGCGCGGCCCGGCGCTCCAGCTTGCGCAGGGCCGCCGAGAGGTGCGGCACGCCGGAATGCGGGCCGCCCACGGCCTCGAGCGCCTCGTTCAGCTCCCGGGCGACCTTCTCGGATTGCTGCATGATGCTGCGGCGCTCGGCGAGCCTGGCCTCCTCACCCGGCTCCGGGCCGAGATCGGCGAGTTCCTGGACGGCGTGGCGAAGGAAGTCGGCCTCCTTGCGGGCCGCATCCACCCGGGCGCGATGCTCGGCGAGGGCGGTCCGGGCCGCGCGCACCGACCGGGCCGCCGTGCCGACCTTCGCGAGCTGGCCGTGCAGGCCTCCGAAGGCGTCGAGGATCGCCCGGTGCGAGGCCGGATCGGACAGCGCCCGGTCGTCGTGCTGCCCGTGAATCTCCACGAGGGCGGCGCCGATCGCCCGCAGCACCTGCACGCCCACCGGCTGATCGTTGACGAAGGCGCGGGTGCGGCCGTCCGCCATCTGCGTCCGGCGCAGGATCAGGTCGCCCTCGGTGTCGATCTCGGCCTCGGCGGCGATCCGGCGCGCCGGATGGTCGTCGGACAGGTCGAACACCGCGGTCACGACGCCCTGCGCCTCGCCGTGGCGGACCAGGCGGCCGTCGCCCCGCCCGCCGAGGGCGAGCGTGAAGGCGTCGAGCAGAATCGATTTGCCCGCGCCCGTCTCCCCGGTCAGGACGCTGAGGCCCGATCGGAAATTCAGTTCGAGTCTGTCGATCAGGACGATGTCGCGGATCGCGAGCTGCGCCAGCATGCGGCGACGGGGTTTCCTCTGGACGGGACCGCAGACATAAGGCCGCCGCGGTCCGGATTCACCCGAAAAATGCGTCGCACCACCCAGCCGAGGGTCCGCGACGAGAAAAGGCCCGGAGCGGCGGCTCCGGGCCCTCGAACCAGAAACACGTGCCGGGCCGGGCGGCGCCGCCCCCCCGCCTCACTCGGCCGAGGCGGTCTTGCCCGTGACCGTGCGGTAGATCTTCGAGAGGAACGACGACTTCTCCTCGCGGGGCTCGACGCCGCCCTGGGCCAGGAGCGCGTGCGCGTCCTTGTACCAGGAGCTCTCGGGGAAGTTGTGGCCGAGCACCGCGGCGGCGTTCTGCGCCTCCTGGGTGATGCCGAGCGCCCAGTAGGCCTCAGTCAGGCGCTCGAGCGCCTCCTCGGCATGGCGGGTGGTCTGGTACTTGGCGACCACGTCGCGGAAGCGGTTGATCGCGGCCGGGAAGTTGCGCCGCTCCAGGTAGAAGCGACCGACCTCCATCTCCTTGCCGGCGAGCTGATCCCGGGTGATCTGGATCTTCGCCCTGGCGTCGGCGGCGTATTCCGAGGTGGGATACTTCTGGACCAGCTCCTGCAGGGCGACGAGCGCCTTCTCGGACCGCTCCTGGTCGCGGGTCACGTCGGGGATCTGCTTGTAGTTCGACATGGCCATCAGGTACTGCGCGTAGGCCGCGTCCTTGCTGGCCGGATGACGCTGCAGGTACCGCTTCGAGGCGCTGATGGCCTCGTCGTACTTCTGGCCTTCGTAGTTGGCGTAAGCGGTCATCAGCAGCGCCTTCCGGGACCATTCGGAATACTGGTACTGCTTGTCGAGGCTGTCGAACTTCTTGACGGCAGCCTCGTAGTCGCTGTCCTCGAGCTTGGCCAAGCCGTCGCTGTAGAGCTTGTCGGCCGGGACGTCCGGGACGACCTCCGGTTTGTACTTCTCGGCGAAGAGGTTGGTCGGGTCGAAGTCGCAGCCGCCGAGGCCCAGGCCGAGAACGGCCACGAGCGGGGCCGCGAAGGCCATCGCCCGGCGATGACGAATGGTGACAGGCATCTGGCGCTCTTTCCCGAACCGGCGCCGTGCCGCGCCGTCATGCCATCGCGTGGGTGGATCCGGCCCAACCGGGCCGTGCCCGCCGTTCACGGACCGTTAAACCCTGCCGTTCGATTCGGGCACGAAAGCGGCAAGGCTGCGGCGGCCGGGAACGTTTGCCAACTGTGTCCCGCGGACCACAGGTTGTCGTCAGAGGTCGCCCGCGAAGGCCGCGAGCCCCAGGCCCACGCCCAGCTCGGACAGCACGGTCTCGCGCCGCGAGCCCTGGGCCTCGACGATGGCGTAGTTGGCCCGGTCGGAGAACAGGGCGGAGAGCACGCCGACATTCATCCGGTGGCCGCCGCAGAACGAGCGGTAGGCGCCCTGGATCGGCAGGCCGGCCAGGGCCAGGTCGCCGACCGCGTCGAGGATCTTGTGGCGGACGAACTCGTCCGGGAAACGCAGGCCCTCGGGGTTGACCACCGCGCTCTCGCCGACCGCCACGGTGTTCTCCAGGGAGGCGCCCAGGGCGAACCCCGCCTTCCAGTAGCGCTCCACGTCGCGCATCATTCCGAAGGTGCGGGCGCCGGCGATCTCGCGGCGGTAGGAGGCGGGCGACAGATCCATCGCCCTGCGGGAGCGGCCGATCACCGGGCTGTCGAAATCGATCTCGACATCGAGGCGGAAGCCCCGGTCGATGGGGCGGAGCTCGGCGAAGGCCTTGCCGGTCTCGATGCGGACGTGGCGCAGGATCTTCAGCCAGCGCCGGGGCGTGTCGCAGGTGGCGATCCCGGCCGCGTCGATCGCCTGGACGAAGGGGAGCGCGGACCCGTCGAGGATCGGCATCTCAGGCCCGTCGATCTCGATCAGGGCATTGTCGACCCCCAGCCCGTAGAGCGCGGACATCAGGTGCTCGACGGTGGCGACCGCGCCGGTCTCGACGTCGCCGAGGACGGTGCAGAGTTCGGTCGCGGAGACCAGGGCATGATGCGCCTTGATCAGGCGGTCGTTGCCGTGGGTGGTGCCAGTTCGGAGGAAGGCGATGCCGTGACTGGCGGGAGCGGGGCGGATCGTGATCTCGGCGGGGTTCCCGGAATGGACCCCGATCCCCGAAAGAGTCGCCGGCCCCTTGAGGGTCGTCTGTTTATGCGTTCGCATTCCTTAGCCCCCGGGCGCGATCAGGCCCCGCCATCCCGACCGGGAATGGAGAGAAACTGACTGATCCGTCCGCTGCTTGATGCCCCTGGCCACGCTATCAGGTTGTATCCCGGTGCGTGTCTCTTCGGTCTCGACGCTTCTATAGCTGCACCGCACAGGACAGCCAAATCACGGATTCTTACGCTGTGTTACAGACACGCTTGCATCGGCTTCGAAGCAAAAGCTTGCTCCACCAAAGGCTTAAAGGTTGGTTAATGCGTGGCTAACACGCGGCCGTTCTGTGGCGCGGATGCACCAGCGGAGCCCGCGCAACGCATCGATCCGCATGCACAGGCGTCCGGAACCGGCGTGAATTGACAACCAGGAGTTGCTTCCATGCGATGCGGGAGCCGACGGACCACGCCGGCTCCCGCATCCCGATCGAGGTCTGGACCCCTCAGTTCGCCTGGCGGCGCAGGAAGGCCGGGATCTCGAGCTGGTCGTCGTCCATCATCCGGGTCTGCGGCGCCATCCGGCCCTGGGCGTCGAGATTGCCCTGGGCCGGACGGTACTGCGGCACCGCCGGCGGGGCCGGAGCGCGCGGCGCCGGCGGCGCGGGGGGCTGGAGATGGGGCTGGGCCATCTGCGGCTGCGCAGCCGCGGGGGGCGCGGTCCGAGCCGCGGGGGCGTTCTCCAGCTCGTCGCGCCGGCCGCCGGTCCCCAGGGTCGCGAGCCGGCGGAGCAGCGAGGTGCGCTTGGACTCGGGGGCGGGCTCCTCGGCGGCGCGGCTCGCCATGATCTGGGTCTGGGCGATCGGCGGCAGCTCGTGGATCTGCGGCATCCGCGGGGCGCGGGCGAGGGGCGTCCCGGCCGGGGCCGCCGGGCGCGGCGGGACGAACGGACCGGCCTGGAGCGTCTGCGCGGGCTCGGCCGGCAGGGGCGCGGGGGCCGGGACGAACGGCGCGGCGGCGCGCGGCTGGGCGGGGGCCAGGACGACGTCGTCGCGGTTGACCGGCGCGGGGGCCTCGTAGTGGGCCGGGCGCGGCTCCGGCCGCATCTCGAAGCCCGCCTGCGGCGCGGACGGCATCGGGGCGGGGCTCGGCGCCGGAGCGACGTGCTCGGTCCGGATGCTCGGCACCGGCGAGGCCGCGCGGGCGCGGGCCTCGGCGCGCAGGCGCTCGGCGACCTCGGCGATGCGCTGCTCGGTCTCTGCGATGGCCGGGTTGTTCGGCGAGTTGGCCGAGATCAGCAGCGGCTCGATGCCGGTGGCGACCACCGACACGCGGATGATGCCGTCCAGGCTCTCGTCGAAGGTGGCGCCCAGGATGATGTTGGCGTCCTGATCGACCTCCTCGCGGATGCGGGTGGCCGCCTCGTCGAGCTCGTACAGGGTCAGGTCCGAGCCGCCGGTGATCGAGATCAGCAGGCCGCGGGCGCCCTTCATGGAGACGTCGTCGAGGAGCGGGTTGGCGATGGCCGCCTCGGCGGCGCGGTTGGCGCGCTTCTCGCCCGACGCCTCGCCGGTGCCCATCATGGCCTTGCCCATGCCGCGCATGATCGCCCGGACGTCGGCGAAGTCGAGGTTGATGAGACCCTCCTTCACCATGAGGTCGGTGATGCAGGCGACGCCCGAGTAGAGCACCTGATCGGCCATCGCGAAGGCGTCCGCGAAGGTGGTCTTCTCGTTGGCGACCCGGAACAGGTTCTGGTTGGGGATCACGATCAGCGTATCGACCGCGGCCTGCAGGTCCTGGATGCCGGATTCGGCGGTGCGCATCCGGCGGACGCCTTCGAACTGGAACGGCTTGGTCACGACGCCGACCGTCAGGATGCCCATGTCGCGGGCGGCCCGGGCGATGACGGGCGCGGCGCCGGTGCCGGTGCCGCCACCCATGCCGGCGGTGATGAAGCACATGTGGGCGCCCGAGAGCTGATCCCGGATCTCGTCGATCACCTCGTCGGCGGCCGCGGAGCCGACCTCCGGGTGCGAGCCGGCGCCGAGGCCCTGGGTCACGCCCAGGCCCATCTGGATGACGCGCTCGGCCTTCGAGGAGGTCAGCGCCTGCGCGTCGGTGTTCGCCACGACGAACTCGCAGCCCAGAAGGCCCGACTCGATCATGTTGTTGACGGCGTTGCCGCCGGCGCCGCCGACGCCGAAGACGGTGATGCGGGGCTTGAGTTCCCGGATGTCCGGCGCCTGGAGGGTAATGGCCATGGTGTCGAGCCTCTCGCTTACTCTGCTTTCCGTGCAGCGCCGCGGCGCCGGATTCTCTTCGACGCACCCGCCAGAGGCGGATGCGAGAACTTAGAAGCTGTCCTGCAGCCAGCGGCCGACCCGCCGGAAGTAGTTGTCGGTCCCGGTCGCCGCGAAGGCGCCGTGCCCGCGCGGCTCGAAGTGCTCGGCATGCGCGACCTGCGGGTAGACCAGCAGGCCGACGGCGGCCGAGAAGGCCGGACCCTTGGCCGCCTCCGGCAGGCCGCGGATCCCCAGCGGCCGGCCGATCCGCACCTGACCCTGGAGGACACGCCGGGCGACCTCGGGCAGGCCGACGAGCTGGCTGGCGCCGCCGGTGAGCACCACGCGCCGACCTGCCTGGGCGGCGAAGCCGGCATCGCGCAGGCGGTCGCGCACCAGCTCGACCACCTCCTCGACGCGGGGCTTGATGATCCGCACGAGCTGCGAGCGCGGGATGTGGGCCGGGGCCTCGCCCTCGTCCTCGCCGACCCCGTGCACCGCGATCATGTCGCGCTCGTCGGAGGGGGTGGAGAGGGCCGAGCCGTAGAGCGTCTTCAGCCGCTCCGCCGCCGCCATGCGGGTGGAGAGGCCGCGGGCGATGTCCATGGTGACGTGGTGGCCGCCCACCGCCACGGCATCCACGTGCACGAGGTGGCCGCCCGAGAACACGCCGACGCTGGTCGTGCCTCCGCCCATGTCGACGACGCAGACGCCCATCTCGGCCTCGTCGTCGACGAGGGCGGAGAGGCCGGCCGCGTAGGGCGTGGCGATCACCGCCTCGACCCCGAGGTGGCAATGCTCCACCGCCAGCATGACGTTGCGGGCGGCGGCGAGTTCGCTGGTGACCACGTGGAGGTCGACGCTCAGCGCCTCGCCGATCATGCCCGACGGGTCGATCACCGCGCCCTGCCCGTCCAGCGCGTAGCCGGTGGGCAACGCGTGCAGCACCGCCCGGCCGGGGCTGACCCCGTGGGCGCTGGCCGTCTCGAGCACCCGCTCGACGTCGCTGCCGGTGACGGTGCCGGAGCGGACGTTCACCCGCGCCTGGAAATGCTGCGAGGCGAGGCGGCCCCCCGACATGTTGACGATGACCGACTGGACCTCGACCTTGGCCATCCGCTCGGCGGCGTGCACCGCCTGACGGATCGCGCCCTCGGCGGCGGCGAGGTCGACGATGGCGCCGCCCTTGAGGCCGAGCGAGCGCTGATGGCCGATTCCGATGATGCGGGCCAGGTGGGTGCGGCCCCGGAGCGTCGTGAGCGCCTCGGCGGGCTGCAGCTCGGCGATGAGGCAGACCACCTTGCTCGTGCCGATGTCGAGCACCGAGAGGGTGGTCGAGCGTCGGGCCGAGAGCGGCTTCAGGCGCGGCGTGAGGCCGTGTTGGCTGTGCATTGACGCTACCGGACGCGGGGTTCGGGACGGGCGGAGATCACGAGGAAGGGCATCAGCTGGCCGCGCCCTTCTTCTTCGCCTTCTGGGATTCCGCGCGGGCGGCGGCCGCCTCCTCGGTCAGGCGCACCACGAGGCGGTCCGGCATGCGCAGGTCCACCGCGATGATGTCCTTCTCGAGCAGTCCGGCCTCGCGCTCGAACCGGACGAGGCGGGCAAGCGCCGCCGCCGGATCGACCTCGGGCAGGCGCACGTCGACGCCGTCGAGCTTCAGGGTCCAGCGCCGCCCGGACACGTAGGTGCCGGCCTTGATCCGCTCGGCGAGCGGCCCGGCGGCGGCGACGAGGGCCAGGTATTCCGGCAGCTTGGTGTTGGCGTTCTCGCCGACGACCAGGGGCAGGCTGGCGTAGCGGTCGTCGCGCATGGCGTCGATGACGGTTCCGTCGGCGGCGATGACGCTCAGCTCCCCGTTCTTCTGCCAGAGGGCGGCGGGCTCGCGCTCCACCTGGGTGATGGCGATCTCGTTCGGGTAGATCTTGCGGACCGAGGCCTGGGCGATCAGGGGCACGCGCAGCAGCTTCTCGCGGACCGCGCCGACGTCCAGGAACGGGACGGAGGAGCGCCAGTCGATGCCGGCGGCCGCCAGCACTTCACGCTCGTACATCCGGGAGATGCCCGAGATGGTGACCCGCTCGACCCCGAATCCGGCGAGCCGGGCGGCGATGTCGAGGGGGCGGCCCTGATCGGCCACGAAGGCATCGTAGCGCCCGCTCGCGACGAAGCCCGCGAGCGCCACGGCGGCGAAGGCTGCGGAGACGCCGACCATCCCGAGGCCCCGCGGCAGGCGCTCGTTCATGCGCTGGCCGGAGCGGGCCCGGCGGACCGACAGCGCGCGGGTGCGGCGGCCGGTGAGCCGGTCCAGCGCGGCGCCGACGAGGCGCGCGGGCAGGCCGCGACCGGCAGCGTGCGCGCCGCTCAGCGGTTCAGAGATGCGTCCTCCACCATCCATCGGACGAGCTCACCGAAACTCAGGCCCGCATGGGCCGCCATCTCCGGCACAAGGCTCGTCTGGGTCATGCCGGGTTGCGTGTTGACCTCCAGCACCACGAGTCGGCCGGTTCCACCCGGCGAGTCGTCGTAGCGAAGGTCGGCACGGCTGACGCCCCGGCAGCCCAGTGCTTGATGCGCCGTTAACGACAGTTCTTGGACACGCTGGTAAACATTTGGTTTAAGTTCGGCCGGCGGGACGGGGAGCGAGCCTCCGGGCGCGACTTTCGCGTCGTGGTCGTACCGGTCTCCCGTGGCAGCCTCGACCGCGATCACGCCGGGCGCCCTGCCGCCCTTCACCCTGCAGGCCGGCCCGCGGCTGGCTATATCGTAGGTCCTGCAAGCACTTGTCGGCCGAAGGTTCAGACCTCCGTGGCGGGGATCCGGGGCGGGTGCGAACGCCCGGCGCGCAGGGGGACCGCACCCACGGATGATCCCGCCACGATAGGCTCCACCCCGCAGGGTAGCGGCAGGCCGTGCGTCCTGGCGGCGTCGTGACGGTTAACGATCCGGCCTGCCATCCCCTCCGCCGCCGAACTTACGTCCTACCGACTTGCGGATGGCGCGATCATGCCGATCCTTCGGATCTCCCAGCGCAGCTCGACCCCGCTCGTCTCGCGCACCCGGCGGCGGACCTCCTCGCCCAGCCCCTCGATGTCGGCCGCCGTGGCGCCGCCGGTGTTGATCAGGAAGTTGCAATGCATCGGCGAGACCTGGGCGCCGCCCCGGGTCAGGCCCCGGCAGCCGGCGGCGTCGATCAGCTGCCAGGCCTTGCCGCCCTCTGGATTGGCGAAGGTCGAGCCGCCGGTGCGCTCGCGGATCGGCTGGGCCGCCTCCCGGGCGGCCGTGACCCGCTCCATCTCGGCCTCGATGGTGGCGCGGTCCCCCGGTGTCCCGCGGAACAGGGCGCGGGTGAAGATCACGTCCTCTGGCGCATCGGAATGCCGGTAGGAGAAGCCCATCTCGGCGTGGCTGAAGCTGAGAAGCGCGCCCCGGCGGTCGACGCCGCGGGCCTCCACCAGCACGTCGGTGGTCTCGCCGCCATGGGCGCCGGCGTTCATGCGCAGCGCCCCGCCGATCGAGCCCGGGATGCCGCGATAGAAGGCGAGCCCGTCGAGCCCGGCCTCCGCGGCCGTCTTGGCGAGGCGCATGTCGGGCACGGCGGTGCCGACCGTCAGCGTGTCGCCGTCGACCGCGATGGTGCCGAAGGCCTTGCCGCCGAGGCGGATCACCACGCCGGGCACGCCGCCGTCGCGGACGATGAGATTGGAGCCGAGGCCGATCACCGTCACCGGCACGTCCGGTTCGAGGGCGGCGAGGAGGCGCGCGAGGTCCTCTTCGTCGGCCGGGGTGAACAGCACCTCGGCCGGGCCGCCGACGCGGAACCACGTGAGGTCGGCGAGCGGCTGGTCGGCGAGCAGGCGCCCGCGCAGGTCGGATGCGGCGGCGCGGATGCGGTCGTGGAGGGATGCGGTCATGCTAAGCTTCGCGCCGGCAGAACCGGCTTGCGTGAGGGAATCGCGAGGCGATGGATGGGGACGCGGGCAAGTCTCTGGTCTTCACACGCACCGCAGCGCGAAGCCTCAGCCGTTTGCCGAAGGACGCCGAGGATCTGATCCGCGAGTAGCTGCGTCTCTATGCGCGCGATCCCGGAAGCCTCGCCAACAACGTGAAGGCGCTCAAAGGCGACGGTAAGCGGCTGCGCCTGCGTGTCGGCGACTGGCGGGCCATCTTCACCATCGAGCCCGATCGGATCATTGTGCATGCGGTCGGCCCGCGAAGCCCGATCTACGATTAGGACCTCGCCCGTGACGATCGTCAGAACCAGGACGCCCTCCGGAGAGGCGATCGTAATTCTCCCCGAAGCCGAATTCGAGCGTCTGCGCGACTTGGTGGAAGACACACTCGACGCCCGCCTTATCGACGATTCGGCGGCACGCTTGGCGTCCGGCGCGGAAGAGCTTCTCAGCGAGGCCGACCTCGACGCCCTGCGCGCCGCACCGAGCCCTCTGGCCTTCTGGAGGATGCGCCGGGGCGAAAGTACGGCCGCACTGGGGGACGCCTGCGGTCTCGCGGAAGAGGAGGTTGCCGCGCTCGAGACGGGTGCGCGCACCGTCGACACAGCCGTCTATCGCCGGTTGGCGCGGGCGCTCGGCATCGATGCCGAGGACCTCATGCCGGACGCGTCCTGACGCGTCGCCATCCCCTCACCGCCCCCGCGCGGCCAGCTCGTCCGGCAGCGCGTAGGCCCATTGGGTGATGGTGCCCGCGCCGAGACACACCACGTAATCGCCGGGCTTGGCGAGGTCGGCGACGATCCCCGCGAGCTCCTCCGGCCGCTCCAGCGCCCGAGCGTCGCGGTGGCCGCGGGAGCGCAGGCCGGCGACGAGGCTGTCGCGGTCGAAACCCTCGATCGGCGGCTCGCCGGCGGCGTAGACCGGGGCGACGATCACCGTGTCGGCGTCGTTGAAGCAGGTGCAGAAATCGTCGAACAGCGATTGCAACCGGGTGAAGCGGTGGGGCTGCACGATGGCGATCACCCCGTGGTCCGTGGAGGCGCGGGCGGCCTTGAGCACCGCCTTGATCTCCACCGGATGGTGCCCGTAATCGTCGAAGATCGTCGCGCCGTTCCACTCGCCGGTGCGGGTGAAGCGCCGCTTCACGCCGCCGAAGGCGGCGAGCGCGTTGCGGATCGCCTCGGGCTTCACCCCGAGCTCGTGCGCGACCGCGAGCGCCGCCGTGGCGTTGAGCGCGTTGTGCTTGCCCGGCATCGGCAGGACGAGGTCTTCCATCTCCATCCGATAGCCCGGGCGGCGGTCGCGGATCATCACCCGGAAGCGGCTCTGGCCGCCGCGCAGGTCGACGTCGATCAGGCGCACGTCCGCCTGCGGGTTCTCGCCGTAGGTGATGATGCGGCGATCCTCGATATGGCCGACGAGGTCCTGCACCACCGGGTGGTCGATGCACATCACCGCGAAGCCGTAGAACGGGATGTTGTCGATGAAGCGCCGGAACGCGTCCTTGATGGCGTCGAACGAGCCGAAATGGTCGAGGTGCTCGGGGTCGATGTTGGTGACGATCGCCACGTCCGCCGGCAGCTTCAGGAACGTGCCGTCCGACTCGTCGGCCTCCACCACCATCCATTCGCCCGCGCCCATGCGGGCATTGGTGCCGTAGGCGTTGATGATGCCGCCGTTGATGACGGTCGGGTCGAGGTTGCCGGCGTCGAGCAGCGTCGCGACCAGGGACGTGGTGGTGGTCTTGCCGTGCGTCCCCGCGATGGCGACGCAGGACTTGAAGCGCATCAGCTCGGCCAGCATCTCGGCCCGGCGCACCACCGGCAGCCGGCGCTCCCGGGCGGCTTGCAGTTCAGGATTGTCGCGCTGGATCGCCGTCGAGACGACCACCAGGGCCGCCTCCGCGACGTTCTGGGCGTCGTGACCCACGAAGGTCCGCATGCCCTTCTCGGCGAGGCGGCGGACGTTGGCGTTGTCGGAGGCGTCCGACCCCTGCACCGTGTAGCCGAGGTTGTGCATCACCTCGGCGATCCCGGACATGCCGATGCCGCCGATGCCGATGAAGTGGATGGGTCCGAGCTTGTCGGGCAGCTTCATGGGTCGAACCGTCTGGTGGCGGGACCGCCGGTGCGGAATCCCGTGAGGATCAGGTGCGGGCGGCCGTCTCGATGACGACCTCGGCCAGCCGCTCGGCGGCGTCGAGAATACCGGCGCTTCTGGCCGCATCGGCCGCCGCGGTCAATTTTGCCGGCGTCGCGAAGCAGTCGGTGAGGTCCGCCGCGAGGCGCTCCGGGGTGAAATCGGACTGCTTCACGGCCAGCGCGGCGCCGATGGCTGCGAGGGTCGCGGCGTTGGCGGCCTGGTCCTGGTCGAGGGCGCCGGGCAGCGGCACCAGGATCGACGGGCGGCCGATCGCGGCGAGTTCCGAGACCGTCGAGGCGCCCGAGCGTGCCACCACCAGGTGGCTCGCGGCCATGCGGGCCGGCAGGTCCTTGAAGAACGGCGCCGCCTCGATGCCGGCGAGGCCCATGGCGAGGTAGCGGTTCTGCACCGCCGTCAGGTCCTCCGGCCGGACCTGCTGGACGAGGTGCAGGCGGGCCCGCAGGTCGGCGGGCAGGCGCGCGACCGCTTCGGGCACGACCTCGCCCATGACCCGGGCGCCCTGGCTGCCGCCGAACACGAGGAGCCGCAGAACATCGCCGTCACCGAAGGCGGGATACGGGACCTTCGCCGCCTCGATCACCGCCGGGCGGAGCGGGTTGCCGGTATGGACCCGGGGCGCCTTCGCCGTGTCGGGCACGCCGCGCACGTTCTTGAAGCCGGTGGCGATGGTCCGGGCGCCCCGGGCCAGGAAGGCGTTGGCCCGGCCCATCACGGCGTTCTGCTCGTGCAGCACCGTCGGCACCCGCAGGATCTGGCCGGCGAGGACCGGCGGCACGGTCGGGTAGCCACCGAAACCCACGATGGCGGCCGGGTTGATCCGCCGGATCTCCTTGGCGGCGACGCCGAACCCCCGGCCCAGCGTGAGGATGGCGCTCGCGCGCCGCACGAGCGAGCGCCCCGAGGGCGTCGCCGAAGCGATCGTCACCACCTCCGAGGCCGGGAACTCGGACGCGATCGCGTCGACGCGGGCGTCGGTGGCGAGCGCCACCCGCACGCCGCGGGCGCGCAGCGCATGGGCGAGGCTCTCGGCCGGGAACAGGTGGCCGCCGGTGCCGCCCGCGCAGAGGAGGATCGTCGGGGTGAAGACCGTCACCGCATCACCCCGGCGACGGTGGCCGGCGCGGTGCCGGGGGGCTTCTGGCTGAGCAGCACCGTGCGGGGGCGCTTGCGGGTCAGGGCGACGAGGAAGCCGGTCCCCAGCGCCAGGGAGATCAGCGAGGAGCCGCCGTAGGAGACGAAGGGCAGCGTCATGCCCTTGGCGGGCATGAGCTGGGTGTTCACCGCCATGTTGATGCAGGCCTGGAGGCCGAACAGCGTGGTCAGGCCGGTGATCGCCAGGCGCGAGAACGTGTCGTCGGTGCGTCGGGCGAGCTTGAGGCCCCGCAGCACGATGAAGGCGAACAGGGCCACGAGGCAGAGGCAGACGATCACGCCGAACTCCTCGCCGGTGACCGAGAAGATGAAGTCGGTATGGGCGTCGGGCAGATGGCGCTTGGCCACGCCCTCCCCCGGGCCGGTGCCGAACCAGCCCCCTGAGCGGAAGGATTCCCGCGACCAGAAGTCCTGGAAGCCGCCGCCGGAATCCCGGTCGAGGAACTTGTTGAAGCGCTCGCGGACGTGGTGGAAGAACAGGTAGGCGGCGAAGACGCCTCCAAGCCCGAGCGCGCCGAGCACGGCGACCCAGATCAGGTGCAGGCCGGCCACGAAGAACAGCGCGCACCACACCATGGTGATCAGCATGGTCTGGCCGAAATCGGGCTGCAGCAGCAGCGGCACGATGGTGATCGGCAGCAGCAGCAGCGCCAGGATGCCGCCCGGCATGTCGCGGCGCTGCGCGCCTTCGGAAAACGCCCAGGCGGCCACCACCACGAAGGCCGGCTTGACGAACTCGGACGGCTGCAGGCCGAACGGCCCGAACTGGATCCAGCGGTGCGCGCCCTTGATCTCGGGGCCGAACTTCCCCGCCAGGAGGCACAGGGCGACGCCGCAGATCCAGGTGATCAGGGCGACCCGCCGGATGCCGCGCAGCGACAGGAACGACACCGCGCAGATCAGCGCGATGGTCGGCGCAAGATACATCGCCTGCCGGTTGAGGAAATAGAAGGTCGGCAGGCCGATGCGCTCGGCGACCGGTGGTCCGCCGCCCATCAGGAAGACGAGGCCCGCCACCATCAGCGCGAACAGGGCCGCGAGCAGCCCGCGATCCACCGTCCACCACCAATCCGTCAGGGGTGTGCGTTCCGCGCGTGACATCATGCCGGGCAACGACTCCAGGCCGCGCGGATGCCGGTCCGCGCGGGTCGGCGAGATCCTGTGCAGGAATGGTAAACGGACACTTATGATCGATCAGCGGCGTCGCGCGGATCCGGGTCGCGGCTCGGCCCGCCGGCAGCGTCGCGCCGCGCGCGCCTGCGTTGCGCAGAAGTGTATTCATTCGATCGAAATTGATCAGAAGTCACGCTATCTTAATATTCAACATGCAACTACGGCGTGTAATCTCGGGATCGGACGGCGGCGGATCCTGAAGGCCGCGTCGCGACCGCCGACCCGCCACGCGGAAGCACGCCCGATATGTTCGCTGCCCTGAACGCCCGTGAAGCGCACGCCAAGCTCGCGGCCCTCGACCGGGTCCAGGGTATCATCGAGTTCGACCTCGCCGGCCGGATCCTATCGGCGAACCAAAACTTCCTCGACGTCGTCGGCTACACGCTCCCGGAGATCGTCGGCCAGCATCACAGCCTGTTCATGGATCCGGTCCAGCGGGAGTCGCAGGAATACCGGGCCTTCTGGGAGCACCTGCGATCCGGCGCGTTCGAATCCGGGCAGTTCCAGCGGGTCGGCCGCGGCGGCCGCCCGATCTGGATCCAGGCGTCCTACAACCCGATGCTCGATGCCCGGGGCCGCCCGTACAAGGTTGTGAAGTTCGCCACCGACATCACCCGGCAGCGGACCGAGGAGGCCGACCGCGCGGGCCAGATCGCCGCGATCCACAAGGTTCAGGCGGTGATCGCCTTCGACCTCGACGGTACGGTGATCGAGGTCAACGACAACTTCCTGTCCACGATGGGTTACCTCCGTGAGGAGGTCGTGGGCAAGCATCACAGCCTGTTCGTCGAGCCCGCCTATCGCGAGAGCGAGGCCTATCGCACGTTCTGGGCGAGCCTGCGCAACGGCACCTATCAGGCGGCCCAGTTCCGGCGCCTCGGCAAGAACGGGCGCGAAGTCTGGATCGAGGCGTCCTACAACCCGATCCTCGACGCCGCCGGCCGGCCCTACAAGGTGGTCAAGTTCGCCACCGACATCACCGAGCGGGTCCATCTTCTGGCCAACCTGCGCACGCTCATCGACCGGAATTTCGGCGCGATCGACCAGGCGGTGACGCAGTCGACCCGGGCGGCGCAGCTCGCCTCGTCGGCGGCGGATTCAACCTGCGGCAACGTCCAGACCGTGGCGGCGGCGGCCGAGGAACTCGCCGCGTCCGTGACCGAGATGTCGCAGAGCATCGTGCGCTCCCAGGGCGCCACCGATACCGCGTATGCCTGCGTGCAGGACGCCGACGGCCACACCAAGCGGCTCGCCGACACCGCCACCGCGATGACCGGCATCGTCGGCCTGATCCAGAACATCGCCGGCCAGATCAACCTGCTGGCGCTGAACGCCACGATCGAGGCGGCCCGCGCCGGAGAGGCCGGTCGCGGCTTCGCGGTCGTCGCCTCCGAGGTGAAGGCGCTGGCCGATCAGGCGGCCCGCGCCACCGGACAGATCAACGCGGAGATCGCCAGCGTGCAGCGCGTCTCGCAGGAGGTGGTCGGCGCGCTCGGCTCCATCGGCGCCTCGGTCTCGGTGATGCGCGAGACCGTCGTGGCCACCGCGGCCGCCATCGAGGAACAGAGCGCGGTGACCCGCGACCTCGCCGAGAACATGCAGAGCGCCGCCGGGGCGGTCTCGGCGATCACCGGCAACATCGGGGCGATCGTCCAGTCGGTGGCCGACGTGTCCCAGGCGGTGGAGACCACGCGGGACGCCGCCAAGGTGCTGGCGCGCTGAGTCCCGCGGAGCCTCAGGGGAGCGCCCGGACCAGGTCGCGGAAGCGGTCCCCGCGGATCTCGAAGTTCCGGAACTGGTCGTAGGAGGCGCAGGCCGGCGAGAGCAGCACCACCGGCTCGGGGGCTCCCGAGGCGGCGGCGTTCGCGGCGGCCTGCGGGACCGCGACCTCCAGCGTCTCGCAGCGCGTGTAGGGCACGGCGCCTTCGAGCGTCGCCGCGAAGGCGTCCGAGGCGGCGCCGATCAGGTAGGCGTGGGCGACCCGCTCGAAATACGGCACCAGCGGGAAGATGCCGCCGTCCTTGGCCTTGCCGCCGAGGATCCAGTGGATGTCCCGGAAGGCGGTGAGCGCCTTCTCGGTGGAATCCGCGTTCGTCGCCTTGGAATCGTTGACGAACAGCACGTTGCCGCGCCGCCCGACCTCCTCCATCCGGTGCGGCAGGCCGGGGAACGCGGTCAGTCCGGCCTGGATCTGCTCGCTCGAGAGCCCCAGCGCCCGGGCCACCGCCACGGCAACGGCCGCGTTCTGCCAGTTGTGGGCGCCCCGCAGCGAACCGATGCCGTTGACGTCGGCGAGCGCCGACCCGTCCGTGTCGCGGACGATCCCGTCGCGCACCGTCAGCGCTTCGGTGCAGAGCACGTCGCCGTGGGGCACGTGCACGCGCACGAGGTCGGTGCCGCGCCGGTCGGCGATGGCCCGGCTCGGCGCATCGTCGACGCCGACCACCGCGAGGGCCGCTCCGCTGATCAGGCGCTCCTTGATGGACGCGTACTGCTCCATGGTGCCGTGACGGTCGAGATGGTCCGGCGTGATGTTCATCAGCACGCCGACGCTCGGATCGAGGCCGGGCGTCAGGTCGATCTGGAACGACGACATCTCGATCACGTGGACGCGCTCGGCGGAGGGCGGCTGCAGGGACAGGATCGCGGTTCCGATATTGCCGCCCATCTCGACGTCGCGGCCCGCCTGGGCGAGGACGTGGGCGATCAGCGCCGTGGTGGTCGACTTGCCGTTGGTGCCGGTGATGGCCACGAACGGCGCCTCCGGTGCCAGCGCCCGGCGCTCCCGGCAGAACAGCTCGATGTCGCCGATGATGGCGACGCCCGCGTCCCGGGCGAGCCGGACGCTCCAGTGCGGCTCGGGATGGGTCAGGGGCACGCCCGGACTGAGGACGAGGGCGGCGAACCCGGACCAGTCGGCAGCGCGCAGGTCCTGCGTCTCGATTCCCGCTTCCTGCGCCCGGGCGCGGCTGTCGGCGTTGTCGTCCCAGGCGCGAACGCCGGCCCCGCCGGCCCGCAGCGCCAGCGCCGTGGCGAGGCCGGAGCCGCCGAGACCGAACAGCGCGACGGACTTGTCCTTGAAGACGGTGACGGGTGTCATGCAGAGCTCTGGATGCGAAAGGAACGGTCGCTCCTCCCATCCACACCCTCATCCTGAGGTGACCGCGATGCGGGCCTCGAAGGAGCCCTCCAGCCGGCCGCGCGATCCCTGGAGGGCTCCTTCGAGGCCTCCGCTACGCTCCGGCACCTCAGGATGAGGGCCTGGGTGGGATCGGCCTTCGTACGCGGACACGTAGCACAGATTTTCAGCGGAGTTTCAGTGTCGCGAGCCCCGCGAGCGCCAGGATCACCGCGATGATCCAGAAGCGGATGACCACCTGCGGTTCCTTCCAGCCCTTCTGCTCGAAATGGTGGTGGATCGGCGCCATGCGGAAGACGCGCTTGCCGGTGAGCTTGAACGAGGCGACCTGGATGATCACCGACATCATCTCCAGGACGAACAGGCCGCCGACGATCGCCAGGACGATCTCGTGCTTCGTCGCCACCGCGATCGAGCCGAGCAGGCCGCCGAGCGCCAGCGAACCGGTATCGCCCATGAAGATCTGGGCCGGCGGCGCGTTGAACCAGAGGAAGCCGAGCCCGGCCCCGATCACCGCGCCGCAGACGACCGCGAGCTCGCCGGTGTCGCGGACGTAGTTCACCTGCAGATAGCTCGCGGTGAAGGAGTTGCCGACCAGATAGGCGATGAACCCGAAGGTTCCGCAGGCGATCATCACCGGGACGATGGCCAGCCCGTCGAGCCCGTCGGTCATGTTCACCGCGTTGCCCGCGCCGACGATCACGAAGGCCCCGAACAGGGGATAGAACCAGCCGAGGTTCAGCAGCGCGTCCTTGAACACCGGGAAGGCGAGCTGGTTCTGGAGCGTGGTCGGCGAATAGACCGCGATGGTCACGCAGGCCGCCATCGCGATCACCGCCTCCAGGGTGAGGCGGAACTTGCCCGAGAAGCCCTTGTGCGACTGCTTGGTGACCTTGAGGTAGTCGTCGTAGAAGCCGATCGCCCCGAAGCCGAGGGTGACGGTCAGCGTCACCCAGACGTAGTGGTTGCGCGGGTTGGCCCACAGCAGGATCGCCACCACGGCGCCCGCCAGGATCATCAGGCCGCCCATGGTGGGCGTGCCGCGCTTGGTCAGCAGGTGGGTCTGCGGCCCGTCCTCGCGGATCGGCTGGCCCTTGCCCTGCCGCAGCCGCAGCAGCGAGATGATCCAGGGACCGAACCAGAACACGAACAGGCCCGCCGTGAACAGCGCGCCGCCGGTGCGGAAGGTGATGTAGCGGAACACGTTGAGCGGCGTGAAGGTGCCGCTCAGTTCCGAGAGAAGATACAGCATCCGGGCGTTCGGCCCCTCTGTTCAGGCACAGGTTTCAGGGCCGGCATCGACCGTCGGAGAACGCGCGGGCGTGCCGGTCACGGGGCGGTCAGGGGGCGGTCGCGAGGGCGCGCCGCGTCGGGTCGATCGCGTAGCGGGCTTTCAGCGCCTCGACAATCCGGCCCATGCGGCTGCCGTTCGAGCCCTTGACCATCACGGCGTCGCCGGATCGCAGGGTCCGGGCGAGCGGCTCGATCAGGTCGGCGGCAGTGTCGGCCACGCCGCCGCGGCGGCTCACCGGCAGGGCCTCGAACAGGTGGCGCGTCAGGGGGCCGGCCGCGAAGACCAGGTCGATCCGCGCGGCCTCGATGGCCTCGGCGAGGCCGCGATGCATCTCGGCCGCGGCGGCGCCGAGTTCGAGCATGTCGCCCAAAACCGCGATGCGCCGCCCCCGCGGACCGGTCTCGATGCCGGCGAGCGTCGCCAGGGCCGCGCGCACCGAGGCGGGGTTGGCGTTGTAGCTCTCGTCGATCAGGTAGGCGATGCCGCCGCCGATCTCCAGGGCGGTGCGCTCGCCGCGCCCGACCGGCGGCGTCAGGCCGCCGAGCGAGAGGGCGGCCTGGGCGAGGTCGGCGCCGAGCGCGTGGATCACCGCCAGGACGCCCAGGGAGTTCAGGGCGGCATGCCGGCCCGCCGTGCCGAGCTTGTAGGTCACGGGCTGACCCATCACGAGGGCGTCGACCACCGACAGGTCGGGGCGCAGCACGATCCTCTGGGCGCGCACGTCCGCCTGCGGATGCTCGCCGAAGCTGACCACCCGACCCGCCCGGGACGCCTGCGCGTGGGCGACCAGACGGTCGAAATGCTGGGCGTCGCGGTTGATGATCGCCACGCCGCCGGCCCGGATCCCGGAGAAGATCTCGCCCTTGGCGTCCGCGATGGCGGCGAGCGAGGCGAAATGCTCGATGTGGACCGGCTCGACCGTGGTGATCAGCGCGACGTCGGGCCGGACCTGGGCGGCGAGCGGTACGATCTCGGCCGCGTGGTTCATGCCGATCTCGAACACGCCGTAGCGGGTGGATCCGGGCATCCGCGCCAGGGTCAGCGGCACGCCCCACTGGTTGTTGTAGGAGGCGGCCGAGGCGTGGGCCTCGCCCTGTCCGGACAGGACGTGGCGCAGGGCCTCCTTGGTTCCCGTCTTGCCGACCGAGCCGGTCACCGCCACGACCTGGGCGCTCGTCCGGGCGCGGGCGGCCGCGCCGAGGCGGACCATCGCCGTCAGCACGGGGTCGGGACCCGATGCCGGCGCGGCCAGGACGGGGCCGTGCTCCGCCAGACCTGCGGCGCGGTCCTCCGCCACCACCGCGGCCCCGGCCCCGCGGCCGAGAGCGTCGGCGACGAAGTCATGGCCGTCGCGGGCCTCGCCGCGGATCGCGAAGAACAGGTCGCCCGGTTGAAGCGTGCGGGTGTCGATCGAGGCGCCGCCGATCGGGCGCTCCGCGCCGATCAGGCGCCCGCCCGTGGCGGCCTCGATCTCCCCGCGGGTCCAGAGTGCGGTCATGGTTGGCCCCTGTCTCCGTCAGACCGCTGTCTCGGTGATCGCGGCGCGCAGGACCGCGTGGTCCGAGAACGGCAGCGTGCGATCCCCCACGATCTGGCCGGTTTCATGACCCTTGCCGGCGACGACCAGCACGTCGCCGGGTCCGAGGCGCCGCACGGCCGCGCGGATCGCCTCGGCGCGGTCGCCGATCTCCTCCGCATCCGGGGCCGCGTCCAGGATCGCCTGGCGGATGGCGGCGGGCTCCTCGGTCCGGGGGTTGTCGTCCGTGACGACGACGGCGTCGGCCAGCCGCTGCGCGATCGCCCCCATCAGCGGCCGCTTGCCGCGGTCGCGGTCGCCGCCGCAGCCGAAGACGACGGTCAGCCGGCCCGTCGCGAACGGCCGCAGCGCGGTCAGCACGCTCTCCAGCGCCTCGGGCTTGTGGGCGTAGTCGACGAGGCAGAGGCCGCCCCGCACCTCGCCGATCCGCTCCATGCGGCCGGGCACGCCGGTGAGATGGTCGAGGGCGGCGAAGACGCCGTCGGGATCCGCGGCACCGGGAGGGGTCGCGAGGGCGAGGCCCGCGGCGACGAGGGCATTCTCGACCTGGAACTCGCCCACGAGCGGCAGCCGCAGCTCCCGGGTGCGGTCCTCGAAGACGAGCCGCACGGCCTGCGCGAAACCCTCCGTCCGGACGGAGTCGACCCGCAGATCCCGGCCGGCGCGTCCCACGGTGCGGACCGGCCGCCCGGCCCCTTCGGCCGCGGCGATCACCCGGTCCGCATAGGCGCCGTCGGCGTTGACGACCGCCGGGCAGCCGGGCGGCAGCAGATCGGTGAAAAGCCTAAGCTTGGCCGCGAGATACTCCTCGATGCTCGCGTGATAGTCGAGGTGGTCGCGGCCGAGGTTGGTGAAGCCCGCCGCGGAGATCCGCACGCCGTCGAGGCGGCGCTGCTCGATCCCGTGGGAGGACGCCTCCATGGCGAGCTCCGTGACGCCCTCGGCGGCGAGCCGCGCCAGGGTCTCGTGCAGCGTCACCGGATCGGGGGTGGTCAGAGAGCCGTACTGCGCGCCGCGGTTGCTGACGATGCCGACGGTGCCGAGGCTCGCGGCGTCCCGGCCGAGACGCGCCAGGATCTGGCGCACGAAGTCGGCCACCGAACTCTTGCCGGCGGTGCCGGTGACCGCCACCACGGTCTCGGGCTGGCGGCCGGCGAGGCGCGCGGCGGCGAGTGCCAGGGCCCGGCGCGCATCCGCGACCGCGATCCAGGCCACCGCGTCCGGCAGGTCGGCCGGCCGCGTCCCCTCCCCGGCCACCGCCACGGCGCCCCGCTGCGCCGCCTGCGCGGCGAACCGGCGCCCGTCGGCCTTCGTGCCCGGCACGGCGACGAACACGGTGCCGGTGGCGACCTGGCGGCTGTCGGCCGTGAGGTCCGAGACCAGCCGGTCCGCGGCCGGGCCGGCGGCTTCGGGGAAGAGATCGGCGAGCCGGGCGCTCATCGATCCGCCCTCACGGGCCGCCGAGCTGGTTGACGTGGTAGGCGTTGAGCTTGACCATCTGGGGGAACGGCCTCTCCGGCGGCTCGAATTGCGGCGGCAGCCCGAGGATCGGCGCGACGCGCTCGATCACCTTGCCGGTGACCACGCCGGCATTCCAGGCCGCGGTGGCGTAGCCGCCGGATTCCGGCAGGCCCTGCGGCTCGTCCATGATCGTGACGAACAGGTATTTCGGGTCGTTCATCGGCGCCGCCGCCATGAAGGTCGTGAACAGGCGGTTGTGGATGTACCGGCCGCCGATCACCTTCTCGGCCGTGCCGGTCTTTCCGCCCACGAAGTAATACGGGATCGCGGCCTTCTTGGCCGAGCCCTCGGACGCGTTGAGGCGCATGATGTAGCGCATCGCCTCGGAGGTCTGGGCCGACAGGACGTGCGTGGACCGCGCCTTGTCGTCGGGGTTCGCCTTCAGGAAGGTCGGCGTGATCAGGTCGCCGCCGTTGGCGATCGCCGCCACCGCGGACGCGGCCTGGATCGGCGCCACCGCGATGCCGTGGCCGAACGCGATGGTGATCGTGTTGATCTCCGTCCAGCGCGACGGGACGATCGGGGCCGCGCTCTCGGGCAGTTCGGTGCGCAGGCGGTCGAGCAGGCCCATCCGCTTCAGGAACGCCTTGTGGCCGGGCACGCCGACTCCGAGCGCCATCTTGGCCGAGCCGATGTTCGAGGAATGCGTGAACACCTCCGGCATGGTGATGACCCGGTTGGTGCCGTGATACTCGTGGATCTTCTGGCGGCCCCAGTTCAGCACGCCGCCCCGGGTGTCGAAGGTCGAGTTGACGTTGTACTTGCCGGAATCCAGCGCCATGGCGAGGGTCATCGCCTTGAAGGTCGAGCCCATCTCGTAGACGCCGACATTCATCCGGTTGATCCGGTCGGGCGAGAGCGCGTCCTTCGGGTCGTTCGGGTCGAAGTCCGGCATCGAGACCAGGGCGATGACCTCGCCGGTCTTCACGTCGAGGATCATCGAGGCGCCGGCCTTGGCCTTGAAGTGGTCGATGCCCCAGGCCAGCTCGTCGCGCACCGCGAACTGGGCGCGCAGGTCGATGGACAGCTGCACCGGCTTGAGGTCGGCCTGCTTGCTCACGAGGCCGAAGCTGTTGAGCGCCTGAAGGCCGGTGGAATCGATGTACTTCTCGATCCCGGCGATGCCGACGCCGTCGAGGTTGGTGGCACCCAGGATGTGGGCGGCGGCGGTGCCGTTCGGGTAGACCCGCTTGTGGTCGGGCAGGAAGCCGATGCCGGGGATGCCGAGGCGATGGACCTCGGCCTGCTGCTTCGGGGTCAGCTCGCGCTTCACCCAGACGAAGCCCGCACCGCTCCGGCCCTTGCGCGAGGACAGCTTGGCGCGCAGCTCCGAGGCGTTGAGTTCCGGCAGGACGGCGGTGAGCAGCTCGACCGCCTCGTCCTTGTCGTAGATGTTGCCGGGCTCGGCGAAGACCGAGACCGTGCGGATGTCGGTGGCCAGGATCTCGCCGTTGCGGTCGACGATGTCGGGCCGGAACGCCGTGGAGGAGGCCGCCGCGACCCGGTGCTCCTGGCTGGGCGGATCGCCGAAGATCGCCATCATCAGGAGCTTGGCCGAGATCGTCCCGAACACCGCGACGAAGACCAGCCCGACCAGGGCGACGCGCATGTGCGAGCGCTCGATGGCGAGGCGGAACATGCTGCGCAGGAACGCCTTGGCGCGATCGGCGCGGGGAAGCGGCGCCGGCTCCTCATCGGCCACGATGCGCGGCGCGCCGGCGATGTGGGCGCGCGCGGCCGCTTCGAGGATCGCGGCCTCGTGTTCGGACACGTCGGTTTCAGCCGCCTGCGCGTCGGCTGCCGCGTCTCGGATGTGGTCGGCGTCTTCGGACACGGGAGACTACCTCGAAGCGCTCGTCGGGGTGCGGGTCGTGGTGACGGTGCGGGTGACGGAGCCGGTGGTGCGCGGCTCGATCGTCCCCTTGTCCTTGGGCGTCGCGGTCGCGGCGAGCAGGCGGCCGATCTCGTCGCCGCGCTCGGGCCGCGCCGGCAGGTCCGAGAGGCGGGCCAGGTGGCCGGTGCCGATCGGCTCCAGGGCGAGGTGTTTGTCGACGGCCGCCTGGAGGCGGTCCGGGCGGGTGAGGAGCTGCCATTCGGCGCGGAGCACGGCGATCGCCTGCCGCTCCGTGTGCAAAGCCGTCTGCAGCTTGGAGACCTGCGCGCCCTGGTAGAGCGTGTCGTACTTGATCGAGTATGCGTAGATCGCCGAGGCGACGAGCCCGACCACTGCCAGCAGGTTCAGGAGACGGATCATCGGCGATGGCCTCCGCGGGCGGCGTCCGGCAGGCTCGCCAGGGCGGTCAGCGCCGTAAGCGGCTCCGGCACGTCGGACTCGGTGCGCTGCGCGGCCCGGAGCTTGGCCGAGCGGGCGCGCGGGTTGCGTGCGATCTCGGCCTCGCCGGGCAGGAGCGGGCCCTTGGTCAGGAGATCGAAGCTGCTGACGGTCCGCGCCGGCGCGCCCGGCAGGTGCCGCGAGCTCTGCGCGGCGCGTCCGCTGCGGGCGGCGAAGAATTGCTTGACGATCCGGTCCTCGAGGGAGTGGAACGTCACCACCGCGAGCCGTCCGCCGGGCCTGAGCACGCGCTCGGCCGCGTGAAGTGCCCGGACCAGCTCGCCCAGCTCGTCGTTGACCGCGATCCGCAATCCCTGGAACGTCCGCGTCGCCGGATGGATGTGGCTCCCGGGCTCGACGCGCACGACCCCGGCGACGAGCTCGGCGAGCTGCGCGGTGGTCTCGATCCGGCCCCGGCGGCGGGCTTCGTGGATCGCCCGCGCCACGGCGCGCGAGCGCCGCTCCTCGCCGTAATGGTAGAGGATGTCGGCGAGCGCGGCCTCGTCCGCCTCGTTCACCAGATCCGCCGCGCTGGGCCCGTCCGCACCCATGCGCATGTCGAGGGGACCGTCGTTGCGGAACGAGAAGCCCCGCTCCGGAACGTCGAGCTGCATCGACGAGACGCCGATATCCAGGACCACCCGGTCCACCTGCGGCGCGTCGGCCTCGGCCAGAAGGGTATCGAGCGCGCCGAAGCGCCCCGGCAGGAGGCGCAGGCGCCCCTGGAATTCCGCGACCAGTGGCCGCCCCGCCGCGATGGCGCCGGGATCGCGGTCGATCGCCACCACCTGTAGGGCCGGGTCCCGCGTCAGCAGCGCCCGCGTGTAGCCGCCCGCCCCGAACGTCCCGTCGACCGCGAGGCCGCCTTCGGTCGCGAGCGTGTTGAGCACCTCGTCCAGCAGGACGGGCACGTGCGGCTGGGCCGACGCCCCGGCCTCGGCGCAGGCGCCCCGTGCGGGCGTGGGGACCTCGGACGATGCGCTGCGCCGGATCATCGGCGCCTCGCCGCGTAGGCGGGATCGGTGGCGGATTGTCGGCGCGCGCCGGAAGCCCGGTCGCGGATGCGGCTGGTGCGTCTCATGATGCCCTGGGCCGGGCCGCGCGAGCGCGGCGCGCGTGACGGGAACGGCACCGGATGCGCAGCGCGCCGAACGCCGCGCACGGACGGGACCTGCGCTGACGCAGGTTGCGCCCGGCGATCCGATACACGCCGTTGACGGGAGGATGCCGGGTATCATGGGCCTCGGAGGATCGTCAACGCACGCGCCGGGCGCTGCGGTGCGGACCGATCTGAACCCGCCAAGGTTAACCGGAGGTTTTTACGGCGCGCGAAATCCGGCGCGCCCGGGCCCTCGGGCGCGACCGGCACCGGGCATAAGGCGCTGCCGGCACGCGCGTTTTCGGAGGTGGTGGATCAGCCGGCCTGTAAGCCGGGTTCTGTAGGGCCGGCGCGCGAGCGCGCCGACGTGGCGGCCATTCCTCTGGGACGGTCGTTGCCGACCGCCTCGAGCAACCAACCCGGGCGACTGGCCTGGAGAGCGGGCCTGCCCTTCTCGCGAAGGGCGCGCCGCCCCTATTCGGTCTTGCTCCCGGTGGGGTTTGCCGTGCCGTCCGCGTTGCCGCGTCCGCGGTGCGCTCTTACCGCACCCTTTCACCCTGACCCCGGACGCATCCGGGGCGGTCTGCTCTCTGTGGCACTGTCCCTGGGGTCGCCCCCGCCGGAGGTTATCCGGCACCGTCTCTCCATGGAGCCCGGACTTTCCTCCCCGGGCGCCGAAGCGACCGGAGCGGCCGCCCGGCCGGCTGATCCGCGGGCAGATGCGCCCGCGCCGCCGTCCGGGTCAAGCGCCCGATCCCCGGCCGGTCACCAGGTGCCGGTGTTCTCCATGGAGGTCCAGGGCTCCTGCGGCTCCTTCGCGCCGCCCTTCTGCAGGATCTCGATGGAGATCCCGTCCGGGGACTTCACGAACGCCATGTAGCCGTCGCGCGGCGGACGGTTGATGGTCACGCCCTTCTCCTGAAGGCGCGTGCAGAAGGCGTAGATGTCGTCGACCTGATAGGCGAGATGCCCGAAGTTGCGACCGCCCGAGTAGGTTTCCGGATCCCAGTTGTAGGTGAGTTCGATCAGCGGCGAACGCGTCTCCCGGGCGCGCTCCGCATCCCCGGGGGCGGCCAGGAAGACGAGGGTGAAGCGGCCCTTCTCATTCTCGACGCGGCGGACCTCGATGAGGCCGAACGTATCGACGTAGAAGGCGAGCGCGCGGTCGAGGTCGGCCACGCGGACCATGGTGTGGAGAAATTCCATGATGGCGCTATCCCATTGACATCATCAGGGTTTTGCGAGCCCTGGCAAGAAACAGAGACGGATTCGGTTGCAGGGCGTCCGCCTGCAACAGCCGATTGATCGCCGCGTTAGCTAGCGCCGAACGGCCTGGCGTGTAGGCCGCTTGTGAACTCCTATCGGCCCGATGCCCTTGTTGAGGCTCCGGCATCTTCTCAGGCTCCCGCATTCGACGGTTAGGTGGGCGGATTGGCGATGGTTCTGGGGGGCTGACCGTGTAAGTCTTTGATGTAGAACGGCTCTGCGCAAAGGTGGATGATTGGGTTCGACGAAAAAAGCTGAGCAGTATCGCTGTTATGCCCTTATCCCGCACATGACCTGACCGTCCGCCCGGGTGATCCCGGCCCGTCGCGCGGTGACTGACGCCCGTCAGGGCGCAACCGACAAAAGCCCGCTCAGGTGGGTGAGCCCTGACCCGCACGGGCTCGACCCGCCACGGTTAATGCGATGATGCGCGCGGACATCCCCGGATTGCAGGAGTTCAAGGCGCTCGCGACGGCGCGGGGCGGCGTATTCGTGTCGCTCTATCTGCCGACTTCGCCCCTGCACCCCGACGCCAACCGCATCGCCTTCAAGGATCTCGCCAAGGACGCCATCGCGCAGATGCGCGATGGTGCCGTCTCGGAACGCGTGATCGACTCCTTCGAACGACAGTTCGGAGCCCTGTCGGGCCGTATTCAGGAGAGCCTGGACGACAACAAGCACCGGCTCAACAGCGCGGATCCGCTCGAACAGGTCGAAGAGTTCTGGAAATCGCAGGCGCATGGCCTCGGAGTGCTCGCTCGGTCGGAGACGAATTCCTTGCAGACCTACCGCCTGCCGATCCGGCCGCTCCCCCTCGCCGAGGTCGCCGACCGGTTCCACCTCGCCCCGCTGATCCGCACGATCACGTCGCCCCTGGAAATCTTCGTTCTCGCAATCTCGGCAGGGGGAGCCCGACTTCTCCACGTGGTCGTCAACATGCCGCCCGCGCGAGTCCCCGTTGCCCACCTCTCTGACGATCCCGCGGAGACCCTCGACCGGCCTTCGATCCACGTGAAGGCCCCGCGCCGCCGTCTTCAGAATCGCGAGGGCCAGAAGATCTTGGAAGCGGAATATGCGCGAACGGTGCACGACGCGGTCCGCGAAGCCCTCGCCGGTCGCTCGACGCCGATGGTGCTGGCCGCGGCCGAGCCCATGCTCAGCATCTACCGCGCGGTGAACACCTATCCGCATCTCATCGCGGAGGCCATCGAAGGCGCCCCGGACCACCGCAGCGACGCGCAGCTCGGCGACGCCGCGCTGCCCATACTCGACCGGCTGTACCGAAACGAGGTGACAGGCGTCCTCGCGCTCTATGATGCGCTGAAGCCCTATCGGGCCACCAGCGATGTCTCCCGGACGGCCCATGCGGCCACGGCGGCCGCCGTCGACCGGCTCGTCGTCGACCTCGATCGCGTGATCCCCGGCCTGGTCAGCGATGTTGACGGCAGCGTGACGTACTCCGTGTCCGACGACGCCGAAACGTATTCTGTTCTCGATGAAGTGGCCCGGCGTGCCCTCTGCACGGACGCCCGGGTCCTGTGCGCGAGGCGCGCGGAGCTGCCCGCGGGGTGCGCCTTGGCGGCGATCCTGCGGTACGCGTTCTGAGGAGCCACGGCGCGCAGTTCAACTGCCGTCAATAGCCGCTGCGACCAATCAATCTCTGAACGCCAATACGCCTGCCGGTCCGGTCGTGCCTGGGAAAACAGCTGACAGCGCTTCAAATCCCAGTTTGAGAGCGGACACCAGTTCGGGAGGCGTCAATGATCCATCCGCGGCACCCACCGCAAGCGTCCGCCTGAACACAGCCACGGTTGGCCAGCCAGATGCCGTAGGTACGGCTATGATCCGCAAGAAGATCATCAAGTTTCGCCCCTACACCGCGCCGGATGAACTCCTTGAACACCGGATCCTGAGACGTGCGGTCTATTTCGCGATAAAAAACGCGATTACTGTCAGATAGTTTTTGTGAATGAATGCAGGGCGTCAAGCAGGATCACAGCAAGCCCGCCTCCTGAGAATGGCGGCTGTGATCCGACGGGGTGAATGGCAGCAGTGAACAGGCGTCGGCTGAGGGCGTTGGTCACCATCGTCACTCGCGAGAAGTGATCGAGGAACGCCGGAGAAAGTCCTCATGCCGAAAACCGCTTTGATTGCGGCAGCAGGCTTGCTGTCGATGGGAACCGCCACATGGGCCGCCGAAACCTCTGAGGCCGCCGGCCCATCTGGAAACACACCCCGTATGCAGGGATCCCCAAATGCTGCGGGGTTCGGGAAGGCCGAAACCACAGGCACCGCCGGTTCTCAAACACCAGACAACACGGCAAGCCAGGACGGAAAGATGAAGGGCCCTCCGAACGCGGCTGGGTTCAAGAAGGATACCTCTGGCCCCGCCTCGGGACGTTAGACTTCTCCGGCAGGGCGGTAGGTTGCTGACCGCCCTGCCTCTCTCATTCCTATTTTTAATTATTAAAATATCGACCGCGGAGTGGTGCCCTCGGCGAGAGATCCGTTATATTCGAATGCTGTATTAGCATTGTCCTTATTCGACACTCATTGTCTCTGATATTTCAAGTTTCGGATGGCATTGCATAGTGAGTGCCGATTCGCGCTATCGTTGCTTCAAGATCACGCCGCTTTTAGGCGTAAATTCATGGATGGAAGCGTAGGACCACAACGCAATGGTGAGGCGGCTAACGGCCATCATGGTGGCTGACGTCGTGGTTGCAGCCGGATGATGGGCGCTGATGAAACGGGAACAGTCCGGCCCTCAAGGCCCTTCGACGAGACGTGATCGACCCTGCGATCAAGGCAGCTCAAGGCCGGATCGTGACGACCATGGGCGATGGCCTGCTAGGGTGTGAACCGAACCAAGCTGTTGCGATGTTTGCCAGTTTGTGATTCCCGGCGGCCGTTTGCAGCCCGGAGATGGCGATGGCGGACCTGTCCTGGCTCTCGGATGAGCAGTGGGCGGTGACCGAGCCGTTCATCTCGGGCAAGCGCGGTCGCAAGCGACGCATCCGCCACGACAAGCGGCGCTTTCGTGAACGCTCGCGCATCGAGGCGACAACCAACCGCCGCAAAGACTTTTGCCGCGTCGCCACCCGATACGACAAGCTCGCCCGCAACTATATGCCTCAGCCGTCGCCCTCGCCGCCGTCATCGCTTTCTGGTGCTGATCGAGTCCCGATGCTAGTGCCGGACGGTTCGGCGAGTAGGCCGAACGCGCTTTTGCGGCTGCCGATCGGCGGGACCCGAACGCCCGATAGGCCCCGCGCTTCCCGCGACCCGTCAGAGCTTCACGCCCTCGAGATAGCCGCGGTTCCAAGTGGGGCTGATGAGGATCTCGTTGATGCACACGGACGCCGGCAGGCGGGCGACGAACAGGATCGTCTCGGCGAGATCCTCCGATTGCAGCATCCGCCCCTTGTCCTCCGGCGTCACCGGAACCGGTCGCTTGTCGAGGAGCGGCGTCGCGACCTCTCCGGGGCAGATGCAGCACGATCGGATCCCGTATCCGCATTCCTCCTGGTTCAGACTTTCCGAGAGCGCCACCAGCCCGTGCTTGGCCGCCGAATAGGCGGGTCCCGTCAGCTTGGAGACGTAGCGGCCCGCCCAGGACGAGACCTGGATGATCAGGCCGCCACCCTGCGCGCGCATCGCCGGCAGGACGGCCCGCGACGCGTAGAAGGGGCCGTTGAGGTTCACCCCGACCACGGCGTCGATGCCCGCCGGCGTGACCGCGCTCCAGCCGCGCTCGGGCACGTTGAGACCGGCCGAGTTCACCAGCAGGTCGCAGCGCTTGTAGGCGGCCTCGACCGCCTCCCAGGCCCGCTGCACGTCGTCGGCGACGCTCATGTCGGCCGGGGCGACCAGCGCGTCCCCGCCCGCGCCGCGGATCAGGTCGGCCGTCCGTTCGAGGGCGTCCCGTCCCCGTCCCGTGAGCGCCAGCCGCATCCCGGCCCGCGCCAGCGCCACCGCGGCCGCCTGTCCGATGCCGGACCCGGCCCCCGTCACCCAGGCGACCTGTCCGTCGAGAGCGCGCAGCATGGCGATCGATCCGTCTCTATGGTTTGCCGACGAGCGGGCATCCCCCCTCGCCGAGGGGGCGGAAGGCCTGATCGGCCGGGATGGTGTCAAGGAGCTTGTAGAGGTCCCACGCGCCCTTCGACTCGGACGGCGCCTTCACCTCGAACAGAAACATCGGGTGCACCTTCCGTCCGTCGGCTCGGACGAGGCCCTTGCCGAACAGCGGGTCGTCGGTCGGGTTGGCCTTCATCCAGGCCATCGTGGCCGTCGGATCGGTCGACTTCGTCGCCGCCACCGCCTTCAGATAGTGCAGGAGGCCGGCATACACGCCCGCATGGTTCATCGTCGGCATGCTGTCGCCGTTGCGCTTGTAGAAGCGTTCGGAGAACGCCCGCGTCTCGGGATTGAGGTCCCAGTAGAACGATTCCGTGAGAACCAGCCCCTGTGCGGTCTGAAGGCCGATCGCGTGGACGTCCACCGCGTAGATCAGCAGGGCGGCGAGCTTCTGGCCGCTCTCGGTGAGCCCGAACTCGTGCGCCTGCTTGACCGCGTTGATCGTGTCGCCGCCCGCATTGGCCAAGCCCACCACCTTCGCGCCCGAGGCCTGGGCCTGCAGCAGGAACGAGGAGAAGTCGGTTGCGGGGAACGGGACGCGGGCCGCGCCCAGGACCCGCCCGCCGCCCTTCTCCACCACCGCGGTCGCCTCGCTCTGCAGCGACAGGCCGAACGCGTAGTCGGCGGTGAGGAAATACCATGCGTCGCCGCCGCGCTTGAGCATGGCGCCGGCCGTGCCGTGCGCCAGCGCGTAGGTGTCGTAGGTCCACTGGATCGTGTTCGGCGAGCATTGCTTGCCGGTCAGCTCCGTGGTCCCGGCCCCGGAGTCGATGAAGATCTTGTTCTTCTCGCGCGTGACCTGGCTCACCGCCAGCGCCACCGAGGAGGTCGGCACGTCGAGGATCGCGTCGACGCCGTCGCGGTCGTACCATTGCCGGGCGATCGCCGCGCCGATGTCGGGCTTGTTCTGATGGTCGGCCGCGACGACCTCCACCTGCACGTCCCGGTTCGTCTTGGCGAAATCCTCGACCGCCATCTGAGCGGCCACGACCGAACCCTTGCCGCCGGTATCGGCGTAGACGCCGGACATGTCGTTGAGGACGCCGACCTTCACGTGGATCGGTTGGGCGGACGCCGGCCACGCCAGGGCGGTGAGGCTGATCGCGGCCGAGAGCAGGCCGCACCGGATCAACGCCATGGCGGACGGTCCTCCAAGATTGGTATTCGTTGACGCCAGGAGGGCACGCCCTGCCGTTCAGCGTCAAGCGCCGACCCGCGGTCCGATCCCGATCCGGCCTCGCGCGTAACGGGCGCGACCCGCGGCGGGCCGGTCGGCGACGGCACGCTTCGGTCGGACACGCGGGTCACGTCGTCATGAGGCGTGAGCGGAAGGCCGTACGGCCCGCGGTCTCCCGAGTCGGCGTGAAGGCGCACGCGAGGCGTGCCGTCGCCAGTTCGTAGCCGTAGGCCCGCCGCTGCTCCACGGTGCCGGCCGAGAAATCGCGCAGGCCGTTCTCGTCGTCGAAACGGGTCTCGCCGGAGGGGCCGCGGTCCTGGAAATCGACTTCGAGGACCTCGACCAGCTTCAGCCGGGCGAACTGCGCGATCCGCTCCCTGAGGGCCCCAGGGATCTCCCCGCCGCCGGCTTCGAGGCGGGTGGCGAGGTCGTCGATCGTCGCGAGCATCGCGTTGACCTGTTTGGCCGCATCCCGGTCCTGGCGCAGCCGGTTGCCGAAGCTCAGCTCGTGCACCCGGTCCAGAACCGCGCCCATATTGGCCGGCACGCGCGCCCGCAGGGGATAGAGGTTCATCACGACCAGCAGACGGATCGTGGCGGGATCGGCCGACAGGGCGTCGATGGCGTCGCCGAGCGGCGTGTTGTCCACGAGACCACCGTCCCAGTATCGGCGCCCCCCGATCTCCGTCCAGGGGAATTGCGGTGCGAGGCTGCCGCTCGCCAGCACGTGCTCCGGACCGATCGTGACCGCCGGATCCGACGCGTCGGGCTCTGCGCCCGCGCTGGGCGGAGGGCGGCCGGCCGCGTTCCGGAAGCGGGTCAGCGCGCCCGACTCGAGATCGACCGCCGTGACGACGAACGCCGTTCCGCTCGCGTTGAGCGCGCCGAAGTCGACATGCGTCCGCAGGGTCCGCAGAAGCGGGCTGGTATCGTAGAGGGACGTCCAGGCGGGGAGGTTCCAGACGTCTGCCCGGGGGACGTAGAACCCGGGCAGGCCGAAAAACGCGAGGTCCCGCGCCATCGTCGGCGGCGTGAACGGCGGCGCGTGCAGCGTCAGGTCGGCCCACAGGCCGCTCAGGCGCCGCTGCGCGTCCGCCAGCGAGGTCGATCCGACCACGCAGGCGGCGTTGATGGCGCCGACGGACACCCCGGTGACCCCGCGCAGCTCGACCGCGAGCCCGTCCGACCGTGCCTTCGCGATGAGGTCGAGCAGGGCCGTCACGGCACCCCATTCGTAGGCGCCGAGCGCACCGCCCCCCTGGAGCACGAGGCCGATCTCGATCCTGCGCGAGCCCGGTTCCGCCATGTGCCCACCGCCGCCGCCATCCGAAGCCGAATCGCTCCGGTGAGACGGTATACGCCGCGCGGGCCGGCTGCGGTGCACGAGGCCGCGATCAGCGTCCGAACGCAGTCCTCCGACGCGCGTCTTCGCGCCCGTGCGCGCCGGCGCCACGCCGGCTTGCATCCGAGGGCGAGATTAGATTAGTTCCAATCTATTGTGACAGACCAGGAACGCGCGCGGGAATGGCGCTCTCTGACCCCGGGGCAGCAGGCGATGCTGCGCCGGTTGTCCCGGGACGGATCGCTGCGCTCCCTGGCGCCCTGGGAGATGCGCACGGTGAGGTCGCTGCTGGAGCGCGGCCTCGTCAGGCCGCGCCGCCGCGGGCGCGCCGACGTGGGGCTGTGGTTCCTGAGCGCGAAGGGCGGCCGGATCCTGCCGGACCCAGAGGCGGCGGACGCGCCCGCCGCCCCCGCGCGTCGCGGTCGCGCGCGCGGACTGAGCGACCGCGTCGCGTCCTGACCGGCCGCTTCCGTCGAGGGCGGCGGAGGACCGCCTGGGCTCCGCCGCCGCCCGGTCCCGGACGATCAGCCCTTCTTGCCCTGCTTGAAGCTCTGGATGGCTGCCTGGCATCCCGGGGACAGCTTCGACATGTTCTTCTCGAAACAGGCCTGCGTTTCGGGGCCGTCCTCGGGGGGAAGGTCGCCGCAGAAGGTCGTGAAGTCTCCGGTGCATTGCTGCTGGAGCGCAGCCTTGTCGTCGGCGCTCATCGGGGCCGCGAACGCGGTGGCGGTGGACGCTGCCACGAGGGCGACGGACGTGAGAAACCGTATCGGCATGATGTGCTCCGGGGCGTTCGGTCAGCCCGGAGGCAAAGCCCCAGCGATCGAAAAGGGTTGCATACGATTCCCGCGCCCGCGGCACCGGGCATCGCGGCCCGTCTCGCCGCCGGGCGTTCCGCACCCGGGACCCGCGGCGGGTCTCGATCCGACGGGCGCGGCGGTCCGGGCGACGGGCCGCCCGCCCGCGGCGCTGCACCCGCCCCGCGGGAACGAAATCGCCAAGCTTTGCATTGAGGGCGGCATTTCAGGGGACACCCCGCGTGAGATCACCGCTCCTCGCCCTGCTCGGACTGGCGCTTCTGGCCGGGACGCCGCCCGTCCTGGCACAGAGCGCCGGCGGCGACGGGGCTTTCACCACCCTCCCGGCCGACGAGCCCCGCCCCGGACCGCCTCCGCCGCTGCCGGAGCTGTCGGAGCCGAACGGCCGCGCCGGCGAGTCCCTGAACGAACCCGGTGTGCAGTCCGGCATCCCCCGGGCGCTCCGCGGATCGGGCTCCGTGGCGGGCGGCCCGGCCAACACCCTCAACCCCGGCGGACGCGCCGAAGCTCCGGCGCCGCCGAAGGGCGACCTCGGCCAGGTCATCGCCGGCGCGGCGCTGTTCCACGGCAATTACTGCGGCAAGGGACAGCGCGGCGAGGGCCTGCCGCCGATCGATGCCCTGGACGCGGCCTGCATGCACCACGATGCCTGCTACGATACGGCCGGCTACAGCTCCTGCGCCTGCGACGCGGCGCTCCGGCGCGAGGCGTCGGCGGTGGGGGACAATCCGGACGTGTCGCTGGAGGTCCGACGCCGCGCCCTCAGCGTCATCGAGGCGACCGCCGCGATGGCCTGCCGCGCGCCCTGACCCGGACGATCCCGGGCCGGTCCCGCGGCGACGGGCGTCTCGCCGGCCCCGATCCCGTCAGCGCGACGCGGCGATATCGGCGTCGACGGCCCGCAGGCGCTCCGGCATGCGCTCCCTGCGCTCGCTGTACCGGTCGACCAGATAGGCGGCCCGCTCGCGGGTCAGCAGCGTGAACTTCATCAGTTCCTCGCACACGTCGACCACCCGCTCGTAGAGCGGACCCGGCTTCATGCGGCCGGCCTCGTCGAACTCCCGGTAGGCCATGGGCACCGAGGACTGGTTGGGGATGGTGATCATCCGCATCCAGCGGCCGAGCAGGCGCAGGGCATTGACCGCGTTGAAGCTCTGCGAACCGCCGGAGACCTGCATCACCGCCAGGGTGCGCCCCTGTGTGGGGCGGACGCTGCCCTCGCTGAGCGGCAGCCAGTCGATCTGGCTCTTCATCACGCCGGTGAGGTTGCCGTGCCGCTCCGGCGAGACCCAGACCTGACCCTCGGACCAGAGCGAGAGCGCGCGCAATTCCTGCACCTTCGGGTGGTCGGCGGTGGTGTCGTCGGGCAGCGGCAAGCCGTGCGCGTCGTAGATCCGGACCTCGCCGCCCATGGCTTCGAGCAGGCGGCCCGCCTCCCGGGCGAGGAACCGGCTGAACGAGCGCTCCCGCAGGGACCCGTAGAGGATCAGGAAGCGCGGCGCATGCGTGAACGGCTGCGCGACCTGGAGCTGCGCCGCACTCGGCACCACGAAATGCGGCGCGCTGAGCTGGGGTAGGCCATCGTCGAACAGGGGGCGGGTCGAGGCCGGCTCGGGCTTGTCCACGGGAACTCTTTCTCGTATGTTTGTACGATGGTTTGAATGTTGAAATGAAAATGGATGAACCGCAAGCCCTCGCGGCCTTCGTGGCGCTGGGTCAGGAGCACCGCCTGCGGGCGCTCCGGGCGCTGGTGACGGCGGGCCCCGACGGCATGGCCTCCGGCGCCCTCGCCGGCGCGATCGGGGTCTCCGCCTCGACCATCTCCTTTCACCTGAAGGAGCTGCAGCAGGCCGGCCTGATCCAGTCCCGCCGCGAGGGACGATCGATCCTCTACAGCGTCGCCTACCCGGTCCTGTCCGGGTTGATCGCCTTCCTGATGCGGGATTGCTGTCAGGGCCGCCCCGAGGTCTGCGCTCCGGCGCTGGCCGCCCTGTCGAACCCCCGCATCCCGGCCAACACGGTGGACCATGCCTGATCGCGCCTTCGACGTGGTGATCTACCACAACCCGGATTGCGGCACGTCGCGCAACACCCTGGCGATGATCCGCAATGCCGGCATCGAGCCGCATGTCGTCGAGTACCTGAAGACCCCGCCGGCGCGGGCGCTGCTCAGGCAGCTTCTCGAGCGGGCCGGACTGACGGTGCGCGCTGCGCTGCGCCAGGCCGGCACGCCCTACGACGCGCTGGGCCTGAGCGATCCGGCGCTGACCGACGACGCGCTGCTCGACGCGGTCGCGGCCCATCCGATCCTGCTGAACCGGCCGTTGGTGGTGAGCCCGATGGGCGTACGCCTGTGCCGCCCGTCGGAAGCCGTCCTCGACCTTCTTCCCGCCCAGCAGGGCGCGTTCGTCAAGGAGGACGGAGCGCAAGTCGTCGACGCGCACGGCCGGCGCGTCGGCACGGCCTGAACCGGGTCCGAGACCGTCCGCGCTTCCATGCCAGCGCTCGCCTCCCTCGCCGTCCCCCCAATCGTCGTCATCCGGCAACCGAGGGGGCCGGGATCCGGCGGGGGCGCGCCGGCCACGGGACGGATCCCGGGTGCGGCTCGCCGCGGGACTGACCATGTGCAGGGGCGGTGATCCGGTGACCGACCGGACGCGCCGCTGGCCGGTGATCTCGGCCCTCGGGGTGGTGCAGATCCTCACCTGGGGCTCGACCTATTATCTCCCGGCGGTGCTGGCCGAGCCGATCGCCCGCGACACCGGCTGGCCGCTCGCCTGGATCGTCGCCGGCCTGTCTGTCGGGCTGCTGACCGCGGCCGCGGCGTCGCCGCGGGTCGGGGCCGCGATCCCGACGCGCGGCGGCCGGCCGGTCCTGGCGCTCGCGGCCCTGCTGCTGGCCGCGGGCCTGGGGGTGCTTGCGCTCGCGACGGCCTTGCCGGTCTACTTCGCCGGCTGGCTCCTGCTGGGCCTCGGCATGAGCTGCGGCCTGTACGATCCCGCCTATGCGACGCTGGGGCGGCTCTACGGGGCCGATGCCCGCGCCGCGATCACCCACCTGACGCTTCTGGGCGGCTTCGCCAGCACCGTGTGCTGGCCGCTGTCGGCCTTCCTGGTGGCGCAGGTCGGATGGCGGGGAACATGCCTCGCCTACGCCGTCCTGCACCTCGCGGCGACGCTTCCCCTCGTCCTCCGCTTCATCCCGTCGGTGCCGCCCGCGGAGCCTGCGGCGGGCGGGCCGGCTCACGCCGCGGCGGCTCCGGCACCGTGGCAGCACCGAGCCGTCCTGTTGATGATGGGCGTTCTGGTGCTCGGGGGCGCCACGATGGCGCTGGTCTCGGTCCACCTGATCACGCTGCTGCAGGACCGCGGCGTCGCCGTCGCGGCAGCGGTCGCGTATGGCGGCCTGATCGGGCCGTCCCAGGTCGGCGCGCGCCTGGTCGAAATGGCCGGCAGGGGACGGTATCACCCGCTCTGGACGCTGACGGCCGCCTTCGTCCTGGTGGGGCTCGGCCTGCTGCTGCTCGCCGCCCATCTGCCGGGCATCGCCCTCGCCCTGGTCCTGTATGGCGCCGGCAACGGGATCTACTCGATCGCCCGGGGGACCGTGCCCCTGGCCCTGTTCGGTCCGGAGCACTACGCCGGGCTGATCGGCCGGCTGGCCCGACCCGGGCTCGTCGCCCAGGCCCTGGCGCCCCCGCTCGGTGCGTTCCTGCTCACGCGTTTCGGGGCGGATGCCCTCTGGGCCATGCTGGCAGCGCTCGCCGCGCTCAATCTCGGACTGATCGGCGGCCTGTGGCGGCAGAAGCGCGGCCTCCGCACCGGGTGAGCGCCGTCAACCGCGTTGCGCCGGGCGCCACGAGGGACCAGAACAGGCCCGATCCGCACCCGGAGAGAGAGCCGCATGCGCACAGAGACGCCGCCGCTGATCCGACTCGAGGAATACCGGCCGAGCGACTACCTGATCGACCGCGTCGATCTCGACATCCGCCTCGACCCGCACGCGACGCGCATCGACGCGACGCTCGCCCTGCGCCCCAACCCGGCCGGCGAAGCGGGGGCGCCGCTGAACCTCGACGGCGACGAGCTGCGGCTGGTCTCGGTCGCCCTCGACGGCGCGCCGCTGGCGGCCGGCGCCTACGCGGCGTCGCCGTCCGGGCTGAGCCTGATCGACCCGCCGCGACGGCCCTTCGTCCTGCGCATCGTCACCGAGGCCGACCCGACCGCCAACACCAAGCTGATGGGCCTCTACCGGTCGAGCGGGGTCTACTGCACCCAGTGCGAGGCCGACGGATTTCGGCGGATCACCTACTTCCTCGATCGCCCGGACGTCATGGCGGTCTACACCACCCGCCTCGAAGCGGACCGGGACGAATCCCCGGTGCTGCTCGGCAACGGCAACCTCGTGGATTCCGGCCCCGCGGGCGCCGGCCGCCACTTCGCGATCTGGCACGATCCGCACCCGAAGCCCGCCTACCTGTTCGCCCTGGTGGGCGGCCGTCTGGGGAAGGTCGAGACCCGGTTCACCACGATGGAGGGCCGCGGCGTGACCTGCGCGGTCTATGTCGAGCCCGGCAAGGAATCCCGCGCCGACTACGCCCTCGACGCCGTGATCCGCTCCATGGCCTGGGACGAGACGGCGTTCGGGCGGCCCTACGACCTCGACGTCTTCAACGTCGTCGCGGTGTCCGACTTCAACATGGGCGCCATGGAGAACAAGGGCCTCAACATCTTCAACGACAAATACGTGCTGGCGAGCCCCGAGACCGCGACCGACGGGGATTACGCCGCCATCGAGGCGATCATCGCGCACGAGTATTTCCACAACTGGTCGGGCAACCGCGTCACCTGCCGCGACTGGTTCCAGCTCTGCCTGAAGGAGGGCCTGACGGTCTTCCGCGACCAGGAATTCTCCGCCGACATGCGCTCCCGGCCGGTGCACCGGATCGCCGAGGTCCGCTCGCTGCGGGCGCGGCAATTCCCCGAGGATGCCGGGCCGCTGCGGCACCCGGTGCGGCCCCGGGCCTACGCGGAGATCAACAACTTCTACACGGCCACCGTCTACGACAAGGGCGCCGAGATCGTCCGGATGCTGCGCACGCTGATCGGTCCCGAGGCCTTCCGCGCCGGCATGGACCGCTACTTCGCCGACAATGACGGCCGGGCCGCCACGGTCGAGGATTTCCTGGCCGCCTTCGCGACGGTCACCGGGCGCGACCTCACGGCCTTCGCCCGCTGGTACGAGCGGCCCGGCACGCCGCGGCTGACCGCCACCCTGGCGTACGACCGGGCTGCCGCCCGCTGCCGGCTGCATCTCGTCCAGACGCTGCCGGGCGAGGCCGGGCAGGACGCGCCGCCGCTGGTGATCCCGGTGGCGCTCGGCCTCGTGGGCGCCGCGGGGCCTCTCGCCGGCGCCACCTGCCCGGACGTGCGGGACGGGGTCTACGTTCTCGACCGCGCCGAGGCCGAGATCGTGTTCGAGTCCGTTGCCGAGGAACCGGTGCCGTCGCTGCTGCGCGATTTCTCGGCCCCGGTGCGGCTCGACCTCGCGCTCACCGACGCGCAGCGCATGCGGCTCCTGGCGCACGACAGCGACCCGTTCAACCGCTGGCAGGCGGCGCAGGATGTGGCCCTGCGCCTGATCCTCGATCCCGATCCCGACCGGGCCGAGGCCTTCGCGCAGGCGCTCGGCCGGTTCCTCGACGCCGAGGCCCTGGGGGATCCGGCCTTTGCAGCCCTGGTCCTGGCCCTGCCGAGCGAGGGCGAGGCCGCCGACGCTCTGCCCAGGGACGTCGATCCCGACGCGATCCACCAGGCCCGGTCCGCGCTGCGGGCGCATCTCGGGCGGGCGCTCCGACCGTGCCTCGAACGGCTCGACGCGGCCCTCGCGCCCGCCGCCGGCGCAACCTACAGCCCCGACGCGGCCTCCGCCGGCCGCCGGTCGCTGCGCAACGCGGCGCTGGACCTGATCGCCGCGGGGGATCCCGAACTGGGCGCCGCGCGCGCCGGCGAGCGCCTCGACAATGCCACCAACATGACCGACCGCCTCGCCGCCCTCGCCACGCTGGCGCTGATCCCCGGGGAGAGGCGGGAGGCCGCGCTGGCGGGCTTCGCCGCGCGCTACGCCGACGAGCCCCTGGTCCTCGACAAGTGGTTCGCCATCCAGGCCCAGATCCCCGAGCCCGGCACGCTGGAGCGAATCACCACGCTGCAGGGACACCCGGCCTTCACCATGACCAACCCGAATCGGGTGCGCGCGCTGATCGGAAGCTTCGCCTTCGGCAACCCGACCCAGTTCGCCCGACGCGACGGCGCGGGATTTTCGCGGGTGGCCGACGCGGTGGCGTTGCTCGATTCGTCCAACCCACAGGTTGCCGCGCGGCTGCTGACGGCCTTCGGATCGTGGCGCCGGCTGGAAAAGTCGCGTGCCGCAAAAGCTGTCGAAATCCTTAATCGGATCAACGCGATCCCGGGGCTTTCCCGGGACTCGGCCGACATCCTGGCCCGGAGCCTCGGAGACGGCTAAGCACTTGAACTTACGGTAGAAACTGATTCTCTAACGGAGTTGTCACACCGGGCTTTCGTCAATCCCCCACGGTAAAAAAGCCGTGGACAAGCTGGCCTCCGAGGTGGTTGTATTCAATCAGATTCGGGGGCCGCGGCGCCCTACCGGATCGCAGATCCCACGGGTGAGGTTCGGCCATGCCGGAGGCGGGTTCCGCTTCCTTCTCCGCGCGTGCGGATTCGACTCTCGCCATCTCCTGGCCGATGCGCGCGCGGGATCCCCGGCTCGGTCAAGCCGAGCGGTGGCTGCGCTTCGCCGTGCCGGGAACCCTCGCGATGTTCCTGGCCTGCCTGGTCGGCCTCGCCGCGCTGCACATCCAGGGGCAGCGTGCCGAGATCCTGGCCGGTGCCCGGGCCGAGCTGGAAGGCTTCGCGCGGCTGGCCGCCCGGGTGGTCGCTCCGACCGGTTCGGCGGGCTCGGACCTGCGCGCGCTGATGCCCGAGAGCGAGCGGCATCCCGGCCGGCGCCTCCTGCTGGTGCGGCAGGACGCCCGCATCGTCGCGGCCCATCCGCCTCTGCCCGCCGACCTGACCAACCTGGCGCAGGTTCTCGGCGACAGCGAGCCGCTTTCCGGGCTCGGCGAACGCGCCGGCGCCATGGCGTTCGACCTGCCGGGGGGCGAGCGGGTGCTCGCCGCCATGCACAGCCTGCCGGACGGCGGCGGGCAGGTGGCGGTGCTGCAGCCGGTCGAGCCGCTGCTGCGCGGATGGGCCGCCCGCACCCGCGACCAGATCGTCCTGATCGCCGCCGCCTGTCTCGTCATCGTCGGCGTCGGTCTCGCTTACGGGTTGCAGACCCGGCAGGCCGCCCGCGCCGACCGTGCCCGCGAGCAGATCCGCGGCCGTCTGGAGACGGCCCTGCGCCGGGGCGATTGCGGCCTGTGGGACTGGGACATCGCCCGGGGCCGGATCTACTGGTCCGACTCGATGTACGGCCTGCTCGGCTACCAGCGGCAGCACGAGTATCTGTCGTTCGGCGACGTCAACGGCCTGGTCCATCCCGACGACGGCGATCTCTACAGCCTCGCCCGCGGGCTCGCCGCCAACCAGACCTTCATCGACCACGCCTTCCGCATGCGCGGCGCCGACGGGGCGTATGTCTGGCTCCGCGCCCGGGCGGAAGTCGTGGCGGATTCCGCCGATGGCGGCCGCCACCTCGTCGGCATCGCCACCGACATCAGCGAGCAGCGGGCTCTCGAGGAGACCAACGCGGCCGCCGACATGCGCCTGCGCGACGCCGTCGAGGCGATCTCGGAGGCCTTCGTGCTCTGGGATACCGGCAACCGGCTGGTTCTGTGCAACTCGAAGTTCCGGCACCTCCACGCCCTGAGCCCGGAGGACGCGCAGGCCGGGCGCAGCTACACGGACGTGATGGGGCGCGGGGTGCTTCCCCAGATCCGGCGGGAATCACCCGAGACCGGCATGGCGCTGACCGGTCTGACGGCCCGCACCTTCGAGGCCGAGCTCGCGGACGGCCGCTGGCTCCAGATCAGCGAACGGCGCACGAAGGACGGCGGATACGTCTCGGTCGGCACCGACATCACCAGCCTGAAGCGCAATCAGGAGCAGCTCCTGGCCTCCGAGCGCGAATTGATCGAGACGGTGAAGGACCTCAAGCGCTCCCGCCGCACCCTCGAGCTTCAGACCCAGCAGCTCGCCGATCTCGCGGAGCGCTACCTGGATCAGAAGGCCGTCGCCGAGGCGGCGAACCAGGCCAAGTCCGAATTCCTCGCCAACATGAGCCACGAGCTGCGCACGCCGCTCAACGCCATCATCGGTTTCGCCGACGTGATGGAGAACGCGGTTCTCGGCCCGATCGGCACGCCCCGCTACACCGAATACTGCCGCGACATCCGCGAGAGCGGGTCGCACCTCCTCTCGATGATCGACGACATCCTCGACATGGCCCGGCTCGAAGCGCGCCGGGTGCGTTTGAGCCCCAGGGCGATCGGCGCGGAGGCCGCGATCTCCGACGCCCTGGTCCCCGTCGGGGCGGAGGCGCGCCAGAAGGGGATCGCCGTGAGCGTCGACGTGCCGGCCGGGCTGGACCTGCTGGCCGACCCGAGCGCGATGCATCAGATCCTCGTCAACCTCGTCGCGAACGCCGTGAAGTTCACGCCGGCCGGTGGCCGGGTGACGGTACGCGCCCGGCGCGCGGGGGCGAGCACGCATCTGTTCATCGAGGATAACGGCATCGGGATCCCGCGGACCGACGTGGCCCGGCTCGGCCGGCCCTTCACGCAGGTCGAGTCCCAGATGACGAGGAGCCACAAGGGTTCCGGGCTCGGCCTCGCGATCACGCGCTCGATGGTCGAACTCCACGGCGGGTCGCTGCGCATCCGGTCGGAGCAGTCGATCGGCACCATCGTCCTGGTGCGGCTGCCGGCCTCGTCCCCGGACCGGGCCGGTCCGGAGGCTTCCGCCGGCCGCGCGCCGTCGGCGCCCCGGGCCGGTCGGCGCCCGGCGCGGCCGGTGGCGGCGTAGCGGGGCTCTCCCTCCTCCCCGCCTCGTCGCTTTCTGTCGCCGGACCGGTATCCGCGCCGCCGGAGGGCGTTCAGCGCCGGGGGTCGAGCCCGTCGAGGCGGGCGGCCCGCCCCTGCTCCGCGTGCCAGCGCGCGTCGGCGACGGCCCGGGCCAGGATCCGTATGCGCCAGCGCCGGTAGAGCGCGAGGATCGGGTTTCCCCCGAGCCCCGCCTGATGCCGGCGCAGCCGCCGCAGCAGCTCCGGCAGCTGCGCGGCGGCCGCATCGCCGGTGGCGATCTCGATGGCCCGCACTTCGGCCCGGAGCCCGGCTTTCCAATCCTCCATGGCGCCCGCGCCTCCGCGATGGTGTTCCGATGACCGCGGCCCGGCCCGACGGCCGACATTTCCGCGGCATGGATGCACGCCCCGACAACCAACGGCCTTGATCCGGGTTTGCTTCTCAAACGATCCGTTCCGCGGCCCGGACGAGGAGATTACGACCGATGCACGCCAGGACAACCGTTCGCTTCGCCGTCGCGGCTCTCCTCGGACTCGCCGCCGCCCCGGCCCTCGCGCAGAGCACCGGCTACGTCACCGGCTTTCCCGGCAAGGATCCGGCCGGCGACGACGAGATCGGCTGGGGGCCGGCCTACCGCCCGGAGACCAGCTTCGCCCAGCCCGGCACCCCGCCGACGCCGGGCGAGATCGCCGGCCGTGCGTACCGCGCCCGGACCGGCCACGGGGTCTACGATCGGGTCGAGGGCGACGGCCCCTACCGCGCGCGCTAGGCCGCAGCGCGGCGCCGCCTCAGCGTCGCCGCAGCACCTGCTTCGCGGCGGTGCGCGCCTGCCGCTCCAACCGGGCGAGCCCGAGACGCCGCTCCAGGCTGAGCGCGTGCCGGCCGGGGGGGACCGCGATGATCTCGGCGACCGCCGTCCGGTCGCGGTAGAGGCTCTCCAGAGCCGAACCGTCCAGCGTCGCCGAGTCGAGCCGGGCGGCGAAGCCGGTCTCGTGGCAGGCACGCACGATCTCGGCTTCCAGCAGCAGGCCCGGGGCGTGGCTGCGCAGATCCTCGTCGTAGGCGGTCTTCAGCAGGGTCGCGGTGCCGCCGCCCACGAGGGCGAGGCTGATCGCGATCGGCCGACCGTCGAGGGTCAGGGCGTCCGCCCGGGCACTCACCGGGCCGGCGGCGTCCGCGAACAGGCCATGGGCGAGCGACGCGGTCTCGGGCCGGCAGGCCATGGCGGTCCCGGCCGATCCCTTCCAGCCGGCGCGCTCCAGGTCGAGGAAGGCCGCGACGAGGCGCTGCAGGTCCGCGCCGCCGGTGGCGCATGTGTGGGCGACCGTGCCGGCCTCCGCGAGCCGGCGGGCACGGCGACGCAGATCCTTGAACCGCGACCGGTTCGGATGCCCCGCCAGGAAGGCGTCGTGATCGGCGCGGCGGTCCACGACCGGGCGCTCGAACGCCGCCACGGTGCCGATCGACCAGCCCCGGGCGCGCATGAGCGCGAGCATCTCCGGGACCGCGCCCTCCTCGGTGGTGAGGAGCGGCCAGCGCCAGGGCCGGCCGCCCGAGGCGGTCTCCAGGCCGGCCACCAGGGCCAGGCTGTCGGAGGCGCGATCCGGCCCGTCGGCGACGAGGGGCGCGGACGCGGTCATGAACGGGGACAGGAACGGCCGCGCGACCCGGCCGCCGAGGCCGGTGAGGTCGTGGGACAGCGTGTAGGGCAGGAGCGCGGTGAGCCGGTCTCCCCGGCGGACGGTCACGAAGCGCAGGGCCTTCGGCAGGAGGCCGGCGGCGCGGTGCGCCTCCGTCACAAACCGCGAGAAATGGGGGTGCGGCGCGGCGGCGGACGCCGACAACGCGTCCCAGGCCGCCGGATCCGGCGCGCCGTTGCATGTGGCGGCCGGTCCGGACTGGGTGTGGCTCTGCGTCGGGGCCGGCCTCATCGCACCGCTCCCGCGGACCAGACGGGCGTCGGCAGCCCGTGCACGCGCCCGGCGACCCGGGCCAGGAGGGCGGCCCGGCCGACCGTCGCGAGGGCGACCGCCAGCGCCGCGCCGGGCGGCCCGAAGGCCGGGACGAGCGCGACGCACAGGCCCGCGGCGGCCACGAGCGACCCCGCGGTGATCCCGGCGCAGAGGCGTTCCCCGCCCAGCATGGTCAGCAGGTCTTCGCCCGGCCCGAACAGGCTCGCCAGGACGCTTCCGGCCACGAGGACGCACAGGATCGGCACGCTCGCGCCGAGCCCGGGACCGAACATCGCCAGGAGCAGCGGGCTCGCGGCGAGGATCGCGCCCCCGACCGCGACGGTCGCGGCCGCCGTCGTCCGGCCCTGGCGACGGACCAGCTCGGCCAGCAGGAAGCGGTTGGCCTGCGCCTGGGCCGCGCTGTAGCGCTGGAGCGTCGCGGCGCTGACGGCGAAGTGCACGAACACGACGAATTGCTGGATCCGCGTCGCCGCGAAATAGATCCCGACCTCGGCCGGGCTCACCAGGGCGCCGAGGACGATCACGTCGACGAAGGTGAAGCCGGCATTGGCGAGATCGATCGCGGCGATCGGCAGGCTGGTGCCGAGCCAGGCGCGCCACCGGTAGCGGTTCGGCCCGCGGGGCAGCGCCCGCCCGAGCCGCGCGACGAGCAGGGCGGCCTGCAGCGCGGTCGCGGCGGCGGCGGCGACCAGCATGCAGACCATCGCGACCTCGGCCCGCGGCGGCGCCCCGAACAGGACCGCCCCGACCATGCAGGCCATCATCAGGGTCTGACGGAGGAGGTAGGGCGGCGCGATCGCCAGCCCGACCCAGTTCTGGCTGCGCGCGACCCCTTCGAGATAATCCTGCAGCGCGAAGAGCGGCAGCACGCAGACCGCCACCGCGATGGGGGCCCGATAGGCCGGGGCGAACAGGTCCGGCTCCAGGGCGAGCAGCGCCGCGCCGAGCCCCGCGACGGCGAGCGCCGCCCCGCCGGTCATCAGCGCGCCGGCCCGGATGTAGCCGCGGGCGAGGTCGAGATCGCCCTGCGCCTGATCGCCCGGCACGAACCGGCAGGCTCCCTGCGAAAGCCCGAGCGTCAGGGTGTGGCCCAGCATGGCGGTCCAGACCCAGACCGAGGCGAACACGCCGTAGGCGTCCCAGCCCATCAGACGCGCCGCCAGGACCTGCGAGCCGTAGGCGAAGCCGGCCGAACCGACGCGGATCGCGAAGACCGTGATCGCCGCGCGCTGCGGACCGCCGCGCAGGGCGTGCAGGCGCCGGAGGGCGAGGGCCGGAAGAGCCGTGGCTGACACTACAGGCTCCGCGCCGGGCCCGAGGCGGGCGGGACGCCGACCTCTGGTTGTCGGGTCTAACCCGGGGCGCGTTGCGGGCCGGTTAAGGGCTGCGTGGCGGGACCGGCCTTCGGTTCCTCTGGCGTCTCGGTCCGTGTCAGCGAGGTGGCGATGGTCAGCGCCACGTGCTCGGCCATGCAGCGCAGGCCAAGATCGTTGAGGCGGAACTGACGCCCCAGCATGTGGCCTTCGCCCCGGTCGCTGCGGCTCGACAGGTAGTGCAGGGCCTCGTAGCGGCGCACCAGCGGCACCTGCTGCTGGATCGCGACCGTCCGGACGGCGTCGACGATCCGGTTGTAGTCCACGTCCGCGGCCATGCTGGCGGTGTAGATCGGGTCGACCAGGACCACGTCGATCCCGTGCGAGCGGATCCACGCGACGGCCTCGCTGAGGGCGCTCTCGAAGGCCTCGGCATCCACACGGGCGATGGCGTCGTGGGTGCCGACCTGCCAAACCACCAGTTCGGGCTCGGCCTCGACGACCATGGTGCGCAGGCGCTCGGCGGCGCCCGACGCGACCTCCCCCGGGAGGCCGCGATGGTCGATCACCACGTCGACCTTCGGCAGCGCGTGCTCCAGCGCCGCCTCCAGCTTGGCCGGATAGGAGGCCGAGGCGCCCGGTGCCGCGCTGCCGCCGATCGCCAGGATCTTGAGGGGCCGGCCCTCGGCGAGCGCCGCCCTGACGGCGCCGAGCTTGGCCGCCGTATAGAGCTGCGCGCCGGGGACGCGGCATTCCTGCGAGAGGCCGGGCTCGCTCGCGCCCGGATCGGCGGCCTGCTCCGCGGCGGCCGGCTGGGCGAGGACGGCGAGGAGCGGGGCCGCGAGGACGAGCCAGGCCCGGGCCCGCATGCGGACGCCCCCCCCGCAGGGCGGCGCATGGCGGCGTGCCGTGCTCACGCGCGGGACTTCGACGATCTGCTGCGGGTGCGCCATTCGACGAACCATGCGGTGAACCCGAGCCCGAACAGGCCCGAGCCGGCGACCAGCATATCGATCAGCAAGCCGCCGCCGGTCTGGAAACGCACGAGCTGCCCGATCAGACTCAGGATCGAGCCCATCGAGAAGACAGCCAGGGAGTTACGGCCTAGCTGCGACAAGTAGCCGACGATGCGGCCGATTCGCGGGGCCAGCAATGCGTAGAGCGGCGCGAACGCTAACAATACCCCCAGAAAATGCAGAAGTCGCGCCGGGGTCAGGTAGGTCTTCTCGAAGGTGAACAGCAGCCGCGGCTCCGGCACGACCATCGGATCCGGACGGATCTCCATCACGGACAGGACGATGCCGAGCAGGACGATGGCGATGCCCGCCGGGAACAGCCTCCGCGTCCAGCGGCGCAGGAAGCCGGAGCGCAGGTTCCAGCCCTGGAGCACGAAGCCCAGCACCAGCAGGACCTGCCAGCAGAGCGGATCGAAGAACCAGTCGCCCTCGCCGGGCCAGGACGGCAGGTTCCATTCGAACAGGAGGCTCGCGAGGTAGACGCTTCCGGACAGCGCCAGCGCCGCCAGCAGGCTGAAGCGCCCGACCAGCACGAACAGCGGCGCGATGCCGATCAGCAGCACGTAGAGGGGCAGGATGTTGAAGTAGCCGAGCTGATAGGTCAGCAGGGCCATCCCGCAGACGGACTGGATCGGGTCGGCGAAGAAATTGCCGGCGTTGTGCCATTCGAGGATGAGCGGGTTGTCGAGCAGCAAGGCCGCGCCCGCGATGAGCGCCAGTGCCAGCAGCATCACGGTGATCTGGGCCCGATAGACCTCGACGGTGCGGGCGAGGAGCCGCACCACGCTCTTCCCGGGCGGCTCCGGCATCCCGTCGCGGCCGCGCGTGGCGATGCCGATCGACCACCCCGCCAGGAACACGAACAGCTCGGCCGCGTCCGAGATGCCGTACTGCGAGAAGGTGTAGCGCTCGAAGGTGTTGCCCGGGATGTGATTGATGAAGATCGTGATCAGGGCGAAGCCGCGCCAGAAGTCGATCGCGTTGGGGTCCCGCATCGTCGCGGCGGCTCCGGGTTTCGACGCTTCAGGGGTCGGCGGCAGTGTCGCGGCCCCTGATACGGCGCCGCACCGGCGCTGCAAAGGCGAACAAAGGTGGAGATCGGGCCGGCGGTCGAACCGGATGGTCACACCCGCGTTAGTGGAGCGTCCCGGAGATCGGGTTCGGGACGGCGCGCCGCGTTCTCGGCCGACGCCGTCTCGGGACCTGAACCCGATCGCGTTGCGATCGGCCTGTGGGCGCCCCATCCGAAAGCCGGTGGCCATCTTTCGGGACGTTGCTGCAGGCCCGGTTTGGAGTTCCCGACAGATGACCCGCCCGATGAACGTTCTCGGCCTCGCGATCCTGCTGCCGGTCCTGGCGGCGGGCGCCGCCGCGGCGCAGTCTCAGACCGGCACCGGCGGCGGCCCCGCCTCGACCGCCACCGCGCCGAACGCCTCGTCGGTCGGGCGTGTCATGCCGCCGAGCCGCGGCGCGGGCGACGCGACGGCGGACGACCGGCGCGAGCGCACCCCGCAGGAGGCGCAGGACGACAAGCTCATGCGCGGAATCTGCATCGGCTGCAGCCCGAAATAGCGGGGCGACCGGCCGCAACGTTCCTCGCACCGCTGCGACGCGGGAAGAAGACCCGCGTCGCAGCGCCTCGTCGCGTCGGCTGCAGACACCGCCGGTCGCCCCGCCGGCGGAGGACGGCTACTTGCCCCGGCGCAGGCTGAGGTCGTCCTCGCTCTCGCGGGAGAGCCGCAGCAGATTCTGGCCGTAGGCGGTCTTGGCGAACATCTCGCCGCGGGCCACGAGCTGGTCGCGGCTGATGAAGCCCTGCAGGTAGGCGATCTCCTCCAGGCAGGCGACCTGAAGCCCCTGGCGATGCTGCAGGGTGCGGACGAACTCGCTGGCCTCCAGCAGGCTGTCATGGGTCCCGGTGTCGAGCCACGCGTAGCCGCGCGACATCCGCTCCACGTGCAGCTGCCCACGCTGCAGATAGGCCTCGTTGACGCTGGTGATCTCCAGCTCGCCCCGGGCCGAGGGCTTCACGTCGGCGGCGATGTCGAGCACCTGATTGTCGTAGAAGTACAGGCCGGTCACCGCCCAAGTGGATTCCGGGTTCTGCGGCTTCTCGACGATCTTGGTCGGCCGGCCGGACTTGTCGAGATTGACGACGCCGTAGGCCTGGGGGTTGTCCACGTGGTAGGCGAAGACCGTGGCGCCTTGCCGGCGCGCGGCTGCGCGCTCCAGCAGCTCGCCCATGCCGGCGCCGAAGAACAGGTTGTCGCCGAGGATTAGCGCCACGTCGTCGTCGCCCACGAAGGCGCGACCGATCACGAAGGCCTGGGCGAGGCCCTCCGGCCGCGGCTGCAGCGCGTAGGAGAACTTCAGGCCGAACTGCTCGCCGGTGCCGAACAGGCGCTTGTAATTGTCGAGGTGCTCCGGCGAGGAGATGATCAGGATCTCGCGGATGCCGGCCAGCATCAACACCGAGACCGGGTAGTAGATCATCGGCTTGTCGTAGACCGGCAGCAGCTGCTTGTTGATCGACAGCGTGGCCGGATGCAGGCGCGTGCCGGAGCCGCCGGCCAGAACGATGCCCTTCATGGGTGCAGAACTCCCTCTGAGACCGGCCCGACGAGCCGGTCCAGGATGTCGTCGAGCGCCGCCTGCCAGGGCCGCGGCGCGATGCCGTAGGCGGCCGTGAGGCTGTCGGTGGACAGGCGCGAATTGGCCGGCCGCCGGGCCGGGGTCGGATAGGCGGAGGTCGGGATGCCCGTCACCGGTACGGAGCGGCCGCCGCGCTTGGCCGCCCCTGCCATGATCGCCTCGGCGAAGCCGCACCACGTGGTGGCGCCGGCGTTCACGCAGTGGAACGTGCCGGTCGGCGCGCCCGCGTCTACGGCCATCCGCCGGGCGATCGTCGCCAGCGCGGCGGCGAGGTCGGCCGCGGAGGTCGGACAGCCGTGCTGATCGTTCACCACGGTCAGGCCGTCGCGCTCGCCGGCGAGCCGCAGCATCGTCTTGACGAAGTTGCTGCGGTGCGGGCTCACCACCCAGGCGGTCCGGACGATGGCGTGCCGCGGATTGGCCGTCCGCACCGCCAGTTCCCCGGCGGCCTTGCTGGCCCCGTAGACGCTCTGCGGGTCGATCGGCTCGTCGGGGGCGTAGGCCCCCTCCGGCTTCGTGCCGGCGAAGACGTAGTCGGTCGAGACGTGGACGAGCGGGATCTGTCGCTCCGCCGTGGCGGCCGCCAGGATCGCCGGAGCGAGCGCGTTGAGGCGCCACGCCGGGACAACCTCGGATTCAGCCTTGTCGACGGCCGTGTAGGCGGCGGTGTTGATCACCGCCCGGTAGTCCCGCGCGCCGAGCGCCGCCGCCACGGCGTCCGCGTCGGTGACGTCGAGTTCGGCCCGGCTCGGCGCGGTGACCGTCACGCCGTCCGGCCAGGCCAGCGCCTGCAACTCGGTGCCGACCTGGCCGGCGCCACCGAGGACGAGGATGTTCATCAGGCGTTGAGCCCCAGGCGCTCGCCCTTGTACCGGCCCTCGCGGATCGGGCGCCACCAGCCCTCGTTCTCGAGGTACCAGGCCACGGTCTGCTCCAGCGCCTGCTCGAAGGTCTTCTGCGGGCGCCAGCCGAGTTCGGTCTCGGCCTTGGTGCAGTCGATGGCGTAGCGCCGGTCGTGGCCCGGACGGTCGGCCACGAAGCTGATCAGCTGCTCGTGCGGGGCGTTCTGCGGGCGCAGCCGGTCGAAGGCCGCGCAGAGCGCCTTCACCACCGCGAGGTTGTTGCGCACCGCCCGGCCGCCGAGGAGGTAGGTCTCGCCCACCCGGCCGCGCTCCAGCACGGCGACCAGGCCCCTGGCGTGATCCTCCACGTGGATCCAGTCGCGCTCGTTCAGGCCGTCGCCGTAGACCGGCAGCTTCCGGCCCTCCAGGGCGTTGAGGATCATCAGCGGGATCAGCTTTTCGGGGAAGTGGCGCGGCCCGTAATTGTTCGAGCAGTTCGTCACCAGCACCGGCAGGCCGTAGGTCTCGTGCCAGGCGCGGGCGAGGTGGTCGGAGGCCGCCTTCGAGGCCGAGTAGGGCGAGCGCGGGTCGTAGCGGCTCTCCTCGGTGAAGAAGGCGCCCGGCGGCAGCGAGCCGTAGACCTCGTCGGTGGAGACGTGGAGGAACCGGAAGCCCTTCCTGTCGGCCTCGGCAAGGGCCTCGTAATGGCCGCGGGCGCCGTCCAGCATGGTCTGGGTGCCGATGACGTTGGTGCGCACGAAGGCACCCGGATCGGTGATCGAGCGGTCGACGTGGCTCTCGGCGGCCAGATGCATCACGGCCTGCGGGCGGAAATCGGCAAAGGCCTTCCGCACGGCGGCGTGGTCGCAGATGTCGGCTTCGACGAGGTGATGGCGCGGGTTGTCCGCCAGCGGCGCCAGGGAGACCGGGTTCGCCGCATAGGTCATCGCGTCGAGGGTGCAGACCTCGTGGCCGAGATCGTTGACGAGGTGCAGCACCAGCGCCGAGCCGATGAAGCCGCAGCCTCCGGTCACCAGGATGCGCATGGCGTGTCACCTCTTCGGAAAAGTCTAAACCTGAACGACGGGGCAGCGTAAGACTGGCCGGCGTGACGAAATTGCGGCCGGACCGCAAGGTTCGGAAGCGTGCCCTCGGCAGGTCCGGCCGGCGCGCGCCCCGGTCCTGCGGCGAAAACCTGCGGCCGTTCAAGGACCTGCGCGGACGACGCGTCGCCAGCCGGTGCGGGTCTGCTCAGAGGGCAGGTCCGAGTTCGGAGAGACGCGGAGCGCGGCGATCCTTGTCGGACAGGATCGCGGCCGCATCCGAGACAGGCCACGGGATCCCGATCTCGGGGTCGTTCCAGAGCAGCGCGCGGTCGTGTTCCGGGCTGTAGTACGCGTCGACCTTGTAGGCGACCATGACGTCGGGCGTCAGGGTACAGAAGCCGTGGGCGAAGCCCTGCGGGATGTAGAGCTGCTCGCCCGAGTCGGCGTCGAGCGTCGCCGTCACGAACTTGCCGAAGGTCGGCGAGCCGCTGCGGATGTCGACCGCCACGTCTAGGATCGACCCTTGGAGGACGCGGATCAGCTTGGATTGCGCCCGGGGCGCGATCTGGAAGTGGAGGCCGCGGATGGTGCCCTTCGGCGCCGAGAAGGACTGGTTGTCCTGGACGAACGTGGCCGTGATGCCGGCCCGCTCCATGGCGTCCAGGCGAAACGTCTCGGAGAACCATCCCCGTGCATCGCCGAAGCGCTTCGGGACGATGCGCTTCACGTCCGGGATCTCAGTCTCGATGACGTCCATGCCAGCGCCCTTCCCGCGGATCCCGTCGCGAGGCCCTGCGGACGCGTCCGCGTCGGTCGCGCCGAGCCGTGTGCCCGCTGCGCCGCATTCAACCTCGATGATCGACCCGCGACTTCCGGTCAATCGCCGGCCGTGTCAAGGCGTGGCGCCTGCGGGGGCGTTCTTGCGAGGGGCGATGACGGACGGGCCGCGGCGGTCCGTGGAGGCTCTGCTGCGCGCGCAGCTCGCCGATCCGGCCTGCACCTGGAGCCTCGGCGGCTACGGCGCCGCCGCGACCTTCGCCCGAGATCCCGACGAGCCGGTCGAACGGCTGGATTCGGGCGGGTCCGGGCTCGTCACAGGCCGCGGCGCGGTCAGGCTCGCCGTGCCGCCGGACCTGAGGCCGTTCGCCTACGAGACCGGCTTCACGGGCGGCTGGAGCCAGACGGTCGCGCTGTGCCTGCCCGCGTCCGCCTGCGCCATGGGCCGGCGCCGGGTGCTGACGGAACTGGGGGCCGACGCGGCGGCCGTGCGGCCGCAGGATCGTGCGGCACTCCTGTTCGATCTGGGGCTCGGTCTCGAAGCGGCGGATGCCTGCCTGCGGGTGGCCGACCCCGCGCTGATCGACCGCCTGCGGTCCGGGCTCGGCCGTTCGATCCTTTCGCCGGACAATCCGGCCGGACCGGCGCTCGCGGCTCCGGAGACGCACCGGGTCTTCGTGACCCGACTGGGGCGGATCGAGATCTTCGCGCCGGAGGCGGGGTGCGGCACCGGCGGTCCCGGGCCCCAGAGCCACGTGCTGCCGAAACTGCTGGCGCTCCGGCGGACGCACCCGGCGACCGCGCCGATCCCGCCGGGTCTGGTGCCGTGCGGCGGATTCCACCCGGCCCATCCGGTCAGGGATGGGGCTGGCCGGGCGATCCCGTTCGATGCGGCGCGCCACGCTGCGTTCGGGCGCCTCCTCGATGCCTGGGGCGACCCGGCGCTCGTTGCCCTGCGGCGGACGGTTCTGGCCGGCCGGGAGAGCGACCCCGCCCGGTCGGCCGGGCGCTTCGAACGCTCGGCAATCCGGGCCGCCCGGGCCCAGCTCCTGGCCCTGCGCGGTTGAGCCGTCCCTCATCGCGCCGGAGGCGGGGGCGGCGCGAGCAGCGGCGCGAGGTCCGGAAGCGCGGCGGCCGGCATCCAGGGGCCGCCGTGGGGATGGATCTGCGTCAGGGCGGTCACGATCCCGGACCGCGCCAGGGCGACCAGTTCGGCGAGCGACACCGGCCCTTCGACGGCGTCGCGATAGATGTGGAACTGTGCGGCGGCGGGGGGCGGCGGCGCCGGCATCCCGGCGGCGAGGCGCGTCAGCCCGTCCGTGGTGAAGGCGGCCGGGTCGACGGACCGCTTGTCCACGGCCCGGAAGGCGGGCGGGTCGGCGGTATCACGGTTGGCTTCCTCGGGCGGCACGTCGCCGAGGCTGCCCGGGATCGGCCGGGTCCAGGCGTCGATCCGGGCGAGGAACGCGTCGTGGAGCGCGTCGGCATCCCCGGGAAGGCCCCCGGCCTCCGCGGCCGAGCGCCGCCACCTCTGCGCCAAGGTCTGCGCCACCGCGTGGCCGATCCCGCCGACCCGCACCTCGGCGTCGAAATTCACCGCCTCCCGCCGGGGCGCGTAGGCGCGTTTGGCGGTCCACGCGAACAGGGCGGCCAGCGCCAGGACCTGGACGGGCGACAGCGACGCCTCGCGCTCGGCCAGCCGGAGGGCGATCGCGTCCCGCTGGGTCCGGTCGAACAGCTTGCGCCGCAGCGTGCGCTCGGAGCCGACGCTGCGCCAGTCGCCCGACTCGAACTCGAAGCGCCAGAGGCCCGTATCCGGCGACCGCGTCAGCAGGTTGAGGCAGACGCCGCGCAGGAACAGCGACAGGGTCTCGCGCAGTGCCTCGGTCTCCTCGGCCGAGGGCGCGACCGGGTCCGGAAAGCGCAGGAAGTCCTTGTGATTGTGCAGCGGGATCGCGTCCAGGCGATCGAGCTCCTGCGCGTAGGCGCTCCGCCAGTCGCCGCGGAGCGGTCCGAGCACGTCGAGGGGCACGCCGGAGAGTTCGCAGTAGCAGACGATGCGTCCGCGCTGACCGGATTCCAGGACGCTGATCTCGCCGGCGCCGAGCACCGGCGGGAGGCTCGCCCGCAGGATCGCGCCGAACTCGGCCTGGAACGCGTGCGCGCCCTCGATGGCCAGGACCGTCTTGAACTGGTCGCCGCTCGGGTTGAAGGCGTCGAACTGCGCGTTGATCCAGGGCATGCTGCGCAGCAGCATGAGCTCTAGGATCTCCCGCTGCCGGTCGGCCGGCAAGGCGCGCAGGGCCTCGAGGGCGGACGGGATGCGGGCGCGGCGGGGGCCGAGCCGGCGCCGGGCCATGGCCCGGACGGCCTCGACCAAGTCTCCGCGGCTCTCCTCCGACCGCAGGAGCGCGAAGAGGGCACGGGAGCCGCCATAGCCCTCGAACGCCTCCCGTGCCCAGGCGAGGCGGTCCGCCGGCGGGACGGACAGATCCGGCAGGTCGCCCGAGGGCAGGACAAGGAACGTGCCTCCGGAGGGCCGGTCGATGGCATTCCGGATCTCGGCGATGGCGAGCCGCAACGCGCGCATCAGCCGGTCCACGTCGTCGTGGCCCTGGTTCAGGGTGCCGAGCAGGCCGTCATGGCGGGCGAGGCCGGTCTCGGGATCCCGTCCGGTGCGGGTGCCGAGCCACGCCGACACCCGGCGCAGCAGCCCGGCGGCCTCGCGGGCGGCCAGGGACCGGATGCGCAGCACGCAGGACCCGCGCAGGTCGTCGCGGGCCTGCTCCAGGTAGCGCTCGGCGTCGCGCCGGCGCGAGATGATCAGGCCCGGGCGGACCTGTTCCAGGCGGCTGAGCGAGGCGGAGAAGTGCTCCGCCAGCATCTCGTCCGCGAGCCGGGCATAGGTGTCGGCCGCGGCGGTCAGGCGGGTAAGCGCCCCGCCATCGGCCTCGATCAGATCCTTCACGCCCTCGATCAGCGCGCGCACGAAGTCGAGGCCGCCGCGCTCCTGGTCGTCCAGGAGGCGGTAGAGCGCGGCGGGCAGCGTACCCTCCGGTTCCGCGAGCCAGGTCGCCTCCAGCTTCAGCCGCGCGTCCAGGACCTCCGCGCCGCGCGGTCCGTAGAGCGCGCCCGACCCTGTGCGGCCGAGGATGTCGTCGCGCAGGCGCTCGGCCTCTCTGCGCAGGTTCGGGGCCCAGTCGCGCGGGTTCGCCAGTTCGGTGCGGATCGCGTCGACCGCGTCGTCGGCGGCGAGGGCCACAGCCTCCTGGATGGAGGTGCCGTCCGAGCGCTGGAGGAGCGCCCCGACCAGCTCGAATTCGGCGATCCCCGGGGGCGCCGGACGGAGCACCCTCGGAAACGTCTCGTAGGCGGCGAAGCGCAGGTCGAGGCGGTCGGCGGCGAACCGATCGCGCTCCTCGATGGTGGGGATCCGGCGCTGGGCCCGGCCCCGGGCGACGCCGAAGAAGGCCTCCACCATGTCGAGGCCGGCCTCGGCGGCGGCGGCCTCGAATTCCAGGCTGCCCCGGGTGGCGAGCACGGCCTGCCCGAGGGCGGAATAGGTCAGCGCGTAGAGCGCCGTGCGGTCCGCCTGGATCGGGCTCGGCGGCGCCCATTTGCGCATCTTGTGCTGGGTCTGATTCACGCCGATCGAGCGCTTGCGGCCCGAGAATTCGGAATTGCCGAAATCCTCGAACAGGACGTCGGCGATCATGTCGTAGAGATTGCCCACCGCCCGGGTGCGCTGATCGGCGAGGTTCTGACTGTCGAACAGGTATACGTCGGTGAAGGGCCGCGCGACGCCGGGCGCCACCCGGTCGTAATCGCCCCAGCGCTCGACGTAGGGCGGCTGCGGGTTTCCGCGCATCACGTATTCGAGTTCGGACAGCGTCGCCGCGCCGTTGGCGAAGACGCGGTCCCGGTTGGCGCCGACATAGCCCGTGGGCAGCACGAGGAAGAGATCGACCGCACTTGGACGCTTCGGCGTCTCCAGGGAGGAGATCGCGTAGCCGGCGTCGATGATCGTTCCCGAACCGGTGCCGCCGGCGACCGAGGCCACCACGACGAAACGCAGATCGGTGGCGGTGTCGAGGCCGAGCGCACGCAGCTGCGCCTCGTTCGACACGTTGGCGAGGACGGACTCGGCCTTCGCCGCGAGACGGCCGATCACGTTGCGCGCCTCGTCAAAGAACAGCAGGCGCGCGATGGCGCGGATCTGTCCGGCGCCCTTGGAGGCGTCGATGCGCGAGAGATCGCGGGCGGGCAGCCACGCATCGATGTGCGGGTAGCTCCGCCGCTCAGCCTGATACCGGGCGAGGTTGACCGCCTTCTGCAGGGTCTCGCCCTCTCGGAACGCGACCTTGACGGCGAGCGGATCGGTGGCGACGGCGCGGTCGGCCTCGCGCGCCTCCAGGGTGTCGGTGTCGACGTACAGGAAGGCGGCGGCCGGGAACTGGTCGAGGGCGCCGATCCGCGCCCCGTTCCAGTCGGCCTGGAGGATGCGGCGGCGCAGGCGCAGAAGAACCTCCATGCCCGTACCGCCGAGCGCCACGAAAACGGTCGGACGGACCTTCAGCAGGCGCTCGCCGCCGGCTCTGCGCGCGTCGTCCATCGCTCAGCGCCTCCGTTCGGGTGCGCGCAGGAACAGCGACAGGGCGACCGCGAACAGGATGATGCAGAGGGCGAAGCCCGCGGTCAGCCCCGCCCAGGCCTGCCACAGCCGCCCGACCGTGGCGCCCACCAGGATGGTCGCCGTGCACATCAGGGCGGCGAACAGCATCCAGCTCGCCCCGTCCGCTGCGTCGAGGGTCGCGCGCCGATTGATCAGATGGACCCGCACCGCGTGCCGGACGAACAGGAAGACGATCGCCAGAACCAGGAGCGCCGCGGCCCCGAGCAGGAGCTCCGGGGTGGTCGACATCCGCTCAAGGCGGGAGAACGGGCTCGGCGCCGTCGTCCGCGCCGGAGCCGGCTCCATCGGCGGCGTCGCGCCCTGTGGGGTGGGCTGCGGGGCGGGGATCGTGAAGTCCTGCCCGCCCTGCATCTGGACCCGGATCGGGTCCTGACGGGCAGGGCCGTCGTCGCGGAGGCCGATCATGCGCCGGGTCCGGACGCCGCGATCCGCGTGACGCGGGGCTCGCCCCACAGGCGCGCCCGCACGAGCCAGCGGCTGCCGTCCGGCGCGCGCAGCACCTCGGGCCGGTACGGCCTCAGGCTCGCGCGCTTCGAGACCGCCCCGAGCCTCACCGTGTAGGTCCGGGCCCGCCGCATCGAGGCCGCGCACAGGCCGGCGGCCCCCGCCAGCGCGAGCCCCCCGCCGGAGGCCGCGACGAGGGGCCAGGGCGAGAACGCCGCCTCGATGCGGACCGGGAGGCTGACAGCCCCCTCCGACACGCCGCGATAGTCGCGGAACAGCCCCGGCAGGCGATCCTCCAGCGCGACAGGATCCGCGGCGACGGACCCCGTCGGCTGGTCCACCGCGAAGAGGCCGCTCCCGAAGATCGGCCGGACGCGGTCCAGGAAGGCCGGATCGAGGGCGAGCCGCAGGTCCGTCAGCCGGAGGGTGAGGAGGCCGTCCACGTGCCGGCTCCCGGCGAGCAGGCCGGCGATGCCGTCCGGGCGCGGGATCGGTGGCAGGGTCAGCGTGACGGTGAGCGGCGGGCTCTCGGCCTGCGGCGCCAGCTCGGCGATGGCGTCCGGCACGATCCGCGCCCGCGCGAGGGCCGTTCCGGGCTGCGCCTCGCTCCAGTCCAGCGCCAGCCTCGCCGCGGCGACCCGCTGCGGATAGAGCCCGTTGCGGAGATGGCCGGTGATATGCAGGACCGCCCCGCCGACGGCGTCGGCCCCGCGCACCACCAGGACGCCGTTCTCCAGTTCGGCCTCCAGACCGCCGCTGTCGAGCCGGTCGAAGCGCAGGGCGAGGGCCCCCGCCGGGACCGGCTTGAGGGTCACGGGCGGATGGCTGAACAGGGCGGAGAGGCCGGGCGCGGCGAGCACGGCGTCGAGCGCCCGCCCGCCGGCGGGGCCGTAGCCGATACCGTAGATGACGAAGCCCGTCTCCGAGAAGCTGCGCCCCTGGAGCGGCATCCGGACCGGATGGGCGACGATCCGGGTGAACGCCGGGGCGGCGCGCAGGGTCGCGTAGAAGGCGGCGGTGTTGCGCTCGACCTCGGCGCTGTTGCCCGGCGCGTTCTTGTTGTTGGTGATCATCCAGATCACGCCGTCGCGGCCGTGCAGGCCCGACCGGATCCCGCCGAGCAGCGCGCCGTTGAAATCGGCATCGGCATAGGCCCGGCCGCCCGCCTTGCGCGGCAGGTCGATCGCCGTGACGGCCGCCCGGATGCGGTCCGCCCGGTAGGGACCGTCGTACAGGATGCGCGGCGAGGTGCGGCCCGGGACCTGGCCGTCCTGATCGAAGGTCGCGATCGCGACCGCGCCGTCCCCTATCGCGGTGGCCGCCACCAGCGCCTCGATGAGCGGCCGGAACCGCGAGCCCTCGGCGGCGAGGAACGGCTCCATCCAGCCGGAATCCTGGATCAGGAAGAGTTGGCGTGGCGTCTCCGCGCGGGCAACACCGCCCGGGAGGACGAGCAGCGCCAGGATCGCTTGCAGCCAGACTCTCATGCCGGTCGCAGCCGCAGGGCGTGGCAGCGGCGCGCGGACCGGCTCCAGAGATAGAGGGTCCCGTCGTGCAGGAGCGCGCCCGCATCCTGGATGGCGGTGACGTCGAGGCTGACCGGCAGACGGCGCAGGCCGGCTCCGTGGGCGTGGTGGAGGACGTAGCCGGTCGCGGGCGTCATCAGCGCCGCCCCGCGCGCGAAATCGCCGCGCGGGACGTCGAGGTCGAGGGCCAGCAGCACGGTATCGCGCGGCATCGCCAGCAGCGGGACGAGAAGGCTCCCCGCGTGGATGCCGAGGCTCAGTGTCTCGACGGGCGGACGCCAGGGGGCGGCGAAGTATTCGGCGCCCCAATAGGCGACGGTCCCGGCCGCGAGGCGCGGCCCGTCCAGAGGCCGGAGGGTCGTGTCCGGCGACAGCGCGGCGACGTGATACCGGCCGGCCGCCAGGCCGAGCTGATGATGCGTATCGGCGTCGTCGCGCCATGGGACCTGCGCGGCAATCGGAACGAAGCCATCCGGCCAGGGCGTGCGGTAGATCTCGTCGGCACAGGCCCGCCAGGTGACGAATCCGTCGGGCCCGGTCCAGACCGCGTCGCCGAGGCGGTTCGTCCAGGGTCCGGAGAAGGGGCCCCCCGACGCGGTGATGCCGGTGTCGGACAGGGCGAGCACGTCCGAGCCGGCCGGGGCGCGGCACCCGATGAGCCGCCCATCCCGCTCGGCGAGGGCGAGCAGGTCGGCCCCGCGCCAGCAGGGTGCGGACAGGAAGCGCAGGCCCGGGAGCCGCGCCTCGACATGGGCGAGGCCCGGCCCGAGCTGCGGCAGCGTCACGGAAACCAGCGCGTCGACCGTGGTGTAGGCGAGCCCCTCCCGGCCCAGGGCGAGGGACGATCCCCCCGGACTCGCCGGGAGCCGTCCGAGCGTGGCGAAGGCCCGGCCGGTCCAGACCTCCAGGGCCCCCAGCGTGTCCTGAAACAGGTAGAGGGCGGCCGGACGGCCGGCCCGGAACAGCGTCGGCCGTCCGCTCGGGAGCGGCACCTCGACGGTGCTGTCGGCATCGAGATCGAGAAGGGCGGGATCGGGCAGGGGCACGCAGGCGCCCAGGCGCTCGCCGGTGTCCGGGGCGTGCGCGAAGGCGGCCGGGAACGCGTGGTCGCGCGAATCGCGGCGGATGCCGAGCTGCGCGATCCTGGCGTCGTCCGCGCCGATCAACCGCCCCGCGACCGCGGCCGCCACGGGGTGCCCGTCGTGGAGATGCCAGTCCTGGCGACCGCGGAGGTTGGTCAGCCGCGGGTCCGGCTCGATCGGCCAGATCCCGTCGGCGCCGAGGGGATCGACGATGTTCGGCCGGCTCCCGGAAGATCCATCCAAGCACAAGGGCGCAGATCCGCGGCTGGAATGCCGCGGTGATCGTCCCTCATTTTGACCCCGTTGGAAAGAGCGCCGGCGCGTTGCTGGCGCTCACCTGAAAGAAATCTTGTCAGGGGATGCCGATCATCTTGTGGGTCTGCAGAGACAGACGCCAGCGGGCGTCGCGCCGGCAATACGCGATCGCCGCCTGCGTGCTGGCGATCTGACCCGGCCCGTCCATGGGCTGGAGGAAGCGGTGGCGGAAGCCCAGGCCGACGAAATCCGCCGGATCCGCATCGTCCTGCGGGTAGACCAGCTTGAGCTCGTCGCCGGTGATCTGCGCGAGGGCGTTGCGTCCCTTCGGGCTCACGCAGATCCAGTCGATCCCGGGGGGCGCGGGCAACGTGCCGTTCGTCTCGATGGCGATCTCGAACGCCTCCGCGTGAACGGCCTCGATCAGGGGCGCGTCGAGCTGGAGGAGCGGCTCGCCGCCCGTGAACACGACGTAGCGGTTGTCCGGCCCCCCCGCCCAGGCCGCCGCGATGGCACCGGCGAGGGCGGCGGCGTCGGCGAAGCGTCCGCCGCCCTCCCCGTCCAGGCCCACGAAGTCGGTGTCGCAGAACCGGCAGGCCGCAGCCGCGCGGTCCGCCTCACGCCCGGACCACAGGTTGCACCCGGCGAAGCGGCAGAACACGGCCGCGCGCCCGGCCTGGGCGCCCTCGCCCTGCAGCGTGTGGAAGATCTCTTTGACCGCGTAAGCCACTGTCGTCCCAGCCACCCTCGTCGCCGGCCCGCGGCCGTTCCCGTCGGCGTTGCCATCGGGAACGGCCCGCCGCCCGTTCTGTGACGCGCTCCCGTGCGCCGAACCGGCGCCGGCCCCGGCCGGAAGAGCCCTGAGCCGCACATAAGGGGTGTGCGTTCCGTGGACCACTGACAACCGCGCCGCGCAGCCCCGCCGCGCGGGCTCGCCTTGCTCTTGCCACGGAAGCCCCGTTCATGCCGAGATGCTGCTCGGCGACCGAACCAGGCCGTCCGGGTCGTGCCGCGCTCCGGCCAGCCGGCCGGACGACCGGCGCCTCGCGGCGCCGACCCTGGCGATCCTCTGACGAGTCGGGCTCGAATGTCCTCTTCCCCCCTCCGGTGTCTCACCGTCGGCCTCGCGGCCCTGACGGGTCTCCTCGGACCGATCCTGGTCGGGGTCGGCGCGGCCAACGCCGTCACGGTGCCGATCCTGGTGGCGGACGTCGACTCGGGGAAGGTGATCTACGCGCAGGCGCCGACGGATCCCTGGTACCCCGCCTCCATCACCAAGCTGATGACCACCTACGTCGCCCTCGACCTCGTGCGTCAGGGCAAGGTCTCGCTCGATTCGATGATCACGATCTCGGCCGCCGCCGCCGCCGAGCCGCCCTCGAAGATGGGGTTCAAGCCGGGGACGCAGCTGACCCTCGACAACGCCCTCAAGATCATCATGGTCAAGTCGGCCAACGACATCGCCTACGCGATCGGCGAGTCCCTGGGCGGCTCGGTCGACAATTTCGCCGCCCTCATGAACGAGACCGCGCAGCGGATCGGCATGCGCGACAGCCACTGGTACAATCCGAACGGCCTGCCCGATCCGCGGCAATGGACCTCGGCCCGCGACATGGCGGTGCTGGCCCGGGCGCTGATCCGAGAGTTCCCGGATTCGCACGACCTGTTCTCGATCTCGGCGATCCAGTTCGGCCGCGCCGTGATGGCCAACCACAACGGCCTGCTCGGACGCTATCCCGGCACCGACGGGATGAAGACCGGCTTCATCTGCTCGGGCGGCTTCAACGTGGTGGCGACCGCCAGCCGCAACGGCCGCCGCATCGTCACCATCGTGATGGGCCAGCCGAGCCCGCGCGAGCGCGACGTGAAGGCCGCCGACCTGTTCGACTACGGCTTCTCCCAGGCGCCCGGCTGGACGAGCCCGACCCTCGACGCCCTTCCGGCTTCCGCCCTCGTCCAGCCGCCGGACATGCGGCCCTTCGTGTGCGGCGGCAAGAAGGCTCCGGCCATCGAGGACGGTCCCGGCGCGCTGAATGCCCCGGGCTCGGCGGCGCAGCTCATCGGCGGCGCCGCGGCGAACTCGCCCGCGCTGGCGCTCGCCGCCTTCTCCAGCCCGGCGCTGCGCGCCCGCAGCCTGCCGCCGCGGGCGCCGCTCCAGCCGATCGCCGTCTGGATCGGCCGCAACCCGGCCGAGGGCCAGCAGATCCTCGAGACGCAGGAGGCCGAGCAGAAGGCGGCCGCCGCCAACACCCGCGCCGCCAAGCTCGAAGCCGCCAAGGTCAGGCGCGCGGCGGCTCTGGAGGCAGCCAAGCAGGCCCGCGAGGCGCGGCTGGCGCACGCGCAGGCCGCGAAAGCGGCGGCCAATCCGGCCCCGAAGGTCGCCGCCAAGGCGGGTCATCCCCTCCCCCGATCCGCGAGCGCCTACACCGCCGTCGAGACGCCGACGATGCCGGAGGCCAAACCCGGCAGGGGCCTGGCGAAGCCCGCGCCCAAAACCGTCGCGCACAAGCCGGCAGCCAAGAAGCCGACGGCCAAGAAGGCCGCCGCCGAGGAATAACGGCGGCTCCGGAAGCCCCCGGCACGTTGCCGCGGGCCCCTGCGGACCCCACGTCGACGGCCATGATCCAGACCACCGCCCCCGCCCCGGATCCCCGCCGCCCGGAGCCGATCCCGCTCACGGTGCTCACCGGCTTCCTCGGCGCCGGCAAGACCACGCTGCTGAACCGGCTGCTGCGCGATCCGGCGCTCGCCGACACGGTGGTGATCGTCAACGAGTTCGGCGCCATCGGCCTCGACCACCTGCTGATCGAGACCGTCGACGAGGACATGATCCTGCTCGGGGCCGGATGCCTGTGCTGCACGGTGCGGGGCGACCTGATCGCGACCCTCGAGGACCTGCTGCGCAAGCGCGACAACGGCCGCATCCGGCCGTTCCGCCGGGTGGTGATCGAGACCACCGGCCTCGCCGACCCGGCGCCGATCCTGCACGCCCTGATCTACCATCCCTATCTCGTGCTGCGGTTCCGGCTCCAGGCCGTGGTGACGGTTGTGGACGCGGTGACGGGGGCCGCCACCCTGGACGCCCATCCGGAGGCCCTGCGCCAGGTCGCGGTCGCCGACCGGATCGTCCTGACCAAGACCGACCTCGCGGGCGACGCGACCGGGATCCGGAGGCGGCTCGCCGCGCTCAACCCGGCGGCGCCCATCGACAGGCCGGACGCCCCCGCGGAGGCGCTGCTCGGCGGCCTCTTCGGCCTCGACGGCAAGGGCGCCGACGTGCGGGCCTGGCTCGGCGACGCGGCGCTGGCGCGCGCCCAAGACCCCGATGTCGGTGAACGCGGGGCGGACGTGAACCGGCACGACGCGTCGATCGAGGCCATCTGCCTGACGAGCGAGACCCCCGTGCCCCGCCCGGCCTTCGAGATGTTCATGGACCTGCTGCGTTCGGGGCACGGGCCGAAGCTGCTGCGGCTCAAGGGGATCGTGGCGCTGGCCGACGATCCCGAGCGCCCCCTGGTGGTGCACGGGGTGCAGCACGTGTTCCACGCCCCCCTCACCCTGCCCGCTTGGCCCGATCCCGATCACACCTCGCGGCTCGTGCTGATCCTGCGGGACCTCGACCCGGCCTTCGTGCGCCGGCTCTGGGACGCCTTCCTGGGCCGGCCGCGCGTCGACGCGCCGGACGCCGCGGCCCTCTTCGACAATCCCCTCGCGATCCCGGGTCCCTGACAACGGGACGGCATCGTCCTTGAAGCCCTCCGTCCGAACGGCGCTTCGGGCGCGTCGAACCGTCCCGAAACGGGACGGATCGTCGACAGGCAGGACACGCGATGGTGCGACGCTTCAGCGTGATACAGGGCGGACTCTCCGGGATGACGGACACCGCGCACCGGTCGCGCGCCGATCCCGACGGGACCGGGGCGGCCGACGCGGGGGCCCATTGGCGGATCGACCTGCGTGCGCCCAATGCCGTGGACGCGGCGGCGGTGTCTGCATGGCGTGCCATGCTGATGAGACACGCCGTGCATGATCCGCTCCGCGATCCCGATCACCTGTTGCCGCTGGCCCAGCACCGGCCCGCCGGCCGCCGGGTCGCCGTGGCCTTCGCCTGGAGCCGGGACGCCGAGACCGGTCATGAGGCGCTGCGTGGCGTCGTGCCGCTGGCGATGCCGCATCCGGTCTGGGGCGGCCGCGCCCGTCCCTGGCAGCCCGCGGAGGCGGCGGCGAACGCCCTCATCGAGAACGCGGCGGCAATCGCCGTCGACCGCGCGCTGCGGGCCCGGCTGGCGGCGCTACGCCGCCCGATCCGCCTCGTGGGATCCATCGAGCCCGTGCGGACCCCGGCCTCGTCTCGCCCTGTCCTGGCGTCGGCCCGTGCGGAGCGGCCGCGGCCGATCCCGGCTCGGCACCTGCTCGGCATTCGCCCGCAGGGCTGGGAGGCACCCGCGTCCGACGTCCTCGCGATGACCGAGCCCGAGGCCGTGCGCGACGCCGTCGAGACCTTCCTGACCTTCGACGCCCGCACCGCCAGGCGGCCGATCATCGCCGATCCGTCGGAGGCGTCGCTGGTCCGGGTGGTGAGCCGCCTGTTCGGCCGCCGCGGCGCGCTGCGCGTCGAGTTCCTGCGCCGGGCCGGCGAGATCGTCGCCGGGACGCTCCACCTCGGTGCCGGCGGCGCCTCCGTACCGTGGCGGCGGGCGCGATCCTGATCGGTCAATCCGCCGCGCTGGCCCGGCCTGTCGGCGGCAGGGCGGGACCCTAGCTGGCGCTCATGGCGCGCGACACACTTCACGGACTCCACCGGGCCTCGCGCCGGCCGCCCGCCGCGAAGACGCCTCCGCCGCCCGGGCGGGCCGAGGCCGAGCGCGTCGAGGCCGTTCTCGCCCGTCTGGCGGAGGCCGATCCGGACCCGAAGGCCGGGTTCGACCGAACCGATCCGTTCCGGCTGCTCGTGACCGTTCTGCTCTCGGCCCAGTCGACCGGGCCGACCGTCTCCCGCGTCGCCGAGGCCCTCTTCGCGACGGCGAAGGATCCGGCCGGCATGCTGGCTCTGGGGGAGGCGCGCATCACCGAGATCGTCCGCCCGGTCGGGCTCGGACCCTCGAAGGCCCGCAACATCGTCAAGCTCTCGGCGGCCCTGATCTCGGCGTTCGGCGGTGCCGTGCCGGCCAGCTCGGCCGAGATGCGCCGCCTGCCGGGCATCGGCCGGAAGAGCGCCGAGGTGACGGCGAACTTCGCCTTCCACGAGCCGGTGATCGCCGTCGACACGCACGTGTTCCGGGTCTCGAACCGGATCCCGCTGGCGCCGGGCGCCACCGTCGATGCCGTCGCCGACGGGCTCGCGCACCAAGTGCCGGCGCGCTTCAAGGACGGCGCGCATGTCTGGCTGTTCCGGCACGGCCGCGACATCTGCACGGCCCGTAAGCCCGCCTGTCCGCGCTGCCCGGTCTCCGACCTCTGCCTCTGGCCCGGCAAGGCCGCCTGAGCGACGCTACTCGTCCTCGCCGAAGCGGTTGGCGAGCAGCGCCTCGATCGCGTTCAGGCAATCCTCGGCATCCGTGCCCACAGCGGTGACGGCGATGCGGGTACCCATGGCGGCGCCCAGCGTCAGCAGCCCCATGATCGAGCGTCCGCCCACCGTCTCGCCCGCGCGGGTCACCGCGACCGCGGCGTTGAAGCGCTCCACGGTCTGGACGAACTTCGCGGAAGCCCGGGCGTGCAGTCCGCGCCGGTTGATGATCGGCAGCATGCGCAGCAGGCCGCCCTCCGGCACCGGGGGATCGTCGTCCGTCTCGAAAAGTTCGTCCATCGCCCTTTAAGTGTCCCGCCCGATCTGCAGCTGTCAGGCTGCTTGAACTGAACCTAAACTATTGACCCGGCGTGTCTATGCTACAGGGCGTCTTGCTCGTCCAAGCATCCCTCTCGTCCAAGCATCCCTCGGCGGACCGGCAGCTTACCACTCGTACTCGGCGCCGACGCCCAGGCTGGTCCGGCCGTCGCTGCCGGCCTCGCCCTTCAGCTTGATCCGCCGGGTCACGTCGAAATCGACCCCCACCGCCGTGTCGGCCGGCTTGGCCCCGGCCTTCACGCCGACGCTGACGCGGTCCGAGATGTACCGCGAGGCGCCGAGCGCCGGCCCGCCGCTCGCCCCGGTCGACACGTCGAGGCTGTCGAGCCCGAGGCCCTTGCGTGCCTGCTCGAACACGTCCGGTCCCGCCGCGCCGCCGGAGAGCTGCGCCACCGCCTGCGCCAGCTGCAGGGCCTGGAACGGCGACAGCCCGCCCGCGGCCTTCTTGAACAGGAGGCGCGACAGGATCTCGTCCTGCGGCAGCACCGGATCGGAGGTCAGGGCGAATTGCGGCGCGTCGGCCGGACCGGACACGGCGACGCGGGCGGTCACGTCGCCGGCTTTGGTCTCGGCGGCGAAGTCGAGATCGGGCGTGGTCAGGCTCCCCGCGAAGGTGAGCCGGCCCCGGCTGAAATCGAGGCGCTGGCCAACGAGTTCGAGGCGCCCGCGGCGCAGCGCGAAGGCGCCGACGGCGTTCGGTGCCGCGGAGGTTCCGGTGACCCGGAGCGCCCCGCCGAGTTCCGCATCGATGCCGCGCCCGCGCACGAAGATTCGGCTCGGCGCCTCCACGGCGACATCGAGGGTGGCGTCGAACGGGACGGCCGGCTTCCTCGGCCGCCGCCCGGCGCTCGGGGCGGCCGCCCGGCCCGCCCGCTGGGCCAGCCGCGCCCGCACCTCCGGCGGCGTGTTGACGTGGCGCACGCCCGGCAGCGGGCGGATCGTGGCCGGAAGCCGGTCGGGAACCGCCACGTCGATCGACACCACGTCGATCCGGCCGGCGATCCGGGGCGTGCGCACCAGAGGGCCGGCGAGGGTGAGGTCGGCGCTCGTCACGGCTGTCATCAGGGGGCTGGAGACGAGTTCGGCCCGGTCGACGGTGACGTGGAAGCTGCCGGGAAAGTCCGGTGCCAGGGCCACGTGTCCCGTCACCGCGAGCCGACCGCCGTTGCGGGTCGCAGCGGTCAGGCGCTCGACCACGACGGTGTCGCCCCGCCCGGTCACCCGGCCCTCGATCCCGGTCAGGCGGATGCCGTTCAGCGGATCGGTGACGCTGCCGCCGGTCAGCAGCGCCGTGCCCTGCGCCCGCGGCGCCGCGAGGGTGCCGGTCACGCCGCCGTCGATGGCGACGCGCCCGGCCACGCTCTGGCCGCCCGCGCTCAGCATCGAGTTGGCGAGCGACGCGTCGAGGGTGCCCCGGGCGCGCAGATCGACGGCGCCGCCCGGCTCGACCGGGAGCGTGCCCCGCACCGTCAGGTCGATGCCCCGCCCGGCCGCGACGCGCCCGTCCAGACTGGCTTGCCCGTCCGACAGCGTTCCCTTCGCGCTGAGGTCCACGGGGGGCAGGCCGGCCTGCCGGGTCTGCGGCGCCACGAGCTTGGAGACCGTGAGCGCGTAACGGCCCTCCGGCCGCGCGGCCGACCCGTGCAGGTCCGCGTCGCCGTCCAGGGTGCCGGACAGGGCGAGATCGGGCACGGCGATCCGCGCGAGGGACAGGGGCAGCGCGCGGATCCCGACCCGGAGGTCCAGGTCCGGCCCCGTCCGGCCCGCCACGGTGATCCGGCCGGTGCCCGCCGTGATCGCCAGTCCGTCGATCACCGCGCCCCCGTCCCGGAGGGTGACGGTGGCGGGACCGCTCAGGGCGAAGCGGTCGCCCCCGCGGGCGGCCGACAGACGCTGGATCTCGACGCGCGTCTCCGCGGCCGGCACGACCCGGACCGCGCCGTCGAGGGCGAACCCGCGCGCCTTGGCGGTCAGCGTCACGTCGCTGCCGCCCGGGCTGCCGACGGCGGCGAGGCGGACCGCGTCGATCTGCTGGCCGGCGGCGAGCAGCCGGTCGGCGTCCAGGCGCCCGTCCAGGACCGGGTGAGCCCGGAGATCGCGGCCTTTCAGGTCCGCGTCCAGGCGGGTCAACGCGTAGGCGCCGTAGCGCAGGGCCGCCCCGGTCGCCCGGACGCTCACGTCCTGCCGACCGCCGTCGCGGGCGAGCACCAGGGTGGCGTCGAGACGTCCCGACATCGGCTCGGGGGCGAGCGGCGCGACGTCCTCCAGGCTTCCGGCGCGCACCGCGAGCGTTCCGGCGGAGAGCCAGGTCTCGGCGGCGACCGTGGCGTTGCCGGCGATCGCCACGGAGCCGAGATTGAGGTCGAGCCGGTCGAGCACCCAGTCCGCGCCCCGGCGCGCCCCGTGAGCGCCGCCGGTCAGCGCCTTGCCGGCGACGTCGCCGGAGACGAGCACGCTCCCGTCCGGGGCGAGCAGGGCATCCTTGAGCGCGGCCTGCACCCGCAGGTCCCGGACCGGCTTGCCGTCTGCCGTGGCGGCCGGCGCCGTCAGCGTCGCCGTCAGGTCGGGATGTTCCAGGGAGCCGGTGAGATGCGCGTCGAGACCGGCGCGGCCGGTCAGGCGGCCGTCGAGATCGGCGAGGCTCTTGAGCTCGAGGCGCCCAGCGACTTCGGCGGCGGCCGCGGTGGCCGTGCCCTGCAGGGTCGCGGTAAGGCCCGCACCCTCCAGGCGCACGCGGTCGAAGCCGTAGCCGTCGTAGGTCTGCGAGACCCGACCCTGCAGGGTGGGCGCGCGTCCGAGGACCCTGTCGGCGGCCGCGACCCCGGTGACCAGCCCGGCGGTGGTCACGGTGAGATCGGCCGCAACGGCCTTGCGGGCCGGATCGCCGTCGAGGCGGGCCTTCGCCTCCAGGCTGCCGGCGAGGCCGCGCCCGGCGAGGCCCGAGAACACCGCGAGGTCCGGCAAGGCCGCATCGAGGGTGCCGGTGAGCGTGTTCTGGCCGACGCGGCCGGCGTAGCGCGCCCGTGCCGTCTCGGAATCGAGGCGCAGTGCCGCGACGTCGATCACGCCGTCCGGGCCGGACGCCGCCCGGAGGGTGAACGCCGCCCGGCTCCCCAGGGCCCGGCGCAGGGCCGGATCGGCCAGCCGCAGGCCCTCGACCTTGCCGTCCGCCAGGATCGCGAAGCCTTGCGCCGAGGCGTCGCCCTGAGGCTCCACGCCGAGATGCGCCTCGACGCGCTCCAGCGCGGAATCCCGGCTGCGCAGGCCGGCCGCGTCGAGGCTGCCGCGGATCGTCGGCGCCGTCAGCGGACCCTTCAGGCTGCCGTCGAACGCGAGCTTGCCGATCTCGGCCTCGCCGGCGCGCGTCACCGCGCCGTCGTTGGGCAGGGCGCGGGCCTGGAGCGTCAGGTCGGCGACTCGGTCCTTGGTCAGGCTGCCGCCGGCCGCGAGCCGCGCCGTGCGCGAGGTCAGTTCCAGCCGGTCGATCCGGAAGGCGCCGCTATCCGCGAAGGCGAGGCCGCCGTCGAGCTTGGTCGTCCCGGCGAAGACCGACGCGGCGGGGCCGGGGGCGAGGCCCTCGATGCGCGCGGCGAGATCGAGGGCGAGCCGCCGCTCGGCCCCGATGCGGGAGATCTTCGCGGCGCCCTTGGCGCCGATCTCGGGCCCGGCGGTGAAGTCCAGCTTGGCGTTCCACGCGTCCAGCGTTCCCGTCCCGTCGAGGTCGAAGTCGATGGGCGGTGTGCCGGGGATGTTGGCGGCCTTCGACAGGAGCCCGCCCGCGGGCTCGATCAGATTGGCCTTCAGCTCCAGGCGGTCGCCCGTCGGGACGTAGAGGAGTGAGAGCAGGAAGCGCCCCGCCGCGTCGAGGCGCTGCGCCTTCGCCTGCAGGTCGAGCCCCTCGCTCGCCGCGCCGAGCCGCGCCCGCCCCTCCGCGGACAGCCGCGCGGGCTGCCCGGCGACCGGTTCGGCCAGCACCAGCTCGGTCAGCGTGAAGCCCTTGATCTCCACCTTGACGGGCAGGTCCGGCAGGAGCTTCCCGTCGGGCTTGGCCTCCGGTGGCGTCGGGCCGGGGATCGGCCGGCGCAGCACGTCCAGGCGCCCGATCTCGAGGCTGTCCACCTCCAGGCGCCCCGACAGCAGGGCGAGCCGGCGCCAGACGATGCGGGCTCTGTCGAGCTTCAGCCACACGCCGTCCCGGTCGCTCACGGCGACGTCGCGGATGGTGGCATCGGAGGACAGGGCTCCGTCCACCGCGCCGATGGCGACCCGCGACGCGGGGGTGGACAGCGCCCGGGACAGGAGGCTCCCCAGCACGGACTTGTCGCCCTCGTCGGCGCGCGTCGGCATCGCGTCGGCCGGCACCAGCATCGCGAGGCCGATCAGGACCAGCGCGCGGAGCGACATCTCCCGAGCGGAGGCCCGGCGGCGCGGTGCTGTCGGCCTTCGTGACACCAGCATTCAGAACGCCTGCCCCAGGCTGAGATAGAGGACGGCCGGACGCACGTGGCCGCCCTTGTAGGGGTCGAGCGGGAAGGCGAGATCCGCGCGGATCGGGCCGATACCGGTGTAATAGCGCAGCCCGATGCCCACCGATTTCCGGATCTTCTCGTCGAAATCCGGCAGCGCCGAGGCGAAGGCCGTGCCCGCGTCGAAGAACGGCACCACGCCGATCGTGTCGGTGACCTTGATCCGGGCCTCCAGCGACGCCTCCAGCAGGCTGCGGCCGCCGATCGGCAGGTTGAACGGACCGATCGGTCCCAGCGTCCGGTACGGGTAGCCGCGCACCGAGCCGCCGCCGCCGGCGAAGAACCGGAAATTGTCGGGGATCTCCCCGAGCGGCGCGCCGGAGACCGAGCCGAAGCCGATCCGCCCGGCCAGGATGGTGCGGGCTTCGTCGTCGAGGGCGTAATAGGTCGAGCCCTGCGCCTTGGCGACGACGATCCCGGGCGACGAGATCGCCCCGGGATAGGCGGCGAGCGACGCAATCGCCCGGAACCCCTTCGTCGGGTCGAGCAGGCTGTCGGTGGAATCGTAGGTCACCGAGGCCGGCACGCCGACCAGCCGGTAATTGACCGTGCCGAGCGCATCCTTCGAGCGTCCCGCCTGCGCGTCCAGGCCGATCTGCGCCGAGAACGTGTCGGAGAACCGGTGCCGGATCGCGGCCGAGACGCCGCCGCCATCCACCAGGTAGCTCTGCTGCACCTCGCGGGTGATGAAGGCGTTGGCCAGGAGATCGTTGCGGGTGCCGCCCAGCGCCGGCTGGACGTAGGTCGCCGACAGCCGGCCGCCGAGGCCGTTGGAGCCGATGCCGGCGATCTTGCGCTGGGTCGCGAACGGGTCGTTGCCCAACCCGAGATAGTAGATGTCCGCGTCGAGCCGGAAGGTCTCGCCGCCGCCGAACAGGTTGCGGTTGGCGTAGTAGGCGCGAACCCCCGGGCCGTCGACCGTGGAGTAGCGCGCCGAGATGCCGACGAGATTGCGCTCGCGCTCGCTGACCTCGACGAACAGGGGAAGGTTGCCGTCCGCGTCCAGCGCGGCGCCCTCGCGGACCCGCACACCGCCGATCCCCTCGATCCGCGCCACCGACCGGCGGATCGCCGCCACCGCCTGCGGCGAATACGGATCCCCCGGCTCGGCGTAGATGAACGACCGGATCGTCTCCGGGGCGATCCCGGACGCACCGCTCACCGCCACCGGCCCCAGGCCCGCCACCGGTCCGGGATCCACCGTGAAGGTGACGTCCATGACATGGGCGGTGTCGTCCACCACGGGATCGCGCGCCACGACCTTGGCGAAGGGATGTCCCTGGGCCCGAAACTCGTCGACGATCCGGGCCTCCCGGGCCAGCACCGTGGCCGAGCGCGCCGGAACGTCCGCATCGACCCGGACGATCCGCGGCGGCAGTTCGGATTCCGGGAACGGCCGACCCGCACGGTCCCGGACTGCGATCCGGCGCAGGGTGTAGAGCGGCCCGAGATCGACCGCGATCCGGACCGGCACCAGGCCGCGATTGCGCCACTGTTCCGCGGCCTGCACCGCCGCCGCGGCCCCGGCCTGCCCGGCCACCGGAACGGCGTCGATCCGGATCGACGCTGCCCCCTGGTAATAGCCGTAGCCCGACAGGACGTCGGCGAGCTTGGGCAGGTCGGTTTCGGCGCGGCGCAGGAGCCCCGCCCCGTCCGGCGGCGGTTCCTGGCGGAGGCGATGGAGGGTCGAGACGTCCTGGAGGGCGCGCAGCACGTCGGCATCGTCGGTGCCGGTGATGCGCACCGTATAGGGCAGCGCCGTCGGGCCCGGGGCCGGCGGTTCGGGCTCGGAGGCGAACAGGCCGAACAGATCGAAGGCGCGCGCCGGACCGGGAAGCGCGACCGCCGACACGGACACTGCGACGGCAAGCATCAGGCGCGGCAGCGCGTCGGGCAGGTTCGATCGACTCAGACGGGGGGACACGCGCAAGACGCGGTCTTCAGCTCCGTTCGCGTTCGGCCGCGCCGCTCACTCTAAGGTTCATCGATCTTCCCCCCTACGCCACTCAGCGTACCCCGGCGCACCTTAACGGTGTCGTGCGCCCAGGCCAACAGCGGGGCGGGGATGGGGCGGGGATGGGCCTTCTGCGCGCTGCCGATGGGCGACGCGTCGTGTCTCGCCCGGTGCTACGGATGCCTCGGGAACGGCGATCGCCGACGGGTCGATCGCCACGCGCACGTGCAGCGGCAGGTGCTGGGTCTGTGGAAGGAGCCGGTGCTACTCGCAGGCGTTGCGCCGGTCGGGTCATCACGATCCGCTTCGCGGGTCGGATCGGCGGCCCATCGGCGTGGTCTGCCGGGACGGTGGACGGGTGCGGGTTCAGCGGCAGCCATCCGGGCGCCGGAGCCGGCGGAGCATTGGGCCGCAGCGGGGCGCGGATCGCCGTGTCCGGACACGAAAAAGCCGGCCCGCGGGAGGCGGACCGGCTTTCAGGCGAGT
>NZ_JAKSXX010000210.1 GCF_022829385.1 Methylobacterium sp. J-070 | reverse complement strand
ATAGCGGCCTCGACACCTCGTTCGGAACGTCGCCGCAACAGCGGCGCCAAGTCCCAAACAAATGGTGGAGACAGACGGGATCGAACCGACGACCTCATGCTTGCAAAGCACGCGCTCTCCCAACTGAGCTATGTCCCCAAGGGGCATGCCAGCAGGTCGAACGTCCCGTCCATGGTGGGCCTGGGACGACTCGAACGTCCGACCTCACCCTTATCAGGGGTGCGCTCTAACCACCTGAGCTACAGGCCCAGTCGATCGAGCAGCCGCAGGCCGGACCGCAGGCAAGGCTGCAGCCGGACCGCTTCCGCGATCGCGCTATCTGGTGAGGAAGAGAAACGAGGGCGGCGTCCGTCCCGCCAATGGGCTCTGACTGAGCCCTGTTATCCTAATGATCTTCGATGGGTCTGCCGAAGCAGGACGGATCCGGCAGAACCGGA
>NZ_JAKSXX010000208.1 GCF_022829385.1 Methylobacterium sp. J-070 | reverse complement strand
GCTTCTCGACCCAGTACAGGGCCATCCGCCTCGCCCATGGCCGTCGCCTGCTGCGCCAGAGCCCGCTCAGGATCGGGGAGGTCGCCACGGCCTGCGGCTTCTCGAGCGCGGCCCATTTCGCGCGCAGCTACCGGTCTCAGTTCGGCTGCAGCCCATCCTCGGAGCGTTGAAACACGCCGGAACAATACCCCCGGACTTCATCGCGGGGGCGGTCGGGACATCGGGCGCCGGAAGCGTCGCCCCGGGTTGGAGAGAGGTCGAGCCTTTCGAAAACTGCTATTCTCCGTTGCCTAATATAGATTAGGGCCGGAATAAAATTAACAAATAGATGGAAGATTATCAAATCATTTTTGCTTCGACGGGTCGAGCACTTGGAAACCGCTATTCCGCGTCCGGCCAGTATCGGCTGTTTCGCATCAGCACGAAACGCCCATCATGGACGCGAGGCTGGGTCGCTCAAAGTCTCCGCACGCCGTCAAGGGTAGGATCAGCCAGCGACCATGGGCTGCTCGATGGCCAGCCGCTGAAAGATCGCGATCGATCGCTCGAGCTGCTCCAGAGCGATGAACTCCTCCGGCTTGTGCGCCTGCTCCATCGAGCCCGGGCCGAGGATGAGCGTCGGCGCCACCGTGGCGAATTGTGAGGCGTCGCTTCCGAAAGCTCCGACATCGGGCGAAGCTGCGGTGACGGCTGCGGCCCGCTGTACGAACGGATGATCGACCGGCAGCTCGGGCGGCGTGCCCACTTGACGAACGACGAGGTCCAGGCCGTTACGGCGTGCGGCCGCCTCGACGCTCTCGATCACCCATGCCGGATCGATCGCCTTCGAGTAGCGGAACTTCATCCGGCAGGTCGCCAGCGGGGCTGTGATGTTGGTCGCTGTGCCGTGGTTGTCGACGATGATGTTGAGATCGCACCAGGGCGGTACGTAGCTCGGATCCTGGAGCCGGGTCTCGGTGCGCAGGGCGAGATGGAGATCTCGCATCTCCGACAGGAACGGGATCAGGGCGATGTTGGCGTTCAACCCGTTCGCGGTCGAGGAATGGGCCTGGACGCCGCGTGCGGTGGCGGTGAACTGGACGTCGGAGCGGTGCCCGCGCAGGGGGCGCAGATCCGTCGGCTCGACGACGAGGATGCCGGCCGGCGGGTGAGCCTTGAGCATCCGGCTCTCGGAGACGATGCGGCGCGCGCCCGCCTTGGTGGTCTCCTCGTCGCAGGTCAGCAGCAGCATCGTGGCGCGATCGGCGGGCAGGCTGCGGACGGCGACGATGGCCGCGGCCATCGGCCCCTTCATGTCGCAGCTCCCGAGGCCGTAGAGCCGCTCGTCCTCGACTGCGGGCCGGAACGGATCGCGCGTCCAGCCCACCGGCGGCACCGTGTCCATGTGCGCCGAGAGGGCGAGACAGCCACCCGCCTGCCCGCGCAGGGCGACCAGCGCGGTTTTCCCGACGCCGTCCGAATCCGTGAAGTCCAGGCGCTCGATCGCGAAGCCCGGCAGCGCGCTTACGACACATTCGGCGAGCGCGCGGTTGCTGCGGCTGCTGCGCGTGTCGAGGGCGATCAATTGTGCGGCGAGGGCGATGATTTCTGAGAGTGGCGACGACATCGCGCGATCCTAGATGGAGAGGGCGTCGGGATCACCACCACGTCGCAGTTCCGCTTTGAGGACCCAAGCCGATACGCCGCAGGGTCGCTCCTCCGCTTCATGGCGCCGCGAGCGCGGCGTAGACCATCGCGCGGGTCAGCGTGCGGTAGTGCTGGCGCTGCGCGGCCGAGGCGGTCTGCATCATCAGGAGCGCGAAGAAGCCCGCCGCCGGATCAACCCAGAAATAGGTGCCGCCCACGCCGCTCCAGAACCAGTCGCCGACGCTGCCCGGGAACGGCGCCTCGCCCGCCGCGAGCCGGACCGCGACCCCGAGGCCGAAGCCGTAGCCGGGTCCCGGCGGGTAGTAGGCGCCCTTCGCGATCGCCGTCCCGAGATGGTCGGCAGTCATGAGGCGCACGGTCGCCGGCGCGAGGAGGCGCGCGCCCGCGAGGCTGCCGCCGTTCAGCATCATGCGCAGGAAGGCGGCATAGTCCGCCACGGTCGAGACGAGGCCGCCGTTGCCGCGCTGGCCACGCCGGGGCAGCGTCGGATCGTGGAAGGCCGGCCGCTGCCCGGGCCCCTGTGGCAGGGGCTGCGCCACCCGCCCCGCCACCTCGGCCGGGATCCGGAAGCGGGTCTCGGCCATGCCGAGCGGCCCGAGGAGACCGTCGTCGAGGACCCGCTGCAGGTCCGCTCCGCCCGCCACCTCGAGGACGCGGCCGAGCACGTCCGTGGCGTGCGAGTAGTGCCAGACCGTGCCGGGCTCGTGCTCCAGCGGCAGGCGCGCGATCCGCCCGGCGAAGGCCTCGTTGTCGAGATCCTCGGTGAGCAGGCCGTCGGCCTCGTAGGCCCGGCGCGTCGGCCCGTCGCCAAGATAGCCGTAGGCGATCCCGGCCGTGTGCCGCAGCAGGTCCTGGATGGTCGGCGCCGCGGCGGCCGGCACACGGGTCTCGCCCGGACCCAGCCGGGCGAGGTGCGCGAAGGCGGGGATGAAATCGGCGACCGGCTGGTCGAGGCGGAGGTCGCCTTGCTCGGCGAGGACGAGGGTGGCCACCGACACCACGACCTTGGTCATGGAGTAGATGCGCCAGACCGCGTCCGGCTTGAGGGAATCACCGGCGACGCTGTCGCGGAAGCCGACGGTCCGCCGCCAGATCTCGCCGCCCGTGCCGCCGATGAGCAGGTCCGCGCCCGGGATGGCGCCCGCGGCGGTATCGGCTTCCAGCCGGGCGCCGAGGCGATCGAGGAGCGGGAGCGAGAAGGTCGGGCCGTTGCGCATGGGAGCGGTATAGAGCGCCCGGCCGCGGCGCCGAACAGACGCGGCGGGATGCCATCGTCGCCGATACCCACGCCTGCCGCCGGGCCCGGGTGCCGATTGGCTCCTAAAAGTCCTTGACGTCTTACAGGCGTCATCCAAGCGGCCGGATCCTCGGGACCATCGAAAAAGTCTGAATCGCTGCGATGTTTGATTTCGGGTACTATTTCAGTATCAGTTATAACATAGTTTTCAGTGTTCGATAATTTAATCAAAGTATCCTGTATAAATCACGAGCGGCGGAAATAGATGTAGCACAAAAACGACTTCCAAGAACCAAATTTAAGCCGAGCCTTTTGAGGATATGAGACCTGGTCATAGGCGCCGTGCACAACCCGGATCGGCGACGTCCAGTGCCGTCATTTGCTCACACATCGGTGCCAGGCGTGCCGGAACGACAGTGTTGCGCTCGGTTGGAAGGGATCGCAGCTGACTTATCGCGACGGCCCGGTGCAGAACGGTGTATCGGCGCATTGCCTCAGGCGGCGTCGAAGGCGGGACTGCCGTAGGGATAGTAGTCGCCGAGCCTGAGGTTCTCGTAGGCGAGAGCGTCGAGATGCACCGTACCCAGGAACGGCTCGGGCGGCTCGACAAGCAGGATCGTCCGCGCGTAGCCCGAATCGTCGAAGCCCCGGCGGAAATGGACCCGGGACTTGATCGCGACCACGTCGAAATCCGCCGCGTCCAAGCCGAGGGTCCAGAGCTCCGATGGCTCCATGATCTGGACGAGGTACGGGCTGAGCACCAGCACGTTGCCCTGTCCGAAGCCGACGCACAGCCAGACGTCACCGCTGCCGCGGCCGGCCGTAGCCTCGGCGACGGAGAGCACCGTCCCGGTGACGCGGACCGGGCTTCCGGCGGACGGATCGTCCTCGCCCTCGACCGGTCCGCCCACGGCCTCGTCGAACGCGTCGCCGGCCTTCACGCCGCCGGCGAGCAGCCGGCGCAGGACCTCGGGGGCGGCGACCGTGCCGACGAGCGTGCGCGCCAGATCCTGCGCCAGCACCTCCGCCAGGAGCCACGTCGCCCGGCCGGAGCGATCGCTGTAGTCGGCGAGCACCACCGGCGCGGCGCCCTCCCGCACGGCTTGCGCCGCCCGGGCGACCCCGTCGCGCATCGGGTGGATGGCGACGCTCGACACCAGGGCCTCCCGATGCCGCCAGGTCCAAGACGCCATGTCCCGGGCGACCCGGTCGGCGAGATCGGGATCGCCGTTGGTCAGGACCTGGATCGCCATCCCGGCATCGGGCACGTCCGACCACGGGAAGCCGAAGAACACGTTGACGAAGACGTCGGGCTCCCGGGCTTCCCAGACCAGCGCCCGCTGCACGAGGTCGGACCAGGGCGGGGCGCCCGTCCACATCACGACCGTCGGCGCGATGACCGGCACGGAGATCGTCCGGTGCGCCGGCCGGAAGCCGCCGCGGATGGTCCGCACCAGCATGCGCGCCGCGCGCTGCCCCTGCAGATGCATGTCGTAATGCGGGAAGTACTTCACCGCGAAGGCCATGTCGGCGTGGCGCAGGAACTCCGCGTCCTCGTTGCCATGCGGGTCGAAGGTCGCCGTCATGGGAATGCCCGACCCGACGACCTCCCGCACCCGCCGGGCGATCTCCGCCTCGGGGCGCGGTACCCCGCGCACGCCCATGGCCCCGTGCAGCGCGAGGTAGATTCCGTCAAAGGCCGTCTCTGCCCGCAGCTCCGACAGCATCACGCCCAGGAAACGCTCGAACGCCTCGCGCGTCACCCAGCCGGAACCGATCCCGGTGCGCGGCCAGAGCGGCGACGTGATCCCGACCAGGTCGACCCCTTCGTATTCCCGCGCGACCTGGACGAAGCCGCCCATGTAGCCCTTGGGATCGGTGGCGAGAAGCGCCTCACCGCCCGTAGGCGAGCCCGGATAGACGAAATCCTCCAGGGTCGTGTCGTTCGGCAGGAACGTCACGGTCTCGTGGGTGAACTGGAGCACGGCGATGCGCATCCCCGTGGGTCTCCTCAAGCCGGTCTGACGTCGTAGAATTGCGGGAATCCGCTGCGCACGCCGGCCAGCCCGCGATAGGCCGTGGCCTCGTAGTAGGCGCCGAGCGGCAGGTAGGGCACGTCGACGAAGAACTGTCGCTGGATCTCGGCACAGATCGCCTTCTGCGCCGCGAGGTCGGGCGCGGCGAACCACTGCGCCCGCAACTCCTCGAGCCGCGGGGCGCGGGGCCAGCCGAACCAGGCCTGGTCGCCGTTGCCGCGGATGCCCAGCTGGGCCGCGGGATCGAAATTGTTCGTGCCGTTGAGGTAGGTGACGAACGTGTTCCAGCCGCCCTTGTCCGGAGGCTGGCGACTCGACCGGCGCTGGACCAGCGTGCCCCAGTCCATCGCGACGAGGTCGACGGCGAGCCCGCACTTCTGAAACGCCTCGGCCGCCACCAGCGCCAGCGGATGCGTGGCCGGGTAATCGGTGGGATCGAGCATGACCACGCGCTCGCCGCGGTAGCCGGCCTGCTCCAGGGCGCGCTTCACCGCGGCGAAGTCCCGGGCGCCCACCAGCGCGTCCGTGCCCTCGCGCGTCGCCATCGGCGCGTCGGGACTGAACACGCCGACGTGGTCCTTCCACAAGGACCGCTCGTCGCCCGCGACCGCGCTCATGAACTCCGTCTGGTCGATGGCACCCAGCAGCGCCCGGCGGATTGCCGGATTGTCGAAGGGCGGGTGCAGGTGGTTGAAGCGCAGGCAGCCGACGCCGCCGGCAGGATCGAGCACCTCCAGCTTCAGGGCCGCGTTGCCCTTAAGCAGCCCCTGCAGGTCAGGCGTCGGATTCTGCCACCAGTCGACCTCCCCGGCGGCGAGCGCACTCGCGGCGGTGGAGGCGTCGGGAACGATCCGCCACTCGATGCGGTCGAAATGCACCCGCTTCGGGCCGGCGGTGAAGCTCGCCGTCCCGTCGCGACGGGGCACGTAGCCGTCGAAGCGCTCGTAGACGGTGAGCGCCCCCGGGACCCGCTCGTCCGCCTTGAAGCGGAAGGGGCCGGAGCCGACCATTTCGGTGACCTGCGTGTTTGCGTCGGTCTTCGCCAGGCGCTCCGGCATGATGCAGGGCATCGAGGTGCCGGTCTTGCCCAGGGCTGCGGGCAGGAGTGGGAAGGGACGCTTGAGCCGAAACAGCACGACGCGGTCGGAGGCCGCGGTGAGTTCGTCCGTTGCGTCCATCAGCGCCCTGGCGAAGGCATCGCGCGCGGCGAACCGGCGGATGCTCGCCACCACGTCCCGAGCCAGCACCGGTTCGCCGTCATGGAAGCGCAGATCCTCGCGCAAGGTCAGGTGCCAGAGCCGTCCGTCCGCCTCGACCGTGTGCCCCTCCACCATCTGCGGCTCGAAGTCGTAGCGCGCGGTCTGGCCGTAGAGGGTGTCGAAGAGGAGGTAGCCGTGGTTGCGCGTCACCGTCGCCGTCGTCCAGATCGGGTCGATCACCGCGACGTCGCTCTCGGGGACGAAGCGCAGGACCTTGGCGGGTTTCGCGACGGCGGGCCGCGCGAGGGAGGCCGCTGCCAAGGCTCCGAGAACATCGCGGCGCCTCATGCGCGGTCGATCATGCTTGGCGTCATCATCGATCACCTCGTTCCGTGCCGCATAGTGGTCGTGGGGCAGCGGCGAGGCAACTCAGGCGGTCCACTCCGCTAACGCGAGGTCAGCGGCCGGAAGGAGGTCGAAGGAGACACGGCTCGGCGGCCCTCGACCCGACCCGAGATCCGAGGCCGCCCCCGTGTTGATCACGACGAACGCCCGTCTTCGCTCGTGGAGCGAACCGGTCTCCAATTTCACGTCAGCCCAGCGCGCGGAGGGCCGCTACCTGACGGCGGGAACGGCGTGCTCCGCGGTTTTCAGGGAGATACGACAGAGGGCGTCTTCGGGAGCGGCAAACCGACAGGTTTCCCTTAAGTCACAGGCCCGGCAAAAAAATTTCCGCCGAACAGCCGGAGCATCCTTTCACCGGGAAAGCCTGCTGTATCGGCGGCGCGAGCATGATTGACCGGCGTATCCCGGGCGCGGGCCTCGCGTTCGAGCCGGTGATCCGGAGGCCGCTCAGCGGGCTCGGCGGGTCGCCTTGGCCAGAAACGCCTCGACGCCGCGCCTGTACTCGTCGCTCTCCGCGAAGCCGTACACCTCCATTCGCTCGGCGGACGTCACGGGGGCCGCATCCCGCATCAGCCGCCTGATCTGGCGCTTGTGCGATCGGGCGGCCAGGATGCCGCTCGCACAGATGTTCTCGACCGTCTCGGCGATGGCGGCCTCGAAATCCTCCGCCTCGACGACCCTGGTGACTAAGCCCTTCTCGCGGGCGGTCCGGGCGTCGAACAGCCGCCCCTCGATCAACAACTCCGCGGAAACGGACGGCCCGACGAGGCGGAACAGCCCTTCCGTCTCACCCAGCGCCAGCGGGAAACCCATGCGTCCGACCGGCGCCCCGAAGCGGGCCCCCTGGATCGCGGCGACAATGGGCACGGGACAGTCGGCAATCGCGTTTAATCTATAGGTCCTGGGTTCGGGTCCCAGCGCGCTCAACACAGCTTCAACCCTCTCGGTCGATGGCGTGGCAGGTATTTCCATTGCTCGGACGATGCGCCGTGAGCTCCGCAATACGCTCGCCCGGGACCGGGGCCACCACAGACACGCCATCGATCCTCCCGCGATGATGGCTCGCCCCTCCGCCGGATATCGCGGCCGCGGCTCGGCGACCGTGTCGGGTTGCGCGGCGCGCTTCCACGCAGACGCGTACCCGGAGGGTGAGCTATCCACGAGCGCCTGTTGAGCCATGAGGGGACGATCGCGCGGAAGCGGTTACCCGGCGCTAACGGCGCGCGCGCATCATGCGCCCGGGCCCGGTGCGTGACGGGCCGGAGTGGTGAGAGCGGGCGCTCCCCATCGTCCCCGTGCGCAGACGGGGCCGAGCCGAGCGGACGTCCGCGCTGAGGAGACGTCTCATGACAGACCCGAACGAACCGCATCTGTCGGAGGAGGAACTCGACCGTCTGGCCCGGAAGCTGTTCGCCGAGGTCCGGGCCGAGAGCCCCGAGGCGAAAGCCGGCAAGGCCCTCGAGACGGCGGGGGCGGTGGCCGGGGAGGTGATCCCGGGATTGCCGGACTGGCTTCTGGAAACGGGCGACGATGCCGGCGCGGGTGAATCCGACGACTGACCGTGCCGGCGTCCTAGGCCCGGCCGAAGCGGCGCACCACCGACGGTGTCTGCGCGGACGGCCTCACCCGCACCCGGACCGCCTGAGGCCCGCGCCCGAACAGCAGGGCGACACCGACCAGCGCGGCCGACCCGGCAAGGGCTACGAGCGCGCACCACCAGAACACGATGTCGAGCATGGCTGGACCGGTGCTCCCCTGAAAAAGACGATGCTTGTGGGCGCACGGTAAACGCATCGTTAAAGCGCCATCTCGCGGACGCGGCGAGCCGCATGCGCGGCCCCGGCCGCCTCCCGCCCAGGTGTTCGCTCGGATCGCCCGTCGGGACAGGTCCCGGCCGCGAGACCCGCGACGACCGCCGCGAAACCTGCATCGCCGACAGAGCGAGCGACAGGCCGGGCCTTTGCGAGGACGGGGGCCCGGCATACCCCATTCGCCCGGCCCGCGGCGGTGTCCGACGCTTGTCCGGTCGCTGCCGCGATGGCCCGCGCCTCTCTCCAAAACGTTGACGCAAGCGCAGTGCGTTAACGCAATCTTAACCATCCGCGCGACGGTAATTGAACGCTCAACCATTCAACGTTGAGTAGCGGATGGCTGGGGCGCGCCGGTACGGCTCCCGGACCAGCCTGGATCGGTGGGCGGGAAGGCCGCCCGAGGATCGGAGGAGGACGAAATGGCGGCGGGAGCCTCGGTCGATCTGACCGTCGAGCCGTGGGCAGGAGACCGGCGCAGCATCGCGCCACCGCTTCTTCTCGCCGTCGGCTGGATCGGCCTGTTTGCCTACTGCGCCGCCTACCTCACCGAGGACATGCCGTTCAGACGGCCGTCGCTCCAGATGATCGGGGAACCGCTCATCGATCAGACCGGGGATCTGCCGCGCCCGCTGATCGCGGTGGCCGCGCCGGAACCGCCCGCCGCAGCGGCACCCGCCGCCCTGTCGCCGCCGCCACCGGCGGCCCAGATCGCTCAACCCCAGACGGCCCAGACCCCGATGGCGCCGGCCACGCCGCGCCCGGTCGCGGGCGCCGACTACGTCGGCACCTGGGGACCCACAGCGGATGCCTGCGGCGCGCCCGCACGCCGCCACGGCTTGTTCCAGGCCACCATCACGCCCGATCGCGCCAAGGCCGGCGACACCGTCTGCAGCTTCCGCGACACGCATCGCACCGGCAACGCCTGGGCGATGGCTGCCGATTGCAGCGACCGGGACCGCCGCTGGTCCTCGCATGTGCGCCTCGTGGTCGACGGCGACCGCCTGACTTGGTCGAGCGCCTGGGGCACCTCAGCCTATGTCCGCTGCAACCGTCGTTCCGGCTGACCGATCTCGACGTCGGGGCGCTTCCCCGCGCATCCCGCAGCCGTGCGCCGGTCCGGGGGGCGCCTGTCCCGCGCGCTCGCACTTCCGTGCTGCAGCCGGTCCCGATCGTGTCGCACCAGTCCAGCAAACGGACATGGCCGGTCCGTAAGTGGCGCGACACGCTCCCTCTGCCGCGCGGGCGGAGACCCGCGCCCGCCTCGGCATGGGCGCAGCCGACGATCCCGTTGCGACCCAATCGGATGCGGCCCTAGCGAAGACCCTGCGGCACGCGCTCGAACGGGAGGGTCATGACCGACACCATGAACGGGCAGTCGTTCGCGGGCGATCCGTGCTCGTAGCGCGGGCGTGGCGCGCGACCGCACCGTGTGTCGCGGGTTCGGAGCACCAGGCGCTGGACCGCCAGGCCGAGCACCTCCTCGTAGGTGGTCCCGTCCGCCTCGCCCGAGGGTTCCGCGGCGCACAGTCTGGCGAATTCGGTGCGAAGATCGACGTTGGGCATGGGCTTACCCTGAGACGGTTCGGAGCCCAGGGGAGCGCGCCCTCGTTAACAAAAGGTTAAGGCCGGGCGTGGCTCGAGCCCGGTCCGGGCGGGGCCTACCGGAGCCAGCGTCCGAGGCGTTCCCGCAGGGGCAGCCGGACGGCCCGCCGCGCCCGCGCCTCCGCGAAGGCGTCGATGCGGATCCGGTCCGTGGGGACCTGGCGCAGGAAGCGCTCGGCGATCTCGAAGATCAACACGTCCGGACGTACCGCCTCGACGTAGGCCCAGTCGATATTGGCCGACCAGATCGCGTGCACCTCGCTGAACGTCTCCGCGAGCATGGCCGTGAGGCGCGCGCCAGGGCTGTAGATGTAGGAATCCCCGAAGAGGACGAGCCGGCGCGGGTCGGGGGCGCGGTGGTTCCTGAGCACCACGCGCGACCCGACGAACAGCCCCCGCGGCCTGACGGCCCGCCCGGCCTCGCGGACGTGCACCAGCGCATTCGCATCGACCCGCTCCGCGTTGCGCGGGAAATCGTAGGCGACATACGTTTCGTCCACCGCAGGGTCGAGCTTCTCGCCGAGGTCGAAGGTGAAGCGCTCCTGGGCTCGCGTGCCCGCGAAGACGTGCTCGGCCACCGGGGCGGCCAGGGCCTCGCAGAGGGCGCGGTAGGCGGTGAGGTAGCCGCGATACGTCCAGTGGGTGTCCGTCCGCAGATAGACCGGCTCGTCGGCGCGGGCGGCCAGGAGCGGGGTCAGCAGGTCGACCATCGGGGCCGCGCTGCGTCCGGCCAGGAGGCGGGCGAGCCGGACACCGGGCGGATCGTCGAGCCCGGGAAACGGACGGCCGAGCAGGTCCGGGTAGACCGCAAGCTTGTCGGGCACCACCGTGTGCACGTGGGTGATCCCGAGCTGGTCCAGGCGACGCGCCCGCCGGTCGATCCGCGCCGCCCAGCGCTCCAGCACGCGGCGCGACAGCGCGGTGTCGCCGTAGAAAGTCTCCACCTCCCGGGCCCGTCCGATCCAGTACAGCCAGCCCTCGCGCCCGACGGCCACGCCGTTCCCGCTCTTCATGTCGCGTCCGCATCTCCCGTCGGCTCCGCGACGTTCCGCGCGCGGGGCCGGTCATGGGCCTCGCCGGATCCGGGCGGGATTGCAAGGCCGCGCGCCCATCGGCCCTGCCGACGCGGGCGCCGGCGCCATTTTTTCGCCCGCGCCGCCGCCAGCGGTGAAACCTTACCGGTGTTCGGCGGGTACTCCGCCTGGGCGCATGATCCCGCGCGACGTTCGGAGAGGCGGCGGTCGATGTCTCCGCTCATGACCTTCATCGGCTGTCTCCTCGTGCTCGGAGGATTCGCAGCCGAGAAATGTGCCGAGCGCCGCTGGCTTGCCGCCGGTCGGCCCGCGCCCCTCGACGCCCTGGCAGTCCTGGCACTGGCGCTTCCCGCCGCCGGCCTCACGCTGATGGCGGCGCTGGCGACGTGAGCCCGGGGCCGCAGCCCCTCACTCCGCCTGCGAACAGAACACCACGCCGGCCGTCCGGTCCTTGAGCCAGACGAGCTTAACGGCGTAGCGCATCTCCGGGTTGGCCAGCACGAGATCGAAGACGGTCTCCAGCATCAGTGCGTGCGAGCCGAGGAATTCCAGCATCGCGCCCCGGTCGGAGATGTTCTTGACCTGACAGGGGAATCGCGTCCCGTTCGGGTGCTGCGCGAAGGCCAGCAAGGCCGTCGGCTTCCGCTCGGCCGCGCGTCGCTCCACGATTGCGCCGCTATGCCTGCCGCTATGGGACATGGCCGAAGTTCCTGACCCAGTCGGCCGACCTGGCGCGATGTCGATCAAAATGCGCCGAAATTGCTAATACTTATTTTAGAATTGAACATCCGCCCCAATATTCTGTTGGCGCGATCACATCGGCGCCTCCAGGTGCACCCGATGCGCGTCTTGCCGAAGGCCCGGGAGTTTCGGCGGCCATCGTCTTCGGCTGATCTTGGCGCGGTCGCCCCAAGCTGCGCTGAGCACGGGGCCGTCCAGCAGCTGCGCCTGTTAGACGCCGGAAGCGACCGAGGACGACCCTCTCGGCTCGCGATCGGCGCCGGGATCGGCGGTGTCTCCAGCGTCGGATCCTGCAGTCGCCGGCGCCGGGGCCGGACCTATCTGGTCGCTCGGATGATTGGAGACGACCATGCGCACCGGCCCGAATCTGACGCGTCCGCCCGTCCTGCTGCTGGCGCTCGCACCGGGCTTCCTGTCTGCCCTGCCGCACGCCGCAGTCGCGGAGAGTGCCGCGCAGCCGCAGGTCGAGGCGCCGGCCCCGGCTTGGCCACCGAACTTCTCCCGCAGCGTCCAGGGCAGCGGCCTGCCGGGCGTCGACGGCGGCCACGTCTTCCTGTGGAACCGGCCGCAGGGCTTCGATCCCGCCTCTACCCTGCGGGTCGACCGGCACGTGCCGGAGGGTTCGGGCACGGCGACCCACACCTACAAGGCGCTCTGGGCGCTGGGGTCGAGCGGGCCGCACAATGCCGGCTACGAATGGACGATCACCGGCGAGCTGCACAACCGAGCCCTCGCCACCACCGGAGCGCAGAACGTCGCCGTGAACGGCACGGTCTTCAAGGAGGCTAACGGGCTCGGTCCGGTCGGACCGTCCTGGGCGGGCAACTTCAACTGCGTGGACACGACCGACGAAGCCGATCCGGTCGCATCCTGTATCGGCGCCGAGGTCGACGTCTCGGCGCAATCGCCGACCACGGACGGCAACCGCCAGCGGGTCGGGCTGCAGATCTCCACGGGCGGCGTTCCGGGTGCCCATACCGGCTACGGCATCCTGATGGGCAACCTCACCGGCTCGGTCACGGACCGGGGCTTTTCGTTCCAGGGCGAGGGCGTCTACGGCATCGGGATCGATGCCGCGGCGGCGCGCTTTACCGGCGTGCCGCTGCTGCTGGCGGCCGGACAAGCGATCGGCCTCGACGGCACCCGACAGGGCGACTTCTCCCGAAGCCTCGGCTTCGACGGGCACGAGCTGGTCTACGGGACCGGGAGCGGCTCGGTCTTCCGGGTGAGTGATGGCGGCCATGTCGAGGCCGCGTCGGTGCGCGAGACTCGTCCGCGGCCGCCGCTGAGCAGCCGGGAGCCGTGCGTTCCCGGCGATCACGCCTGGGACGCGGCCTTCGAGTACCGCTGCGTCGCACCGGACCAGTGGAAACGGGCGGCCCTAAGCGACTGGTAGGCGCAACCCCTCGCGCAGCGGGCGGCGGCAATCGGCGGCGTCTGCGGAGTGATCGGACCCGGGCGTGCGCTCCGAGACCGCTAACGGTCGAGGATGCGTACGACCACCCGGGTGGCGGGATCGACCACCACGACTTTGTCGCCGGGCGCCACGAAATAGCCGAACCGGCGCAGCCGGGGATTGGGCGCATCCGTGAACGGCGCCAGCTCCACGTCGGCCGGGACGATGCTGCCGGGCCGCAGCGGGATCGACCCGACAATCGGCCCAGGGCCGACCGGCCGGCGCACGATGAAGTCGCGCACGACCACGTCATCGTCGGGGCCGAAATCGTCGGGCCCGACGATGACGGCCTGTGCCAGGGCGGAGCCGGAGAACAGCGCGGCGAACCCGAGGGCTGCGGCGAGGCTTGCGCGTGTTGACATGTCGGGTTCCGTGGCGTCAGGGGCTGCCGGAAACACGGCCGCTGCCGGATCGGTTCCCGGGCCCCCCGCTCAGCGCCCGACCTGGGCGGCCTCGGTCTGGGCCACCGGCGACCAGCGGGTGATCTGCACGTACCCGTCCAGTGCAGCGATCACGACGTGCCGGCGATGCCGATGCACGATGGCGCCAAGACTGTGCTGGTGGGCCTCCTTCCACCCATGGGCCTCCGCCACGAAGACGCGGGCCTCGCCCAGGCGCGCGATGGTCTCGACGGTGCCGAAGGCGCGGACCCGCCGCAGGATCGACTCGACGTCCTGCCGGAAGTCGAGGGTCCGGTCGGCGTCGGTGGCGCGGGCCCAGTAGGATCCGTCGCCCTGCGGCTCGGCGCGACGCCAGCGGCTCGGGAGATCGCGGCCGAGTGGCCCGACGGCGATGCGGCGGGACGCCATCTGGCACTTCGCCAGCAGCGTCTCGTGGCTCTCCAGCGGACTGAGCTCGAAGATGTCCTGGGCGAGGATGTGGCCGGTGTCGAAGCCGTCGGCGAGGACATGGGCCGTGACGCCCCAGGTCTCGTAGCGGTCGAGCACGGCACGGAACAGCGGGTATGGGCCGCGCCCGGTCGGAAGCGGGGAGGGGTGGATGTTGAGGCCGTAGGCGGCCCGGCCGCGCCAGCCCCGGACCAGCCAGGGGTAGCCCGCCACGACGAGGGCCCAGTCCTTGCCGTGCTCCGCCTGCAGGGCCTCGATGTCGCGCTCGCGGATCCGCGACAGCTGGATCGGCACGCGCAACGAACGGGCACGCGTGACGATCACCTCGTTGTGGTCGTAGATCCCGTCGCAGGGCCGGGTGAACAGCTTCACCGGCGTCCAGCCGGCCTCCAGCAGCCCCTCGAAGACGCCGCCCAGGAAGTCGATGCCGGCGAACGCGAACTTCATGCTTGCGAGCCTGCGACCTTGTGGACGTGGAGCGCGCGGGCCTGCCGCCTGCCCGGCGGAGCCACCGGCCTTACCTTGTTCACGTCGGGATGGGTAGCAAGGGGGATTCCACGTGCGACGGGTCATCATCTACGGCGGGACCGGCGGCATCGGCCTCGCGACCGCCCGGGCCCTGCGCGACCGGAACTATGCCCTGCATCTCGTTGCCCGAGGGGGCGACCGCCTGTCCCGCGCCGCCGAGGACCTCGGCGAGACCACGTTCAGCGCCGGCGATATCGCCGATCCGGACCTGTTCGCCGCAGCGACGGAAGCGGCGGGGCCCGGCGTCGCGGGTCTCGTCTACGCGGTCGGCACCATCAACCTGCGGCCGCTGAGCCGCCTCACGCGGGCGGATGTCGAGAGCGACTTCCGGATCAACGCGCTGGGCGCGTTCTCGGCCGTGCAGGCCGCCGCGGGCGCGCTCAAGTCCGGGGCCGGCGAGGCCGGTGCCGGGATCGTGCTGTTCTCCACCGTCGCGGTTGCGCAGGGCTTCGCCGCCCACGCCTCGGTGGCGATGGCCAAGGGCGCCGTCGAAGGCCTCGCGCTGTCGCTGGCCGCCGAACTCGCCCCCCAGATCCGCGTCAACGTCGTGGCGCCCTCGCTGACCCGAACGCCGCTCGCCGCCGCGATCACGGGCAACGAGACCCTGGTCCAGGGCATCGCCGCCATGCACGCGCTCCAGCGGCTCGGCCGGCCCGAGGATGTCGGCGCCCTCGCGGCGTTCCTGATCTCGGACGAGGCGGCCTGGATCACCGGTCAGGTGATCGGCGTCGACGGCGGGCGGTCCGCCCTGCGGACGAAGGGCTGACGCGATGGCCGCGCGACGGCGCACCGGAGGGGCTCGGCGGACGCTCCGCTTCGTCCTCGGCGACCAGCTCACGCGCCCGGTGTCCAGCTTGATCGACCTCGATCCGGAGCACGACGTCGTGCTGATGGTCGAGGTGCGGGACGAGGCGACCTATGTCCGCCATCACAAGCAGAAGATCGCCTTCCTGTTCGCCGCCATGCGCCATTTCGCGGCCGAGCTGGAGGCGGAGGGGATCGCCGTCGACTATGTCCGGCTGACCGATCCGGACAACGCCGGCAGTTTCACCGGCGAACTGGAGCGGGCGGTCGCGCGGCACCGGCCCGACCGGGTTGTCGTCACCGAGCCCGGCGAGTGGCGGGTCCTGCAGATGATGCAGGATTGGCGCGAGACGCTGCCGGTGCCCGTGGAGATCCGCGGCGACAACCGCTTCCTGTGTCCGCGTGAGGATTTCGCGCGATGGGCGGAGGGCCGCCATCACCTCCGGATGGAAACCTTCTATCGCGGCATGCGCCGCCGCACCGGCCTTCTCATGGACGCGGGCGAGCCCGCCGGGGGGCGCTGGAATTTCGACGCCGAGAACCGCAAGCGCCTGCCGAAGGGGCAGCGCCCGCCCGACAGGATCGGCTTCCAGCCGGACCCGATGACCCGAGAGGTCATCGCCCTGGTCGAGCAGGAATTCGCCGGGCATTTCGGCGACCTCGCCCAATTCTCCTGGCCGGTCACTCGGTCCGACGCGCTGGCCGCCCTCCGCCACTTCATCGCGCAGTGCCTTCCGACCTTCGGCGACTTCCAGGATGCCATGAAGATCGGCGCACCGTTCCTGTACCACGCGCTGCTGTCGCCGGCCCTCAATGCCGGCCTCCTCACCGCCGAGGAGACCTGCTGGGCCGCCGAACGGGCCTATCGGGAGGGCGCGGCACCGCTCAACGCCGTCGAGGGGTTCATCCGGCAGATCCTCGGCTGGCGGGAATACGTGCGCGGCGTCTACTGGGCGCGGATGCCCGAGTATCGCGACACCAACGCTCTCAAGGCCGGCCGGGACCTGCCCTGGTTCTACTGGTCGGGTGAGACCGGGCTCAACTGCATCGCGCAGGTGGTGACGGACACCCGTGCCCATGCCTACGCCCATCACATCCAGCGCCTGATGGTCACCGGCAACTTCGCGCTGATCGCCGGCCTGGATCCGGCGCAGGTCGAGGAATGGTACCTGATCGTCTTTGCCGACGCCTACGAGTGGGTCGAGCTGCCCAACGTGCACGGCATGGTGCTCTGGGCCGACGGGGGCGTGATGGGATCGAAGCCCTACGCCGCATCGGGTGCCTACATCGATCGGATGTCGGACTACTGCGGATCCTGCAACTATGACGTGAAGGTCAAGTCCGGACCTCGGGCGTGTCCGTTCAATTACCTGTACTGGAATTTCCTGATCGAGAACGAGGATCGCCTCGCGGGCAACCAGCGGATGTCGATGCCATACCGGACGTTGCGCGGCATGACGGATCGGCGTCGCGGGGAGATCCGCCACGACGCCGCGACCTTTCTGGCCTCCCTCGGCGGCCGGCCCGCTCCCGTTTCACAAGGGGGTCCAGACTGAGAGCGTCATGTAGGGACAGGCGGTACGCCGCCTGCTCTCCGTCTGGAGTCCCGCGGAGACGCGGGCGCTGAACCGGCCCAGGTCGAAGTCGGTCCCGTGAAGACCGAAGTTCCACTTCGCGTAGCCGGTGGCATCCACATAGGCGCTCACCTCCGGGCCGAGATAAGCGCCCCAGAGCCTGTAGCCCCCGGCGACGCGGATCCACAGGCTCTCCCGGGCTGAGCCGGCGACCAGGGCCGCCTGCAACAGCGTCGTCTCGCTCGGGCGCGCCCAGATCTCACCGTGCAGGCGGAGGCCATATCGCGCGGGGAGGGGCGTCAAGCTGCGCCCGTCCGCCAGCATTTCCATCGCGATCTCGGGACCCGCATAGGCGGCGGCGACGCCCCAATCGAAGAACCACTGGTACCCGACGACAGCGGCGCCGCCGACCGTGTAGCGCTGGCGGGGGCCGGCGCCGGCGCGCTCGTCGCGCCGTCCGCCGCCGAGGCTCGCCAGCGCGACGAAGCCTTCACGCTCCAGGGCGTCGAGGCCGAGCTTTGCGCCGACGGTGAGGAATTGTGCGGCGCCCGCATCCAGGCTGCCGAACAGGAGCGCGTCGATCTCCCCGGCCCGGACCGCCGCGGCGGTACAGGTGTGGGCGAGCATCCCAACGGCCAGAGCCACCGCGGTCTTGCCGCTCCGGAGACGGATGAGTGAATCACGCACGTCGACGCCTTCGAATCGACGACATCATGCCGAATTCGTGCAGCAGCGCCCAAGAAAAATCCGTGCGCAGAACGGATGTGCACCGATTAAAGACTGCGAATGAGCGACCGGCCAGCGATTTTATCCTCGATCTGTCGCGAGGATGACTTGAGCTTTGCTTACATCGCTTCGGCCAACCTCAGGTGCCCTCGAGCGCGCAGCCCTTCCCAAACGACCTGTCGCGAATCTGCCGTGCTTGGCGTGCCAGACGTTCTCGGATAGAGCCCCCCGCGGGACAGCGAAGGTTGGCGGATCCTTGACCTCCGGTGCACGAACGTCGGACGTCCTCACGGTGTTGGCGAGCCAAGAGGGCGATCGCCTGACGGTGGGAGACATCGTATCGGTTCTGCGGGATCGCGCCTTCGCGCTGCTCGTCGTCCTGCTCGGCTTGCCGAACTGCCTGCCCATGCCGCCGCCGATCCCGCTGATCTGCGGCCTGCTGCTGCTGCTCGTCGCCATTCAGATCGCGGCCGGGATGTCGGCACCCTGGCTGCCGCGGATCCTGCTCGGCCGCTCCATCGCCCTGACGGACGTGCGGCGGGCCGTGACGCGCGCGGTGCCGGTGCTGCAGCGCCTGGAGCGCTGGTCGCGTCCCCGGGTCAGCGTGTTCGAGACCGCGCTGGGCATGCGCGGCATGGGGATCGCACTTCTGGCGCTGGCCCTGGCGCTGATCGTGGCCGCGCCCATCGTCGGCCAGATCCCGCTGGGACTGGCGGTCTGTCTCGTCGGACTGGGCCTCGTCGAACGGGACGGCCTCGTGGTGATCGGCGGCCTCGTCATCGGGCTGTTCGGCGTCGCCATCAACGCCGGTTTCGCCTACGCGGTCGTCGCGGGGATCGTCGGACTTCTCAACCTCTGAGCGGCGCGATCACGGGCGGCGGCGCATCGGGTCGTTGTTCGGGACGAGCGACGGCGGCGCGGTCTCTCCTCACAGCCGGTAGCGGATCTGGTCGGTCCAGAAGCGCTCCAGGCGGCCCAGGGCCTGGTTGAGCCGGCTGAAATCGTCCTCCGAGATGCCGCCGATCGGCGCGATCGTGCGGGCGTGCTTGTCGTACAGGCCCTGGATGATCTCGTGCACCTGCCGACCCTTGTCGGTCAGGCTGATCCGGACGGAGCGGCGGTCAGTCTTCGAGCGGGCATGGTGCAGGTAGCCGGCCTCGACGAGCTTCTTCACGTTGTAGGAGACGTTGGAGCCGAGATAATACCCCTTGGTCCGCAGCTCGCTCGCGGTCAGCTCCTTGTCGCCGATGTTGTAGAGGAGCAGGGCCTGGACGCTGTTGACGTCTTCGCGGCCGCGGCGCTCGAACTCGTCCTTGATCACGTCGAGAAGCCGGCGATGCAGCCGCTCGACCAGGTGCAGGGCCTCCAGATAGGAGCCCTTCGAGGCGGACGCCTCCGCGGGGGCCTCGATCGTCGTGACGCGTGCGCTCTGGGTCTTCATCTCTGCCTCGCCATCCGATGTTGCGGCATCCCGTCAATGCGGTGCCGCTGATGATGGCTAAGCTACGGCTCGGGAATGAAAGGCGATTTAAGCGACAGGATGAATTCGCGATTTACTCTTCGCGGTAATGACAAACTGAAGCGAAGATGAGAACAGTTCGTTCACCGTGCTTCCTGGGCCGCCATCCAAGAGAGCAGGAAGTACAGTGCCACGACGCAGATGCCGAATACGAACAGCGGGATGGGCATCGGCAGGAGTTGCGGCGTGAGAACCGCGAGCGTCATGGCGGAGGTCACGGCGAGCAGCCAGATCACGCCGCCCCAGGCGCTGGTCAGCCACAGGCCGATGGCCGCCGCCGCGTCGATCACCGCGAAGTACACGATCGCCGCCTGCCGGCCGAAGGGTTCCGCCTCGAACGGCCGGGAGCCCGGAAGCACGTCGAGGATGGTCGCCCAGGCCAGGACGCTCTTGACCAGCCACACGAGGGCCGTGAGCCGCATGAACCAGATCAGCACGGTATCCCAAGTTCCGGGCGCCGGGCCCTGGCTGCGCTCGATCCGGTCTGTGGGGATCTCGCCCGGCCGGGGCGTCTTGCGCCGGGTCGGCAGGTAGCCGGCCACTAAGGCGCGCTCGTCGATGAGGGGGTCCGGTTCATGATCGGCGGCCGGGATCCTAGTGGAACGGGGGACGGGCCGGGTTGAAGCGGTTCCGCCGCTCTGCGTCAACGGTCGGGTTTCGCCGCACCCTCCCGGTGTGCTAATCCGGCGCCCCCGGCGCCCGTGCGCCGCGCGAACCGCGGCCCCGGCCGCACACGGTAGCGAAGCCGCATGTCAGACACCTTGCCAGAGCCGCGCCCCATCGCCCGGGAGGCCGCCCGCGAGGGCGGCCGCGTCGAGGGTTTGAAGATCACCCAGCGGCCGCGGCGCAACCGCAAGGCGGAGTGGTCGCGCCGGCTCGTCCGCGAGCACACGCTCACGGTGGACGACCTGATCTGGCCGATGTTCGTGATCGACGGCGCGGGGCGCCGGGAGCGGATCGCCTCCATGCCCGGCGTCGAGCGCCTCTCGGTGGACGAGATCGTGCGCGACGCCGAGCGCGCGGCGGAACTGGGCATCCCGGCCGTGGCGTTCTTCCCGTTCACCGAGGTCGCGCTGCGCGACCCGACGGGCTCGGAGGCGCTCAACGCCAACAACCTCGTCTGCCAGGCGGTCCGCGCCGTGAAACGGGCGGTGCCCCATGTCGGGATCATGACCGACGTGGCGCTGGATCCCTACACCAGCCATGGCCATGACGGCCTGATGCGGGACGGCGCGATCCTCAACGACGAGACCGTGGCGGTCCTTGTGGAGCAGAGCCTGATCCAGGCCGAGGCCGGGACCGACATCATCGCGCCGTCCGACATGATGGACGGCCGCGTCGGCGCGATCCGCGCCGGCCTCGACAAGGCCGGCTTCCTGGACGTGCAGATCATGGCGTACGCGGCGAAATACGCGAGCGCCTTCTACGGGCCCTTCCGCGACGCGATCGGCACGAAGGCGGCGCTGGTGGGCGACAAGCGCACCTACCAGATGGATCCGGGCAATTCGGCCGAGGCCCTTCGCGAGGTGCGCCTCGACCTGGACGAGGGCGCCGACTCGGTGATGGTGAAGCCGGGCTTGCCCTACCTCGACATCATCCGCCGGGTGCGCGACACGTTCCAGGTGCCGACCTTCGCCTACCAGGTCTCCGGCGAGTACGCGATGATCGAGGCCGCAGCCCGCAACGGCTGGCTCGACGGCGACCGTGCCATGGTCGAGGCGCTGCTGGCCTTCAAGCGGGCCGGCGCCGACGGTGTCCTGACCTACCACGCCCCCCGGGTCGCCGAGCGCCTGCGCAGACAGCCGTGAAGTCGGCGCACCGCTGGCTCCTCGCGGCGGCGGTGACGGCGGGGTTCCTCGGAGGGCTGGCCGCCTGCCAGGACACGCTGCGACAGGAGCGCGTCGCCACCTGCCGACGGGCCCTGCCGGCCATCGCGCCGCGGGCGGAGATCCGGCTCCTGCGCGCCGCCCCGGGGCCGGCCGCCGACACGGTGCGGGTCGATTACGCCGAGGGGGATCGCCAGCACTGGCTGACCTGCCGCTTCGACGCGGGGGCGACGCTGGTCGCCCTCGTCAGCGAAGGCGCCAGCCTGTCCGGGCCGTCCCTGTACATGCTGAGGCGCTTCTATCTCGATACACCCGACGCCGCGGCCGACGATCCCGCCCATCGCTGACGGAGCCCGATCCCGGGATCCCCTTGCGGCCGCCGCGGCATGCACCCACTTCTCCGCTCGCAGCCTCGCTTGCAGGACGCGACACCATGCAGAATCCTCAACCCGGTTACGCGCAGCGCTTCGACACGGCCGGCTTCACAGCCTCGCTGCCGGTGCCCTTCGTGCGCGCGAGCCTCGGCGGACGCGCCCTGGCCTATCTGCTCGACATCGTGTTCATCTTCGGCTTCACCGTGCTTCTGACCCTGCTGATCACGGTGGTGGGCGTGGTGACGTTCGGGCTGGGCTGGACGCTGTTCGCGATCCTTCCGGCCAGCGGCATCATCTACAGCGCGTTGACCGTGGGCGGCCCCAAGCAGAGCACGATCGGCCAGCGGCTGATGGGCCTGCGGGTGATCGCGCCCGAGAGCGGTGCGCGGGTCGACATGATCACGGCGGCCGTCCACGCGCTGCTGTTCTACGTGGCGATCTCGACCTTCCTGCTCTGGTGCGTCGACATCGTCTTCGGGCTTGCCCGAACCGACCGCCGCCTCGGGCATGATCTGCTGCTCGGCGTTGCGGTCGTCCACGCGCGCTGACCGATCGGGCGCGCGGTAAAATCTCGCGCGGCGCCGGGCTGGGGCATTGAGCCCGGGCGCGGCGCCTGTACACTGGCTTGCCGGCGCCGGTGGAATGTCCCGGCCCAGGGTCGAACAGACGCGTGACGAGCCATCCCCGCGATACGCCGCAATTCTACCTCACCGCTCCCTCGCCCTGCCCCTACCTTCCGGGTCAGGAGGAGCGAAAGGTCTTCACACACCTCGTGGGGCGACGCGCCCGGGACCTGAACGAGATCCTGACGCAGGGCGGGTTCCGCCGCTCGCAGACGATCGCCTACCGTCCCGCCTGCGAGATCTGCCGGGCCTGTGTATCGGTGCGGGTCGTCGTGGACGAGTTCATGCCGAGCGCGAGTCAGCGGCGCATCCTTTCCCGCAACGGGGATTGGATCGGCACGCCGGAGCCCAACCGGCCCGCCTCGGAGCAATACGCGCTGTTCCGCCGCTACCTGGACGCGCGCCACGGCGATGGCGGCATGGTCGACATGACCGTGCTGGACTACGCCATGATGATCGAGGACAGCCACGTCGATACGCACCTCGTGTCCTATCGGCGGCGCGGTCCGGATTCGGCGATCACCGGGCGCGGGGCTGGTGCGCCGCTGGCCTTCTGCCTGACCGATGTTCTCGCCGACGGGCTGTCGATGGTCTACTCGTTCTACGATCCCGAGGAGGCGGGCGGATCGCCGGGCACCTTCATGATCCTCGACCATATCCACCGGGCCCGTCGGCTCGGTCTGCCGTACCTCTACCTCGGCTACTGGGTCGAGGGCTCGCGCAAGATGGACTACAAGTCCCGCTTCCGGCCGCAGGAACGGCTCCTGGGGCAGGGCTGGGTGCGGGCGGACTGACGCTCCGCGTCCTCTGCCGCCGGGGCATGCCCGATCCGCATTGAGCCCCCGGTGCGCCGCGTGCTACCGGGCCCGCACGCAGTCCCGCCGGTGCCGAGGCCCCCATGATCCCCCGCTACAGCCGTCCCGCGATGACGGCGATCTGGTCGCCCGAGACGCGCTTCCGGATCTGGTTCGAGATCGAGGCGCACGCCACCACCGCCCTGGCGGAGATCGGGATCGTGCCGAAGGCGGCGGCCGAGGCCGTCTGGGCCAAGGGTCGCGACGCCGTCTTCGACGTCGCCCGGATCGACGCGATCGAGGCCGTGACCAAGCACGACGTCATCGCCTTCCTCACGCATCTGGCCGAGATCGTCGGGCCCGAGGCGCGGTTCGTCCACCAGGGCATGACGTCCTCGGACGTGCTCGACACCTGCCTCAACGTGCAGCTCGTGCGGGCCGCCGACATCCTGATCGCGGATGTGGACGCGCTGCTGGGCGCCCTGAAGGCGCGGGCCTTCGAGCACAAGCTCACCCCGACCATCGGCCGCTCGCACGGCATCCACGCCGAGCCCGTGACCTTCGGACTGAAACTGGCCCAGGCCTACGCGGAGTTCGAGCGCAACCGCCGCAGGCTGGTGGCGGCCCGCGAGGAGGTCGCCACCTGCGCGATCTCGGGGGCGGTCGGCACCTTCGCCAACATCGATCCGCGGGTGGAGCAGTACGTCGCCGAGAAGATGGGCCTCACCGTCGAGCCGGTCTCCACCCAGGTGATCCCGCGCGACCGGCACGCCCAGTTCTTCGCCACCCTCGGCGTCGTCGCGTCGTCGCTGGAGCGCCTGGCGATCGAGATCCGCCACCTCCAGCGCACCGAGGTGCTGGAGGCGGAGGAGTTCTTCTCGGAGGGCCAGAAGGGCTCCTCGGCGATGCCGCACAAGCGCAACCCGGTGCTCACCGAGAACATCACCGGGCTCGCCCGGATGGTCCGCGGCTACGTCACGCCCGCCCTGGAGAACGTGGCGCTCTGGCATGAGCGCGACATCTCGCATTCCTCCGTGGAGCGGATGATCGGCCCGGACGCCACCGTGACCCTGGATTTCGCGCTGGCGCGCATGACCGGGGTGGTCGAGAAGCTGCTGATCTACCCGGCCACCATGCAGAAGAACCTCGACCGGCTCGGCGGCCTCGTCCATTCGCAGCGGGTGCTGCTGGCGCTCACCCAGGCGGGCGTCTCGCGCGAGGATGCCTACCGCCTGGTCCAGCGCAACGCCATGCCGGTCTGGCGCGGGGAGGGCGACTTCCTGGCGCTCCTGAAGGCCGACCCCGAGGTCGCCGCCGCGCTCAAGCCCGCGCAGATCGAGGAGTGCTTCGACCTCGGCTACCATTTCAAGCACGTGGACACGATCTTCGCGCGGGTGTTCGGAGCGGCTTGAACGCGCCGCACGATTCCTGCTTGAGCTCGCGACGAACACAGGAAGGCAACCCGTGACCGCTTCCCGCATCGTCTACCTCAATGGCGCGTTCCTTCCCTTCGAGGAGGCGCGCGTCCCGATCATGGACCGCGGCTTCCTGTTCGCCGACGGCATCTACGAGGTCTCGGCGATCATCGACGGCAGGCTCGTCGACAACGCCGCCCACCTCGCGCGCCTCGACCGGTCGCTCGGCGAGATCGGGATCCGGAACCCGCATGACGCGGCGGGCTGGGAGCGCCTTCAGACCGAGCTCGTCGCCCGGAACGGCGTCACCGAGGGGCTCGTCTACATGCAGGTCACCCGCGGCGTGGCCGAGCGCGATTTCGCCTTCCCGAAGGTCGACACGGCACCGACCGTGATGATGTTCACCCAGGCCAAGACCGTCCTGGCCAACCCGCTCGTCGAGACCGGCGCCCGGGTGATCACCGTCGAGGATCTGCGCTGGAAGCGGCGGGACATCAAGTCGGTGGCCCTGTTGGCGCAGGTGCTCGCCAAGCAGCAGGCGGCGGAGGCCGGCGTCGCCGAGGCCTGGATGGTCGAGGACGGGGCCGTGACGGAAGGCTCGTCCTCCACGGCCTTCATCGTGAGTCGCGACCGGGTGCTGGTCACCCGGCCGCTGTCGACGGCCCTCCTGCCCGGCATCACCCGCGCCTCGGTGCTGCACCTCGCCCGGGAAGCCGACCTGCGGATCGAGGAGCGCCTGATCCCCGTGGCCGAGGCCTACGAGGCCCAGGAGGCCTTCTACACCAGCGCCTCCGCCTTCGTGATGCCGGTGGTGGAGCTCGACGGCCGGCGCATCGGAGACGGACGCCCCGGCCCGCTGACCCGACGCCTGCGCGAGCTGTACATCGAGGCCGCGCGCGGCCGGTGAGGGGGGCGTCGCCCGCCGGATCCGGCCGGCCGGCGCCCGTGATGGCCTGCGCGTGCGGCAGGAACGGATTCCGCATCCGGCTGTTCCTCCCCGAACGCGTAACCGGAAACGGGGAGGCCCGACGTGCCGAAGACCCTTCTGCTCGCCGCGCTCGCGGCATCGCTGACGGCGGCGCCCGCCTGCGCGCAGACGTCCGATCCGACGCTGCCGCCGGCGAGCCAGACGCCGCCCGACCGGGTGAGGCCGAATGCCGACGCGCCGCCGAAGGATCAGTCGCTGAGCGATAAGCTTCAGCAGAACGACGGGGTCATCAAGCCGCCCGAGACTGGGACGACCGGCACCGTGGTGAAGCCGAACGACAGCGGCTCCATGCCGGTGATCAAGCCTCAGGAATTACCGGGTCGCGCCCCCGGCACCGAGGCGAAATAGCCGCTTCGCGGATGCACGACGGCGGCAGTCCAGGCGGGATTGCTTGATTTCGCTGTCCGGATCGCGGAAACGGCTCACGACGTGAGCCGCTCGCACCCGTGGGCGGCGACGTCCCGGTTTCCGTCGCGGGTAAGCAGGCAGGCATGGCCAACGTCGTCGTTGTGGGCGCCCAGTGGGGCGACGAAGGCAAGGGCAAGATCGTCGACTGGCTCTCCGAGCAGGCCGACATCGTCGTCCGCTTCCAGGGCGGGCACAATGCCGGCCATACGCTGGTCATCGATGGCGTGACCTACAAGCTGGCGCTGCTGCCTTCGGGCGTGGTGCGCGGCGGCAAGCTCTCGGTCATCGGCAACGGGGTCGTGGTCGATCCCTGGCACCTCGTGGACGAGATCGAGCGGATCAAGGCGCAGGGCGTCGAGGTCTCGCCCGCCTCCCTGCGGATCGCCGACAACGCCACGCTGATCCTGCCGCTCCATCGCGAGCTGGACCATTTCCGCGAGACCGCCAATGCCGGCCTGAAGATCGGCACCACCAAGCGCGGGATCGGGCCGGCCTACGAGGACAAGGTCGGGCGTCGCGCCATCCGGGTGGTCGACCTCGCCGACCCCGGCGCGCTGCCGGCCAAGATCGAGCGGGTGCTCACCCATCACAACGCCCTCCGTCGCGGTCTCGGGATCGCCGAGGTGAACGCCGAGGCGCTCCTGGCCGAACTGACGGCGATCGCCCCGAAGATCCTGCCCTTCGCCGACACCGTCTGGGCGCTGCTCGACGAGGAGCGGCGGGCCGGCAAGCGCATCCTGTTCGAGGGCGCCCAGGGCGCTCTTCTGGATGTCGACCACGGCACCTATCCCTTCGTGACCTCCTCCAACATCGTGGCGGCGCAGGCCGCGACGGGCTCGGGGCTCGGTCCGGGGGCGATCGGCTACGTGCTGGGCATCGCCAAGGCCTACACGACCCGCGTGGGCGAGGGCCCGTTCCCCACCGAACTCCACGACGAGATCGGCGAGACCATCGGCAGCCGCGGGCGCGAGTTCGGCGTCAATACCGGCCGCAAGCGCCGCTGCGGCTGGTTCGACGCCGTCCTGGTGCGCCAGACGGTTCGGACGTCCGGCATCCACGGCATCGCCCTGACCAAGCTCGACATCCTCGACGGCTTCAAGGAGATCCACGTCTGCACCGGCTACAGGCTGGGCGGGCAGATCATCGACCATCTGCCGGCGAGCCAGGCCGCCCAGGCCCGGGTGGAGCCCATCTACGAGGTGATCCCCGGCTGGTCCGAGACCACCGCGGGCGCCCGCTCCTGGGCCGATCTGCCGGCGCAGGCGATCAAGTATGTCCGCCGGATCGAGGAGCTGATCGGGGCGCCGGTGGCGCTGCTGTCGACCTCGCCCGAGCGCGACGACACGATCCTCATGCACAACCCGTTCGAGGACTGACCATCCGCGCCCGATTGCCGGAGGGCGGCGCCCCGGTCGGGGCGCCTGCAGCCGCCCTTCGGGACGACGCTGTCTCCCGTTGACGATGCAGCTTTTCGACCGGTCGGCCCGTATCCAGCCCGCGCCGGCATCATCTAGAAAGAGCGTGTAGCGGGGCGATGGGATCCGACTGCGCGCAGCCGTCAGGACCATCACCGTGCGGATGCGGCTTCGCGCGGTGAGGTCACGACATCACCGGCCGAGGGCTGCGACCGACCCGGACGGGCGGGACCGGCCTTCGGTCCCCGGCCGTCGACCGGCGCTGCCGGACGGCGGCCGAAGGGGCGGACCAGGGCATTATGGCCGATTACTACCCGCTGCTGGCACGCGCGCTCCAGGCGCTGCCCGACCGGACCCCCGCCCTGCGCAAGGCGGTGTACGATCGCGCGCGCAACGCCCTGATCAGCCAGCTCCGCTCGCTGGACCCGCCGCTGTCGGAAGCCGATATCGACCTCGAGCGCCGTGCCCTCGACGCGGCGATCGAGCGCCTGGAGGTGGATCACGGCGGCCTGCCGGCGCCGGCCAACGACGCCGCGGGCACGGCCGAGCCGATCGCGCCGGTTCTGTCGGACCCGAAGATCCCGGAGCCGTCGCCCCCCGAAGCGCGGCCTGCGCCGCCGCCCGAGCCGGTCCTGCCGGTCGCCGACCCGCCCTTCGTCGCACCCGTGCGGCCGCCGGAACCCAAACCGGAGGCGCAGGCCGAGCCGCGCGAAGCCGCCATCGCCATTACCTCGCCGCGCCCGGGGCCGGCTCAAACGATCGTGCCCGAGGAACCGGAGGCCCCCGGCCTCGGCCCAGTCCCGGACGCGGCCGAGCTTGCGCCCGCATCGACGGAGCTTGGCAACGGGCGCCAGCGCCCGCGCATCGAGGTCGTGCCGCCGCGGACCGGCCGGTCGCGGATGCTGCGCAACGTCTTCGTCGGCGGCGTGCTCGCCGTGGTGATCGGGCTGATTGCGGTGGCGGCCTTCATGCTCCGCGACCGGCCGCAGATCCTGCCGGCGAACGGAACCGAGGCAGCGGATCCGCAGCAGGCCGACGGCGAGACCAAGTTCAGTGACCGCATCGGCGGCGACGCCGGGGCGGCTCCGAAGGCGGCACCCCGGCCGGAGGGTGGCGCGCCGCCGCGCGCCGCCGGGTCGCCGGCCGATCCGGCCATCGCGGTGGCCCAGCGCGCCGAGCTGATCGAGGAGGCATCCGGGGCTGACAACGGCCAGCCGGTGGCCAGCGCGGGACGCGTGACGTGGCGGCTCGATACGGTCAACGGCGAGCAGGGCCAGCCGCTCCAGAACGCCGTGGTGGCCACCGTGACCGTGCCGAACGCGGGACTGACGCTGGTGATGACGATCCAGCGCAACCTCGATGCGACGCTGCCGGCCTCGCATACGGTGAGCCTGGCCTTCAGCCAGAGCGGCGCCAACACGGACCCGGTCCGGACGGTGCAGGATGTCGGGCTGCTGCAGGCCAAGGACGAGCAGAGCGCCCGCGGATCACCGGTCTCGGGGCTGCCCGTCCGCGTCCGCGACAACCTCTTCCTGATCGGGTTGTCGTCGCTCCAGAACGACGTGGAGCGCAACACCGACCTGCTGCTCCACAAGACGTGGTTCGACCTGGCCCTGCGCTACACGTCCGGCCGCCGCGCGGTGCTCACCTTCGAGAAGGGCGCTGCGGGCACGCAGGTGATGCAGAGCGCCTTCGACGCATGGCAATGACGCCGGACCGCGCCCGGCGGTAGGAACCGGCGGGCGCCCGCCGGTTCGCGCGTCGGTCAGCGCGCCTCGATGCCAGCCCGGGGCAACTCGCGGCTGGCGATGTTGCGCTTGACCGCTTCCTGCACCTTCTCGAAGGCGCGCACCTCGATCTGGCGCACGCGCTCGCGGGACACGCCGAACTCGCCCGAGAGATCCTCCAGCGTGATCGGATCCTCGGCCAGGCGCCGGGCCTCGAAGATCCGGCGCTCGCGGGGGTTCAGCACGCCGAGGGCGTCGCGGAGCGCCGACAGGCGGTTCTGCCCCTCCTGCTCCCGGGCCAGGACGGTCTCCTGACTCGGGGCGTTGTCCACGAGCCAGTCCTGCCACTCGCCCTCGCCCTCCTCGCGCAGGGGCGCGTTGAGCGACGTGTCGCCGGACAGGCGCCGGTTCATGTCGATCACGTCCTGCTCGGGCACGCCGAGGCGGGTGGCGATGTGCGTCACCTGATCGGGCTTGAGGTCGCCCTCGTCCAGGGCCGAGATCCGGCCCTTGGCCTTGCGCAGGTTGAAGAACAGCTTCTTCTGGTTGGCCGTGGTGCCCATCTTTACGAGCGACCAGGAGCGCAGGATGTATTCTTGGATCGCGGCCTTGATCCACCACATGGCGTAGGTGGCCAGCCGGAAGCCCTTGTCGGGGTCGAAGCGCTTGACCGCCTGCATCAGGCCGACATTGCCCTCCGACACGACCTCGCCGATCGGAAGCCCGTAGCCGCGGTAGCCCATGGCGATCTTGGCCACGAGGCGCAGGTGCGACGTGACAAGCCGATGCGCCGCCTCGCGGTCGCCGGCATCACGCCAGGACTTGGCCAGCGTGAACTCCTCCGACGGCTCGAGCATCGGGAACTTGCGAATCTCGTCGAGGTAGCGCGACAGGCCACCTTCGTTGGCGAGCACGGGCAGCGTACCGGCCATGGCAATCTCCTGGACCTAGTCCCCCTGTCGGGCGGACGCGACGGACAAAAGTGCCGTCCACTCGGGCCGCTCTTGAGCCGACCCTGCCGGCTGCCCATCTGTCAGGGGCCGCCGGGAAAGCCGGTCGCGGTTGAGGACACTCACGTCGTCAACAACGCACCACCGGCCGATTTGGTCGTACCATGTCACGATGTGACGCGGTACGGGGTGAGCTTTCGCACGCCGCGTGCGCCCGGTTACGCGGGCGCTGGATTTGTCGCCTCCGCGCGGAGCGCCTCCACCAGGGCTGCCATATCGGCGGGTATCGGACTCTCGAACCGGAGGGTCTCGCCCGTGCGCGGGTGGCTGAAGCCGAGCAGCTCCGCGTGGAGCGCCTGCCGCCCGAGCGCCCGCAGGCGGGCCTGCGCCTCCGGCGTGAGGCGCACGGCCTTCGTGCGGTAGCCGCCGCCGTAGACCGGGTCACCGAGGAGCGGATGTCCGACATGGGCGAGGTGGACGCGGATCTGATGCGTCCGTCCGGTCTCCAGCCGGCACCGGACGAGGGCGGTGTGCGGGTACACCTCGCTGACGGCGTAGTGCGTGACGGCGTGGCGCCCCGCCTCGTCGGAAACGACCGCGATCTTCTCACGGTTGTGGCGGGACCGCGCGAGGCTCGCCCGGATGGTCCCCGTGCGCGGGTGGGGCAGGCCCCAGACGAGGGCCGCGTAGGCCCGCTCCAGCGGCCCGGTGCGGCCGTGGTCGGCGAACTGGGCCGTGAGACCGTGGTGGGCGGCGTCGTTCTTCGCCACGACGATGAGGCCGCTCGTATCCTTGTCCAGGCGGTGGACGATGCCGGGGCGGCGCACGCCGCCGATGCCCGACAGGCTGGCGCCGCAATGGGCGATCAGCGCGTTGACCAGGGTGCCGCTATCGTGGCCGGGCGCCGGATGGACCACGAGCCCCGCCGGCTTGTCGACGACGATCAGATCCTCGTCCTCGTACACGATCGGCAGATCCAAGGCCTCGGCCGCCGGCTCCGCCGGGACGGGCGCGGGCACGCTCAGCACGATCCGGGCGCCGGCACCGACCTTCAGCGCGGGGTCGCGCACCGGCGCACCGTCCCGCTGGACCTGACCGGCCCGGACGAGATCCTGCAGCCGGGCGCGGGACAGGTCGGGAAACAGCGCGACCAATGCCCGGTCCAGGCGCATGCCGCCGTCCGCGACGACCCCGACCCGTTCCTCCACGTTTCTGTCCACGACGATCCCTGCACACGCTTCCGGCTCACCCGCGGCGGATTTCGCCACGAAGGCCCTTGCTCCTCCGGCGGGTCGTGGCTATAGCACCCCCGCGCCGCCGGAAAGCTCCCATCGTCTAGCGGTCTAGGACGTCGCCCTCTCACGGCGAAAACAGGGGTTCGATTCCCCTTGGGAGCGCCAGCCGCATCAGCCGTCCGGCCCTCCTTTACTGGGCCGGACGCTTCGGAAGCCGAACACTAGCCTGATAAGCGTTGCGGCATAGGTCGCCAGTGGGTGGCTCGAGGCTGCACCAGCCGCGGTGCCTGCGTAGCCGTCCGAACAGCGTGACGTAGCCGGACAACGCGAGGGCCGAGGCGATCCGGTCGGGCTGTACGAGCCGGCCCCGCCCTCTGGATCTTCGCGGAAGCATGGCCGACTATCCTCTCCACACAGAGGCGCAGCCGAGAGCGCCCGTGCCAGGGAGGAATCCATGGGCTTTTTCAGAGCCACGACTGTCGCCGCCGTCGCTGTCGCGGCGGCCTCCGGAGGATGGTTCGCAGCACAGACGTCCTGGGGCGCGGCCGGACACGAACCGCGCTTCCCGCAGCTGACGATGGATCAACTCACGCCAGCCCAGCGTCCGGTCGGCGAGAAGATCATGAAGGTTTCGAGCGTCGGGATCGGCGGCCCGTACAATCCTATGATCCGCAGCCCCGAGATGGCGCAGCGGATGTACGATCTCCTCGACTACCTGCGCTGGCACACCTCGGTCCCAACCCGGCTGAACGAGTTCGCCATCCTGATCCAGGGTCGGCTCTGGCGGTCACAGGTCGAGTGGTATGCCCACTACCCGCTGGCGCTCAAAGCCGGGCTCTCCGAGCAGGTCGCGGCCGACCTCAAGGCGAACAAGCGGCCGGAGGGCATGAAGCCCGACGAGGCGGCCGTGTACGATTTCTGCATGGAACTCTCCACGCAGCAGGCGGTCTCGGACGACACCTTCGCGCGCGCCAAGGCGGTGCTGGGGGAGCAGGGCGTCGTCGACCTGACCACCCTCACCGGCACCTACGTGACGGTCGCGATGCTGCTGAGCGTGGCGCAGGAGGGCGTGCCACCCGGAAAGGAGCCGCCGTTCAAGGCTGGAGAGCGCTGAGCGACGCCGGGAAGGAGTCGTGTGATCGCCCCGCGCCTCGTCGCTCCGTCGAAGCCGTCGCCTTACGGATGCGTACGCCGCTGCGCAGGAGGGGGGGCGAGCGTTCCGGACGGGGATGCTCGCCGTCTCCGACCTCGGCCTGACACAAAAGGCGATCCACGGGACTCGGCAGCGCAATGCAGCCGACGATCGACAGACGCGCGCCGTCGAATGACGTTTGTCGAGGAAGATTATGCGGCTATTGCGCGTCGAATGACTTTCTGACGCGCTGAGTTCTTTGCGGGAGATCAGTCATGCCGCCGCCGGTGACAGGCCGTTTCAGCACCTTGTACGGCGGCCCGTCGATCAGGCGGTGACGGGGATCGGGCCGCACCGGTCCGATCTCCCGCGGGATCGCGCGCGGAGGACGACGGGGTCGACACGCAGCGGCCCACGGCCGCCGCCAGGGCGTTCGGCGGACGGGGGCAGGGCGCGGCGGGTGGCCTCACCGGCGGCCCGATCCGTACCGGGCCGAGAGTTCCGCCGCAGCCCGGCGGGATCTGGCTGCGGCCGCGTGCGGGGGGGATCACCCAATCGACCGCGGCCGCAGGGCCGCACGCCCCCGCGCCGGCCATCGCGGTCGGCCAGCGCGTGCACCGCATCCGCCGGCCCTCTGACAGAACAGCGTGATAAAGCGCGCTACGCGAACGGCGGAGGACCAGTACGGATGTCGCGTTTCACCGCGCTTTTCATGCGGCGGGAATTCATCTTCCTGGTCCTGGCGATCCTGCTGGGCGCCGGCGCCGCGGTGGCCTACTGGGCCTCGCGCGCCACGGTGCTGACGGTCGCGGTCGCGCCGCGGGACGGGACCGAACCGGCCCTGATCCAGGCCTACGCGGATGCGCTGGCGAAGCGCCACAAGGAGATCCGGCTGCGGATCCTGCCGTTCGACGATGTCCGGGACAGCGCCGAGGCCCTGCGCGAGGGCCGTGCCGATCTCGCGGTGGTGCGTCCGGACGTGGACCTGCCCGACAACGGCCTGACCCTCGCGATCCTGCGCGACCAAGCCATGATCATCGCCGCGCCGGAGGCCTCCGGGATCGACCGGTTTCCCGATCTCGACCGCAAACGGCTGGCGATCCTCGCGCATCGGGACGCCGACGAGGCGCTGATCCGCGCCCTGCTCGATCATTATGGCCTGACCCTGATCACCACCGATCCGGACGCCCCGGTGCCGCCCCGCCACGTGGCCCTGGTGGAGATGGCCGAGGCCGACCTCGCGGCCGCCTTCGCCCGCAAGCGCGTCGATGCCGTGATCTCCGTCACCGCGCCGACCGCGCCGACAGCCCAGCGCATCGTCGGCATCGTCCAGGCGGCGAGCCGGAACCGCAAGGTCTCGTTCGTCGACATGGAGAACGCGGACGCCTTCGTGGCGCGCATGCCGCGGCTGCAGGTCGTGACCATGCCGGCCGAGACCTTCGGCGGCAGCCCGAAGGTCCCCGCCGCCGACGTCCGCACCGTCGGCGCCTCGTACCGCCTGATGGCGCGGTCGAACCTCGCGCGGCCGGTGGCGGCCGACGTGACGCAGCACCTGTTCGAGCTGCGCAGCGGGATGGCGAATACGACCCCGGCCGCCGACTACGTCCAGGCCCCGGCCTACGACAGCACGGTCGGCGCGACGAGCGCCCGGCTTCCGATCCATCCGGGTGCCGTCGACTATTTCGAGCGCGAGCAGCAGAGCGTCGTCGAGCGCTACGAGACCTGGATCTACCTGGTCGCGTTCATGGGCGGCGGCCTCGGCTCGGCCGTCGCCTGGATCGGCCAGCGCCTGTCCCGCCTGCGCCGCGAGCGGATCGAGGAGGCGACCGATCGCCTCCTGGCGATCCGGCGCGAGGCGCAGACCACCCACGATCTGGAGCGGCTCGGCGGCCTGGCTCGGGAAATCGACGACCTCGCCGGCGATATCGCCAAGCATGCCCTGGAACGGCCGACCGAGGCCAAGACCATGTCGGCCGCGGCCATCGCCATCGACGCGGCCCGTTCGACGGTCAAGCGCGCCTTCGCGGCCGGCCGGCGCGCCGACGCGGCCTCGCCGGCAGCCGAAGATTCGGTCGCCGCGACGATCTCAGGCGCGAAGACCTCCGCGACCGCGGAGTGAAGGAGCCGCGGCGGCCGACCGCCGGATCGGCCGGGCCGATGAGCCCGGACGCGGGAAGGCGGACGCGGCGCGCCAGGGCTGCCCGGCGATGGCGGCGCCGGCGGCCTGCCGGCCGTGGCCGGGGCAGGGGGACGGCGACGCGATCGCCGACCGGCTCGGCGTCAACAACGGGGATGCGGCACGCCCGTCCTGCCGGAGCCGGGCGCGGCCACCATCGGCCCGACGGAGACCGCGCTCGCCATTGACGACCCGCATCGACGCGCGCCGGGTCGCCCCCCGTCCGGCGGACGAGGAGACCTACTCGACCAGCTCGTCGGCCGAGGCCAGGAGCGCGGGGGAGATCGTCAGATTCAGGGCGGCCGCCGTCCGCAGGTTGATCACGGTGAAGAACCGCTCGCTCGCCTGGACGGGCAGGTCGCCGACGACGGCTCCGCGCAGGATCCGGTCGATGTAGTCGGCCGCCCGCTCGACGTCCTGTTCCACGCTGGTGGTGTAGGCGGCGAGCCCTCCGAGCCGCACCTGCGCCGCGTAGGCGTAGACCGACGGCATCCGGTAGGTCGCGGCCAGATCGACGATCCGCGCGCCGTAGACGCTGGTCACGGCGTCGGGCAGCGCGATCAGCCCGCCCTGCGGCAGCTCGGCGAAGGCGACGATCGTGCGCTCGATCTCGCCGGCGTCGTGCACGCCGGCGATCCGCAGGTCCACGCCGAGCTCGGGCCCGATCCGGGCGATTTCGGCCGTGTAGCCCGCGAGCCGGGCGGCGTAATCGGGGTTGAGCAGGGCGATCGCCCGCGTGACGCCGGGGCTCAGCTCCTTCAGGAGCTGCAGCCATTTCCCCACCAGCGTGAACTCGAAGTTGGTGACGCCGGTGAGATTGCCGCCCGGGCGGGCCAGGCTGGTCACGAATCCGGCGCCCACCGGATCCTGAAGCATCATGAACACGACCGGCGTGGTCGTGGTCGCCCGCTGGAGCGCGGTGGCGCCGACGACACCCTGCGCCAGGACGACATCCGGCTTGCGCGCGAGGATCTCGTCCGCCTCCCGGCGCATCTTGACGGCGTCGCCGTCGCCGAAGCGCAGGTCGACCGCGAGGTTCTGGTCCCAGGTCCAGCCGGCCTGCTGCAGGCTCTCCTTCAAGGTTTCGACGATGACCGGGGTGTCGGGATGGCTCGCGCCGTAGACCAGCAGGATGCCGAGCCGGCGCTGCCGACCCGCCTGCGTCCAGCCGGTCGCCGGCCACGCCGCTGCGCCGCCCAGGCCCGCGATGATGTCGCGCCGCCTCATGCCGGGCCTCCTGCCCATGCTGGTCCGGGCCGCCGGCCCGGAGGTCTCCGCCGGAACCGGCGCGTTGCGGTCTCGGCAGCCGGCGGATCGAAGGGCCGCCGGCTCAGCGGACTTCGATCCGCGTTCCGCCCGACCCGTTGAGGAGGCGCTTCAGGTGGAACGCCGCCACCCCGTCGTCGGGACGCAATCCGACCAAGCCCGCGAAGGCCGCGAGCGCGCCGGCCTGACCGGCCTCAAGCTGGTCGAACGCCACCTGATAGCGGCTCAGCGCGGCGTCGTCATAGGCGGTCTCGGTCAGGGGCTCGTAAGCCCGCAGCGCCTCCTGCTTGCCGCGCAGGAGGAGATCGCCCAGCGGGCGGCCGCGAAATTGTCCGGTGCGGATCACCACGCTCTCGCTGACGCAGATCCGGGTCCCGAAGGCCTTGTTGGCGTTCTCCAGCCGGGCCGCCGTGTTGATGGTGTCGCCATACGCGGTGTAGTCGAAATACCGGCCGCCGCCGAAATTGCCGACGATCGCCGGTCCCGCATGCACGCCGATCCGCGTGGCGCCGATCTCGATCCCCCGCTCGCGCCAGCGCGCCCGGAACCCCTCCGCGGCCCCGTCCAGCGCCAGCGCGCAGGCCACCGACCGGGCGGCGTGGTCGGGCTGATCCCCCGGAGCCCCGAACAGGACGTGGACCGCGTCGCCGACGATCTTGGCGACCGTCCCCTCATGGGCGAACACCACGTCGGTCATCTCGGCGAAGTAGCCGTTCAGGATCTCGGCGAGGAGCGCCGGATCGAGGCTCTCCACCAGGCTCGTGAAGCCCGCGATGTCGGTGAACAGGGACGCCACGTCGCGCCGGTGGCCGCCGAGTTCGAGGCCCGAGGCGTCCCCGGCCAACTGCTCGGCGAGGTTCGGCGAGAAGTAGCGCGCCAGGGACGCGTGCGCCCGCTCGGCGAGCGATTGCCGCCGTCGCCCGTCCCGCAGCGCCTCCACGTGCCGCAGGGTCCGCTCGATCGTGGTTTCCAGGTCGGCGAAGTCGATCGGCTTCGTCAGGAAGTCGAAGGCGCCCCGGTTCATCGCCGTCCGGATATTGGCCATGTCGCCGTAGGCGGAGACGATGATGGTCGACGGCCGGTCGGCGAGGTCCTGGAGCTTGGCGAGCAGGGTCAGGCCGTCCATGCGCGGCATGTTGATGTCCGACACCACCAGGTCGACATCGGGATGCGCGGCGAGACAGTCCAGCGCCTCCTGCCCGTCATGGGCGAAGACGAACGTGACGAGGTCCTGGCGGATCTGCCGGCGGAATTTCTGGACGATCAGGGCCTCGAGGTCCGGTTCGTCGTCGACCACGAGGATCTTGGCGCTCGGAAGGCCGGGGATCATTCCGTCCCCGCGATCGCGGACAGGCGATGCTCGATCTCCGCCTTCAGCTGCGTGAAATCGATGGGCTTGGTGATCAGGCCGGTGGCGCCGGCGGCCAGGACCCGGTCCCGGGTTTCCGCGTCGCCATAGGCCGTGATCATGATGACCGTCAGGTCGGGCCGGGCGGCGCGCACCAGCGGCAGCAGTTCAAGACCGGTCATGCCGGGCATGTTGATGTCCGAGAACAGCAGGATCAGGTTCGGGCCGTTCGAGGCGTTGATGCAGGTCAGGGCCTCCGGAGCCGAATGGGCGAAGGCCATCTCGAAGCGGCCGGCGCGCAGCTCGCGGCGGAACTGTTGCCGGAACAGATCGGTGACATCGGGTTCGTCGTCGACGACGAGGATCAGGACGCTCATGGCGGGCTCTTCGACTCGGTCGGGGATGCATGCGCGGGCTCGGCCGCCCGCGCATCCCGACGGGGCAGTGTGATCGTGAATTCGGTGAAGCGGTTCAGTTCCGTCGCGACCTCGATGGTTCCCCCGTGCTGCTTCACCAGGATGTCGTGGCTCAGCGAGAGGCCGAGCCCGGTCCCTTCGCCGGCCGGCTTCGTGGTGAAGAACGGATCGAACATCTTGGCCTTGGCGCTGTCGGGGATCCCGGTTCCATTGTCGCGGACGCGGATCTCGACGCTGTCGCCCCGGTCCAGGGTGGCCACCGAGAGGGTGGGCGCGTAGCTCGGTTCGGCACTGCCGGCCCGTTCCTCCGTCGCGTAGAACCCGTTCGACATCAGATTCAGGAGCACCCGCGTCACCTCCTGCGGATAGATGTCGGCCATGCCGGCCGCGGGATCGAAGTCGCGGACGAGGGTCACGTTGAAGCCGGGCTTCGCCGCGCGGGCGCCGTGATAGGCGAGGTTGAGGCTCTCCTCGACGAGGGCGTTGATCTCGACGGGGCGATGCTCGCCCGATCCGGTGCGCGAGTGCAGAAGCATGTTCTTGACGATCGAGTCGGCGCGTTTCCCGTGCTGCACCACCTTATCGAGGTTGCTCTTCAGCAGGTCGGCAAGTTCGTCGACCTCCTGGCGCGTGTCCGGCGGAAGCGAAGCGGGTTTGAGCGCCTCCTGCAACTCGACCACGAGCTCGTGCGACAGCGAGGCGAAGTTGTTCACGAAGTTCAGCGGGTTCTTGATCTCGTGGGCGATGCCGGCGGTCAGCTGGCCGAGCGAGGCGAGCTTCTCGGACTGGACAAGCCGGCTCTGCGCCTTCTGAAGATCGTCGAGCGACCTGTTGAGATCGCGGGTCCGCTCCTCGACCTTCGCTTCGAGGGTCTCGTAGGATTCCTGCACGCGGCTCGCCATGAGGTTGAAGCGCCGCGCGAGCGTCTCGATCTCGTCACCCGTGCGGATCTCGATGCGTTCCGACAGGTCGCCGGCGCCGAACCGCTCCGCGCCGTCCTGCAACTGACGGATCGGCACGACCATGCGGCGGGCCAGGAAGGTCCCCGCCACCGTCGCCAGCAGCACGCCGAGACCCATCAGCGAGATTGTCTGGATGACGGACTCGATCAGCGACTCCATCGCCTCCCGCAGCGACAGCTGCACGAACACGATCCAGTTGACCCGGGGGATGACCGCATGGGCCGCCAGCACGAGCCCGCCGTCGAGCCCGGTGGTGATCCCGTAATCCTTGTCCTGCGCCTTCCCCGGCAGCGCTGCGGCGACCTCGGGCAGGGCGGACAGGTCGGTGTCGCGCAGGACGAGGCTGAGATCCGGATGGGCGATCAGGCGGCCGGTCTCGGTGGTCACGAAGGCGTAGCCGTTCGCGCCGATCCGGATCGCGCTGACCACGTCCCAGATCAGCTTCAGGTTGACCTCCGCCACGGTCACCCCCGGTTCCCGCCCGGCATGCGCCACCGACACGGTCATGTACGGCTCGGACCCGCGCCGGAAGTAGACCGGGCCGAACCAGGTCTTGTCCTTGAGCGCCTGGGTGAAGCGGGGCGACGCCGCGAAGTCCTTGCCGCTGGCGACGACGTCGGGTTCCAGCCGCGAGACCCGGAGCTGTTCCTTGCCGCTCGGGTCGAGATAGGCGACCTCCGTGATGGCGGGCGCCTGACGCAGGAGCCGGATGAAGTCGTAGCGCTGCTGCTCCGGGGAGACGCGCCGCCACTCGGCCCGCGTCGTCCAGCCGATCTGGCTCTCGATCTCCGAGAGGAACGCCTCGACGCGCTCGGCGGCCGCCCTGGCCTTCTCGCGCTGCACCTCGATCGCCGTCCGTTTGGCTTCCTCGAAGTTGAGCGACAGGTCGACGGCGCCGTTGATGAGCAGGACCAGCGTCACGAGCCCGACGAAGGCGACCGCGAATTTCCCCGACAGTCGCAGGCGCAGCCATCCGGGCGCGCTCTTCGCGCCTGTCGGGGCGGCCAGGATGCGGGACGTGGTCACTCGACGATCTCGTCCGCTTGAGCGAGGAGCGCCGACGAGATGGTGACGCCGAGGCTGCGCACGGTCTTGAGATTCACGATGAAGTCGAACTTCATGGGCGTCTGGACCGGCAGCGTCGCGGGTTTGTCCCCGCGCAGGATGCGATCGACGTAGCCCGCCGCCCGGCGGACCGCCTCGAGCGGATCGGGACCATACGACATCAGTCCCCCCCGATAGGCGAAGCGCCGGATGGCGAAGAGCGCGGGGATCCGATGGATCCCGGTCAGCGAGACGATGCGATCCCCGTTGGCCTCGCTGAAGGTGCCTGGCGCCACGATGAGGCCCGCATCCCCCTGGCGCGCGAGGTCCGCGATCACCGGCTCGATCGCGGCGGCGTCCTCGACCATCGCGACGGCGGCCTCGATCCCGAGGGCGGCCGCAGTGCCGTGGAAGGACTCCGCGTAGAAGTTGCGACGCCCCGTACCGGAACTCGAGTTCGACAGGAGGGTGACGCGCCGGAGCGACGGGATGGCTTCCTTGAGGGTCGCCAGCCATTTCCCGCCCAGCGGCGGCTCGTAGAGGGTGAACCCGGTGATGTTGCCGCCCGGGCGCTGGAGGCTCGCCACGTATCCGAAGCCCACCGGGTCGGATGCGCCCACGAAGACGATCGGGATCTCGCGGGTCAACGTGGACACGGCGTTCAGTTGCGCGTTGAGATACGTGAGGATGACCTGGGGCTTAGCGGCGATCAGATCGACGGCGACCGCGCGCGTTCGATCGCCGTCGGATTCCCCCCAGCGATCATCGACCTGACCATCGTCCTGCCCGAGTCCGCGCAGGGCCGCGCGGAAGGCGGTCGAGAGCGCCTGCCCCTCGGCGTTCTCCTGGGTGTAGGGCCAGAGGGCGGCCACCCGGCCCGGCACCTGCGCCAGCGCCGGCAACGGCGTGCCGGCCAGCACCAACGGCAACCCTGCGATGACGGTCCGCCGCCTCATCCCATCACCGAGTCCGTTCGACCACCACGACGCCATGCCGCGCGGTTCTGGCCGCCGACGTCCGACGCGACCCGCCGAACCGGATGGCGAGCTTACCGCAAGCTCGACCGCCTCACCACGCCGGGCTTGAATCGCGGTTATCGCGGATTTCGCGTTGAGCGGCGCACCGCTCTCGGCCGACGCGAGCGAAACGTTGCCCGCATCGTGATAGATCTCACGCGGATGAATGGCTGGCCCAGGCTGTCAGACGATGTTGAGGCGACATTTCATAGCGTCTGGCCTCATGGTGACAGTCTCCGGCAAAGCTGCGTGGGGCGCGCCAGGATCGGCAAATCGCCGCCTCGCCATCGTCCACCCGTCCGAACCGCCGCAAAATCTGACGCGCGCCAACGGCAACCTCGTCGGCAATACCCTGAGACGTCTCGAGAAATCCGGATTCGTCGAGGGCCAGACCCTCGAAATCGAGCGATACTGCGCTCTGGGCTCGACCGATATGTTGCGCACGCTCGCCGCAGCCGCCGTCCAGTCCCATCCCGACGTGATCCTTGCCATCAGCGGCAAGACGGTGTCCGAGTTGAAGCGCCTCACCGACACGGTCCCGATCGTCGGCGTGATGAGCGATCCCGTTGCCTACGGCGTCGTCTCCTCGCTGTCCCATCCGGGCGGCAACGTGACCGGGGCCTCCGTCGATCCCGGCATCGACATCTGGGTCAAACGCATGGCGCTCCTCAAGGAAGCCGTTCCCGAATTGAAGCGGGTCTTCTTCGTCGCGCCGGACACGACCTGGACCACGTCGGTCGGCAGGAGTGTCAGGGCCGCGGCGGGCACGATCGGTGTCGAGCTGGTCGGTCCCCCGGTCGAGAACCCGCATCACGAGACCGACTATGCCAAAGCGTTCTTCGGCGTGGCCGACCGCGCCGAAGCCGTGCTGGTGAGCAGTGCCGCCGAGAACCGGACCTTTGGACCGCAGATCGTCAAACTGGCTGAAGCGAGCAGATTGCCGGCTCTGTTTCCGTATCGGAACTATGTCGTGGAAGGCGGCCTGATGGCGCACGACATCGATCTGACCGACATCTGGAACCGGGTGGCGGATCAGATCGTCGGGATCTTCAAGGGCGACAAACCCGGGGACCTGCCGATCTATCAGCCGAAACGCTTTCGCTTCGTGATCAACATGGCGGCTGCGAAGGCGATCGATTTCGAATTCAGTCGGAACCTGATCGCCATGGCCGACGAAGTGCTCGATTAGATTATTTTCGGGTTCTATTGGATAACTGACTTATTGGTCCGGGCGCCAAACCCCTCCCAGCGAGGGGGAGGGGAGCGCGCTTCGTGATCCGCGTCAACTGGAAGACGCTTAGCCTGTCGGCCAACGGTAATCGCGAAACTGTTCCCGCAGCGCCGTCTTCTGGATCTTGCCCGTCGCGGTGTGCGGGATTTCCTCCACGATGACGATGTCGTCCGGCAGGCACCATTTGGCGATCCGCGGTCGCAGGAAGGCGAGGAGGCCGGCCTTGTCGGGTGTGCGGCCGGCCTTCGGCACGACGACGAGGAGCGGGCGCTCGTCCCATTTCGGATGGTCGATGCCGATCACCGCCGCCTCCGCGACGTCGGGGTGCCCGACCGCGAGATTCTCAAGCTCGATCGATGAGATCCACTCGCCGCCCGACTTGATGACGTCCTTCGCGCGGTCCGTGACGGTCATGTAGCCGTGCGGATCGATGGTGGCGATGTCGCCGGTGTCGAAGAAGCCGTTCTCGTCGAGGATCGGCGCATCGTCGCCGAAATAGGCGCTCGCCACCGCCGGCCCGGCCACCCTGAGGTGCCCGAAGGTGGTGCCGTCCCAGGACAGGTCGCGGCCGGCATCGTCGGTGAGGCGGAACTCCACCCCGAAGGGCGGGTAGCCCTGCTTCGTCATGAGGTCGAGGCGGGCGTCGCCCTCCAGCCCGGCGACCTCGGGCTTGGGCGCGCAGAAGGAGCCGATCGGGCTCATCTCGGTCATGCCCCAGGCATGCATCACCGTGACCCCGAAATCGCGCTCGAAGCGCTCGATCATGGCCCGCGGGCAGGCAGAGCCGCCGATGAGGACCCGCCGGAGGTGGTGGAGCTTCGCACCCGTGGCGTCGAGGTGCTGGAGCAGCCCGAGCCAGACGGTCGGCACCGCCGCCGTCAGGGTGACGCGGGTCTCCTCGAGCAATGCGTGGAGGGAGGCGCCGTCGAGATGGGGGCCGGGCAGCACCAGGGCCGCGCCCGACATCGGGGCGAGGAACGCCAGCGACCAGCTGTTGGCGTGGAACAGCGGCACCACCGGCATCGCCACGTCGCTGCTCTTGAGCCCGAGGTAGTCCGGGCTGTTGTTCACCAGGGCGTGCAGCACGTTGGAGCGGTGCGAGTAGAGCACGCCCTTCGGGTTGCCGGTGGTCCCGGAGGTGTAGCACAGGCCCGCGGCCGCCTTCTCGTCCAGGCGCGCCCAGGCGAAGTCCGCATCCGCCTCCGCGATCCACGTCTCGTAGGCGACCGCGTTGCGCAGGCTCGTCTCCGGCATGTGCGCCGCATCGGTGAGGATGACGAAGCGCTCGACGGTCGGGAGCGTCTCGGCCATCTGCTCGACGAGCGCCACGAAGGTCAGGTCGAGGAGGAGGATCCGGTCGCCGGCGTGGTTGACGATGTAGGCGATCTGATGCGCGCTCAGGCGGGGATTGACGGTGTGGTAGACCGCGCCGACGCCGGTGATCCCGTACCACGCCTCCAAATGCCGCCACGTGTTCCACGCGAGCGTCGCCACGCGGTCGCCGACCCGGATGCCGTCGCGATCCAGCCGCTTCGCCAGCCGCCGCGCCCGCTCGTGGATCGCCGCGTAGGTCGTGCGATGCAGCGGCCCCTCGACCGAGCGCGAGATGACCGGGCGGTTCGGATGCTGCGTCCGGGCGTAGTCGAGGATGCGGTGGATGAGCAGAGGCCAGTCCTGCATCAGGCCGATCATGGCGTGCCGCTCCTTCCCGTTCCTGTCGCGGGCGTCCGGTCTTCGTGCCGGAGCGCAGTCGGGCGGCGGGGCCGCCGGCAGCGAGTCTAAGGCAGTTCGGGCGGCCGGGGAGGGGACGGCGATGGCAATCGGGCTCGCCTCTCAAGCCGAGCCGGACGTCCGGGTTCACGACCGGGTCCGGTCAGGCGACCGCCGCCGGGTCGCCGACGCACCGTCCGGATCGGATCGGAACTCGGCCTACCGGAGGCCGCCCAGACACGCCTGGGCGGCCCGGACCAGAAGTCCGTCCGACCGGCGGAACCCGTCGAGGATCGAGAAGTGGTCGGCGTCGGGAACCGGCAGCAGCGCGCCCGGCAGGTGGGCGGCGCTGCGCAGCGCGTGGAGGTTGCGCGCGTCGTGGACGAGGGCGGGGAGTTCCCGGCTGCCATAGGCGAGCGTCATGGGCTTCCCGATCCCGGGGAGCCGCAACGGCGACAGGGTCTCGATCTCGGGGTCGGTCAGCGCGAGCTTCTCGTTCAGATAGGTCTCGCGGATCGGAGCGAGGTCGTAGACCCCCGAGATCGCCAGCCCCGCCGCCACCGCGGGATGGCCGAGGTGAAGGGCCGCGAGCTGCGCCCCCGCCGACCATCCGGCGAGCACGACGGGGCCGGCGATCCCGTGGGCCGGCCCGTAGGCCGCGAGCCAATCCAGGGCGGCGCCGATCTCGGCGGCGATGCCGGCGAGGCCGGCCTCGGGTGCCAGGGTGTAGCCCGGCATCGCCACCGACCATCCGGCGGCGTTCGGGCCCTCCGCGAGGCAGGCGAAGTCGGCCCGCGCGTTCCGCTGCCAGTATCCGCCATGGATGAAGACCAGGCAGGGCGCGTGCGCCTCGCGGGCCGGGTAGAGGTCGAAGCCCGTTCGCGCCCCGTCCGCGTAGGCGATGTCGAGGCCGGCCGGATGCGCGGCCCGGTACAGGGCCGAGGCCGCGTTGCGGGCCGCGACCTGGGCGGCGCTGTCGGGCACGGCCGCGGTGTTGTCGTAGCAGGCGCCGCGGGCGGCCGTGTCGAGCCTGTCCCAATGGCGGCGCGGATCCGCCGGCGTCGGGTCGTCGAGGATGAAGCTGGGCATGGACGCCATCTCGGGTCGTGTTGGTCCGCGGCGGGGTCGCGGTCGGCTTCGCAGCGCGGCCGCTTCGCTGGCCGCGTATGCCAGCTGAACCGGTCCGTGTGGAGGCCCGGTCGGATCGGAACGCCGCCGCCGCGGGAACCCTACGCCGCCGCCGATCGGGCGATGTAGGCGCGCCAGCCTCCATGGCGCGTGATGTCGGCGCTCCCCTCCAGCCCGGCCGCCTCGACCAGGAACCCCTTCGGGGTCGACCCGTCGGCGAGGCGCAGGGTGCCGATCCCGAGCGGGGCCGGGATCCCGGAGACGAAATCGCCGAAGGCCGCCGGCGCGAGCGCCCAGACCTCCGTCTCGATCGAAGCTCCGCCCGTGGCGACGCGGAGCAGTCCCGGGCGCTGCGGCGGTCCGCCCGCCAACGCGTAGAGGCGGTAGTCCGGGACCGTGGGCACGGTCCGCAGGTACCGCGCACCCCGCTCGACCAATTCGCGGTTGAGCGGCAGTCCCGACAGGTGCGCGCCCACGACCGCCAGCTCGATCTCTCCGGGCTGGGCGCGGGCCGGGCCCGGCTCCGCCGCCGGGACCGGCATCGTCCCGGCGCCGATCCGGGTGGCGGAGGCCGCGTGGAGGCGGGCGCCCAGCGCCGCGAGAAGTCCGTCGGATCCCCGCGGCGCCAGCAGGGTGATGCCGGCGGGGAACCCGTCGGCGCGGGCCCGCCCCGGAACCGCGAGGGCGCACCAGTCGAGCAGGTTGACGAAGTTGGTGTAGGTCCCGAGCTCGCTGTTCGGCCCGATCGGGTCGGCCGCCACGGCGGCGCAGGTCTGCGGGCGCGGGTAGGTCGGCACGACGAGCACGTCCACGCGGTCCCAGACCGCCTCCGCGACCCGGCGCAGTTCCGCCAGGCGATAGAGCCCCGCGAAGGCGTCCGCGGCGGTGTGGCGTTCGGCGGCGCCGATCACCGCCCGCGTGGTGGGATGCAGGATCCCGGGGCGCGACTTCATCACCGCACTGATCGCCGCGTAGCGTTCGGCAACCCACGGTCCGTCGTAGAGCAGGGCCGCGACGGCGAACATCGGCGTGAAGTCGATCGGCGCGGCCGCGCCGGCGAGCGCCTCCAGGTCCGCGACGGTCGCGCCGAAAGCCGTCCGCGAGAGATCGTCGCCGCCGAAACGCAGGCTCGCCGCATCCGGCAGGCCCAGCCGCAGACCGGGCGGGAGACCGGCGGGGACCGCGCCCACCGGCAGCGCGCGCGAGAAGGGATCGGCGCTGTCGGGGCTCACCATCACGCGGAAGGCCGCGTCGGCGTCGGCGACCGTTCCGGCGAAGACCGACAGCGTGTCGAGCGTCCGGCAGGCCGGCAGCATGCCGCGGCTGGAGATCGCCCCGAGGGACGGCTTGAGGCCGACGACGTTGTTGAGCGCCGCCGGCACCCGGCCCGAGCCCGCCGTGTCGGTGCCGAGGGCGAAGGCGACGATCCCGTGGGCGACCGCCACCGCCGAGCCGCTGCTGGAGCCCCCGGGCACGTAGGCCGGGTCGATGGCGTTGCGCGGGGCCGGATAGGGCGTGCGCAGGCCGACGAGGCCTGTGGCGAACTGGTCGAGGTTGGTCTTGCCGATCAGGATCGCCCCGGCCGCCAGCAGCCGCGCCACCGCGGGCGCGGTCTCGGTCGGCACGTAGGCGAAATCCGGGCAGGCGGCTGTGGTCGGCAGGCCGGCCACGTCGATGTTGTCCTTGACCGCGAAGGGCACGCCCCAGAGCGGATGGGAAGCGGGATCGAACGGCGGCAGCGCCGCTGCGGCCCGCTGCGCCGCGTCCTGCGGCACCAGCGCGAGGAAGATGCCGGGATCGTCGACCGCTGCCAGCCGGCGGTAGGCCTCGGCCACGACGTCGCGCGGGTCGAGGCCAGCGGCGTAGGCCGCATGCAGGAGCGGGATCGTCGGGAAGGGGGGCACGGCAGCTCCTCGGCTCGGGCCGGCTCGGTGATCAGGACGCGTCGCCGGTGGCGAGATACCAGTCGAGAAGCTCGCCACCCTGCATGAAGACCACCTCGCTGCGCGCCGACAGGGCGTCGAGCAGGCGTTCGAGAAGGCCGATGCGGTGCGGGACGCCGGTGATGTAGGGGTGGATCGCGAAACTCATCACCCTGGCACCCCCGAGCGGGCCGGGGCCGGCGGCCTCGGCGGCGAGCCGGTCGAGATGGGCGAGCGCCCGCTCCACGAACTCGTCGGCGCGGTGGTGCTGGATCGCGAGCAGCGGGATGTCGTTCAGCTCGACCGAGTAGGGGAGCGCCACGAGGTCGCCCGTGCGCGTCGCGACCCGGCAGGGGCGGTCGTCGACCACGAAGTCGCCGACATACGCGATGCCGGCGGCGTGGAGGTGGTCGGGCGTGTCGAGGGTCTCGGTGAGGCCCGGCCCGAGCCAGCCGCGGGGGGCGCGGCCGGTGACCTCGGCGATCGCCGCCACCGTTCGCATGATCATCCCGGGCTGGTCCTCGATCCGGTGTGTCGGGACCTGATGGAAGCCGTGGGCCATGAACTCCCAGCCGGCCTCGTGGGCGGCGCGGGCGATCCGCGGATAGGCGGTGCAGACGGAGCCGTTGATCGACAGGGTCGGCCGAATGCCGCGCGTGGCGAAGGCGTCGAGGAAGCGCCAGAAGCCGACGCGCATGCCGTACTCGTGCCAAGCCCAGTTCGGCAGGTCGGGCAGGAGGCCCGCGGCGGTGGGCGGCACCAGGATCTGGCGGGGCATCGGATGGTCGATCAGCCAGTGCTCGACGTTGACCACGGGCCAGACGGCGACGTGCTTGCCCGCGGGCAGGGTCAGCGCCGGCCGGTCGACGGCGGCGCGGTAGGCGACACGGTTCTCGGGCCGGCGGGGATCGTCGGAGGCGATGTCCATCAGGCGGCCGCCCGCGGGGCGTGGTGGCTGTGGAGCTGCGCCGCCAGCATCCGGCGCAGGTCGTTGAAGGCCGGGCTCGACACGTCGCGCCGCCGCGGGAGGTCGACCTCATGCACGGCCTCGATCCGTCCGGGACCCGGCGACATCATCACGATGCGGTCGGCCAGGAAGATCGCCTCCTCGATGGCGTGGGTGACGAACAGGATCGTCAGGCCGGTGCGGGACCACAGATCGAGCAGTTCGTCCTGTAGGCGCTCCCGGGTCATGGCGTCGAGCGCCCCGAACGGCTCGTCCATCAGCACCACCTCGGCCTCGTTGGCGAGCACCCGGGCGATGGCGACCCGCTGCTTCATCCCGCCCGAGAGCTGGTGCGGATAGGCGTCGGCGAAGGCCTGCAGGCCGACCAGCGCGATGTAGCGCTCGGCGATATCGCGGACCTCCGCGGCGGGCCGCCCGCGCGCCTTCGGGCCGAAGCCGATGTTGTCACGGACGGTGAGCCACGGGAACAGGCCGTAATCCTGGAAGACCATGCCGCGGCTCGGACCGGGGCCGGCGATGGGCTTGCCCCACATCAGCGCCTCGCCGGAGCTCGGCGCCTCGAAGCCGGCGGCGACGCGCAGCAGCGTCGACTTCCCGCAGCCTGAGGCGCCGAGAAGGCAGACGAAGGCGCCGCGGGCGACGGCGAGGTTGGCCTCGCGCAGGGCCTCCGTCGTGCGCCCGCCCGCCGCGTAGGTCTTCGAGACCGCGCGCATGTCGAGAATCGGCAGCGCGGGCTCAGCCATCGGCGTCATCCATGGGTCGGGCTCCAGGCGAGCAGGCGGCGGCCGAGCAGCATGACCAGCCAGTCCGAGATGAAGCCCGCGACCCCGATCACCGCCATCCCGCAGATCACGATCTCGGTGCGCGAGAGCTGGCGCGCCTCCATGATGATGGCGCCGAGGCCGGTCTGGACCCCGGTCATCTCGCCGACCACGATCACCACCCAGGCGAAGCCCAGGCCGAGCCGGAGGCCGGTGAAGATCGACGGCAGGGAGGCCGGCAGCACCACCCGGACGAACTGCGCAGGCCCGGTGCAGCCCAGCATCGCGGCCGCCTCGAACAGGCGCGGCTCCACCGAGCGCACCCCGAACACGGTGTTGACCAGGATCGGGTAGAACGCCCCGAGGAACACCAGGAAGAAGGCCGAGCGCGGCCCGAGGCCGAACAGGATCATCGCCAGCGGCAGCCACGCGGTGACCGGTACGGGCCGCAGGATCTGCAGGACGGGGTCGAGGAGCGCGCGGATCAGCGGGACGCGGCCGATCAGCAGGCCGAGGGGCAGGGCGGCCGCCGCCGCGAGGGCGAAGCCGCCGTAGACGCGCCCGAGCGAGGCCGCCAGATGGGTCCACAGGGTGCCGCTGAAGGCGTCGTCGTTGACGCCGCCGACCGCGAGGTCGCGCAGCTCCGCCCAGACCTCGGCGGGCGGCGGGATCAGGCTGTAGGATCGGCCGGCTGTGGCGAGCTGCCAGACGGCGAGCAGCACGGCCGGCACGACGCAGGCCAGGGCCAGCCGGCGCAGGCGGGCGAGACCGAGGCCGGCCCCGTCGGCCCGGCGGGCGGGCGCCGCGGGCGCCGCCGCCGGCAGGCTGCCGGTCTCGATCCCGGAGCTCACGCCCGCCCCATCGCGTCGACGAAGCGGGTGTCGATGAAGCCGGGCGCGGGCAGGCGCTTGATCTGCTTGAGGGCGAGCATGTGCTGGGCATAGGCCCCGGCCTGCCGGACCTCGTCCGGCCCGAGGCGCCACGTCAGCTCGACGTTCGGCGCCGACAGTTCCAGCGCCTCGCGCTTCTGGCCGAGCTTGGCCACCGCCATGGCGACCATCGCGTCGCGGTCGCCGGCGGCGAAATCCGTGGCCTTGCGGTGGATCTCCAGCATGGTCCGGACCAGGTCGGGCCGCTCGGACAGCGTGTCGCGATGGGCCCCGAACACCATGTTCAGGGCGCCCATCTCGGTGCCGTACGGGTATTCCACCAGCTGTCCGACGCCCGAGGCGAGGCTGACGCCGGGTCCGGGCTCGGCGCCGACATAGGCATCGACGTCGCCCCGCGCGAGGGCGATGTGCATCTCCGAGAAGGAGACCCGCACGGGGGTGATGTCCTTCACCGACAGGCCCTCCATGCGCATCCGCTCCAGGACGAACACCTCCTGGGTGCTGCCCGGCCAGATCGCGACCCGCTTGCCCCGCAGGTCCCGGATGGCGTGGATGTCGGAGTCCTTCTTGGCGATCACCGCCATCCCGCGGTTGCAGGTGGAGGCGATCACCACGAGGGGCTCGCCCGCGGCGGCTCCCAGCGTCGCGGCGGCGATGCCGAAGGTGCCGAAATCGACCGACTTGGTCACGACGGCGTTCTTGCACTCCGTCGGGCTCTCGAAGGGCACCACCTCGACCCGCACCCCCGCCGGGGTGAAGCGCTCGTAGAAGCTCGGCGCGATCGAGTGGATGAGCTTGAGGGACCCCATCCGGATCGTGACGGGGGCGCCCTGAGCGTACGCGCCGGACGACCGCCCGAGGGCGAGGCCGGCTCCGAGCCCGGCCAGAAGGGTGCGGCGGCGGATCATCGAACGGCTCCTCGGACGGTCTCGGCACCGCAAACGCTAGGTCGCCCCGCTGTTGCGAGGAAGTGCTATTTCACGAGCGTGTCGTTGCGTTTTCGGCAACAGCGTGCAGGATGCGTCCGTGAAGCATTTGCGCGCCGTCACGTATGTCGCCGAGGTCGCCCGGTCCGGCTCGATCCGGCGCGCGGCCGAACGGCTGAACCTGACGCCCTCGGCGCTGACGCGGCAGATCCAGGACCTCGAATACGAGCTCGGCACGCCGATCTTCGAGCGCCTTCCGCAGGGCATGCGGCTCAACGCGGCCGGCGAACTCTTCGCCCGGCACATCCGGGATCAGGCGGCGGATCTCGAGCGCGTGCGCTCGCAGATCGCCGACCTGTCGGGGGTGCGACGGGGGCGGGTGGCGCTGGCCTGCAGCCAGGCCTTCGTCACCCAGGTGGTGCCGGAGGAGGTCGAGATCTATCGGGCCCGCTTCCCGCAGGTGGGCTTCACCGTTCAGGTGCGCGACCATGCCCAGGCGGTCACCGCCCTGGCGAACTTCGAGGCCGACCTGGCGCTGATCCTGCAGCCGCCGCCCTCCGCGGAACTGCACCTGCTCTATTCGGGTGACCAGACCCTGTGCGCGCTGATGCGCACGGGCCACGCCCTGGCGGCCGGGACGGGCCCGGTCCGGCTCCGCGACTGCCTCGCCCACGCCATGGCGCTGCCCGACCACTCCCTGGCGATCCGACACCACATCGAGCTCGCCCTCGCCCGGCGGGGCGTCGAACTCCGGCCGGTCGTCCAGTCGGGCTCGCTGGAATTCCTGCGCAACCTCACCCTGCGCGAGGATGTGATCAGTCTGCAGATCCCCAGCGGCATCCCGGACGATCCCCGCCTGCGCAGCCGGCCGATCGACGCCCGCGACCTCACGCCGATGACGCTGGTCCTGGCCCAGTTGCGGGGCCGGTCGCTCTCGGTGGCCGCCGCCAAGTTCGCCGACCAGCTCGTCCTGCGGCTGAATCGGGACCAGGTCTGAGAAGCCGCGCCGCGGCGTCGGAGCATCGCAGGTCGCGCGATTCGTCCCGGGATGCGATGGACACTGGCGGAAGGGGTGGGATTCGAACCCACGGTGGAGTTGCCCCCACGGCGGTTTTCAAGACCGCTGCCTTAAACCACTCGGCCACCCTTCCCGGACAGCATCCGCGACGGCACGGTTTCGGCCGCTTCTCTCCTGGCGTCAACCGTGGAACGGGCGGTTGACCTGCCGGAACATTCCGCCTATCCCACCGCCCACGCCAGAAGCCGCTCACGCTGCGTCGGCCCGCAAGGCCGACAGCATACCGGACGGCTCTGCGCGAGAGCTGATTGGGGGATAGTTTAACGGTAGAACGGTGGACTCTGACTCCTCTAGTCCTGGTTCGAATCCAGGTCCCCCAGCCACCTTTCTGATCTGCCGTTACCTCGTCTAAGCCCGAACATATCCCGCTCCTCGATTGCCGTTGGGACTTATCCCCGGCTTAGCGCGATGCGCCCAGTCGAGTGTGTGCCCTGAAATCGGTTTGACCGGACCCGATGAGGCACCGGCGTATCGCCTCGCCCCCGAAAGCCGACGATCAGTCAGACACGGCAGTTGGGCCGCCCCGGGATGGCAGGTCGCGTCCGGATCGCCGCCGTTCCCGGACCGGATCGATGGTAGAAGCCGGCTGTCCATGAGTCGCTGACGTTGCGCGCGGCGGCTTCGTAGGACGACCGGACGCTTGGGCGAACGTTCACGATGAGGCCAGGCAGTTTCGCGCGCCGGGCACGCCTGCCACAACTCTGCGAATATTGCTCACGATAACGTGTCGATATTTTATATTGCTTGGATGCCTCAGATAATGTGCGGCCGAGACGGCGGACGCGAGAGGAAATTGCGTACGCGGGCGGCAATTCATCCGTTGAAGGACCTCTGGGCTGCGGTGTTACAGAACGCAATACATATATTGACTTAAATCATCCGAGAGGTCTCCAAGATCACTACACAGCAGGCACGGCCTGGGTAGTGAAACGAAGTTAATTGAAGGCGTGCGCTATGAGTGCCGGTCGCATCAGGGGCCCGAACACCGCGGGACGCGCCTCGGCACGTGGCATCCGGGCCGTCTGCAGCGTGATCGCCCTCTGTGCACCGCTCCTTGCCGCATCCGCCACTGCCGCGGAGCGGCTGCCGATCTTCTCCAAGAACACATCCTACGATCAAGCACGGTCGAGCCTGGTCTCGCTGGGCTGGGCGCCGGTGGCGCAGGCCACGCAGCATTGCGACGCGAACGGCTGCTATGATCGGTGCGCCCACGGATCCGCCGGTCGCTGCGAGGCCTATCCCGAGGCCGAGACCTGTCACGAATTCGGATTGGCGAGCTGCGGTATGATCTGGCGGCGCGGCGGCGCCCTCATCGAGATCCGGACCTTCAGCGCAGACGTTCCGCCCTACGTCGACCGGGTCCAGTGCCGGTCCGGGTGCTGACCGGAGCCTCGGCCGCGCCGTCCCGATCCGCCGCATCGAGCGTCCCGTCGAGGCGGATCAAAAGTTCTTAACGCCCTTGACGCAGCGAAGTCGACTTCGCCCCGTCGGATCGTCAAAGGCTGTTGATGTTCGACGCTGATCTCGGCAAGATTCGTTCTGCAACGAGGAAATACAAATAATGATTCGTCGGGCCTTGGGAGCGGGATCGGCGGCGGCACTCGCGTGCTGCGTGGTGCTCGGAAACGTGCCGGCACGGGCGCAGGTCGTGGAAGGGCTGGGCGCCATCTCGGCCGTGGCGGGCCCGGTGCTGATGAAGAAGCGGGTCAGGGACATCCTGACCGGCGCGCGGCTGACGGCCTCGACCTTGCTGGAAGACGGACGGAAAACCGGCAATGGTCTGATGGTGCGCGGAGCGGACGAGCTCGCTGTTGCCGTCCTCGACGCGAGCGCCGTCTTTTCGGACCGTCTCGACGTCACGCTGGAAAAGCTCAAGGAGCCGGAGCGCCTGCTGCTCGAAGGGATCGCCGGCGCGCAGACGACCGCACCGCGACTGGCCGACAGGATCTATACCGCGAAGGACACCGCGACCCTCGATGTCGCCGGCATTCTCGGTCAGGTCGCCTTCTCGCAGGAGCGGTTCGCGATACAGCGGATCGTCGGCCTCACGCAATTGGAGAAGGACGGCGCCTACCAGATGCTGGTGGTCGGATCGTATGTGGGAACGTTGGGCGACGGACCCAGGACCAGCCTCAAGCTCAGGATTGCCGACCGGGAGGTGACCGGTCTCACGGTCAGTCCGATGGAGGCCCACGTCGCGTCGCTGTCCATTCCGAACGACGTTCTGAAGCCGTTGTTCAACGCCGACGCGCTGGCGATCGTGGACGCGGAGCTCATTGCCGAGACCGTGATCCCCGGCAAGACGCTCTTCTTTTTCGCCAGCGAGAAACGGCAGAGTGTCACCGCGAAGGTCCATCTCGTCCTGTACCCGTCCTATGCGGGTGAGGCGAAGCTGATCATCAGCGCTCCGGCTTACGGGTGGAAATCGATCCCGGACGACAGCACGACCACGTCTCAACCGGATGCCGCGGCCTGCGCGAACGGCTGCGGCGAGCCGGCCGGGGCACCCCGCGACCTGTCGCTGACGGCCCCTGGCGGTGACAGGACACCGCGCGTCGGCGGTGACGTGCGGATCGTCAGCGCGACCTGCGGGCCGATCGCGCCCGGCAGCGCGACCGGCGGTCAGACGCCCGTCGTCGTCTCGGATTCCGGGCGGCGCGCGACGTGTCGTGTCGAGGCGACGGCTCAACCCCAGGCCTACCGCTTGGTCGTCAAGCGCGAGCAGTGGATGCCGATCTCGGATCTGATCACGAGTTCGTTCGTGAAGCTCTATTACGGAAAGCCGACGCCGATCGTCGTCCCGCTCGATGAATCGAATATCCGGATCACGGGACGATCCCTGACCGGCGACTCGTTCGACGAATTCCTCGATGCGCCGGACCCCGGATCGCCGATCGTACTGGTCAAGAAGGATGTCAACGGGGCGAATGCGACCCTGTACCTGCGCGCGAGGCGTCCATCCTCTCTCTATTGAGGCTCGTGCGAGACCGGATATCCGGCCCTTCGCCGGCGCCGCCCTCTCCGACGCAGGGGCGAAGTCGGTCGGAACCGCGAAGCCGGCCGTCGCGGACACCTTCGACACCGAGCCTGGATGACAGCGAGGGCCCCCATGGAGCCCAGGTCTTCCGGCCGTGATCGCACGGGCAAAGGCCGTCCCCGATCGGACCGGGTGCCTAGGCGGCCGCTTGCGTTTGCGACCCGCGTGCGTTGCCGGCGCCCGAGATCCCGCACGCCGTGGTTTTCAGGGTCGCGGCTCGACCGCAAGCAACGCTTTGATCTGGCGCATTTCCGTTGGGCACTTCAGCGAAAGGCCGGAAGACAACACCCGATGAGGCCGAGACCGAGTACGAGAAGGCCTCCGCCGACCATCTCCAATACAACAACGCGCGCGGGCCAGCGCGCCGAATTCTGCGCTATGACGACACCGAATACGATACAAATAAGACTGGTGAAAAACATTCGCGTCGACAGACCTAGATATATTCGGGTCGAACCCTGAAATCAGATCGATAGATAGATTTCGATCCGGATGCCAGAGTTTTCTGAAGCGGAAAGTCGAACACGGGCCCACCGGGGCACACGCGGACCCGGTTGTGTCCGATCAGCAACAAATCAGCCCGAGGGCTTTTTCTCTCTGGTGTGAATCACGAAGGGCGATGCGCGCTCCTCCCCCTTGCGCGGATGAGTTGGCGGTGGGGGTGGTTCAGAAGGCGCCGCCGAGCCACATTTAGCACCAACCCCCACCCCTGACCCCTCTCCGCAAGAGGGCGGGGATGCGCGCCCAGTCCGGCAGGCGCGTGATCCAAGTCAAACCGAAGATGCTCAAGGCGCGCCTCGGCCCGTCCGCCGAGCGGTTGCGCCTGCTCGCGGCTCGGTGATCCGTGCTTCTGCCGCGGGCGGAGACGGCATCCAGCTCCGCCCGCACGCCTTTGGCGTTCGGCCGCGTCGATCGGCGAGATCCTTTCCGGGTTGCGGTCGGTGGTTGCGCGTTGTCGGGTGTCAGGCCGCGGCGCTGACATTGCTCTGGGCGAGGATGAAGGCCGCGACACCGGCGGCCGGGATCGGCCGGCTCAGCAGGTAGCCCTGCACTTCGGAGAACCCGCTCGCCCGCAACCGGGCGAGCTGCTCCGCGGTCTCGACGCCCTCGGCGGTGGTCGTGATCTTCAGGCTGCGACCGAGCTCGGCCACGACGTGGACGATGGCGGCGGCCTCGTCGCGATCCATCAGGTTCCGGACGAAGGACTGGTCGAGCTTGATCTTGTCGAAGCGGAAGCTGTTGAGCGAGCTGAGCGAGGAGTATCCCGTTCCGAAATCGTCCATCGAGAACCGCACGCCGAGGCGGCGCAGGCGTGTCAGCATGTCGTAGGTCGTCTGGTCCTGGCTCAGGATCACCGACTCGGTGATCTCGAGTTCGAGCCGCTGGCTCTGCAGCTGCGTGTCGCGCAGAACCTCCTCGACGAGCTGGTCGAGCTTGCCCTCGCGGAACTGCGCCGGGGAGATGTTGACGGCGATGCGCAGGCTGCCGGGCCACGTCATCGCGGCCGCACAGGCGGTCCGCAGGACGTAGACGCCGAGCGCGTCGATGAGGCCGGTGGCCTCTGCGACGGGGACGAATTCACCCGGCGAGATCATGCCCCGCTCCGGATGGTTCCAGCGCGCCAGCGCTTCGAAGCCGGTCACCGCGTTCGTCGCGAGGTCGAAGAGCGGCTGGTAATGCAGCTCGATCTGCTCGCTCTCGATCGCGATCCGCAGCTCGCGCTCCAGCCAGCGCCGCTGGTTCTGGCGCTCCTCCATCTCGGGCTCGAAGGCGCGCACCCGGCGGCTGTCGTCGGCCTTGGCGACGTAGAGGGCGAGGTCGGCGCGGCGGAGCAGGTCGTCGCCGTCGGTGTCGACCGCGGACGAGACCGCGATCCCGAGGCTCGCGTCGGCGGAGACGAACTGGTCGGCGATCAGGAACGGGCGCCTCAGCTGGACCAGAGCCTCCTCCGCGAGACGGAGCGCGCCGTCCGGCAGATCGGAGCCGGACAGGACCAGGGCGAACTCGTCACCGCCGAGCCGTGCGACCGTGCAACCGGGCGGGCTCAGCGCCTTCAGGCGGCCGCCGACCTGCCGGAGGAGGTCGTCGCCCGCGGGATGGCCGAGCGTGTCGTTCACGCCCTTGAAGTCGTCGAGGTCGAGGCAGATCACCGCCACCGCGCGGCCGCCCTGCGCGTGTTCCGAGAAAGCCGCGGTCAGGCGCTCCGCCAGCAGCGCGCGATTCGGCAGTCCGGTCAGGGCGTCGTGGGTCGCCAGATGGGTGATGCGGGCCTGGGCGATCACGCTCGTGGTGACGTCCTCGTGCGTCTCCACCCAGCCGCCATCCGCCATCGGCTGCACCGTGATCTCCACGCAGCGGCCGTCCGCAAGAGTCGCGGTCATCACGCGGCCCCGCGCGCCGATTTCCGAGCCGAGCTGATCCGCCAGCCCGGTCACCCGCCGGATCTCGACATGGGACGGATCCGCGCCGAGGGCGCCGGGCGCGAGCCCGTAGATGCCGAAGAACTGCGCGTTCGAGACCTTGAGGCGGCCGTTCGCGCCGAACATGCACAGACCCTGCGACATGTTGTTGAGGGCCGCGTCGAACCGCCCGTTCTGCTCCTCGAGCTGTGCCTCGCGCTCGGTGAGGATCGCGTTCTTCAGGAAGACATCGTCGCGCAACTGGTCCCGCTCGGCGAGGGAGCGTTCGAGCACGACCACGGCCCGCGCGATATCGCCGACCTCATCCTCGCGGCTGACGTCGGGCACCTCGACGTGCCAGTTCCCGCGCGCCACCTCGGCCACGGTCTGGGTGATCCGCACCAGGGGGTGGATGATCCGGCTCGACAGGAGCAGCAGGACGATCGCCACGAGGCACAGGGTCAGGCCCGCGACCACGCACAGCGTCGTGAGGAGCGAACGGGAACTCGCCTCGCCGATGCCGACGACCTTGTCCTTGATCTGCTCCAGCTCCCGCAGCGGTGCCGCCACGCAGAGCCGGATCTCCTGCCCCGTGGGAATGCAGCGGACGACCTTCTCGGCGCCGGCGACGGCCTGCAGGCCGGCTCCGGAGAGGGCGCCGAGTTCGCCGCTCGGCAAATCGGCCCCGGCCGAGGAGAGGAGACGCGATCCGGCCAGGATCAGGACGTCGCGGCCGCTCAACGTCGAGAACGCTTCGAGGATCGCCTCGCGCGGGCGAAGGACGCGGTACCCGATGAGCGCGCCGATCACCTCGCCGAAATCGTCGAACAGCGGCTGGCCGAAGATATCGACGACCGTTCCGGCCTCGTCCGCCGCCAGAGCCTGAGCGAGCGCTGCGTCCCAGCGCAGCGTCGTCACGAACCCGACCGTGCGCTCCTTGTCGTTCCGCGCCATCATCGCGCGCAGGGCGGCCTCCAGGGGTGTTCGGAGGAGGGCGGCGTTCGCCGTGAGCAGCTCGGCGTCCACCCGGTCGGCGGTCAGCGCCCGCAGATTCAGGTCGAAGGCGATCACCCCGTCCAGATCGGCGAGCGCCAGAGCCGGCCGCATGAGTTCGGACGCCGCCACGGTGTTGCCGGAGAAGACCGCCTTCGACACGTCCCAGCGCTTGGCGATCGTGGCGAAGCGACGCTCCACGTCCTCGCGTTGCATCTGGAGCCGCGCGGCGGCCAGCTTCGCATCGCTGAGCAGGCGGCCCGAGAGCTGCGCTTCGGACCAGCGCGAGATCTCGTGGGCCTGCTCGCTCAGTGTCTGCCCGGACCGGAGCGCCACCAGAAAGACGAGGGCCGCGAGGGCGATCGCGGCCGTCGAGAGCGTCGCGCCGACGAGGCGCGCGCGGAGGGAGCGTGCGAACGGGTTGCGCGTCACGGCTTGAGGGGAGCGCCGCCCCGCTCCGCCAGCAGCCGCCTGGCGCGATCCGACGTCGCGAAGGCGAGGAAGTCGGAGCAGGCCGCGTCCCGCGTGGCGACCTTGTAGATCAGCGAGAGCGTGACGGCGCTGGGATAGGCCGGATCCTGCGGGGCGTTGCCGTCGATCGACAGCACGGCCAGATCGCCCGCCAGAGCGGGGGAGAACGGACCGAAGCCGATCGCGCCCGGCGTCTGCCGCACGGTCTCGATGGCATCCTGGGTCGTGGTTGCGGTCTTCGAGCGGCTCGTGAGCGCGAGGTCGCGCCAGCCCGGCATGCTGGAGCGGAGCACGGCGAGGGTGCTGTCCGTCTCCTCGCGCCGGACCACGCGAATCTTGAGGTCCGAGCCGCCGAAAGCGCTCCAGTTCTCGATCGCCCCGGAGAAGATTCCGGCAACCTGGGCGCTGGTCAGGCTCGCCACGCCAACGCCGCGGTGCACGAAGATCGCCGAGGGAATCCGCGTCAGCGGGACCTCGATGAGTCCCTGGCCCTTCTCCGCCTCGGAGAGGGGCCGCGCGACCCGGCCGAGCTTCTGGCGCTCGCCGCCCACCGCCGCGACCGCGCCGCCGGAGCCGATGCTCGCCGGCACGGAGACGCGGGCCTCACCGGCCTCGGCATTGTAGGCCGTCGCGACCGCCTGCAGCATCTCGATCCCGTCGCCGGTACCGACGATGGCGAGATCGTCCGCCCACGCGCCGGTCGAGGCGGCGAGGATGGCGAGGGCGGCCGCGGAAACGCGCCGGAGGCTGACGAATGCAAGTGCCATGTCCGCAGCCTGCGGCGAGAACAATTAAATCGGCGTCACCAAATACACCAATACGGGGCCGTGGTTTATGAATCGCTAGGCAAGACGTTCGGTTTTGGATTTTTGATTACCCGAGACGCGCTGAAGAAAACGCTGAAAGAAATTCATGTCCGGCGCGTCGCCGGCCGCCGCGGTGCGCGCGGCGGCATAGAACGGGTCCGCATAGCAGGTCGCCCCTGCAGCCGCGGCCAAAAACTGAACGGCGGCGACCATCTCGGGGGACCCGGCCGTGACCACGGTGTCGCTGGCGTTGAGCATGGGCAGGTGGAGCGTCGGCCGTCCCGGACGCGCGTCATCCGGCGGGTTGTTGCCGCTGCAGGTCAGGATCACCGTCGCCCCCCGGGCGCGCAGCCAATCCAGCGACGGGCGCATGTAGAGGTTGTGCGGGTGGCGCGCCCCGGCGATCACCACCAGGTCCCGCTCGGGCTCGCGCAGGCGGCTCGCGCGGGCCACCGCCCAGGCCGGCGCCCAACCCACGCCGGAGGCGACGACCACGAGGCGCCCGCGCCCGAGCCGGTGAAAGGCGTGGCCGAACGGCCCCTCGACCTTCACCGCGGTCCCTGGCCCGATCTGGCCTCCGAGCAGGGGCGAGACGGTGCCGCCCGCCTGGCGACGGATCTGGAAGATGAGTTCGTTCAGTTCGCCCGAGCCGTCGGCCCGGAGCGACGGACTGTAATCCCGCGGCGGCAGACCCGCGAAGGCGACCCGGACGTATTGGCCGGGGAGGTAGGCCAGCCGCTTGCGCAGCGCCACCGTGACCTCGACGATCTCGGGCGTGAGCGCCACGACGCTGTCCACCGTTCCGCTGCGCCGGACGCAGTCGGGCACCTCGTCGAACTCGATCACGGTCTCGCTGGTGAGCCGGGCCCGGCAGGCGAGGACGGTGTCGCCGATCCGCGTTCCGGCATCGTCCACCGCGCCCGAATGGATGCGGACGCGACAGGTGTCGCATTGTCCCGATGCGCAATCGTGCGGGATCAGACGGCCGCCGGCGAGTCCGGCGTCGAGAAGCGTCTGCCCGGCGGTGGCCGTGACGCGGCCGCCGTTGATCACGAGGGTGATCTGCCCGGCCATGCCGGCGATCCCGATCAGCGCATCAGGACTTCGACCGGCCGCATGTGCCGCGTGTGGCGCGTCTGCGTGTGGTCGAAGGCCGAGACGTAGAGGTAGAACAGGTTGCCGGGGAGGAAATCCACGTCGTACTTGCTGCCGGTCGCGATCTTGCGCGAGGCCACCAGGGTCCAATGGTCGTCGGCCCAATGGGCGGCGGCCGAGATGCCGGCCCGGTCGCCCGTGTAGCCGTCGGTGAGCAGCACGCCCGGCATCACGGTTCCCACCGGGATCTCCGCGTCGACCTCCTTGGAATAGGGGACGGTATCGGTCTTCTCGACCATCCACCACTCGGAGCCCTCGGACGCGCCGGCGTCGGGATCGAGGTCCACGGTCCCGAGCTTGGCCGCGGTGACGCGCCAGTCCTTCGGGAGGCGCAGCGGCTCGACGGAGCCCACGTAGCCGCCGGGGCCCTCGAACCGGAAATTGTAGCGATAGGCGCTGGTGCCCGGGTCGCCCCAGTAGCCCGCCTGGTAGCGGCCCTTGACCGCGCGCTCGGCCTCGGTGGGATCGGTCGGCGGTCCGATGTGCATGTCCTCGACCACGCCGAGCATGCCGCCGCGGGCCGCCTTCCACTGCCACATGTCGATGTAGCTGCCGTCCGTGGTGTAGTGGAAGCCGCGGCCGTTCAACGGTGCCGGGGCGTCGGCCAGGGGCTTCGGGCCGAGATGGGTCGCGCCACCGGAGCCGAACGCGTCGGAGCGCGAGAAGATCACCGCGAGCTTGTCCTCGTAATAGTCGGTGACGTCTGCCCGTGCGGCCTTGGCGTCGAGGAGGTGCCAGCCATCCGCCTTCTTGACCAGCGGCACCCGCTTCAGCGAGCGCGACGGGTCCCACCAGCGGAAGGCGAAATAGACGTTCGCGTCGTCCCGCACGGCACGGATCTCCACCGTCGTCTCGCCGGTGCCGCCGAAGTTCATGCCCTGCATCGTCCGAACCGAGACGGGCCGGGCGGTGCGCCAGACCGGATCGTCGAGCAGCTTGCTGAGGTCGGGCCCGGTCGCAACCTTGTCCACCACCAGGGTCGAGCGGTCGCCGATATCCGCCCAGGCGAGGCCGCCCACGACCGGGATGCCGAGCAGTGCCGCCGCGAGGAGGGGCCGCCGCCGGCGCACCGCCCCGTCCGCCAGGGGGGCGGGGCGGAACAGCCGCAGGAGCTGCCACACGCCGCCATACATGAAGTGCGCGAGGGTATGGACGGCGATGTAGCCGAGCGCCACCAGCGCGCAGGTGGCGTGGAGCCACACCACCCATCCGCCGTAGCCGAGATAGAGCGCGACGCCGGTGCCGGTGAGGATGAGGGTGACGGCGTAGATCAGCCAGTGCAGCGCGACGTTGATGCCGCCCCACCGGGCCTTGCGCGCCGCCTTCGTCTGTCCGCCGACCACGATCGCGCGCATGCGCGCCGGGCTGTTGCGATCGGTCAGGCGCCCGCGCACGAGGTAGGCGAGGTAGGCGGTGATCCCGAAGAACAGGCTCAACCCGGCCACGAAGTGGACGGTCCAGACTTCACCCTGCGGCAGGACCGGCGCCAGCAGCTTCGCGATGCGGGCCACCGGTGCATCGGCCGAGATGCGCAGGCCGGTGATCAGGCTGGCGATCATCGCGATCGCCACGATCCAATGGATGACGATGGTGCCGGTATCGGAGCGCGGATGCCGGTCGACGCGCGGCGCCGCGGCGGGCCGGGTCTCGGACGCGGCGGTGCCGGGCGGATGCGGTGAGAGGCTCAGTGAGTCCGACATCCAATCCTCCGGATCGCCAACACGCATCGCTCGCAGAGCATTAGTGCTTTGCTAAGCTTAGCGCAGAGTACCCGCTATTGCCAAGCTTGCCGTTCCTTGATTTCGCCGGGGTCTTCGCCCCGGTGAAAAGACCGTGAATGGAGCGGCGGCTGACGTTCGACCGGGCTCAGCGCGATGGCGGCTTCGACGGGCACGCCGCCGAACAAGCTGAGGTCGCCGCCGCGCTGAAACAGCGCGGGTCCGCCGTCCGCAGCGGCGTCCGTTCGCGGGGCGAGCGGGCGCGGATCGACCTGCGCACAAGCGTCAGCCTGCCCGCGCGACGCGCCGGAGACGAGTCGATGAACCGTCAGGCCGCCCGGTGGCCGCCGACGCGCACCTTCGGGACCGGCGATGCGGCATTGCCCTGCTGCGCCACATCGCGGAGGGCCGCCACCATCGCGTCGGTCTGGATGTCGAGGGCGTGACGCGTGCGCTCGCTCTCGACCGTGCGCCAGGCGATCACGAAGCACGCGAGCATCGCCGCCGCACTCCCCGCCAGCGGGGCGATGATCAGCGCGGCGAGAATACTCACGGGCGCCAGGAGAGCCGCCGCGCTGAAGCCGGTGCCGATCGCCACTGCAACCAAGAGAAGCATGGGAGCCCCGTCCGGTAGGTGCAGCGCTATTGGTCGATCGCCGCCATAACCCGGTTAGGGCGGACCGGTTAACGAACAGTTAACGGCAAGCTTCCGCAAAAGCTTAGCCTTAAGGAATCACGCGAAAGCAAGGTTCCGTTCGGCGTTTGCCGAATTCGGCGGGGTGACGGCATCGTGGGCCGAAGGCTTCGGTCGTGGTGCCCGGTCGCACACCTCGCCGCCGTACACGACCGCCGCGGGCTAGGCTTGGCCGTATGGCCGACGCTATGTCTTCGGCGGATGCGGGCATCCCGCACCGACTTGCCAATCCGCGGCCTTATCGGACGCGGTGCCCCCTTGATATAAACCAACTAATCCTGGTTAATCCTGATCACTTGTCGGTTTCAACCGCAGGATGTTAGACGAAAAACCGCTTCCATTTGGGTAAAGAACCTTCGATGACCATTGAAGGCCGGTTTTCCGAGCGTCTTAGCGAGATCGCGGCTGTCATGGGCTGCTCCGTCGAAAGTTTCTATCTGCCCGAGAGCAAAGCCCATGAAGCCAGTCTGACGATCGAGTTGCTCCGCCTGTGGAGCGCGATCGACGATCCGCAGGCGCGCCAGCGGATCCTCTCGACCGCGCGGCGCGAAGCCGTCGCGGCGGCCGTCCTGAAAGCGGCGGAGTGAAGCCGCCGCGGACATCCGCGTAGGAGTGAACGACTCCGGGCCGCCGACCGGCGCGTTGGCCAGGTCCTCAGGCGCCCTGGGCGATCCAGCTGAGGACCGTCGCGCAACGCTCGGCCTGTTCGCGGGTGAGTCCGGATGCGACGGCAGTCCCGTCGCGGCAGACCACGAAGGTGCCGTCGCCGACAGCGCGGATCTTGATCGAGGCCATCACTGGCCGCCCGGGCCGAGCGACTCCAGCTGGTTCAGCCCGGCCTTCGTGAGCTGCCAGGTCGTGTGCGCGTCATCGGCCCCCTCCAGGCGATCGATCCGCTCCAGGTGGCCGAGGCTCTCGAGAGCGGTGAGGCGGCTGTGGTCGCCCGGCCAGGAATCGTCGGGCCTCCTGCGGATCGAAATCCGGTAATCACGTGCCTCTGCTGCCTTGTTGAGCAGGCGGCGCTCGTGGTTGACCAGCATCGGGCCTCCTTCATCACACGGATCGGGACGCGTTACTTACGTACAAACTTGCCGATATGGCCAAGCTTGGCAACCCCGGAGGTCTGAAGATCCTGGGGCCGAACGTTCCGATCCACCGGAGACGGGTCATCGACGGCGGCGCGGGGCGTTCGTCGTCGGTCGGCGGCGTTCGCGCATGAGAAAGGCCGGCCGGGTCGCCCCGGCCGGCCTCGTCGTCAGATGCGGCTGCGATCAGCGCAGGAGCTGCAGGACGCCCTGCTGGGCCGAGTTGGCCAGCGACAGCGCCGAGATGCCCATCGACTGGCGGGTCGACAGCGCCTGCGAGTTGGCCGCCTCCTGGTTGAGGTCGGCGTTCGTCAGGTTGGCCGAGCCGGTCTGCAGAACGTTGATCAGCTGCTTGGAGAAGTCCTGCCGGTTCTGAACCACCGACAGGTTCGAGCCCAGCGTGCTCGCCGCCGAGTTGAGCGCGCTGCCGGCCGTGGTCAGCGTGGCCAGGGTCTTGTTCACGTCCGCGTTCAGCAGGAAGTTGCCCAGCCCGTTCGCGCTCGTCGAGCTGTTCGAGTTGGTGATCGCGCTGAGGCCGAGGCCGGTGGCGGTGGCGTCCACCGAGGCGACGTTCAGGTTCGAGCTGCCGGTGTCGTTGAACTTGATGTTCAGGTCATTGCCCTTGCCGGCAATGAGGTTGACGCCGTTGTAGCTGGCATCACCCGCGAGCTGGGTGATCTGGTTGAGCAGGTTGTTGTACTGCTGCGCCAGCGACGAGCGCTGCGACACGCCCGTGATGGACAGGTCGCTGCTGACCACGGTGCTGGAGGCGGTGCCGTAGGTCGAGGCGGTGGTGGCGGAGGCGGTGAAGCCGAGCGCCGTCTGGCTGGCGGAGTTCTGGAACTCGACATCGGCCTGGGCATTCAGGACGATCTTGGTGCCGGTGCTGTCGGTGGAGAAGATCGCGCCGGCGCCGAAGGAGCCGTTGGACGAGGCGCTGGCCGAGCTGACCGCGGCGTTGAGGGCCGCCACCGTGCTGGAGATGCTGGAGGAGGCGTTGATGGTGGCGGAGACGGAGGTGCCGTTGATGGTCAGCAGGACGGTCGAGCTGGCGGTGCTGGCGCTGTAGGCGCCGGCGGCGGTGCCGGTGGTGGAGAGCTGGGTCGAGAGCGCCTGGTTGGCGATCGACTTGGCCTGGTCGACGAGCTTCTGGATCGAGGTGATGCCCTGGTTGGCCGCCTGGATCGACTGCACGCCGTTGGAGACGCCGTCGAGCAGGGTGTTGAGGCTGGTGGAGCGGCTGTCGAGGGCCTGGGAGGTGAAGAAGTTGGTCGGGTTGTCGAGGGCGGAATTGACCGTCTTGCCGGTGGCGAGGCGGTTCTGGGTGGTCGCCATCAGGGTCGCGGTGTCCTGCAGCGAGAGCAGGTTCTGGCGCGTCGCGGACGACAGGGTGATGGAGGACATCGTTCGATCTTTCTGATTGAGGACACCCGTTTCTTGGGTGCCGCAGTAATCGCGCCCCAGGCGTTTCGCAGAGGTTAAGAAACGGCAAGCGTTTCGAGATCTCGACGAGATCCTTAATCGATTACTTCATGAATTGATCTACTGCGATGCGATCGTGATCGCTGTTTAATATCCATTAACCATCTTGCGACATAAGCCGGAGGATAGTCGAACTCACATCAAGCTTGTCCGTGCCGGACTGATCCGACGGAGAGGCCGACGAGGTCGGCACCACACGATGTTTGGAGTCCGGCCGTGATCGCTGAAGCGCTTGTCGAGTCTGTCAGCCCAAATCCGGCGGCGGCCGCGAATTTCCCGCACGTCGCGGTGGCGATCCCGTGCGGCACGATGGTCCACGCCGACTTCGCCATCAGTCTCGGATCGATGATGCACATGCTCGGCGAGATGCCGATGTCGCTCGTCGTCGGCAAATCCTCCATCGTCGCGGATGCGCGCAACATGGGGCTTGAGTACGCCCAGAAATTCAACGCCGAATACATCCTGTTCATCGACAGCGACATGACGTTTCCGCGCGATGCCCTGCTGAAGCTTCTCGTCAGGAACGTCGATATCGTCGGCGCGACCTACTCCCGGCGGACCGCCCCGTTCAACTTCCTGGGCGACATCCTGCCCGAGCAGCCGGCCGACGCTCCGAAGGGCCTGCTGGAGATGGCCCGGATCCCCACCGGCTTCCTGCTCGTGAAGACGCGTGTCTTCGAGCAGCTGAAGCGGCCGTATTTCCGCTTCCGGGTCGACGAGGAAGCGGGGGTCAACATCGGCGAAGACTACGATTTCAGCGATCGCGTCCGCTCGCTGGGATATCGGATCTGGTGCGATCCCTATCTGAGCAAGGAGATCGGGCACATCGGCGAGCAGGCGTTCAAGCTCTGAACGGCATCCCGGGCCTCGCGCGCGCGGCGCCGTTCAGGCGCGCTCGCCGGCGCATGCCTCCGCGAAACCTATCCAACGCGTCGTTGAAGGGCCGGCGAAGGCCCCCGTGCCCGTGCGCCCGGATGCCGTGCGTTGGAAGCCGACCTGCTCGCCAGGGGCGGGTCGGCATCGACCGGACCGGCGTCCCGCCGCGGCACGGGGGCATTTACGGTTTGAATTCGATCACGCGCTTTACGGTCTGGGCGCGAATTCCATTTGCCCTGCGGGAGGGGTTGGGTGAACGCCGGATGCGGCTCGGCGGTGCCTTCCGCACCACCCCCACCTCTAACGCCTCCCCGCAAAGGGGGGGAGAGCGCGTCGCGCTTCGTGATCCGCACCTGTAAGAAAACGCTCGAGGACCGCGGACGGCGCGGCCCCCGCGCCGTGACGCTCGATTCCCGCGTGAAGGTCCCGCCGGACCGGCGCCGACCCACGGCTGGGGTCAGCGCGTCCGGGACGCCAGGGCCTGCTGGAACGCCGAGAACACCCTGCGCATCTGCGGCGCCTTGTAGGGAAAGAGGTCCGCCGCATCCATGTCGTGGACGACCATGCCGGTATCGGCTTCGAAGATCAGCAGCCGGCCGTCGGGGCCTTCGGCACAATCGATGACCAGATAATCGAGTCCGATCCGCCGATGGATCTCGGCGAACGCGATACGGTGGCGTTGCCCGAAGGCGCCGTCGAAATCCGCCATCGCCGACGCTTCCGCGGCCCGCTTCTCCGGATCCTCCAGCATCCCGGCGTTCAGGTAATGGATCATCCAGTGATCCCGCACGGCCATGTGGCAGAGAAACGGTGCGCCATCGATCAGAACGACGCGGAACTTTCGGTATAGACCGTCCGCGTCGCGGTAGTCGCAGAATGCCGTGACGTAGACCGTGTCGGCCTCGGTGCCAGCGATGTAGTCGCTCAACGCACCGCCCTCGTCGATCTTCTGGAGGTCGTTCCCGGCATGCGTGTCGATGGGGCGGATCAGGATCGGATAGGCGAGGCCGTCGGGGAGCCGCCCGCCCGCCGACACGAGGTCCGATCTGTCCACGCGGACGACGCGCGGAACGTGAACGCCTGCGGCATCGCCGAGCGCCTCGGCGAGCCCGTGGCGGGAGGTGCGGAGGACGTTGCGGGGCTGGTTGAAGACCGGCCGGGGCCAATGCGCGGCGGCCTCGCCCAAGGCTTCGAGGACGGGTTCGTTGGCGCGCGAATAGGCGACGCCGACGACGGCCACGTCGTGATCCGGGAGGCGACGCGGGATCTCCTGCCCGGGAAGGACGAACAGGTACTCGACGGCGAAGCCGGGATCGTTCAGCAGGAAGTCGATCGGCGTGTTCGCCATGAGATCGCCGGCGGTGACGATCACGAGAACCCGCGTCCTCGCCTCCGGGGTATTGGACTGGAGCGTAAAGTGCCTGTGGTCGCGCAGGACATCGTTCTGAAGCCTGAGCGCCTCTTCGGGACGGTGCAGCAGCATCAGGATGGTCGAGAGATCGAGGGCCGCGCCCGCTCCGACCATGCCGTCCTGCGCCCGATCGGCGATCGCCTGGGCACAGGCCGCCATGTCGGAGCCCTCGAACGCCGCCCTGATCAGGCGCGCCTGGCCGATCATCGGACTGGGCGGGGCGTCGAGCATGGCAGCGGCTTGCATCATATCGTCCGGCGGGTGGGAGGCGCGTTCGTGCGCACTGAGGATCCGCGCTCCGAGTCGCGAGCCCCTGAGCCGGCCGAACGGATCGCCGTCGGCACTGTGCTCGTCCGCCCGTTGACGAAACGCTAACCGGGTGACGGAGAGCCGCGCCGGACGGCCGGAGCGGCCCCCGCCGTCGCTCAGCTGCGCCGGGACGACGAGGCGGCCGCCCGCCGGAGCGCGTCCGCGAGCGCGCCCGACGGCGCGGATCCCTCCGGCGCCGGCGGGCTTCCGGGCGGCCTGCGGGAAGCCTGGTCGGGCGCCCCGCGGGGTGCGGCGGCCGGTTCCACCGGATCGTCGAGACGCATCGACAGGGCGATGCGCTTGCGCGGAACATCGACGCTCAGGACCAGCACCCGGACGACCTCGCCCGCCCGTACAACCTCCGCGGGGGACGCGATCCGTCGGCGCGCCATCGCCGAGACGTGGACCAGCCCGTCCTGGTGGACACCGATATCGACGAACGCGCCGAAGGCCGCCACGTTCGTGATCACACCTTCCAGCTGCATCCCCGGCCTGAGGGCGCCGATGGTCTCGATTCCCTCCTGGAACTGGGCGGTCCGGAAGGCGGGCCGCGGGTCGCGCCCGGGCTTCTCGAGCTCGGCGATGATGTCGCGCACGGTCGGCAGGCCGAAACGCGCATCGACGAAGGCCTCCGGCGCCAGCCGCCCGAGCGCTGCCGCGTCGCCGAGCAGGACGCGGATATCGCTCTTCGTGGCCCTGAGGATCCGCTGGACCACCGGATAGGCCTCCGGGTGGACGCCCGACGCGTCCAGCGGATCGGCGCCCCCGTGGATGCGCAGGAAGCCTGCGGCGAGTTCGAAGGTCTTCGGTCCGAGGCTCGGCACTGCCTTGAGCGCGCCGCGGGTCCGGAACGGTCCGTGCGCGTCCCGGTGCGCGACGATCCGGGCCGCCATCGCGGTGCCGAGCCCCGAGACCTGCGCCAGCAGTGCCGGCGAGGCGGTATTCACGTCGACGCCGACCGCGTTCACCGCATCCTCCACCGCCGCGGCGAGGGCGCGGGACAGCTTCGCCTCGCTGACATCGTGCTGGTACTGCCCGACTCCGATGGATTTCGGGTCGATCTTGACCAGCTCCGCGAGGGGGTCCTGCAGGCGGCGGGCGATCGATGCGGCGCCGCGATGCGACACGTCCAGATCCGGCAACTCCCGGGCGGCGATCTCCGAAGCGGAATAGACCGAGGCGCCGGCCTCCGACACCGTCACCTTGACGAGCTTCAGGCCCGGATTCCCGGCTACGATCTCGGCGGCCAGTCGCTCGGTCTCGCGGGACGCCGTGCCGTTGCCGATCGCCAGCAGCTCGACGCCGTGCTGGGTGCAGAGCCGGCCGAGCGTCGCGACGGCCTCCTTCCAGCGGCGTTGCGGTTCGTGCGGGTAGGTAGTCTCGACCGCGACGATCCGGCCTGTCCGATCCGCCACCGCGACCTTGACCCCGTTGCGGTAGCCCGGATCGAGCCCCATCGTGGCCCGGCCGCCGGCCGGCGCGGCCAGGAGCAGGTCCTTCAGGTTGCCGGCAAAGACCTTCACGGCGTCATCCTCGGCCCGCTCGAACAGGCGGGTCCGCAGATCCTGCTCGATCCCGGTCCTGATCTTCGTGCGCCACGCCGTGCGGACCGTGTCGAGGAGCCACGCATCCCCGGCCCGGTTCCGGGCGGCGATGCCGAACCGGTGGCAGATCGCGGTCTCGAACGGGCCCGGTGCACCCGGCTGCGTGGCCGCGCCCTCGGCATCGAGGCCGACCTCGAGCACGCCCTCGCGCTCGCCCCGGAAGACCGCCAGCACCCGGTGCGAGGGCATCCGCTCCAACCGCTCGGACCATGCGAAGTAATCCGAGAACTTTGCCCCCTCCTGCGCCTTGCCTTTTCGGACCTTCGAGAGGAGCTGGCCGCCCCGCCAGACATCGGCGCGCAGGCGCCCGACGAGGTCGGCATCCTCGGCAAAGAGCTCGATCAGGATCGCGCGGGCTCCATTCAGGGCCGCCTCGACATCGGCCACCCCGCGCTCGGCCGACACGAAGGCGGTCGCGACAGCTTCCGGCGACCGCTCGGGCCGCTCCAGGAGCGCCCGCGCCAGCGGTGCGAGCCCGGCTTCGCGCGCGGACTGCGCCTTGGAACGGCGCTTGGGGCGGAAGGGTAGATAGAGATCCTCCAGCCGGGCCTTGGTCTCGGCCGCGTCGAGGGACGCCGCCAGAGCCGGGGTCATCCGGTCCTGCGCGGCGATGCTCGCCACGATGGCGCGTCGCCGGTCGTCGAGGTCGCGCAGATAGCACAAGCGCTCTTCGAGCTTGCGTAAATGCGTGTCGTCGAGGCCGCCGGTCGTCTCCTTGCGGTAGCGGGCGATGAACGGGACCGTGGCGCCGCCGTCGAGCAGGGCTGCCGCGGCGGCGACCTGCGCCTCCCGGACGCCGAGTTCCTCGGCAATGCGCGCGGTCACGGCTTTCATGGGGTCTCCGGCAGGCGCTGTGGCTGTCGAACCGAAACTCGGCTTACACCGCGGAGCCTCGGGCGCCGGGCGGTCGGATTCAAGGCCCGCGGAACCGGTCAGGCATGCGGCTTCGTGCCGTCTTCGTCCTTGGCGGCGCGGGCGCAGTCGAGGATGCGCTGCCGTGCCTCTAGATCCCCGATCGAGGACCACAAGCTGAGCAGCTCCTCCGTCATCGCGAGTTCCTCCGGCCGCGTTTTACCGAGGAACGCCTCGACGGAACAGCCGAGGGTATCGGCGAGATCGTGGAGGATGCGGTGCGACCGTTCGGTCGGTCTGCCGATGTGGTCCACCATCGCCCTGTCTTGCTCCGCCGGCCCGAAGGCGCTGACTCCAGATGTTGGCACGATCCGGCATCCGTGCAGGCGCCGGTCCGGTCGACCCCACCGCGCCGGCTGAAGGCGATCATCGCCGGGCGTCCGACAGGCCGGGGCGACCGCGATACGCTGCCTGGACGTCGGATGAGCGCCCCGGGGACTCCTGTGGAAAATCGATTCGCGCGGCGGCCGTTCCAAATAATGCTCTGGACCCGGAAGACGGCGCCCTGAACTGATCGAAGCGGTTGGGTACCGGTCGACCTGGATTACTCGGGCGTAATTCGACCCGAATCGCCCGGGCTCCGCCGGGTCGTCGCCGCGGCGCGGCCACCTTGACGGTGATGGTTTCGCGTCATCGGGATGTCACGGGTTGATGAAACCTTTCCATTTCGCATGTCCTAGGAAGGCAGGCGTCCCGTGCAGTTCGAGATTCGCGAGAGCAGCCGATCGTTGTGGTCCTGGGTTCTCTTGAACGAGACCGAGGAGACGGTGCTGGTATCGCGCCGGAACTTCCCGTCCCGCGCCCAGGCGACGGCGGCGGCGCTGGCGTTCTCCCAGCTCGTCTCGCGGGCGGGGCGCACCCTGGCGGGCGGGCCGCGGCAGGTCGGGTTCCTCTGACGCGCGATCGCGCGTGGCGCGGCGTTCGGCACCGCGGCGCAGCCCTTTTGAAACGCGGCCCCGTCGCAGCGACGCGGCCGGACAGCCTCACGCCCGGTGGCGGATCAGGCTCATCACGCTCCAGCAGGCGATCACGCAGCCGACGCCCATCGCGCCGAGGCAGCTGATGGTGCGCACCGGCTCGCCGCGGGCCAGGACGATGGCCGCCGCGAGGGGAATGAGCAGGAACGCGAGCAGCAAGGTCATGGGCGACTCCGGTGGCGGTCGCCGGACTCTTGGACCCGAATGGTTAACCGCCTGTCACGGGCCGCGGGCGCAAGCCCGTCAGGTGAGGCGAACGAGCCGGTCGACGAGCGCGCGGTCGTGCAGCAGCGCCATCCGCTCCTTCGGCGTCAGCCACGCCTGTGCCTCGCCCACCGTCTCGGCTTCGCAGATCTTGGCGGCGGCCAGCGTCTGATCCGGGTCGATCGCCCCGCGCGGCCGGGATCGCCCGACGGGCAGCATCCGCGCGTGGACATCGGCGAGGCCGGGATCGGCGTGCAGCGCCACGAGGGCGTCGGCGGTGTCGAACCCGAGTGCGGCGTTCCGGGCGGTCAGGGCACCGGCGCGCACCGCGATCGCGGGCGGTGCGTCCTCCTCAGGCGTACCGAGGAGGCGCCGGTGCTTGAGCGCGAGCCCGAGCCCGAGCTGGCCGCTCGCCCAGGAGATCGGGATCGCCAGCACCAGACCCAGGATGGTGGGGCTCATCCAGAGGAACAGCGAGGTGGCTATGGCGAAGGCCGCGACCCCCGCCACGAGGCCGAGCACCATGTGCCAGCGATGCCGGGCGACGATGTCGCGCAGCGGGATCGACCCGTCGTCGCGGCGCTGCGGGTTCCAGCCGGTGTCCCGGCCGAGGAGGATGCTCATCACCGAGCCGGACTGGACCACCATCGCGACGGGCGCCACCAGGGCGGAGAGCAGGATCTCGACGAGGCTGGACAGGACGAGTCGGCCGGCGCCGCCGCAGGCGCGCCGCACCGGACCATCGAGGAGCGCGAGGATCAGGCCCAGGAGCTTCGGTGCCAGCAGCACCGCCATGGTCAGGCCGAACAGCTGGAGCGCGCGGACCGGGTCGAACCGCGGAAAGACCGGCGAGAAGCCGGCGCCGCCGAAATAGTCCGGCCGCTCCGTGGCGGTCTGCAGGACCAGCAGGATACCGACGACCAGCTGGAGCAGCCAGAGCGGGGAGGCGAGGTAGCCGGCGATGCCGGTGGCGAAGTGCTGGCGGGTCGCCGGGTGCAGGCCGGCCGCGCCGATCACCCGTGCGTGCTGGAGGTTGCCCTGTGCCCAGCGGCGGTCGCGGACCGCGACATCGATCAGCGAGGGCGGGCTCTCCTCGAAGGAGCCCGGCAGGCGGGGAAGCATGTAGACGGCCCAGCCGGCCCGGCGGATCAGCGCGGCCTCGACGAAATCGTGCGACAGGATGTGGCCGCCGAAGGGCGGCTTCCCGGGGAGGTCGGGCAGGCCGCAGGCCGACGCGAAGGCCCGGGTCCGGATGATGGCGTTGTGGCCCCAGTAATTGCCGTCCCGCCCCGACCAGGCCGAGAGGCCGGCGGCGATCACCGGCCCGTAGATCCGGGCGGCGAACTGCTGGAGCCGGGCGAACAGGGTGTTGCGGTTGATGATCAGCGGCAGCGTCTGGATGATGCCGGCATCCGGGTCCGCCTCCATGGCGGCGGCGAGCGCCACGATCGCCGGCCCGCTCATCAGGCTGTCGGCGTCGAGCACCAGCATGTGGTCGTAGTGGCCGCCCCAGCGGGTGACGAAGTCGCCGATATTGCCGGCCTTGCGGTGATGGTTCTTCGGCCGGTGGCGATAGTAGAGCCGGGCATCGGCGCCGAGGCGTCCGCGCAGGTCGAGGAAGGCCCGCTCCTCGGCGATCCAGGCATCGGCCTGGGTCGAATCGGACAGGACGAACCAGTCGAAATGCCGGCCTAGCCCCGTGGCGGCCACGGCCTCGTGCATCGCCTCGACGCCCGCGAAGGTGCGGGCGGTCGCCTCGTTGTAGACCGGCATCAGCACCGCGGTGCGGGTCGACAGCGCGACCGGCGCCTCGATGGGCGGCCCGCGCCGGAGCAGCATGCCGAAGCCGAGAACGGCGCTGGTGAAGGCCAGGGCGATCCACGAGAAGGTCAGGCAGAACAGGACGACGAGGACGAGCTGCAGGCCTGTCGGGCTGCCCGAGACCGAGACCGTCTCGACCATCTGCCAGCCGCCGTAGGCGGTCAGGGCCGTTGCGCCCCCGAACACCGCGAGGCGCGCGAGCCACGGCGCCTTCGCCGGCCGCTCCGGCCGGTGGGCGGCGGCGGGATCCCATCGCGCCAGATCCTGCACCGGCATCGCCAGCGGCGCCTCCGGCGGCAGGCCCAGGCCGGATGTCGGCCCGGCGGCATCCGGCTCGGAGCGAAGCTGCGCCGAGGTCCGGGTCCGCGTGATCGTCTCGTCCAGGTTCATGACGGAGGCTGGCCTTAGGATTGGGACGGGAAGAGGGTCACGGGGTCCACCGGAAGAGCCAGGTCTCGCTGGCCCGGGCTTGGCCGCGCCGGAGCGCGAGGCGCAACTCGCTCGCCCGTTCGCCGCCTGGATCGAGTTCGAACAGGATCCGCAGCGTCTTCCGCTCCGGGTACCGGAACCGGTCCTGCCGGGTGATCGTCCCGGCCGAGGCGCTGAGGTCGACGTCGATGTCGCCGGGCTGGAACAGGGCGTCGCCCTCGAAATCGACCGCGAAGAGCCGGCGGTTTCCGCCGCTGCCGTGACCGCAGCGGCTGTCGCTGACCCGCGCGATCTCGGGGGGAAGCGGATCGGGCCAGCCCTTCGACCAGTGCTGACGACAGAGGAACCGCATCTCGTCGCCCTTGGCGAGCTTCGCCTTGGGGCGCCAGTAGGCGAACACGTTCTCGTTCAACTCGGAATCGCTCGGGATCTCGAGCAGCGTCACCGCGCCCTCGCTCCAGGCGTCCTGCGGCTCCAGCCAGAGGGAGGGCCGCTGCTCCCAGTGCCGCTTGTCATCCTCGAAATCCGCGTACGCGCGGGCGCGCTGCATGAGGCCGAATCCCTTCGGGCTCTGGTCCACGAAGGCCGAGACCTGAAGCGCCTCCGGGTTGTGGACCGGCCGCCAGATCGGCTCGCCGTTGCCGTTGCGGATCGCCAGGCCCTCGACCGAGAAGGCGGCTGCGCGCAGGTCGTCGACGCGGTTCCGGTCGAGGGCGCCGAACAGGTAGCTGCCCTGCATGCCGCCGAGCCCGATATGGTCGAGATCGGCCCTGGCGAAGACGATCCCGTCGATCGCGGCCGTTGACGCCTCCCGCCCGGGTGTCAGCGTGAGCCGGAACGCCGCCGTGGCCGATTCCGATTCCGCCAGGGCGTGGACCACCACCGGCTGGCCCGGCGTCGGCGTCTCGACGAACAGGGCGCGGAACAGGGGAAACTCCTCGCCGCGGGCATCGGCCGGCCGCAGGGCGAGGGCCCGGGCGTTGATGCCGAAATCCTGGCCCTGCGCCACGAGGCGGAAGAAGGAGGCGCCCTGAAACAGCGCGAAATCCGAGAGCGCGTCGCCGTCCCCGAACCGCGCGCGCAGGCGGAAACCCGAGAACGCGGTCTCGGCGTCGAGCTCCGGCAGTTCGATGCCCAGGGCGGTGAAGGCCGACCGGTCGTACGCGATCGGCTGCACGAGGCCGTTCTCGACGCGGTACAGCGACACCGGCGTGTCGAAGATCGCGCCGCGCAACAGCGGCTCCAGGACGTAGCCAAGCCCGCGGTCGGCCCAGATGGCCCGTCCCTCGGCGGGACGGATCGCCCCGTAGACGTCCCGCGACAGGCCCTTCAGGACCGCCGGCACATCGTTGGTCTTGGGTGCGACGTAAGCCGCCCTGGCGCGGGCGCGGGCGAGATCCGGCAGCGTGTTGGCCTCGAAAGCCTCGCCCGCGCCGGGGAGCGCGGGTGCCTTCTCGGGCTCGGCCGCCCACGTAACGGTCGGAAGCGCGCCGGCGGTGACGCCCAGCACCCCCGCCAGGACGGCGCGGCGGGTTGGGTCGGCTTGAGGTCCGGCATCGATCGTCATGCGGTCAGGCGTCTCGCGTCTCGGGGTGGGGCCGGTATTCGGCCCCCCGGCTGAACCCAGGGTTAAGCAACAGGCTAAACCGCCAGTCGCTCCGTTGACTTAACCCGAGCCGGCTCTCTAAGTCGGCGGCCGGCATCGAAATCGGGAGGCAGCATGGGGGCGTTGCGAGTTACGGGCCACGGCGTGGACCTCGGGGAGAGTCTCCGCAGCCGTGTCGAGGAACGAATGTCCGCGATCCAGGCCAAATACCTCGACTCGCATATGAACGACTGCTGCACTGGTCACGTCACGCTGCGCCGGGACGGGACGGCCTTCCGGACGGATTGCGTGCTCCATCTGGTGTCGGGCCTCACCATCGAGGCGAACGGCTTCGCCCACGATGCGCGGTCGAGCTTCGAGCAGACCGCCGAGCGTCTCGAAACCCGGTTGCGCCGCTACAAGCATCGGCTGAAGCAGCACGCGACCGGACCCGGCGACACGGAGGCGGTCGAGGCGGCCTACGCGGTCCTGGCCGCTCCGGACGAGGAGGACGACGAGGCACCGGAGGGCGATGCCCATCCGCCGATCGTGGCCGAGAGCACCAAGACCCTGGAGCGCCGCACCATCGGCGAGGCCGTGACCGCCCTCGACATGACGGGGTCCCCGGTGGTCGTGTTCGTCCACGCTGGCACCGGACGCATCAACGTCGTATATCGGCGCAGCGACGGCGCGATCGGCTGGGTGGACCCTCCGAGCGCCGGCGACTGACGCCGCGGGTCGGGAGGAACGGAGCCGGAACCGGCTTGTTTCCCGGTCGATTGAAGGGCAGGGGCGTGGCCGCAGCGGCCGTCGGCGCCCCTGCAACCATGCCCGCGCCGTTATGGGCGGGTGACAGGGCAACGATCGGTCGATGCCAGTTCTGGAATTTCTCGACCCCGAGTCGGTCGTGTCGTCCCTGCGCGCGCGCGCCAAGAAGCAGGTGCTTCAGGATCTCGCCGCCCAGGCAACGCGGCGCCTCCCGGCGCTCGCGGAACGGCCCATCTTCGACACCCTGCTCCAGCGGGAGCGCCTCGGCTCGACTGGCATCGGCGAGGGCGTGGCGATCCCGCACGGCAAGCTGCCGGGACTCGACCGGCTGTTCGGCCTGTTCGCGCGATTCGACCGGCCGGTGGATTTCGAGGCGCTCGACGGCCAGCCCGTGGACATCGCCTTCCTGCTCCTGGCCCCCGAAGGTGCGGGCGCCGACCATCTGAAGGCGCTGGCGCAGGTCGCCCGGATCCTGCGCGAGCCGGGTATGCTGAGCCATATCCGAGCGGCCCGGGACGCGGGCGCGCTCTACGCCCTCCTGACCCGCTCCACGGCACCCCAGGCCGCCTGATGCCGATTTCCCGAACGGCCGCCGCCGCCCTGGCCATTGCCGCGTGGCTGGTCGCGCCTGCAAGGGCGCAGGGCGACACGACCTGTGCCCGCGACCTGCTCGTCGCGCAGTCGATGCAGCGGCAGGCGATCGACCAGTTGGAGCAGGCGGGCGCCGATGACGCCAAGAATTGCCGGATCTGGCGGCGCCACGTCGAGACCATGCGCCGGGTCGCGAGCGTCTACGGGCGCTGCCTATCGGGCTCCGAGCGCGGCGAGCGGCTCGCCCAGGTCCAGGGCTCAGACCAGGAATTCTCGACGGCGATCAAGGCGCGGTGCAAGGGCCCCTGAGGCAAGCTCAATCGACGCCGCGCATCATCAGCGGCTCGGCGACCATCTTCACCGGCTTGCGGCGTCCGATCAGGATCGCCGCCCGGGAGCGCTCCGGATCCGCCTCGAATCGCGTGCGCACCCAGCTCGCCAGGAACTTCACATACTCGAAGGCCACGAGCTTGGCGGCGGGTGGGCTCTGCCACCACCGGTCGGCATCGAAGGCCTCCGTAACGACCGGATGCGGCAGGACGCGGTCGCTGTCCTGCAGGGCGTGATCCAGCTCCACCAGCGTCCGGGGCATGTGGTAGTTCGAGGTCACCACCGCGACGGTGCTGAAACGGTGCGCCCGCATCCAGCGCCGGGTCTCGATGGCGTTCCCGATCGTGTTGCGCGCCCGGTAGTCGAGATCGACGCAGCAGGCGATCAAGGCGCGCTGGGTCGGGTTCAGCCGGGCGATCTCGTCGCGGCTGGTGCGCTCGTTCACGCCGGTGATGAGCAGGCGACGGCCGTAGCCGCCGGCCAGAAGGTCGATCGCGTCACCGATCCGCTGCGCGCCGCCTGTCAGCGCCACGATGCCGTCGGCCCGGTCGGGGGGCGTCCGTTCGTGGCGGTCGAGGGCGCCGACGAAGATCAGGAATCCCGCCATCATGGCCAACGCGCCGAAGGCGGCGCCGGCGCCGCAGATCCACAATGCCATCCAGCCCCGGGGGCGGGGCGTCGCGCGCGCATCAGCGCGGCGGGTTCGAGCCCACTCCTGCCAGGCCCAGCCGACCGCGTCGGTCGAGAGCGGATCCAAGGCGCGCTGCATACGCGTGGTCATTCTCCGGAGGATCGGCTCCGATTGCGGCGGACCGGAGGCGGTGCGATCCGCCTCGTCCACAGCGCAGCGATCACGTTTCCAAATCGTAAACGCGTGGCGCGGAGGTTATGTCCCGCCCGGCCCGTCACCGACCGGCGCTCAGGCCAGGAAGCGCCGCACGGTGATGCGCGAGACGACGCCGGTGACCAGGGACGCGATCACGCCGATCAGCACCACGCTCACGTAGCCGCGCAGGCCCACGTGGAAGGCGCCGAACAGCGCTTCCACCTCCTGGCCGGCCGGGCCGGACCGGGCCGCCCGGGCCAGGAGACCGGCCAGCACGAAGGCGAGGATCGCCACGCCGGCGCCGATCGCGCCTCCCCGGAGGCCGAGGCCGAAGAAGCGACGCTGGAAGGCGCGGGCGATGTAGTCGTCGTCGGCACCCACGAAGTGCAGCACCTCGACGACCTCGCGGTTGCTCGCCATGGCGCCGCGCGTCGCGAAGGTCACCGCGAGACCTGTGGCGATCAGCACGAGGACCACCATGCCGATCCCGATGCCCACGAAGGCGTTGGCCGCCGTCGAGAGCCGCTGCAGCCACAGGACGTGGTCGTCGAGGCTGGCGACGCCGGGCAGGGCCTCCAGGAGCCGGGACCGGAGGCGCTTGAGGTCGGCGCCCTGGTTGTTCGCCAGGGTGAGTGCGATGAGCCGCGGCACCGGCAGGTCCGAGAGGTCGAGGCCGCTGCCGAGCCACGGCTCCAGGAGCCGCTCGGCCTCGGCCTTCGAGAACACCCGCGTCTCGGCGATGCCCGGCTCCGCCTTGGCGATGGCCACGGCCCGGGTGACGTCCGCATCGACGTCGCGGCCGGGCCCGGGACGGACCTGGATCGTGACCTCCTGCGCCACGTCGCCCTGCCACTGCGCGGCGTTGGCCGCCACCATCTCGGCCGCGCCGGCGCAGAGGCAGGCCAGGAAGGTCAGGATGGCGATGACCGCCGCCAGGGAGCGTCCGGCGGCCGTGTCGGTCGGGACGAGGGGCGCGTTGCGGCGCAGGTTCGCCGATGCGGTCGGATCCGGGACGCCCGCCGGGGATCGCGGACGCGCGCGCGAGAGGGCCTGTAGGGTCATTCCTCGATCCGCAGCCGGCCTTCGCCCAGGACCATCCGGCGGGCATCGACGGCGTCCATGATGCCGAAATCGTGGGTGGCGATGATGACGGAGGTCCCCAGCTTGTTCAGCTCCAGGAACAGCCGCAGCAGCCGCCGGCCCAGGCCCGGATCGACGTTGCCCGTGGGCTCGTCGGCCAGGAGCAGGTCCGGTCGGGCGATCAGCGCCCGGGCGATGGCGGCGCGCTGCTTCTCGCCGCCGGACAGAAGCGGCGGCAGGGCATGCATGCGCTCTCCGAGCCCGACCCAGCGCAGGAGTTCCACGACCTCCGCCCGATAGCTGGCCTCGGCACGCCCCTGGACGCGCAGCGGCAGGGCCACGTTCTCGTAGGTGGTGAGGTGATCGAGCAGCCGGAAGTCCTGGAACACCACGCCCATGCGCCGCCGCAGCCCCGTCAGCGCCTTGGCGGAGATGCCGCTCACCTCCTCGCCGAAGATCGACACGAGGCCGCGCGTCGGCCGGGCCGAGAGCAGGATCAGGCGCAGCAGCGTGGTCTTCCCCGCGCCCGACGGCCCGGTGAGGAACTGGAAGGACCGCGGCGCGATGCGGAAGCTCACGTCTGACAGCACTTCCGGCCCGAGGCCGTAGCGCATGCCGACGTTCTCGAACTGCACCACCGGCCGTTCCACGCCGGGCAGCAGGCTCTTCATGCTCGCCTGTCGGTTCAAGGGGCCTGCCGATCTCGTCTGTCGCCGGCACGGCATCGCCGGATGGGCGGGCGTTTTCAAGGCCTACGGGATTTCACGCCCGCTTAACCCTGTTCGGCGACACTTTCTCAAGCGAATTAACTGTCGGGACCGTTCGCGGCCGATCTTTGCGAGTATGGCGCGTATGCTGATCGTCTGCCCAAGCTGCGCGAGCGCGTACCGGATCGATGCCGACAAGGTCGGCATGGACGGTCGGTCGGTGCGCTGTGCGGCGTGCCGCGAGACGTGGTTCATCAGCCCGGCCGACGTGCTGGCCGGCCACGAGGCCGAACTCGTCGCCGATGCCGATGCGCAGGCCGATCCGGTCGTCGATGCGGCGTGGGAGGAGGCGACCGCCTCGGTTCGGCACGCTTCGGACCTCCCGACCCCCAGCACCCGCGCCTCATCCCGGCGACCCTTCCAGGGCGCTGCCGTCCGGCGCGTGGTCCCCGGCCTGTCGCCATCCCTGGCGTTCGGACTGACGCTCCTCGCGGCGCTGCCGCTCGTCTGCCTCGCCCGCACGACCGTCGTCCGCGCCGTCCCGCAGACCGCGTCCCTGTTCGCGCGGATCGGGCTGCCGGTGAACGTGCGCGGGATCGAGATCCGGGACGTGGTGGCGTACAGCAACCCGGCCGAGGACGGCCGGCCCGCCGAACTCGTCGTCGAGGGCGACCTCGTGGGGGTCGCGCGATCCGACAGGCCCGTGGCGCCGCTCAGCGTCGAGATCCGGGACGCCGGCGGCCGCGCGATCCGGACGTTTCCGGTTCCGGCGCCCCGATCGGTCCTGGCGTCCACCGAGACGGCGCGGTTCCGCGCGAGCCTCCCGGCCCCGCCGCCGGAGGGACGGACCGTGATCCTGCACTTCGCCGACGCCGAAATCCCGCAGGGCGAATCGCACGCCGGGCCGACCGAGCGCTGATCGCCCCGGCGCACGCCGCGGCGTCGAAGAACCGCTCGGCGGATGCGCGCAAGCTGGGACGAGCGTCCGCTCCGGGTGCGCTGCGATGAGCGGGCCCGTCCCCGCGGTCGATGATGTGCGTCGGTTCCGCCGACGGCTCCGGTCCACCCGAGACCGGGCGGCTCGCGGCGCGGGTTCGCAATCCGCATCACCCATCGCGGACCGTCGGGAGTTGGCCTTGCCGCGAACGGCGAGAAATTTCCTGTGGTCCGTGAGTGTGCCTGCGGCAAGCGTCTGGCGGCTCAGAAAAAGTGTCGCGCCGCCGAACGCCCGATGAAATCCTGATCGGCACGAATCGATTTTTTCGAACCGAAACGGTTTTGCTGTTCGATGTAAATAATAAGGAGTGTATTTTTCGCACGATCTGCCGGTAAATGAATTGTCCACACGATTATATATTATAACAATACAATCCGACGCGATCAAAGCTTATGAAATTAGAATTTTTTCTGATGAAACAGATTTCGAGTGCCGTCGATGTCGGGCGCAGGCATTGCCTTCGTGCCGTCGATCGACCCGAGACCGCCGTTCGCGGCTGGGCGCATTGTGGCAGCTTCCGGCCATCGCGCGATCGTCCACACGGTCAGCCGCGCCCACGCCCTGAAATGTACGCCCCGGCATGTGCGGCGCATCGGGCGACGGACCGGATCAGATCCGGCCGGTTTCCGGATCGATCCCGGCGCGGTGCGCCGCCGCCGTGGCGGAGGCGTAACTCCGGCCCGAGCCGGCAATCCGCAGGGCCACCCGGATCGCGGCGACGCCGACCCGCGCGATCCGGATCTGCCCTGGCAACTGGCGCGGGCCGATGGGCCGATACGCGAGGCGGGGGCTGGCGCGTTCCGCCTCCACGATCGCCTGGCCCAGGGGCAGGGCGGCGATCCGACTGGCCTCCGCGGCGTCGAGCCCGAGCCGGCGCGCCCAGGTGTGGCTCCGGCCGAGCAGGCTCAGGCCGTGCAGCCGGCGGAAACGCCGTCGCCAGACATAGCGCATCACCGCCCGCGGAAAGGCTTCCATCCGGGCATCGCACAGCGCGTCGGGCTCCTCGCAGCGGGAGCGGATCGTGTCGGCGACGCCGCCGGAAGCTCGGCCGGCCAGGCGGGCCGATATGGTCACGCAGACGTCGGTGGCGTGACGCACGCGCAATCCGTGTTCGATGAGCCGCGCCACGAAGGCGCCGTCCTCGCCCAGCGGGATCTCCGGCATGCCGCCCACCTGGAGATACGCCGCGCGCGTCACCGCCAGGGTCGCGCCGATCGCGGTCCGGTGGCAGGGCCAGGGGTCGTGCGGATCGGGGTCGATGCGCGCCTCGGCCTCGGTGATCAGGGCATCGTAGATGTCCTCGAGTCGGCCGCGGGCGGGCAGCGACGGGGGCAGCAACGCCGCCTCGGCGGCATCGAGCTCGACCCGGCCGGCGACCGCGTCCGCACCCGCCCGGATGGCGGCCAGGTTTCGGGCGATCCAGTTCGGCGGCACGCGGCTGTCGGCGTCTGTGGAGAGGATGAGGCCCGCGCCGCCGCGATCGCCGAGCCACGCGGCGGCGGCATCCATGGCCCGTCGCCGCGCCCAGCCGGCATGGGCGCCCGCGAAGTTCTCGGTGAGGATGCGCACCGGGATCGACAGCGCCGGCACCAGCTCCGCCACGATGGCCTCGGTCCGGTCGGTGCAGTTGTTCAGGAACAGCACCAGGCCGAGGCTTCCCGGCGCGAGGCCTTCCTGGGCGTCGACGGCCCGGAGGCAGGCCGCGATGCGATCCTCCTCGTTGCGCACGGGGATCGCCACGATCGCGTCGGGGATCGCTGCGGGCGAGGATGGGGCACTGGTCAACGGCGGTCTCTCCGTCGGCGCCCGCCGCGGGGAAGCGGGGCCGAACGGCGCTATGCCGCAGCTTGCCTGAACGGAACCGGAAGACCGCCGACGCCGCTCACAATGCCTTCTCGAGCAGGCCCTCGATCCATTCCGGCTGGGTCTCGCCGACGGAGCGCCCGACCTCGGCCGACCCCTTGAAGGCGATCAGCGTGCTCTGCATCCGGGCATCGAAGCGCTTCAGCAGATCCTTCTGGCTGTCGAAGTCGATGTCGAAGATCTGCAGGTCCTTGAAGCGCGGCTCGGCCGAAAGCCGCGCGAGGATCGGCTTCTGCGTCCGGCAGATCGGGCACCACGGCGCGCTCACCTCGATCAGGACCGGCTTGCCGGCCTTCCGGGCGGCCTCGAAGGCGGGTTCCGAGAATGGCATCGCTTCGCCGGCCAGCGCCGGCGCGAGGCCGGCGGAGCAGGCGAGACCGGCCAGCGCCAGGACATGCCGACGGGTTTTCATGACGGACGGCCCTCACGCCGCATCACCCCCGACGGGATGGCGGCTTCCGGCGCAGGGTACACCACGCGCCGGCAATGACTGCCGCGTCCGGATGCCTCGCGACGCCTTCAGCGGCGCCGTTTGGGTCACATCATCGAGATTCGGGTGTGTCGCTGCCGACGGCGACACGACCGGGACCGTTTCCGCGTCCCGGTTTCCCTACGCATTCCTACCTCGAACCCGCGGCGGGACCGGCCGAAGGCGCGTGCGCCGAGCGATCCTCCGCGACGAGCGCCGCGATGTCGTCGGCATCCACGGCGTTCAACGGCCGCCGGACCCGCAGGGCGCGCGTCGGCGCGCCCGCACGCATCACCAGCACGATGGTCTCCATGTCGGGGCAGCCGGGATCTGAGCAGGCGATCTCGTTGATCGCCAGCGCGTCGGCCGCACCGAGCCCCAACGCCTCGCTCAGCACCCGCTTCAACCGTGCCGTGCACTCGGCGCGCGCCGCCGAGCGGGCGCGCCATGCCCCCAGGCTCTCGAAAGCCATATTGGACCCGAATCCCGTGTTCGAATACGCCGCCGGTCGGATCGGCCCTGGCGTCGAGGCTGGTCCCCCGGCGCGGTCTGTAATAGTGTTGCGTCGTCAAGGCCCGGTCAAGCGACCGCGCGGACCGACGGCTCGAAACAATCGTCCTGCTCGCCCGTAATGCCTGTGTTGGCCTCACAGGTTTTGCAGGTCGCGCTGATCTCGGCGCTCGACAGCGCCGCGGCCGTTCTGTGAGGTGCGTTCGAGCGCGTAAAGGATGGGTGATCTTGCGACCCTGGCGGGACGGACCGAGCGATCGGCGCAATTACCATCACGGGAACCTGAAGGAGGCTCTCATCGAGGCCGCGCGTCGGTTCATCGCCGAGCGCGGGATCGGCGGCTTCACGCTGGTGGACGCCGCGCGCCTCGTCGGCGTGACGCCGGCCGCCCTGTATCGGCATTTCCGCGGCCGGGAGGCCCTGCTGGAGGAGCTTGCCGGCCGCGGCTTCGCCGAGCTCGCCGCCCGGTTGGCGCGCGCCCTGACCTCGCGTGGGACGCCGCTGGAGCGGTTCACGCGCATGGGTGAGACCTATCTTTCCTTCGCCGAGGAGGAGCCGGCCTATTATGCCGCCATCTTCGAGACCCGGGGCGGGCAAGCCGCGTCGCCCGGGTTCGAGGGCGGCGCAGGAGCGGACGGGCCGACCGCGCGTCCGAGCCCCTTCGACCTTCTGGTCGAGGCGCTCCAGGCGACCTTCGCGGACGGGTTCGGCGGCGTGGCACCCCGCTTCATCGCCCTCGAAGTGTGGGCGCTGGCGCACGGCCTCGCGACCCTGTCGTCCGCCGGGCACCTGCCGCGCGGACCCGGATTTCCCGACAAGTTCGAGCTTTTGCGAGCCGGTGTCCTCGCCCTGGTGCACGGCGCGGCGCGACCGGCCGAGGGCGGCGCGGGCGCCGGGTCGAGCCGCCCTTGAAAGCCGTTCCCGGCGCGCGCATGTTAACCGCGTTCACATGAACAGCGGAGCACAGCCGTGACCTCTCAAACTTCCTCTCCCTGGGCGACCGGCAGGCTCTGCCGCTCCGGCCCGTTCCCGCGTCGTTCGCTCGAGATCGGCGCGATCGTAGTGGGCTTCGTCTACTGGTGGCCCGTCGGCCTCGCCCTGGTCGCTTGGAAGCTGGCCGGCTACCCGGCCTTCACCGAACTGCGTGACCAGGCGCGGCGGGCCTTCTCGGATCTCGACGGCGCACAGCCCGCGTCCCGGTTCGCCCGCGCCTTCGAGGCGGCGAACCGCCGCGGCGGCAGCGGCAACGCGGCCTTCGACGCCTATCGCCGGACCGAGCTCGACCGGCTCGAGGCTCAACGGCGGGCCCTGGAGGAGGAGAGCCGGGCCTTCGATCAGTTCGTGGAGGAGCTGAAGCGCGCCAAGGACCGGGAGCAGTTCGACGCCTTCATGGCCAAGCGCAGGAGCGAGGGCGGCGAGGGCCGCTCGGTCTGACGCGGCCGCCGCTCTCGGCAGACCCGAGCCGGCAAGCCGGCGCCCTCTGAGAACACCCGTTCCGGGTCCGGGCCGCTCGACCTGGACCCGGCCCTCCGCCATCGGCGGCCGGAGCGGCATCCGCAGATGCCGCTCCGGCCGCACGGGTCTCAGGCGGCCCGAACCGTACTCAGGAACCGGTCCACTTCGCCGGTCAGATGTTCGGACTGTTCCGACAGGCGGGAGGCCTCGGTCAGGACCAGGCCGGCCGCCTGACCGGTTTCCTCGGCGGCCCCCGCCACACTCACGATGTTGCTCGTCACTTCGCCGGTGCCCTGCGCGGCCTGGCCGACGTTGCGCACAATCTCCTGGGTGGCCGCGCCCTGCTCCTCGACGGCGGCGGCGATCGAGGTCGCCACCCCGTTGATCTCGCGGATGCGCCGCGTGATCGCCCCGATGGCGCTGACCGCCTCTCCGGTGGAGGATTGGACCCGGGCGATCTGGCTCGAGATCTCCTCGGTGGCCTTCGCGGTCTGCTCGGCCAGCGCCTTGACCTCCGACGCCACCACAGCGAAGCCGCGCCCCGCCTCGCCGGCGCGGGCCGCCTCGATCGTGGCGTTCAGCGCCAGAAGGTTGGTCTGTCCGGCGATGTTCGAGATCAGGCCGGCGACGTCGCCGATCTTAGCGACAGCGGCGCTCAGCTCCTGAACGAGTGCACTGGTGTGGTCCGCCTCATCGACCGCCGCCTGGGCCAGCTTCGCCGAGCCGTCGACCTGCCGGCCGATCTCCTGCACCGACGAGCCCAGCTCCTCGGCCGCGGCCGCCACCGTGCTGACGTTGCTGGCGGCCTCCTCGGCGGCAGCCGCCACGGTTGTCGTCTGATCCGCGGTCCGGGTCGCGGTCCGGGTCATGATCTGCGCGGTGGACTGCAACTCGCTGGCCGACGCGGAGACCTGTCCGATGATGCCGCCCACCGCCTGAGCGAACTGGTCGGCGATCTGGACGAGGGTGGCTTTGCGCTGCGCCTCGGCGGTCCGGCGCGCCTCCTCCGCCTCGGCTTCGAGCCGCCGCGTGCGGATCAGACTCTCCTTGAACACCTGCACGGCGGCCGCCATCGCACCGATCTCGTCGGATCGCTGCCTGAACGGAACCTCGGTTCCGGTCTCCCCGTCCGCCAGCTTCGACATGGCCGCGGTCATCGCCTGGATCGGCCGCGAGATTCGAAGCAGACCGAACACCGCCGCGCCCAGAGCCGCAGCGATGGACAGGCCGATCCCCGCCATCGCCGTAAGGGATGCCGTGTTCGCCCGGTCCATCGCGGCGTCGGCGTCTCTGGTCGCGGCCTTCTCGTCGTGCTCCACCAGCTGCGTGAGCAGTGCGCGTGACCCGTCGTACAGGGCGACGACCTCGGGACTGCTGAGCTGAACCAGGGCTTCCTGCTGACGCCCGGCTTCGACGAGCCGGCGGATCTCTCGATCCGCGCGTTCGAACTTGGTCCAGGCATCCGCGAACCCGTCATAGAGGCTCCGCTCCTGCGGCGTGATGATCAGAGGCTCGTAGGTGCGGCGCGTCTCGCGCATTCGATCGTGTGTGCCCGCAAGATTGACCTCGTTCGTCCGGCGTTGTTCGGGTGTGTTCGACAACAGGACGAGCCGGTACTGTTTGACGCGGACCTCGGAGGCGGCGACCTCGATCGCGTTGACCTGTGCGACGGACGGCATCCAATTCGTCGCGACGCTGGTGGTGGCTTGGCGGATGCCGACGATTTCGTAAAGTGACAGGCCGCCTTGACCGGCCGAGATCAATGCCAGCAAGCCGAAGAGAAGTGCCAAAACAGTTCTGAGCGAGAACTTCGAACGCATAACCCATGCCCGTGAAAGCGAGAGGAGCGGCGATCTTGCGACATGCAAGGCTGTGATGTGAGCGGCAATTAGGCATGGCACGCTAAAGGTCAAGTTTTCTGGTCGCAAAATCTGTTACTATTTTCTTGTGAAAAGATTTTAATACGCATGTATTGATGATGCCGAAGTAGTAAATATCAAAATATACTTGATATAGCGGAGTTCATCCCCGTATTGCCCTTGAAAAATCTAGATTATAATTTTTCTAAAAAAGCCGGTGGATTTGTCTTACCGATGCCGGGTTGGGCGGCATCCGGGCCGAGCCCGCCGGGCTCCGGCGGCCTGTCGGCACCGCACCAGTGGAGAGCGGCATTGCCCCGCGCGGGTGCGACGATGCCCGTTGCGCTTCACGGGCCGGGGTTGGACGACGGTCGCCCGGCGGATCGCCGCGGGTTCCGCGAGGCGAGACCGGACACGGCAGCACACAAGTTGCACCGCGGCGCGAGGTCCGGCATTGCTCCGGCAGCCTGAGCGAAGAGGAATGGCGATGCCGACGGGTCGGGTCACCGTGGTGGATCACCCGCTGGTGCAGCACAAGCTCACCTACCTGCGGGACAAGAACCGCTCGACCAAGGGCTTCCGCCAGATCCTGAACGAGATCGGCATGCTCCTGGCCTATGAGGTGACGCGGGATCTGCCCCTGGAACCGGTCACCATCGAGACGCCCCTCCAGCCGATGGAGGGCCGGCAGATCCAGGGCAAGAAGCTCGTCCTGGCGCCGATCCTGCGCGCCGGAGTCGGCTTCCTGGACGGGATGCTGTCCCTCGTTCCGTCGGCGCGCGTCGCCCATGTGGGCCTCTACCGGGACCCGGACACGCTGGAGGCCGTCGAATACTACTTCAAGGCGCCCTCGGACCTCGCCGACCGGACCGTGCTTGTCCTCGACCCGATGCTGGCCACCGCCAACTCGGCGATCGCGGCCCTGGACCGCCTCAAGGCGCGGGGCGCCTCGGACCTCCGCTTCGTCTGCCTGCTGGCGGCGCCGGAGGGCCTGGCCAAGTTCCAGTCCGCCCATCCCGACGTGCCGGTCTGGACGGCCGCCATCGACAGCCATCTGAACGAGCACGGCTACATCGTTCCCGGCCTCGGCGATGCCGGAGACCGGATGTACGGCACGCGCTGAGCGGACAGGCGGAGCCCATCGCCGATCCGGGCAGACCGGATCTCACCGCGGAACGGGCAGCCTATTGCCTGATGCCGCGGCCGGCGAGGCGCTGCTGTCCCGCGACCTGGCGCAGGACCCGGGACAGCTGCTCCACCGAGTAGGGTTTCTGGATCAGGTTGAACCCGTGCGCCCCCTCTTCCGCCAGCACGTGGCTGTAGCCGGAGGTGAGCACGACCGGCAGATCGGGCACACGCCGTTGCAGCGCCCGGGCGAGTTCGATCCCGCCCATTCCGGGCATGACCACGTCGGAGAACACCGCGTCGAAGCGGAACGGAATCTTCTCGATCTCCAGGAGCGCCTCCTCGGCGTTCGTGACCCATACGGTCTGGTGGCCGAGATCCTCCAGGATCTGCGTGGCGAAACGGCCGACCTCTACGTTGTCTTCCACCACCAGGACGCACAGGCTCTCCACGTCCAGACCCCGGTCCTCGCGGGGGTTCGCATCCGCCGCCTCGGGCGCCGCCTCCACCTGCGGCAGGTAGAGGACGAAGGTGGTTCCCTCGCCGGGCGTGCTCGACACATCGACGTCGCCGCCCGATTGCTTGGCGAATCCGAAGACCTGGGAGAGGCCGAGGCCTGTCCCCTTGCCGATGTCCTTGGTGGTGAAGAACGGCTCGAAGATGCGCGGCAGCACCTCGGGTGAGATCCCGATGCCGGTGTCGGAGAGGGAAACTGCCGCGAACGTGCTCCGCGAGCCCGCATGGCCGCGGATCGCCGGCATCGGCCGTCCGCCCTTCAGGTTGAGCGTCAGCGTGCCTTCGCCGCCCATCGCGTCACGGGCATTGACGGCCATATTGATCAGCGCGGTCTCGAACTGGCTGAGATCCGCCCGGATGTAGCAGGGCTCCTCCGGGATCCGGGCATCGACGGTGATGCGCGCGCCCGTGACCGAATCGAGCATTTCCGCCACGGCGCGCAGCGAGGCGCCGACCTCGATCACCTCCGGGCGGAGCGCCTGCCGACGGGCGAAGGCGAGGAGCTGACCCGTGAGTTTGGCGGCGCGGTCCACCGTGTCGGAGATCGCCGCGATGTAGCGCTGGCGCCGCGCCTCGGGCAGGTCGGACCGCTTGAGCAGGTCGGTGGACGACTTGATCACGGTCAGCAGGTTGTTGAAATCGTGCGCCACGCCGCCCGTGAGCTGTCCCACCGCCTCCAGCTTCTGCGACTGGCGCAGCGCTTCCTCGACCTGCTCGCGCTCGACGCTCTCGGACTGGAGGCGCGCGTGCGCCTCCGCCAGGGCCTGCATGTTGCGCCGCTGCTCGGTCAGGTCGGTCAGGATCCCGCAGAGGAGCGGCTCGTCGTCCTGCCGCTCGAAGCGGCTGAGCGACAGGAACGTCGCGCTCTCGGTCCCCGCCGCCGCGCGCAATTCGACCTCGCCGCGCACCGGGCTCGTCATCGCCGTCCGCACCAGGCGATCGAGATCGGTATCCCCCAGCACGAAGTCGCGCAGGGACCGCCCCAGGAGCCGCTCCTGCGGCTCGCCGAGCATGTCCGCCAGCCGGCGGTTGCAGTAGAGCAGGGTGCCGTCCAGCCCGAGCGTGAAGGCCCCCTCCTGGATCTGCTCGATCAGCACCCGATAGGGGCGGTCCGCGTTCTCCAGCGTGTAGACCAGACGCTCGTGGTTCGGCCCTTCGACCACCACGGCGTCGAAGTCGCCCCGCCGAATGGCCGCCAGGGTCTCCTCGCTCTCCTCCAGGCGCGCTTCGAGCTCCCGGATATGGGCGCGATAGGCTTCGGGACCCGGGTCGTCGCCCGGCAGCAGCGCATCGACATCCATCACTGCGCCTCCGCGGCGGGAGCGATCTGGAGGCCGCGCAGGATGCGGCCTTCGTCGAGGAGGTCGCCCGAGATCCGGCGCTCGGGATGCGGAGAAACCCTGAGCAGCGTGGGAGCGGCCAGGACGCCGTCGCGCTCGGCCAAGTCGGGCTGCTGGTAGATGTCGATGATCTCCAGCTCGTATCGGCCGGGGATGTGGGCCTCGCAGATGCGGCGCAGGGATTCCACGGCGCGGAGGGAGCGTGGCGCGGTCCCGGCGACGAACAATCTGAGGCGGAAGCGGTCCTCGGGGTCCGGGGGCGTGAACCCGTTCAAGGCTGGTCCGCCTTCGGGCGGATATCGAGCCCGACCAGCACCTTATCGGTATTCGACAGGTCGCCGATGATCCGCTTCAGCGGCGAGGGCAGGCGGCGCACCAGGGTCGGGATCGCCAGGATCTGGTCACCGGCGGCCAGCTGCGGATTCGTCAGCAGGTCGACCACCTCGATGTCGTAGCGTCCCGCCAGGTGCTCCTCGCAGAAGCGCTTGAGGTTGGTCATCGCGGCGAGGGATTTCGTGGTCTGGCCGGCCACGTAGAGACGCAGGTGGTAACGTCCCGGATCGCGGTCGGGGTCCGTCTGCGGTGCCGGGTCGTCCGAGGTCACGTCGTTCATTCCGCAGCACTCCGTCGTGCGGTCAGTTCCTGCCGCTCCGTCTCGGAGCGTGCCTCACGCAACCTCTCCTCCGAGCGGAGGCGCTCTTCCTCGTCCTCCGCCGCTTCCAACCCGGCTCGAAGCTCCTCGATCTGCCGCTCGATCGCGAAACGCCGCCGGACGACATCGCGCAGCGTGCGCTCGGTCTCGCGCCGGCGCTCCTCGGCGGCCGCCCGCTCCTGCGCCTCCTGAACGTGGCGGGCCGTCCCGGTGAGGACACCCGCGGGACCGATATAGGCGTCGATGAGCCTGATCCCGCCAGACGACAACAGATATTCCCGGATCTGGTTCGAGTGGCTCATGCCCCGCGCCTTGATGACGTAGAGCGTGCGCGTCCGCTCGCCGTTCGCCTCCAGATTCTCCAGCTTGATCCAGGCATCCATCAACGAGGAAACGCCGATATCGTCGTCCTGCCCGACGGACCCATCGCCGCGCAGCGTGGTGAAGACCGCCGTGATGCCACGGCTCTTGATCAGGTCGATCATCCGCAGAAGCGTCGCCTGCAGAGTGCTGGCTGAGCCGCGCAGGGCGGAGATCGGATCGATCACCACGATGTCCGGCCGGAACTGGTCGAGGTCGCGGTGCATCCGTGCCAGATGCGTTTCGAGCCCGTGCAGGCTGGGCCGGGCCGTCTCGAAGCGCAGCAGGCCGCGGTCGCGATGCCGCGTCAGATCCAGTCCCAGGGAGCGGGCGTTCCGGATGATCTGGTCGCCGCTCTCCTCGAAGGCGAAGATCAGGCAACGCTCGCCGCGCCGGCAGGCGGCATCGACGATCGAGGCGGAAAGCATGGACTTTCCCGTCCCCGCTTCGCCGGAGATCAGGATGCTGGAGCCGCGGTGGAAGCCGCCCGGCCCGAGCATCGCGTCGAGGCCGGCGATGCCGGTCGGGAGCACGCCGCCGGGCACCGCGTAATCGAGGTCCGCGGACGTGACCGGCAGGACGCTGATCCCCGCATGGTCGATCAGGAACGGATATTCGTTCGTGCCGTGCGCCGAGCCGCGATACTTGACCACCCGCAGGCGCCGGGTGGTGATCTGGTCCTCGACCCGGTTGTCGAGCAGCACCACGCAGTCGGAGACGTACTCCTCCAGGCCCTGGCGGGTGAGCTGGCCCTCGCCCCGCTCGCCGGTGATGATCGCCGTCAGCCCCCGGTCCTTGATCCAGCCGAACAGGCGGCGCAGCTCGGCGCGCAGGAGCGCCGGATCGTTGAAGCCGGCAAACAGCGTCTCGAGCGTGTCGAGCACGACCCGCTTGGCGCCGACGCTGTCCACCGCGAAGCCGAGGCGGATGAACAGGCCCTCCAGGTCGTAGTCGCCGCTCTCCTCGATCTCGCTGCGCTCCACGCGCACGTGGTCGATGGCGAGACGGCCCGCGGCCACGAGACCGTCGAGGTCGTAGCCGAGGGACGCGACGTTGGCCGCCAGATCCTCGGCGCGCTCCTCGAAGCTCATGAAGACGCCGGGCTCGCCGTAGCGGGTCGCGCCGTTGACCAGGAACGTCGTGGCGAACAGCGTCTTGCCGCAGCCCGCGGAGCCGCAGATCAGCGACGGGCGCCCGGCCGGCAAGCCGCCGAACGTCAGGTCATCGAAGCCCGCGATGCCCGTCAGGGCCTTGGGCAGCGTCAATTGGGCTTGCGGATCAGGCACGATGCTGGAAGTCCCGGACGTCTCTGGCGCGACTTGGCTCCGGATACAGGGCCTCGCGAGCCGTGCTTCCGAAGCCGAGCCGTGGCGGCTTGAGGCCTTGGAGGGGTGCAGTGCGGCTTGAGCGACACGCAGGACGAGCATGAACGCCGACCCGGTCCGGGTATGACAAGGTCGGCCTCAGCGCAATATGCGGCCGACCCGGCCGGCGACACGCTAGAGTGTTGCACGACCGCTCCGGAAGATCGCGGAAAACGCAGGAGACGCGCGATGCTGGATTGGAATGCGGACGGCGACGCCCTGGAGGCGCCGGCGGTCGCCCGCAACAGGGACGCGATCCTCGCCGTGCTCCGCGCGATCCTCCCGGCCAGCGGCACCGTCCTGGAGATCGCCAGCGGCTCCGGGGAACACGCGGTGCACTTCGCCGCCGCGCTGCCGGGCCTGACCTGGCTGCCGAGCGACGCCGACGCGGCGGCCCGGCGCAGCGTCGCGGCGCATGCGCGCCGGTCCGGGGCGGCGAACATCCTGCCGCCGCTCGCCCTCGATGCCGCCGCCGACCGCTGGCCTGTCGAGCCGGTCGAAGCCGTCGTGTGCATCAACATGATCCATATCGCGCCCTGGTCCGCCACCGAGGGCCTGATGGCCGGCGCCGGCCGGGTCCTGGCCGGGAGCGGTATGCTGTTCCTCTACGGTCCCTTCCGAGAGGGCGGACGCCACAGCACGGAGAGCAACGCCGCGTTCGACGCCTCCCTGCGCGGACGCGATCCGGAATGGGGCGTGCGCGACCTCGAATCCGTCTCGGCGGCGGCGGCGAAGCACGGGCTGGCACTCGTCCGGCGCGTCCCCATGCCGGCCAGCAATCTGAGCCTGATCTACCGCCGCGAACCGGACTGATTTCGCCATCCGGTCCCACGGCTGCACATTGTATTCAGGCCAGCGATTGAGGCACTATCGGCCCGTGGCACCGATGCGGCGGGAAAAGCCGTACGGCCCCCAGGAGGAAACCGATGGCAAGCGATCGCAGCGTTTCGAGCCGGGCGGCGGCCCTGCTCGCAGTGGCGGGGTTGGTGGGAGCGGGTCCGGCACGCGCCGCCGACCCGATCCGGATCGGGGTGATCGCCGAGGCGCAGTCGGTGGTCGGCGCCTCGATCCCGCAGGCGGTTCAGCTCGCTGCCGACGAGATCAACGCCAGGGGCGGCGTCGACGGACGGCAGATCCAGGTCGTCACCTACGACGACAAGAGTTCCGCGTCCGACGCGGTCCGGGCCTTCCAGCGGGCGGTGTCCGAGGACAAGGTCAACCTCGTCATCGCCAGCTACATCTCGGAGGTGGTGCTCGCGCTGATGCCCTGGGCGGCCCGGCTCAAGACCCCGATGATCACCCCCGGCGCCGCATCCAACGAGATCAGTCTCGCCGTCCACAAGGACTACGCGCGCAACAAGTACACCTTCCACGGCTACCTGACTTCCGCGGCGCTCGCGCAGTCGATCTGCGATTCCACCAAGGACCTGATCCTCGACCTGATGAAGGTCAAGACCGCGGCGATCATGAGCGAGGACGCGGCCTGGACCCGGCCGCTCGACGTCGGATACGAGAAGTGCCTGCCCGAGATCGGCGTGAAAGTCGTCGACCACATCAGGTTCTCGCCGGACACGGGTGATTTCACGCCGATCTACAACAAGATCGAGGCGGCCAAGCCCGACCTGATCGTCACCGGCATCTCCCATGTCGGCGTGCAGCCGACCGTGCAGTGGCAGAACCAGCAGGTGCCGCTCGCCATGACCGGCATGAACTCGCAGGCGACCTCCTCGACCTTCTGGGCCAACACCAACGGCGCCACGCAGGGCGTGATCTTCCAGAGCATCGCGGTGCCCGGCGCGGCGATCACCGGCAAGTCGCTGGCCTTCAGCGACGCGTTCAAGAAACGCTTCGGAAGCGATCCGTCCTACGCGGGCTACATGGCGTACGATCAGGTCTACTACGCCGCGGACGCGGTGAAGCGCGCCGGCTCCACCGAGGCCGACAAGCTGGTGGACGCCCTGGAGGCCACCGACTGGGAGGGCACGGTCGGCCGCACCCAGTACTACGGCAAGGACGACCCGTTCACGCACTCGATCCGGTACGGCCAGGGCTTCATCACCGGCCTGATGGCGCAGTGGCAGGACGGCAAGCAGATCGCGATCTGGCCGAAGAGCCTCGCCCAGGGGCAGATCGTGATCCCGGCGGCCGTGAAGGCCGCGGCGCGGTGAGGCTCCGGCGGCGCGCCGGACCGGTCTGCCGCCGAAGGCGACCTCGCTGAGGGCGACCTTGCCAAGCGCGTCCGTTGCCGCAAGTACAGCCGGGCCGCGACCCGAGGGACGTGGCCCGGACACCCCGCGCGAAGGATTGATCGATGGCCAGTGCCGACCTGCCCGAGAGCATGCGTCAGGTCCGCTACACGGGCGCGGGCGGTCCGGAGGTGATCGCCGTCGAGAGCGCGCCCCTGCCGAAGCCCGAGCCCGGCCAGGTCCTGATCGCGGTGGTTGCCGCCGGCGTCAACCGGCCCGACGTGGCGCAGCGCGCGGGCGTCTATCCGCCCCCGCCCGGCGCCACCGAGATCCCGGGCCTCGAAGTCGCCGGCCGCGTCGTCGGCCTCGGTAAGGGCGTCACCGGCCTCGCCCTCGGCGACGAGGTCTGCGCGCTCGTGATCAGCGGCGGCTACGCCGAGTACGCGGTGGCCGAGGCGGGGCTCTGCCTGCCGCGGCCGAAGGCACTCTCCCTGGTCGACGCCGCCGGGCTGCCCGAGACCTTCTTCACGGTCTACTCGAATGTCGTGCAGCGGGGGCGTTTGGCCCGGGGTGAGCGCTTCCTGGTGCATGGCGGCTCCAGCGGCATCGGCGCCACCGCGATCCAGATGGCGAAGCTGTTCGGTGCCACGGTCTTCGCCACCGCGGGCTCCGCCGAGAAGTGCCGGTTCTGCGAGGAGCTCGGGGCGGATGCGGCGATCGACTACAAGCAGGCCGACTTCGCCGAGGAGGTGAAACGCCTCACGGACGGACGCGGCGTCGACGTGATCCTCGACATGATCGGCGCGAGCTACCTCGCGCGCAACATCAAGTCCCTGGCGCCGGACGGGCGCCTGGTGATGATCGCCCTGATGGGCGGATACAAGGTCGACGGTCTGAACATCACGCCGATCATGCGCAACCGCCTGACCTTCACCGGTTCCACGCTGCGGCCCCGCCCGACGGCCGACAAGGCGGCCATCGCCGAGGGGCTGCGCAGGGATGTCTGGCCCGAACTCGACGCGGGGCGCGTCCGCTCCGTCACCCACGCGACGTTCCCGCTCGAGGAGGCGCGCAAGGCGCACGAGCTGATGGAATCGAGTGCCCATCTCGGCAAGATCCTGCTCACCACCGGGCTGTGACCGTCGCGGTCGGCAGGAACCCGCGTCGTCGGCGCCGCGTTTGCGGCCGGTAACGGATTCGTGTCGCAGGCCGCACTCGCGCGTGCTGCGTTTCGCCGACGAGGTAGTTTTACATGGCCGAAAAATTGAACCCGAAGGAGAGCCGGCAGGGCGAGCGCGGCAAATCCGTGCTCTGGGTGCTGGTGGCGAGCCTCGTGCTCCTGGCCATCGCCACCGTGGGCCTGCTGACCTGGAACGGCAGCAACGCACCGAAGGACTATGCCAGCCAAAGCCAGGATGCGTCCCGGCGCGAGGTGACCGGCTCGGTGAACGGTCAGTCCGGCGGTACCTCGCCGTCGAACAGCACCGGGGTGCCGGGCGGCAATCCGTCCTACCCGCAGCCGGCGCAGCCCGGCGCGAACGGCGAGAAGGCGAAGTAGGGCGCGCATTCCGGGGCGGAGCTTGACGCTCCGGAGCGTATCCCGATGCTGAAGGGCCGGCGCCGATCATGCGGCGGCGGCCCATTCTTTTTGCGCCCATTTTTCTACGGCAGGCGGTAGTCCCGTCTTCTTCCGACAGTCGGGACGGCCGCCGCGGGCTTCCCTGACGACGTGTCCCGCGTGGCCCGAAGCGCGTCCCGCCCCGACGGCGTCGATGCGGTCAGCGCGTCGCGATCGGCGTAGGGCCGCGGTAATCGTAGAAGCCGCGCTTGGCCTTCCGGCCGAGCCAGCCGGCCTCGACGTATTTCACCAGCAGCGGGCACGGACGGTATTTCGAATCCGCCAAGCCCTCGTAGAGCACCTGCATCACCGACAGGCAGGTATCGAGGCCGATGAAGTCGGCGAGCTGCAGCGGGCCCATCGGATGGTTCGCGCCGAGCCGCATCGCCGTGTCGATCGACTCGACCGAGCCGACGCCCTCGTAGAGCGTGTAGATCGCCTCGTTGATCATCGGCAACAGGATGCGGTTGACGATGAAGGCCGGGAAATCCTCCGACATCGTCGAGGTCTTGCCGAGCTTCGCGATGAAGACCTTGGCCGCCTCGTAGGTGGCATCCTCGGTGGCGATGCCCCGGATCAGCTCGACGAGCTGCATCACCGGCACGGGGTTCATGAAGTGGATGCCGATGAACTTCTCGGGCCGATCCGTCGCCGCCGCGAGGCGGGTGATCGAGATCGACGAGGTGTTGGTGGCGATCAGCGTCTCCGGACGCAGCGACGCGCACAGGGCCGAGAAGATCTCGCGCTTCGTCGCCTCGTTCTCGGTAGCCGCCTCGATCACCAGATCGCTCGGACCGAGTGCGGCAAAATCCCGGGCCGGCACGATGCGGGCCCGGATCGCCTCGCTCTCGTCCTCCGTGAGGCTGCCCTTCGACACCAGACGGCCGAGGCCGGCCGCGACCGTGCCCAGGCCGTTCTCCAGGCGCGCCGGATCGCGGTCGTTCAGCAGGACATCGAGACCGGCCGTGGCACAGACCTGCGCGATGCCGCTTCCCATCTGGCCCGCGCCGATGATCCCGATCCGATTGATCACCATGTCCATCTGCCGACCTGTGCCCCCAATGCGGATGCCGATGCACGGCCGCCCGGTTCGACGGACTGCGCCAACGCGACGACAGGCGCGAAGATCTGCCGTCGCAGCCTTCTAGACCAATCTCCGGCGGGGAAGGAACCCGCTGGACAACCCGCGGCGACATCGCCCGCGCCGCCCGTCGGCGGTGCCGCGCTGCCGCTCCCGGCCGGAGACTACTGTCCCTTCGCCTTGCCGAGTTCCGACTGCAGCTCCGGCACGACCTGGAACAGGTCGCCCACGAGCCCGTAATCGGCCACCTGGAAGATCGGCGCGTCCTCGTCCTTGTTGATGGCGACGATGACCTTCGAGTCCTTCATGCCGGCGAGATGCTGGATCGCCCCGGAGATTCCCACCGCGACGTAGAGATCCGGCGCCACGACCTTGCCGGTCTGGCCGACCTGCCAGTCGTTGGGGGCGTAGCCGGCATCGACGGCGGCCCGGGAGGCGCCGACCGCCGCACCCAGGGTGTCGGCCAGGGGCTCGATCAGCTCGTGGAACTTCTCGGAGGAGCCGAGGGACCGGCCGCCCGACACGATGATCCGTGCGGCGGCCAGCTCCGGACGATCGGACTTGGCGATCTCCTCACCCTTGAACGTCGAGCCGCCGGCCGCGGGCGCGGGGGCGGAGACGGGCTCGATGGAAGCGTCGGATCCACCCTCGGCCGCCGCCTTGAATGCGGCCGTGCGCACCGTGATCACGGTCTTGCCCGCCGGGGTCTGGACGGTCTGGATCGCGTTGCCGGCGTAGATCGGCCGCTCGAACGTGTCGGGCGAGACAACCTTGATGATGTCCGAGACCTGCGCCACGTCGAGCAGCGCGGCCACCCGCGGCAGCACGTTCTTGCCGGTGGTGGAGGCGGACGCGAGGATCGTCGCGTAGGGCTCGGCGATCGAAGCGATCAGCGCCGAGACCGGCTCGGCGAGGTCGTGGTCGTAGGCGGCGTCCTCGGCGAGCAGCACTTTCTCGACGCCGTCGAGTTTGGCCGCCGCCTCGGCCACGGTCCGGGACCCGGAGCCCAGCACGAGCGCGTGGACCGGGGCACCGATCGCCTTGGCGGCGGAGAGCGCCTTCAAGGTGCCGTCCTTGATCTGGCCGTTGCCGTGCTCGACGAAGAGGAGTGTCGTCATGGTCGTCTGGAGCCCTTGAGGGTTGTGGGGCGAGGCTCGACCTTCGGGCGGGAGCCTCGCCTGCGGATCAGATGACGCCGGCTTCGACCTTGAGCTTCTGCACCAGCTCGGCCGCCGAGGCGACCTTGACGCCCGCGGAGCGGCCCGGCGGCTCGGCGGTCTTCAGGACCTTGAGCCGTGGGGTCACGTCGACCCCGAGCGCGTCGGGGGCGAGCTCCTCGAGCGGCTTCTTCTTGGCCTTCATGATGTTGGGCAGGGACGCATAGCGCGGCTCGTTCAGGCGCAGGTCGGTGGTGACGATCGCCGGCAGCGTCAGGCTGACGGTCTGAAGGCCGCCGTCGACCTCGCGGGTGACATCGAGGCTGCCCGCGCCGGCCTCGATCTTGTAGGCGAAGGTGCCCTGCGGCCAGCCGAGCAGCGCGGCGAGCATCTGGCCGGTCTGGTTCGAATCGTCGTCGATCGCCTGCTTGCCGAGGATGACGAGCTGCGGGCTCTCCTTCTCGACCACCGCCTTCAGCAGCTTGGCGACGGCCAGCGGCTCGCAGAACACGTCGGTCTTCACCAGGATCGCCCGGTCGGCCCCCATGGCGAGCGCGGTGCGGAGCGTCTCCTGCGCCTGCTGCGGGCCGATCGAGACCGCGACGATCTCGGTGACCGTGCCCTTCTCCTTCAGGCGGATCGCCTCCTCGACGGCAATCTCGTCGAAGGGATTCATGGACATCTTGACGTTGGCGAGTTCGACCCCGGAGCCGTCGGCCTTCACGCGGATCTTGACGTTGTAGTCCACCACCCGCTTGACGGGCACCAGAACCTTCATGGCGGCTTGGATCCTTCCCCGGAGGATTCTTGTCGTCGTGCACGCCTCTTCCACGGTCACCGGGACCGCGGGGGCGGGGCACGCCAGGCGCGCGGACCGTAACGGCCACATTTCCGCCTTGTCAACGCGGGGCGGTCGCGGGTGCGGGAAAAGGGCGGACGCCGGCTCAGCGGTTGGCGCCGGGCACCCAGAGGACGTCGTCGGCGCCGTTCGCATTGGCCGCGCGGCTTGCGACGAAGAGGAAATCCGACAGGCGGTTGAGATAGCCGAGCGCCTCCGGAGAGACGGTCTCGCCCTCGCGCGCGGCGAGGCTCACCGCCAGGCGCTCGGCCCGCCGACACACGGTGCGGGCGAGGTGAAGCGCCGCAGCGGCCGGCGAGCCGCCCGGCAGGACGAAGGATGCCAGAGGCGGGATCGCCGCGTTCAGCGCGTCGATGTCCCGCTCCAGGCGCGTGACCTGGCTCGCGACGATCCGCAGCGGCTCGTAGGGCAGGGGCTCCGGACTGGGCGGCGTCGCGAGATCCGCGCCGAGGTCGAAGAGATCGTTCTGGATCGCCCCGAGCATCGCGTCGAGCGGGCCCTGCAGGTGCAGGCGCGCGAGGCCGATGCAGGCATTCGTCTCGTCGACGGTGCCGTAGGTCTCGATGCGCAAATCCGCCTTGGAGCGCCGCTGCCCGTTCGCCAGCGCGGTCGTCCCCTTGTCGCCCGTGCGCGTGTAGATCCGGTTGAGCTTGACCACGGGGCGGGGTGCCTCAGAACGTGTAGCCGATCTTGCCGCCGAAATTGGTCAAACCGCGGTTGTTGGCGCAGAGCCCCGCATTCGACATGTGCTCGACGGTCGCCATCACGCTCCAGTGCTCGGTCAGGCGGTAGCCCAGCGCGGCGGCTTCGCGGAACATGGGGGAGCACCCCAGGGTGTTGAAGCCGTAGGGAGTGGTGGCCTTCGGCCCGGTATAGCCGTTGTGGGCGACGCCGCCGAAGAAGCCGTCCAGGAAGAAGCGCCGGTTGAAGGTCTCGGGGAAGATCTCGAGGGTCCAGGTGGCCCCGAGATAGGCGTAGCTGGTCCGGCCGCCGGTGTTGTAGCTGCCGCCCGTCGTCGGCCGCGGCACGAAGGCCTGCCAGAACGGGTCCGCGCTGATCAGGGGCTTGGCGAACAGGATCTCGCCGTTGACGTTGGCCTTGCTGAAGCCCGGGAGCTTGCCCTCCGCGCTGCCGGGATCCTGCACCGCGCCGCCGATCCGGACCTCGGAGACGATGCTGAGCGGCTGGACCGGCGCGGCGTAGGCCGCCGGCAAGGGCGGCGCGTCCGCGGCCGAGACGGGGAGGCATGCCGAAGCCGCGAGAAGGCCGGCGAGACTGATGCGGAGAAGGGCGGTCATGCGGTCTCGAGCGGACGGGCTTGGCAGTTCGATTCTACCAAGCGTAGCACGAGGATCCCGGTCTCAAGCGGCCAATTCATCCGTCCCGGCGGCGAAACCCGCCGGGTGCGGCGGCGCGGTCACACCCGTCTTCGGCCGTTCAGGCCGAGCGCCACCAGACCACGCCCATGATGATCAAGATCGCCACGAACTGCAGCAGCACCCGGAGGCGCATCAATTTCTGCGAGACGTTGGCGCTGCCGCCCCGCATCATGTTGGCGAGGCCGAAGACCAGCACCACGGCGACGCCGAGGCAGGCGATGAGGACGAGGGTATTGGACGACATGGAGGCACGGATCCGGGCCGGACGGGAGCCGTTCGCCGGTCCGCGTCGCAGGGTGGGGTAGGTGAACGTCAGTTGCGGCGCAACAGGCGCTCGAAGTAGTCGAGTTCCTCGCGCGGCCGGCTCGGGTCGCCCAGCTTCCGGCGCAGCTCTTCCATGATCCGGCGCGCGCGCTGCACGGCCGATTCGTCGGCGGTGGGGACGCGGACCCGCCCGTCGCTCATGTCACGGCCGCGCGTGGGACGGCCGAGGGGATCGTCGTCGCGGGCGCCGGCCTGACCCTGCTGCCCCGGCTGCTGGCCGCCGTCCTGCTGACCTTCGCCCTGGCCCTGGCCCTCGGCCATCTCCTGCATCTGTTGAGCCATGCCCTCGGCGCCGCGCTTGAGCCCGTCGAGCGCACGGCCCTGGGCATCCACCGCCTCGCCGGAATCGCCCTGCTTCAGTGCGTTCTCGGCGTCCCGCATGGCGTCCTCGGCATCGGAGAGGCCCTGCTCGCCGCGCATGCCGTTCTCCTTCATGCGCTTCTCGAGGTCCTCCAGGCGGCGTCGGAGCGCCTCCTGGCGCTCGCCGCCGCTCCCCTGCTGCTCCTGCCCTTGCTGGCTTTGTCCCTGCTGGCCCTGGCCCTGCTGTCCCGGCTGCTTCTGACCCTGCTGGCCCTGGCTGCCCTGCTGCCCGCGCTGGCCCTGCTGTTGCTGCCCGCGGTTCTGCCGCTGGCCGCCGCGCTGCTCCTGTCCGTCCTTGAAGGTCTGGTCACGCAGCCCCTGCTGCTCGCGCGCCATCTCGTCGAGGTCGCGCATTTGCTTCTGCATCTCGCGGGACGCCTGATCCGAGCGGCTGCCCCGCTCGGCGGTCTGCAGATTCTCCAGGATGTTGCGCAGCTGCTCCATCAGGCGCTGCGCCTCGGCGGTGTCACCGCGCTTCATCGCGTCGGCCATATCCTGGATCATCTTGTCGAGATCCTCAGGCGTGACACTCTTCGATTGCTGATTGTTCTGACTGCGGTCGCCCTGCTCCCGCGGCTCGCGGCTCTGCTTCTGGGCCATCTCGGACAGGAACTTGTTGAGGGCCTGCTTGAGATCCTGAGTCAGCCGCTTGATCTCGTCATCCGGCGCGTTGCGCTCGATCGCCTCCTTCAGCCGGTCCTGCGCCTGCCGGAGCTGCTTCTCGGCGTCCGAGAGGTCGCCGTCCTCGATCTTCAGCGCCATTTCCCACAGGAGGTCGGCGACCTCGACGAGGTCCGGATCGGTCCTGGCCCGGCGCAGGCGCTCCGACGCGGTCTTCAGGCCGAGGAAGATCGCGGGGCGCGGCGTGAACGTATCGGGGGCCACGAGCAGCGCGTCCAGGGCGGCCTGGACCCAGCGCCGGTCCGTGTCGGGGGCCGTGACGAGGCGGCGGCGCTCCTCGGCGAGCGCCCGCGCCAGCGGGTCGCGGAACGGGCGCGCCGGCAGCGTGATCTCGGTCTCCGGCGTGCGGCCCTCCTGGTCGGCCTCGTCCTTGACGACGATGCGATAGCGCACCCGCGCCCCCGCCCACGGGCTGTCGGTGAGATCGACCAGGGTCTTGGTATCGGCGTCGCCGCTGGCATCCGGCGGCAGCGCGAGGCCGATCCGCGGCACCGGAACGAGCGAGCGGCCGGATTTCAGCGGCTCGATCACGGCCTCGGCCGAGCCGATCCCGTAATCGTCCTTGGCGCGGTAGGTCAGGTTGAACGTGCCGCGGCCGTTGACCTCGGGACCACCCACCGCCGTCACCTGCGGCGGCCGATCCGGGATCACCTCTACGGTGAGGCGCTGGCGCCCGGCCGGGGTGACGATCACCAGTTCCGCGCCGCCGACGATCCGGTAGCGCTCCTCGCGCAGGTCCGGACGCGCCGCCTCGCCGGGCACCGGCACGAGCCCGGCATTGGGCGTGAGCGAGGTGTCCGTCGCAGCCTTGCCGAGCCCGGCGATGCGCACGATGAGCTGCGCGTTGACCGGCGCCCGCAGGTGCTGATCGCTGCCGTCCATGGCGATCAGCAGCGGCGGCAGCCGCGTGTAGAGCGGCGGGTCGATCCAGCCGTCGACGCGGAAATTCGGTCCGGGGGCCGCCGGCTGCTGCCAGTCGAACGCCGTGGCGATCCGTTCCCGCCATTCCGGGCCCGCGGCGAACAGGCTCGCGACGGCCGCGACGGTCAGTCCGGCCCGCAGGGCGAAGGGATCGCGGCGGGTCATGCCCGGGCGGGGCGGGCCGACCCGCAGGGCCGCCACGGCCCGGGCGGCCCGCGCCTGATGGAGGGCCCAGAGCGTCCGGGTCCCCGGATCCGCGGCGCCGACCGCCAGCGTGTCCTGTGCCGCGGAGGCGGGTCCGTGGCGCAGGGCCGGGTCCCGGGACGCGGCGTCCCGGTCCAGCCGCGCCAGGGCGACGCGCCGATCGGGCCGGGTGAGGCGGGCCAAGGGCAGGAGCGCGGCGATCAGCAGGGCGGCCAGCACGCCGAGGCCGATCTGCCGCCCGAGCGGCGGGAGTTCGAGCCAGAGGCCCGACCATGACAGGACCAGGAACAGGAGCCCGACCGCCAGGCCGCGCCAGAGCACCGGCCAGGCCTGCTCCCACAGGACGGCTGCCCGCGCCTGGGCGACCAGCCGGTCGAGCCGCGCGGCGGCGGCCGGCCGGCCCGGTGCGCGACCCGTCTCGCTGCGCGCGCTGCTGAAGCCGTCCCTGCCGTTCACGCCGTCCGATCCGCCCCACGTCCGCGAGCCCGGCGAGACCCCGGCTCCATCATCGCAAGGCTAGCATGGTGAGCCGCGGCGGTCGGCGGGTCAAATCGGCGCGATGGCGTCGCGGACCGGGCGTCAGTTGTGCGCCTGGATGAAGTTGCGCACCTGCGGGTAGATCTGCGCCTCCCAGCGCTTGCCCGCGAAGACGCCATAATGGCCGACGCCGGCCTGCAGGTGGTGGGTCCGCATGTAGGGTGGCAGGCCCGTGCAGAGATCGTGGGCCGCCATGGTCTGGCCCACCGCGCAGATGTCGTCCCGCTCGCCCTCGACCGTCATCAGGGCCGTCCGGCGGATCGCCCGCAGGTCGATCGGATCGCCGCGGTAGCTGACCGCGTTCTGCGCCAGGGCATGATCCTGGAACACGGTCTTGACCGTCTCAAGGTAGAATTCGGCCGCGAGATCCAGAACGGCGAAGTACTCGTCGTAGAAGGCCTCGATCGCCTCGGCCTTGGCGTCCTCGCCGTTCGCCATGTGCCAGAACAGGTCGGCATGGCCCTGGACGTGGCGCTTGGCGTTCATCGCCATGAAGGCCGAGACCTGCATGAAGCCGGGATAGACCCTGCGGCCCGCGCCCCTGTGCCGGGCCGGGACCGTGGCGATCAGGTTCTGCTCGAACCATTCGATCGGCTTCGAGGTCGCCAGCGCGTTCACGCCGGTGGGGTTGACGCGGCAATCCACCGGACCGGCCATCAGCGTCATGCTGCGCGGCGCGGCCGGGTCCTTGGACTGCGCCATCACGGCGGCGGCGACCAGCGCCTGGACGGCCGGCTGGCAGACCGCGACCATGTGGGCGCCTTCGCCCATGGTCTGCAGGAAATGGACGAGGTGGCCGACATAATCGTCGAAGCCGAACCGGCCCTCCGCCAGCGGCACGTCCCGGGCATTGTGCCAGTCGGTGATGTAGACGTCGTGGTCGGGCAGCATCGTCCGGACGGTGGCGCGCAGCAGCGTCGCGAAATGACCCGACATCGGTGCCACCATCAGCACCTTGGGCTGGTCGGTGTGGATGTCCTTCCTGAAGTGCAGCAGCGTCGCGAACGGCGTGACCTCGACGGGCTCCTCGACCACCGGGACGCTCCGGTTGCCGACGCTCACCGAATCGATGCCGTAGGCCGGACGCGCGAAGGTCAGTCCCGCCCGCATCATCATCCGGGCGCCGGCGGACATCCAGGTGATCGGCTCGCCCAGGCCCCGCCAGGGCGACCAGACGTCGTTCAGGAGCCGGCCCCAGGCCCGGGTCTGGGCCGCGATGTCGGTCTGCACGTCGAACGCATCGTACATCATCGGGCGGGCACTCGCGCGAGCCCTGCCCGGCACGGAGCCATCGGGGCGACAGGTCAGCGGATGCCGGGTTAGGGCTTGCATCTGCATGGCGACGCAGGATGGTTGCGATGTCTTGGACCTGCAACTGTCCGAAAGGCGAAGTCAAATCGGAACGACATCGACGTGGCTTTGGTGCACCATCCAGATCTTCGATGCGGAACCGGGTCGGTCACCCGAGCGCGCGAGGCCGTCACGCGTCGCGACGACTTCGATCCCGGACGTCTCAATTTCGGTTCGTGCGGGAGACGTCCCGTCGCCGGACCCCTCCAAGGTCCGGGATTCAGGACGCACGGCGGACGACCGGGCCGGGCTCGCCTTCGGTGCGGCGATGCTCGCAGGCGATCTTGAGATACCGGTCGCTCCCGCCCGGCAGGCCGGCCTGCGCGGCCATGGTCTGCGCGTGCATCAGACACTCGATGGGCGAGTGCGCCGGGGCGACGATGACGTCGAGCGCGGTGTCGCGGGAGCAATCCTGCGCCAGCAGAGTGCCGGCGCAGACCAGGGCAACGGAGAGCAGTTCCGACATGACGGACCTCGTTTTCGAGTGATCGAAAGGTCCGCGGGGTGCTCTGGCGTGCGAGCCGCCGCGTTGTCGTTGCCTGGGTGCTTCCTCCGTTTGCCGATAGACTTAGCACGTGACGTGCCAGTTGAGCCGGGCGGTTCGCCCGGTCTCGGTCCGCGTCAGTCGCGCGCGGGGAGCCAGTGCGTGTCCGGCTCGCTTGCCGGGAGGAGCGCCGCGACGGCGTCGAGATCGACCACGTATCGGTCGGTCAGCTTCTGCCAGATCTCGCTCTGTGACCTGACATCGGGCCTCAGGCCATCGAGGGCGCGGGCCAGGAGGGCTGCGCTGGTGAGCTTCGGCCGTTTCAGGAGCGGATCAGCGTTCAGCATCGGTCTCGACCTTCTCCGACACCCGGAGCCTGACGGAGTCATGGTTAACATTCGGTTACGACCGCGCGGCGGCTTAGCCGGACCGGCGGCCCCGCCGGGAACGCCGGACGCACCCGCGTCGTGCCGACCCGGCGAGGCGGCCAGGCACCGACGGGACACATCCGCCCCGGCCGCGGCCGTTCCGGTTCACAAGCCGGACCCCATCGCTTATCAGGCGGCGGATCAAGGCTGCCCGCGGCCAGGCTGGCGTCCCGCTCCGGAGCCCGCCTCGCTCTCGGCCGATCGTGCGAACGGGACACCATGGACGCCACACCTGAAGCGGTCGGCGCGACGCAGAGGCCCGCGACCCGCCTCGTGCTCGCGTCCGCGTCGCCCCGCCGGCTCGCGCTGCTCCAGCAGATCGGCATCGAACCGGACGCTCTGCTGCCGGCCGAGATCGACGAGACCCCGCGCAAGGCCGAACCGCCCCGGGAACTCGCCCGACGCCTCGCCCGGACCAAGCTGGCGACCGCGGAGGCCGCGCTGCACCTTGGGGACGCGACGACGCCGACATGGCTGGTCTCGGCGGACACGGTCGTGGCCGTCGGGCGGCGCGTCCTGCCCAAGGCCGAGGTGCCGGACGAGGCGGCGGATTGCCTGCGCCTTCTCTCGGGCCGGCAGCATCGGGTCTTCACGGCCATCTGCGTGCTGTCGCCGCGCGGGCGCCGGGAGCGGATCGTCGAGAGCCGGGTGCGGTTCAAGCGCCTCTCGAGCCGGGACATCCAGAGCTACATCGCGTCGGGTGAGTGGCGCGGCAAAGCCGGCGGCTACGCGATCCAGGGCCTGGCGGGCGCGTTCGTTGTGAAGCTCGTCGGCTCCTACAGCGCCGTGGTCGGCCTGCCGCTCTACGAGACGATGAGCCTGCTCGACGGCGAGGGCTATCCGATCCGCGCCGGGTGGGGCGGCCTCGCGTGAGCCAGTCGCCGCGCCCCGCATGCCCGATCTGTCGCCGCCCGGCCGAGCCGGAATTCCGGCCGTTCTGCTCGCAGCGCTGCGCGGACGTGGACCTGGGGCGCTGGCTGAACGAGCGCTACGCCATTCCCGAGCCCCTCGACCCCGACGAGCCGCCGCGCGAGCCCGATCCGGAGGCCTGATGATTTTTCCGCGGTTCGGTCACGCCGATGTCGCGGCGAGGCTGGACAGGCCGGAAAGCACTCACTATACCCCGCGGCGTTCGAGGCCCCACGGGGGCACGGGCGACGCCCAGGTAGCTCAGTTGGTAGAGCATGCGACTGAAAATCGCAGTGTCGGTGGTTCGATTCCGCCCCTGGGCACCATCAGCGTTTCGGCCGTCCTGAGACGACGCAGCCCGACGGTGTCGTGGACCGCGGCGGCCCGGATACGGACCTCGCATCAATCGACGTAGACGCCGGCTCCCACGAGCGCCTCCACGCCGTCGATGCGCGTTGCGCAGACGTAGCTCCACTTGATGGTGACGATCGGCTGGCCGGGCCTGGGGAACATGTAGTCGACCCAGCCGGACCCGAACTTCCTGACGGTATCGACGAAGTCTCTGTGGAAGCGCTTGCCGTCGGCGTCGCGCTCGTCGAGCAGGTCGCGCCCCTCGCGGTTCGGCCGGACCGCGTTGAACAGCACGATCCCCTGCATGTCGACGACGAACAGGTAGACGTCGCCGTAGCGCCAGCCGGCGCCGGGTTTCCGGAAGTCCTGGAAGGCGGCGCGACCGCGTTCCTCCAGGAGTTCCGCCGCCCGATTGACCAGGCTCTCGATCTCGGCCGCCTGGTGTGACGGCAGCGGATGCGGTCCGCCGAACGCCGGCAAAGCCGTGCTGAGAAGCAGGATCAGCGGCCATTTCAACAAGGCTTTGAGCATCCGACGCCTCAGGGGCTACGCTTCCGCTCGTCACCATCGGCCTGAACAGGGCAGCCGACAGACCGGGTGACCCTCTGCGGGATGGGACGCTTGCAGCGATCGTCGGAACCCGCGGTCCGCATCGCTCCCACGCTTTCCGGTTGAAGCCCTCGGTCGATACAGGGCACCCCGTCGTCGAGGGCCGTGCGACGCGACCTCGGGCAGCGGACGCCGGAAGCCGCTTCAGACGCGCGCGTCGATCTGACGTGCCCCGTTGCGCGCGAAACGCCACGTGCCGGTCAACCAGGACCGCTTGCGTGCGAGCGGTTGAGGCGCGTTGACCGCCGACGCGGCCGAGGCGGTGCGGACGCGATGCGGTTCGATGATCCGGTCGAGGTGCCTCAGGGCCGCCAGGACCTGCATCGCCATCAAGTAATGGCCCTCGCACGCTCCGTTCTGTCTGAGGCGACGAACCTCGCGCTCCGCGCGGTCGAGGATCTCCCGGGCCTCGACACAGGAACACTCAAGCTGCGCGCCATGTGTCATCCCGACCTCCGCGCCAACGTGCCTCAACGGCCTGAGGCCATTGAATGCCATCGCGGCCGCCGGGCGTGCATCACCCATTCGGATGCTGTGGCAGAATGCGCGTTTCGCGCGGTCGACGGGCCGTGGGAAGCAGCCGAACCGGCCGGCCTGGGGATCCTGGGACTGCGGCCTCGGCCGCGAAACGCCGTTTCCGGTTCGCGGCCGTCTCGACCCGGCGGAGATCTTTGCCGGGTGCAGGTGCCGAGCGAGCGCTCTCCGACGTTGCAGGCCGAAGACCGCGCCCCGCCCGCGACCGTATCCCGGCCTGCGGGCACACCGCGTCCGCGATCCCCTGCATGCGATCTCGTCGGGCAACGCGGCACTGGGCTGTGCAATCCCGCTCGCCCGGGAGCGATGGACGAAGCGTCAGATCAGATAGACGGTACCGTGCGCCTTGAAGACTTTCGGGCAGTCGCTCTCGTCCACAAGCCGCTGCGCCTCCGCGAGGGTCAGGCGCCGTTCGCTGGCCAGTTCCGCCAAGGTCATCCACTTCGTCGGCATGGTCGGCCTCCCAGAAGGAAGGTTAACGTCGGGCACGGCGAGCGGTTCACGGCTCGAACCGCCCTTCTCCGATGCGTGGACGCCTGCCGGGCGGATCGCCGGATGCTCGGCTTTTGAAACCTCGGTGTTCCGAGGACGGGCAGCGGGCTGGGCGGGGCGGATCCTCTGTGCTCTCACACAACCTCACCGATCGGCAGGCCGTGGATGATCCGCGGCATCGCCACGTCGGGATCGCTATGTTTGTGAATAGTATTGTCTGATATGTCGGTCGGTTGTCAACGTGACTCGATCAACGTTGACGATAGTTATCGTAGTCCCATCCGGATTTTTTAAATTGCGGCTCGGTCCCTATTGGCTCGCACAATGACGATCATTGGGGTGCCTGGGACACCGCTCCCCGCCAGAACAATATGAGTTACAAAAGCTGCGATTTCAACGGAGGCTTTCTTGAAAGCCGCGCGGTTTCGACATTAGCATGTATCAACTTCGGATCAACTCTCTTCGAATGCCATGCCAAAATTGAAGTCGCTCGACGGTCGAAATCATCTTTTGGGCCATCCGGTCGCGCCCGAAAGCCCGAACGCGATCGGCACGTGGTCGTGGGACGCCACCACCGATCGGATCTGCGCGGATTTCTACAGCGCGCGTCTTCACGGCGTCGATCCCGACGAGGCCGAGGCCGGTCTGCCCCTGAGTGTCTACCTCGCCAGTGTCCACAGGACGGATCGGCCCCGCATCATGGCTGCGTTCCGCGAGAATGCCCGTGACGGCAAGGCCTCCGGCCAGGAATATCGCGTCGGCGCCGCGGATGGCGTCTCGCGATGGGTCCTAACGCGCGGCCGGTTCGCGCGCGATCACCTCGGCCAGCCGGTGAGCGGCCGCGGGATCCTCGTGGATATCACTGCGCTGCGGGCGGACGCCGTCACCGCGAACCAGGCCGGCCCGGAGACCGTCGAATCCCCCCTCGAGGCGGCTGCCGCGGCCGCGATCGCGGCCTATCGGGCGATCGATGCCCTTCAGGACCCCGAGCTCCGTGCCTCGGCCGACGCGCTCCTGTACGGTATCGGGCGCAGGCTCGCCGCACAGGAAGCGGCCGACCGGCGCGAGAGCCTGAACTGACGCACGACCCGGCGCGTCAGGGCGCGTCGCGGTCTCGCAGGTGCAGGTAGGTCGGATCGAACTCGGCGACCGACATCAGGCCGTCCCAGTCATGGACTGTCAGGCGACGGCTGCGCAGGGTGATCAGGCCGGCGGCCTTGAGGTCCCGTATGGTCCGGTTGACGTGAACCGGCGTGATGCCGAGGGCATCCGCCAGCTCGGGTTGCGTCATGGGCAATTCGCAGGTCCGATCCGGCGCCAGACCGACCGCGCCGAGGCGCGTCACCAATTCGCAGAACAGATGGGCCATCCGGGCGTAGGCGTCCCGCCGCCCGGTGTTGAGCATCCACTCCCGGACCATGGCGGCGTCGATCAGCGTCGCGCGCCAGAAGACCTCGTTGAGCCGCGGATGCGCCCGCAGGAGCGCCCGGGCCGCGTCGTGCTGAACGAAGCCGATGCGGCACGGGCTCACGGTCGCGATGCTGACATCGAGGACTTCCAGGTAGATGCTCTGGAAGTCGGGCACGTCGCCCGGGACATGGTAGCTCATGACCTGCCGCTTGCCGGCGCGGGTCGATTTGTAGGTGCAGGCAATGCCTTCGAGGAGGGCAAAGCTCCGTCGCGGCCGGTCGCCTTCCCGAACGATGTCCTGATAGGCGTCGAAATCCACCATCTGCATCGGCAGGGTGAGCAGTCCGGCGCGCTCCTCGTCGGTCGGTCGGAACAGGGCGATGCTGTCGATCTTGCGCAGGAATGGATGCCTGCTCGACTGCGGCATGGATCCACCGATCGCGGCTCGGCTTTCAGGCGGCATGGCCCGTACTCGCGGTCATCAATACCCTCGGAATGCCTTGGTACACCAGGATAGGGTCGGACGTCGGGCCCGACCAGAGCATGGGCGGACATCGCCTGGCGGCCTGTTCTAGCTGAGGACACGCATCTTCGCACGGCCCTAAGCGCGCGGGACGCACTTCGCCGCGGCGGCAGACGGTTCTCGGGAGGCGAGGGAGTCCCTACGCGGGGCGTGCCCGACGCCGCTCTTCACTGCGCCGCGCATCGTCGAGCTCCTTGCGACGACTTTCGAGCCAGAAAGACAATCACTTTTAGGTCGTAGAACCATCTTTATAAATTTAGATAGACTAATACGCCGATTAATACAATATATCTAAGTTCGATCCGCAGCATTTTTTCTTTAATTTAACGAATTGTTGCTCGAAGTGTCTACGATTTGTAAAGACTCCATCCCTGAAAGAGGCAATGAAGGAATCGGTCAGGAAATACGTCAAAAATATTTCATCGAGAGAAACTACGGATCATTCGAAAAGACGGCGCCTGTCTGCCGCCGGTTTGGAGAGTATTTTGAAAATATCGACGCTCATTCTCCTCGCGACCGCTTCGATTTGTCTCGTCTGCGCGGCTGAAACTGGAAATCTCGTCCTGAGCGAGGCGCGCCTCCATGAGAGCAGCCGCGACGCGCGCCTGGGGATCGCGGCTGCCGAGGCGATGATGGCGGCCTCGACCCGGATCTCACAGGAACGGGGTCCGACAAACGGCGCCCTCGGGCTCGAGCGGCCGCTTCCGAGCGCGAACCGTACCGCGCTGGAGGAGGCGCGTCAGGCGACCGACGACGCCCTCCATGAGGCCGGGCGCAAAGCCTCCGAGTTGCCGGCTCCGTGGCGGCCGGCGGCGACCGGAAGCATCGCCGAGACGGGTCGGCTCCTCGCGGTCGCGCGCGCGGAGGTCGACAGCCTGACGGCGCAGCCTCTGGCGCAACGCGCAACCGAACAGGTCTCCGCGGCGGTGCGCGCGATGATCGCGGTTGCTCCGGCCCTGGACCGAGCGCTTGACGCGGCGGATGACGTGGCGATCCGGGGCGAGTCGCGCCTGGCCTCGTGGCTGACCATCGCGCGGACCGTTACCGAACTCCGCGATTTTGCCGGTCAGATCGGCTCGGTCTTCGCGCCGGCTCTCGTGGCGAAGCGGCGGATGACGGACGCGGAGGTGGCGGAGTACCATCGATTGAGCGGCCGGGTCGACGCGCAGCTCCGGCAGATCCTCCTGGCGCGCGCCAAGATCGGAGACGATGCGCGCGCCGACGACCTGATCAAGGCGCTCCAGGCGGGCTATTTCACCGAGGGACGACGGCTGCCGGCTGCGATCGTCGCGCGGAACAGAGAGGGGCAGGTCCCGGATCTGACCGCGCAGGAATTCGGGGCCGGTTACGTCCCGGCGATGGGCTCGATCGTCGACCTGCGGGCGCAGGTCTTCCTCCGCGTCCGCGACTTGGTCGAGCAGCGTATCGGGGCGGCCTGGAGGCAGCTGTTCGCCTACCTGCTGGCCGGGGTAGCGGTCCTCGCGCTGTGCGGAGGCGTCCTCTTCCTGTGCATCCGCAAGATCTCCCGTCCGATCCAGCGCATGGCGACCGTCATGGACCGGATCTCGGCCGGCGACACGGATGTGAGCGTGCCCGATACCGGGAGCAGCAACGAGATCGGCGCGATGGCGCGCGCCGTCGAGGTGTTCAAGGACAACCTGATCCGCACCCGCGCCCTGGAGGCGGAGACCGCGCAGGCCCGGCTTGCGGCGGAGGAGCAGCGGCGGGTCGGCATGCGCACGATGGCGGACGGGTTCGAGGCCGCGGTCGGCGGCATCGTCGGCCAGGTCTCGTCGGCCGCC
>NZ_JAKSXX010000170.1 GCF_022829385.1 Methylobacterium sp. J-070 | reverse complement strand
GGTAGATGGTCGTCTGAGCGTCCCGTGCGGGCTGCTAAATGTGCGCCGCGTAGCGCAGGTAGGTCCTTCTCCGGCTCTTCTGCGCGGTTCCCTCAGGTGAAGTTCCGCGCACATGGCCAAGTTCCGATTACGGCGCTCTGTCTGGAGGCGCTGCGGTCACTCCCAGGGTGCCGGAGCATCCTTCCGCATCGCGTCGTAGTCCCAAACAAGCTGATGAAGTGCGGCAGTCGTCCTCACTGCGTCCCGGCCGACCCGCGCTGCGGCTGCATCGTGCGCAGGCGGCGCTCGCCGTAGCGGTGACCTCGAAACAGTGGTCCTCTAAGCCTACAGGTCGCCACCTCCGGCATCGGGCGGCAAGCGCGTCCGGATGGTCAGGACGGCCTTGTCACCTGCGCGCTTGGCGGCGTCGGCAGTCGGGTAGCGGTGCTCCGAGGTCTGAAGGAGCGGTCCGTCCCAACCGTCGTAGATCGACCAGGTCCAAGGGTCGCCTGGACCATCGACGCGCTCGATCTCAAGGTGAGGGGTAGGTAAGGGCTGTGTCACGTCACTGCGCCGCCTTGTGCCGCATCGAATAACCGTAGCGGTCGCCAAACCACGCCACTGTCGCTCGCGCTCCATCGCGGATGTCGGGTTCGTCGGAAGCCGCCATCTCGGCGACCACGGACGCAAAGCTGCCGCTCTCGCCTATGAGGCAGTCGAGGAGGCGCTTGGCTTCGGCCTCGATCTCCTCTTCCGACATACCGGCGAAGGGGTCGGCCTTCCGTGACGCCTCCAGCTTGACGACGCGCGCCTCGATCTCCTTCAGCCTCACGACCACGCCTCCCCGGGGATGAACCCCTCGCGAGCCAGCAGTGCGGCCGCCCAAGCGTCGCGCTCGGGGTCGACCGGCTCGCCCGCCTCGGCCTGCCGGAGGACAGCGATCAGGCCGTCCAACTCCTCATCTGTGTAGCGGTGCGGGCCGGGCTTGAGGTTCGGGTTCAGCAGCTCCAGCCGGACGATGCGGCTCTTGATGTCGTGCAGCTTCATCGGCGGATCCCTTCAATCTCGGCGAGGCGACGGCTCAGGTCTGCCGCCGTGATGGCGTCGATGTGGGCCGAGACCGCCTTGCCGATGTCGGCCGCCTCAGACGGCGTGATCTCGCCCGACGACACGGCCCGCAGGAGAGCAGCGGTCGCCTTCGGCAGGTCGTCGGCCGTCTCGATCGTCGGCAGATCGAAGGTGATCGACCGGTCCCGGCGGGGCGAAAGCAGGCGGTCCAGGCACAGCTTCATCGCGCCGCCATCGCCGGCCAGCGCCTGCTCGATGGCCTTGCGGGATAGGGCTTCCGCCTCGCCCTCGAAGATCGCCTCCAGGGCCAGCGTGGAGCGGTTGCGGGAGCCGCGGGGGCGGCCGGCGGGGTTGCCGGACTGACCGGGCTCGAACTGAGTTTCTTCCTTGGGCATCACGGGCACCCCTAGTGGGCGGTCCTGTAGACTACAGGATGAATACAGGATACCGATAGATAGCACCGACCAAGAGGTTTCACGACTGTGAACCCCCGATCCCGTGCCACGCCATCTCCAGGACGATCACGCGCCAGCCCGCGTGCGTCGGGTCCATCTCGGCGATCTCCACCTCCAGCGCTGTGCAGGGCGTGACCTATCCGGCGCAGCTCGGCGCGGCATGCGGTCCCGACCGGATCCACGGCGAGGCCTGGCACGTCGAGGGCATCGTCCGAGGGCAGTGCCAAGGTAACGACCCACGGCCGTCCCTTCGACCAATCGGGGTTGGCGGCCGCACTGTGTTCCCGCTCACCCGCCACGATGACACGCAGCAGGGCGTCGGCGGCGGCTTCGAGGCTTGTGACGGCCGAAAGATGCCAACTTTGCCCACTTGGGCGCTCGCGCGTGCGCGAGGCGGTCATCACAGCTCCTCCAGCTCGGCCTCGAAGGCGGCCATCTCGGCATCGGTGGCGGCGACAGCCGAGCACCAGGCGAAGTGAACCGGGATCGGCATGGCGTAGGCCGGCACCCGGTAGGATCCGAGCGCGTCGCGGCGGGTCTCGGTGCCGACATCTACGATCAGCCCATTATCGAGCAAGCGGCGCAGGGTCTTCGGGGAACAGGCCGGGGGCTCGCCGCAGCCGACCCGGTTGAGGGCGCGGCGCTCGGCCGACGTGCGGCCAGGGTGGGGAAGGCGGTCGGGGTCGGGCTTGCGGGGCATGGTAGCTCCTCAGGCTGCGGGACGGTTCAGGGCGGCGTAGCTTGCCAGGACGTGCCGGCGATCGGTGACGACGCGGACCGCAGAAAGACAGGGTGCAAATTCACGAATGCCGGGCACACCCGTAGCTATGGAGCCGCACGAGTTCATCGGCATTGCCGCCCTGGCAGCCGCCTCCGCTCTGGCCGCAGTCGGCTTCTGGCTGATCGTCGCCGCGATCTTGAGCCTGCCGGCTGACCCGGGCGATCCGCTCATCCAGAACATTGTGGCGGTGCTACA
>NZ_JAKSXX010000167.1 GCF_022829385.1 Methylobacterium sp. J-070 | reverse complement strand
GCATTCGTGATCGGTCTCCTCACGACCCTGGTCGGCTCGGCGACCCTCCTGCTGGCTCGGTAGGTCCGGGGGCGGGCTCACGGAGCTTCGACTGTTCCGGCACATCCGACCGGCGACCCCTCGAAGCGCCACCTCAGCAGTCACCCCGGCGTCACCCATCTTGAGCCCATGCACGAGAAGCACGCCCAGACCAACGATCCGCAGGAGGAGCCGGCGCCGCGAGGCGGTTGAGCGGGCCGAGCCCTGCGGTGACGGTCGGAAGCTAGACGGTTTGACGAACGCGGCGTCCGGGGCCATCTTCTCGTGATGCCCGCCAGGGTCGCCGGTCTCCATGCCCCTCAACCAACGTATGGCCCCGATCGCCGCCGCCACCATCGTGACTGCGTTCTGGCTTGCCGCGATGTGGCGAGGAGCGCCTACGACCTGTTCCTTTCCCGCGCCCTGCAGCACGCGAGCCTGGTGCGGGCGCCGACCTCGGCCGAGGCGGTCACGGCCTTCGCCCGGGACGGGCTGGAGGTGGCGGCCGGGGTGGAGCAGCCGCTGGCCGCCTAT
>NZ_JAKSXX010000166.1 GCF_022829385.1 Methylobacterium sp. J-070 | reverse complement strand
ATAGGCGGCCAGCGGCTGCTCCACCCCGGCCGCCACCTCCAGCCCGTCCCGGGCGAAGGCCGTGACCGCCTCGGCCGAGGTCGGCGCCCGCACCAGGCTCGCGTGCTGCAGGGCGCGGGAAAGGAACAGGTCGTAGGCGCTGCCCCGGCCCACCGAGACGCGCACCCCTTCGCGGTCCACCGCCTCCAAAGTCCGGATCGGCGAGTCCGCCGGCACGAGGTAGCTGCCGGCGATCAGCACGTAGGGGTCCGTGAAGGCGATGCCCTCGGCGCGCTTCGGATCGATCGCCAGGAAGCAGATGTCCCAGATGCCGGACCCCGCCGAGCCCGAGACGGCCCCCGCCCCCGGGAAGGTCACGAATGCCACCGTCACGCCGAGCCGCGCGGCGAGCGCCCGGGCCAGATCCACCGAGACCCCCGCCGGACCGTCCGCGCCGCCCTGGGCCAGGACCGGGTTGCCGAGATTGATCGCCGCCCGGAGCGTGCCGGTGGGGGCGAGATCGTGCAGGACCGCGGGATCGGGGGTCATCGGTTGCGGTTCCGCGCGCGCCGGGGTGGACAGGACGAGCAGGCCCAGGGCCGCGAGGAGGCGCATGGCGGCCGATCCGGCCTCAGGCACGTCCGACCTGCCCGGTCGACGGCGGCGTCTCGGCGCGTGCACGCCCCTGCGTGCCGCCGCGTGCCCCCCGGCGGCGGCGGCGCGCCAGCATGTTGAGGCCCTCGACGCCGGCCGAGAAGGCCATGGCGGTGTAGATGTAGCCCTTCGGCACGTGCGCGCCGAACCCCTCGGCGATCAGCGTCATGCCGATCATGATCAGGAAGCCCAGCGCCAGCATCACCACGGTGGGGTTGCGGGCGATGAAGGCCGAGAGCGGCTCGGCCGCCAGCAGCATCACCGCGACGGCGACGATCACCGCCACCATCATCACCGGCACGTGCTCGGTCATGCCCACCGCGGTGATGATCGAGTCGATGGAGAAGACGAGGTCGAGGAGCAGGATCTGGCCGATCGCCGCGCCGAAGCCGAGGCTGCCGCCGGATGCCGTCGTCTCGGGCTCCGGGTCCACGGTGTGGTGGATCTCCTTGGTGGCCTTCCACAGCAGGAACAGGCCGCCGCCGATCAGGATGATGTCGCGCCAGGAGAAATCCTGGCCCAGCACCGAGAAGACCGGCTCGGTCAGGTGCACGATGAACGCCACGGTGCCGAGCAGCCCCAGCCGCAGGATCAGCGCCAGGCCGATCCCGATGCGCCGCGCCCGGGTCTGCTGATCCGCCGGCAGCTTGTTGGTCAGGATCGAGATGAAGATCAGGTTGTCGATCCCGAGCACCACCTCCATCACCACCAGCGTGGCGAGGGCCGCCCACACGGCGGGTTGGCTAGCGAGCTGGATCAGGTCGGTCACGGGCGGGAGGTCTCGCTGGTCGGGAACAGATGGCTGCCGAGGGCGGCCAGGTCGAAGGGGGTCGGGCCGCGCACCGGTTCCGGGGCGAACACCCGCAGGATCTTCGGGATCACCTTGAAATGGGCCGGCGTGTGCGTGGTCAGCTCGCCGTCGGTGTTCACCGGGCGGGGCCGGCGGGTCGTGAGCGTGATGTCCTGCGCGTGGAAGGCCCGCACGTCGGCGGCGCGGCCGTGCGTGCCCCGCCGCAGGGCGGGAAGCAGCGCGATCAGCCGCCACCAATGGTCGATTTCCAGGCTGTAGAAATCGAGCTTGCCGTCATCCACGGCGGCATTCTCCGCGACGGTCATGCCGCCGCCGTAATGGCGGCCGTTGCCCACCGAGACCTGGATGGTGGTCACCTTCTCGACCGTGCCGTCGTGCTCGATCGTCACCGTGAAGGGCCGCACCCGGCGCAGCACCCGAATGGCCGCGACCGCGTAGCCGAGCACCCCCCAGGTCTTCTTCGACTCGGCGGTGAGTTCCCCGGCCAGTTCGGCCGAGAAGCCGACGCTCGCCACGTTGAAGTAGTAGTGCCCGTTGACCCAGCCGAGGTCCACCGGTCGCGCCTCGGCGGTGGGGATGAACCGGGCCGCCGCGAGGGGATCCAGCGGCAGGCCGAGGGAACGGGCGAGGTCGTTGGCCGTGCCCAGCGGCAGGATGGCCAGCGGCAGGCCGCTGTCGACCAGCGCGGGCGCGGCGTGATTCATCGTGCCGTCGCCGCCGCCGAGGATCACCAGGTCGACCTCTCCGGCCCGATCGCGGATCACGTCGCGGCATTCGGCGTCCGGCGGCGGCTCCACCGGCTCGATGCCGCCCGCCCGGAGGACCTGCCGCACCGCGTCGAGGTCGAGCGCGCCGTTGCGGGCCTTGGCGTTGCAGATGAGCAGCGCCCGGCGCTGGGCGGTCGTCATCGCGGTCCCCCGGATTGCGGGCCGGACGGCGTCTCGATCTCAGGTCGGGCCACGGGATCCTCGATGCACGACGGCGCGGGGCGGGGGGATGATGGAACCTGGGAACGGCCGAGGGCCGGCTCGCGCCGAGACTGTCCCCGACTTGGTACCCAAACGCACGAACGCAACCCCATCATCCCCGCAATCCAGGGCTGGTCACGGCCGCGCGATCCGGCAGGATGATGGACACGCCCGAAACGTCCGCGCCGCGCGGGCGCATTCTCCGTCACGTCCGATCCGGCCGCCAGGAAGGCACCGATGCCCGCCACCGTTCCCCACCGACCCCACGCCCTCGCGCTCGGCCTGATCCTGCCGCTGGCGTTCGCAGGTGCCGCCTCGGCCCAGCAGCAGAATGCGGCGCCGGTGGCGGGCTGGGTGGATCCGCCGTCCCGCGCGTCCGCGCCGGCGCCCGGCGCCGCGCTGGCCGGCAAGGATCGGACCGGCGAGGCGGTCCGGGACATGGCCGGAACGCAACCGCCCCGGGAGCCCGCGAAGGCCGACGTCGGCCGGACGGGCGAGACGGCGCCGGGGCGCCAAGCCGTCAAGCGCGAGCCCGCCGAGGAGGCCCCGCCGACGGCCGCCCGCGTGCGGATCCAGAATCCGCGGCGGGCCGCCCCGCCGGATCGCCCGTCCGGCCGGGAGGCGCAGCGCCGCCGCGCGCACCCGGCGTACCCCTTCGCGGCGATGCCCGCCGGCGTCGATCCGGATCCGGCCGTCTCGGCGGAGCGCGCCGCCGCGGCCCGGGCGCTGACGGCCGACTACCTTGCCACCGTCTCGGGTCCCGGCGACGCCATGGTCGGGGCGGCCAGCCGGTTCTACGCCACGCGCGTCCGCTTCTACGGCCGCCCGATCACGACCGCCGGCCTCGTCGCGGAGAAGCGCAGCTTCGTCCAGCGCTGGCCCGAGCGGCGCTACGAGCCGCGGGCGATCCGCGCCGCCTGCGATCCCGAATCCTGCACGATCCGTGCGCTGGTCGCATTCCGCACCGCGAATCCGGGGCGCGGGGCCGTCTCCAGCGGAGAAGCCGAATTGATCCTGGACGTGGGATTTGCCGGCACCCGGCCCTACATCGTCGGGGAGACCGGGCGCGTCCTGCGCCGCAGCCTCCAGGCGGGCACGCTGGCTCCCACGCCCGGCAAGGCGTAAGAGCCTCCCGGCGTTCGGGATTTCAGTGAGGCGCGCTCAAGCGGGCTCCGTGCCGCGCGGATCGTCGCCAGGATCGGGTGTATGACGTCTTCAACGGTGCTGGCGAAGCAGGATGCGGGGCCGGTGCGTCCGGCCCTCGACGATCCCGGCCGCACCGCCCTCCGCGCGGCGATCCGGGCGGAGATCGCCCGCGCCCGCCCGCGCCCGGTGGCGGTGCGGACCCTCGAACTGCTCGCGGAGGCCGCGGCCGCCCCGGACGCCGACGGATCCGGCATCCGGATCCTCGACCGGCACGGTGCCGGGCGCCTCCGGGGCGACACCTCAGAGCCGATGACCCTCGCGGATCTGGTCGCGGAGTTGCAGGAGCGGCATCCCGGCCTGTTCCTGCCGCCTGAGCCTGAGCCGGCTCCCCAGGTCGAGGAGCCCCGGGATTCGGCCCTGCTGAGCGGCGCCTACGAGATGAAGGCCGCCACCGCGCGCTTCGTGGAGACGCAGTCCGAGCGCGCCCGATCCCTGGCGGAACGCTCCTCGGTGCAGGGCCGGGTGCTGGCGCAGAACGCCGCCGGCCGGTTCGCGACCCTGCGGACGAGCCTGCGCGGCCGGTTCGCCCGGCCCGCCGACGCCGTGTCCGACGGGACCGGCGCGGCCGACGCCGCGCGGCAGGCGGACCCGGTGGAGGCCTGGAACACGGGGCCCGGCCGGCTCGGCGACACGGTGCGCGACGGCCTGGAGACTCTGCGCGACCGTCTCGGCTTCGGCCAGGACATCGGGGACGAGGGCGCGAACCGCCAGCGGCGCTGGCTCACGGGCGCCAGCGTAGCCGCCCTCGTGGCGGTGATCGCCGCGGGGCTCGTCCTGGAGGGCCGCCCGCCCGAAACCGCGCGCCCCGCCACCACCGAGCGGCCGCCATCCCCGGCGACCGCGCCCAAGGGCGCCGCCCCGGCCGCCCCTGCGGCCCCGCCGGCCGCGACGCCGGCCGCCCCCGATACGGTCACCCCGCCCCCCGAGACCGGCGGCGACGCCGAGCCCGATGCGACCCCGCCGCCTCCGAACTCCGTGACCGGGCCGGTCCAGGTCGTCGACACCGCCACCCTCAAGGTCGGCGGCAAGGTCGTGCGCCTGTTCGGCGTCGAGTGGGTGCGGGGCGGTCAGGCGGAGGAGCTCGCCCGCTACATCGGCGGCCGGACGGTGACCTGCCAGCCCGCCCCGGGCAGCGAGACGATGAACTGCCTCGTGGACGGGCGCGACCTGTCCGAGGTCGTCCTGTTCAACGGGGGCGGCCGCGCCTCCCCGGAGGCGAGCCCGGAGCTGGTCGCCGCCGAGGATCACGCCCGGAGCGAGCGGCTCGGCGTCTGGAAGCGCTAGCGCGCCGCGCGGGCTTTGCCGGCCGGCGCGGCGACAGGCCGATTTCGGACGGGATGCGATCGGGAGCGGCTCCGGGCAACTCCGACCGGGAAGGAACGGCATGCCGGGCGAGATTTTCGGCCACATGGCGGACGGCCGGGCGGTCCGGCGCCACGTCCTGACGCGCGGCACCCTGCGTGTCGCCGTCATCGAGTTCGGCGCGGCCGTCACGGCGATCGAGGTGCCCGACCGGGCCGGCCGCCCGGCCAACGTTGTCCTCGGCCTCGACACCCTGAGGGGCTACGAGACCGTGAGCCCGAGCTTCGGCGCGGTGGTGGGCCGCTACGCCAACCGGATCGCGGGCGGCCGCTTCAGCCTCGACGGGCAGACCTACCGGTTGCCGGTGAACGAGGGTCCCAACACCCTGCACGGCGGCCCGCGGAACTTCGGCAAGCGTCTGTGGCGCACGGAGCAGTCCGACGCGACGAGCCTCACCCTGACCCGGCTCTCCCCGGACGGCGAGGAGGGGTTTCCGGGCGCCCTCGCGGTGCGCGTGCGCTACAGCCTGCCGGAGGACGGCGTGCTGCGCATCGACTACGCGGCCACGACCGACCGCCCGACGGTCCTGAACCTCACCAACCACAGCTACTTCAACCTCGCCGGGGAGGGGACCGGCAGCGTCCTCGACCACGTGGTGGACCTCGCGGCGGACGCCTTCACCCCGACGGACGCCACCCAGATCCCCACCGGGGAGCTCCGGCCGGTCGACGGCACGCCGTTCGATTTCCGCATCCCGCGCCGGCTGCAGGAGCGCATCCGGGAGGGCGATCCGCAACTCGCCATCGCCAAGGGCTACGACCACACCTTCGTGCTGCGCGGCCCGGCCGGGACGCTGCGGCCGGCCGCCACCTGCACCGATCCCTGGAGCGGGCGCCGGCTCGACGTGTGGACGTCGCAGCCGGCCCTGCAGCTCTACAGCGGCAACAATCTCGACGGCACGCTGATCGGACCTTCCGGGCGCCTCTACCGCTCCGGCGACGGCGTCTGCTTCGAGACGCAGGCGTTTCCGGATGCCCCGAACCAGCCGGCCTTCCCCTCCGCGGTGCTCCGGCCCGGCGAGGCCTTCGCGGCGACCACGGAGTTCCGGTTCTCGGTGGCGTGACGGGAGACCGACGAAAGCCGGCCGGTCACGGCCCCGTGCCGGCGTTCGTAGACGGTGCGGGCGGCTTCGACGTCCTCGACCATGGTCGGCTCCTGTCGGCGGCGGGGCGACCGGGTTCCAATCGGGGGTGCCGCACCGGTTGCTTCGATGCGCATCGAAGCATGCCGGGCGCCTCCGTGGCAGGATGGGCGCGTCCCGCCGGAGATCGACCATGGGCCCGCACGCGAACATCGCCACGTCGGCGTTCCTGATCGCCGATCCGGCACGGTCCCTGATGCTCATGGCCCTGCTCGACGGGCGGGCGCGGCCGGCGGGCGAGCTGGCCTTCGCGGCCGGCGTGACCGCGCAGACGGCCAGCGCGCATCTCGGGAAGCTGCTGCACGGCGGCCTGCTGGGGGTCGAGACCTAGGGCCGGCACCGCTATTACCGGCTGGCCGGTCCTCAGGTCGCCGTGACGCTGGAGAGCCTCGCGTCGCTGGGGCCGCCCGGCCCGGTCCGCCGGAGGCCGCTGAGCCGGGACGCGCAGGCCCTGCAATTCGCGCGCTGCTGCTACGATCACTTGGCCGGGCGCCCGGGCGTCGCGGTCGCCCGGGCCCTGGAGGCGCGCGGCTGCCTCGTGCCCGCGGACGGCAAACGCTACGACGTGACCCCGGAGGGCTCCGCCTGGTTCGCCCGCCTGGGTCTGGACGTCGCCGCCCTGAAGCCGGGCCGGAGCGGCCTGGCCCGGCAATGCCTGGACTGGACCGAGCGCGAGCACCATCTCGCCGGACCCCTGGGCGTGGAACTGATGGCGGCCCTGTGCGCCCGCGGCTGGCTGCGCCGCTCCGCGACGACGCGGGCCGTGCAGGTGACGCCCAAGGGATGGGACCGGCTGAGGACGCGGCTCGGCATCCAGCCGGCGTGATCGGCGGCGACCGCGGCCTCAGGCGGCGGCACGACGCGGCGCCGCCGGATCCGCGTCTTCCGGATCCGCCGGCGGCGGTCCCGGAACCGCCGCGGCCGGCGCGGCGGGGTCCGGCCGCCAGGTCCCGTCGAGCGCCAGCAGGGCGGCCTTCACCGCGTCGAGCCGCGAGGGCTCGCCCTCGGCCATGCCCTCGGCGGCGGCCACGTCCTTCAGGTACTCGTCCCAGGCCCAGCGGCGGAGGATCTCGCGCTTGCACGCCCGGAGCAGCCGCGGATGCGCCAGGACCGCGCCGGGCGCGTCGAACACCGCCGCCGGGTTGAGGAGCGCCCGCTCCAGGTCCGGCAGGGCCGGGCCGTCCGCACGGGGCGGTTCGCGCCGGTCCGGCCGCGGGACGCGGCCCGCTTTCCCCACCGGGCTCTCGCGGCGGATCACCGCCGCGCGCCCGGCGAGCCAGGACGCCGCGACGAGGGCCGCCGGCGGCCCGTCGTGTCCGGGCCCGATCCGGCGAAGTCCAATCCCATGATCCTGCATGTCAGCCTCCTCGTCGCTGGCGCGCCGGCTCAGAGGAGCCCCAGGCGCGCGGCCGATTGCACGCCGAAGCTCGCCGCGAAGGAGAGCAGGGCGGCGTCCCAGGCGGTCAGGTGCGGGGCGTCGGCCGGCGGTCCGGCCCGCGTGATCGCGCGGCCGAGCCAGGCGAAGCCCGACAGGCTCAGCAACCCGGCCAGGACCCAGGGGAGCGCCGGCGCGGGGCAGGGGGCCGCCAGGGCGACGCAGAGCAGGACGGACAGGAGCCACCCGCCCGGAACCGCCGTGTCGGTCCCCCCGGCCGGCCCGAGGCGGCCGCCGCGGCGCATCCGCGACCGGAGCCGGCGCGCGTTCTTCAGGTCGAATGTCGCCATTCCGGACCTCCCCGCATCAGTTCGGGACACCCGGGCGCGCCGCGCCGCGCTTCCGCCGACGGATGAACGCCGCCGGGAAGAGCGGCTTGCGCGGCGGCCCCGACCGCGAGCCGCCGTCCGACGAACCGGCGTCCAGGGCCTGCAGGGCGGCCAGGATGTCGTCGATCGGCGCGGGCTCGGCCCGGCAGCCCGGCAGGCAGCGGAGTGTCGGGCAGGACTCGACCGCCCGCGCATCCGACGCCCAGGATGCCAGGATCGCCCGTCGCTCGGCGCGCGACAGGCCCGGAGCGGCCAGCACCTCGCGCGGGTGCCGGAACACGTCCCCGGGGGCCACGAAGGCCTGGAACGGGTCGATGGCCGGGGACCTCAGGCTGGCGGCGGCCACCGGGCCGAGGCGGCCCACCGGAATTTCGTTCTGCATGGTCTCGATCTGCTGCATGCGACCCTCCTCCGCGTGAGCCAAGGTTGGGGCGGCCGGCGGTCCGGGCCGGCCGCCCCGTCATGCGTTCAGTCCGGAACACGCCGGGGCGGCACCCTCAATGCTTGGCCGCCGACGGGCCGTTGCCGTTGATCGCGATCCGGCGTCGACGCTCCGGCGCCTCGGCGGCGCGGGGCAGCGTCACGCTCAGGACCCCGTTGCGGAACGTCGCCTCCGCCTTGTCCTCCTCCACCGGGACGGGGAGGGCGATCGACCGCTCGAAGCGGCCGTAGCTGCGCTCCGTGTAGCCGCGCTCCCTGTCGCCGGTCTCGGCGCGCTTCTCGCCCCGCAGGGTGAGCACGCCGTCCTCGATGAGGAGCTCGACGTCCTTCTCGTCGAGGCCGGGGAGTTCCGCCGAGACCCGCAGCGCCCCCTCGGCCTCCGTCACCTCGACGTTCGGCCAGCCGAAGCTCCGGCCGGTCAGGCTCGGGACGGCGCCGAAACCGCTGAACACGTCGTCGAACAGGCGGTTCATCTCGCGGTGGAGGGTCAGGAAGGGGCTGACCGGCTCGTTCGGCAGGGGGGCGGGCGCCGGGGCACCGGTGCCGCGGTTCCAGGGGATCAGATCTCTCACGTTCATGGTCCTATCTCCATCGAAAGCCATGCCGTCGTGGGAACAGGCCCGCGGGTCCGCGGACCCGTGAGGGATGTCGTCGCTCGGTGGGGACCCGGGCGGCCGCCGATCAGGCGGCCTCGATCCTCAGGCGACCTCGATCCTCAGGCGGCCTTGGCCTCGCGACCGATCTGCACCGGCGCGTTGTCCTGCCCGGACGGGGCCGAGACGCCGCCGATGGCGATGCGGCGGGGCTTGAGGGCCTCCGGCACCTCGCGCTTCAGCTCGACGGTCAGCAGGCCGTTCTCCAGGGTCGCGCCGACGACCTTCACGTGCTCGGCCAGGTTGAAGGTCTGGCGGAAGGTGCGCGCCGCGATGCCGCGATGGAGGTAGTGCTTCTCGCCCTCCTGCGCCGCCTTCTGCCCCGAGACCAGCAGCACCGTATCCTGCTGGGTGAGCTCGATCTCGTCGGGCGTGAAGCCCGCCACCGCCATGGTGATGCGGTACTGGTCCTCGGCGACCTTCTCGATGTTGTAGGGCGGCCAAGCCGCGGACGTCTCGACGCGCTCGGCTTGGTTGAGCAACTCGAACAGGCGATCGAAGCCGATCGACGAACGGAACAGGGGCGAAACGTCGTAAGTCCTCATAACCACATCCTCCGATGAGCAACGTGACTACAAGCAACGCCGGACACCGTGTCCGGCGCCCTCCGCGAACCCGGTTTCGGGCCTCGCACGCGCGTAACGCCCCGGCCGCAGCCGGGTTCCACGACACGCGATGATTTTTTGCAATTCGCGCCGTCCGGTGCGTCCCAGCCGTGCGGGGACGTCGGCGGTCTCGGTCAGGCGATGCCGGCGCGCAGCAGGTCGTGGACGTGCACGATGCCCACCGGCCTGCCGTCCGCGACCGCGAAGATGGCGGTGATCAGCCGCCGGTTCATCAGCTCCAGGGCGGCCTGGGCGAGCTTGTGCGGCTCCACGGTGACCGGCTCGCGGGTCATGACCGCCGAGACCGGCGTGTCGAGGAGCGCCGGACCCATGTGGCGGCGCAGGTCGCCGTCCGTGACGATGCCGACGAGGCGCCCGGAGCCGTCGGTGACGCCGACGCAGCCGTAGCGCCGGGCCGCGATCTCGATCAGCACCTCGGACATCAGCGCGGTCTCGTGGACCAGCGGCATGTCCTGGGGGCCGTGCATCACCTGCTGGACGGTCTTGAGGCGGGCGGCCAGCGTGCCGCCGGGATGCAGGGTGTGGAACCGGGCCGAGGTGAAGCCGCGCCGCTCCAGGAGCGCCACCGCCAGGGCGTCGCCCAGCGCCAGCTGGATCAGGCTGGAGGAGGTCGGCGCGAGATCGTGCGGGCAGGATTCCCGCACCCGGGGCAATTCCAGCAGCACGTCGGCGGCCCGGCCGAGGGTGCTCTCGCCGTTGCGGGTGATGGCGACCAAGGGAATCGAGAAGCGGCGGCTGAAGCCGACGAGGTCGGACAGCTCGGCGGTCTCCCCGGACCACGACAGGGCGATGATCACGTCGTCCCGGGCGATCATGCCGAGGTCGCCGTGGCTCGCCTCGGTGGGGTGGACGAAGAACGCGTGGGTGCCGGTCGACGCCAGGGTCGCGGCGATCTTGCGGCCGACATGGCCGCTCTTGCCGATGCCGCTGACGATCACCCGGCCCTTGCTCTGCAGGATCGTCTGCACCGCCTCCTCGAAGGCCGCGCCCAGCCGCCCCTGGAACGCCGCGCTCGCCTCCTGCAGGGCCGCGATGCCGAGCTGCAGGCTGCGCATCCCGAGGTCCCGGGTGGTGGCGAGATGCGCCGACGGCGCGTCGTAACGATCGTCGCGCAGGGCGCTGGAGGCGGGAGCGTTCATCGTTTCCGTTCTGGACCCGTCGACCGGATCCGGCGCCGGGAAACCGGCATCGGGATCGGCGCAGCGAAGCGTGCCCGGTGACGCTAGGCAGCCGTCGTGGTTGAAATGTGACGCGGGGACGACGCGCCGCCGCAGGGCGGCCGGCCGCCCCCCGGTTGAAGCGGCGCCCGCGCGGGTCCATGCTGGCTTCACGCCACACCGACACCGAGGGCCCGAGCCCCATGACCATCCGCTTCCCCGACCCCGACCCCGCCATCCTGGCCCGCCGCGAGGCGATCCTGGCCGGTCTCGCGCCCCTCGTGGCGCCGGAGGCGCTGGTGGCGAGCGAGGACGAGCGCCGGGCCTTCGAGACCGACGGGCTGACCGCCTACCGGCAGATGCCCCTCGCGGTCGTTCTGCCCTCCACCACCGCGGAGGTGTCGGCCGTGATGGCGTATTGCCACGCGCAGGGCGTGCGGGTGGTGCCCCGGGGGGCTGGAACCTCGCTGGCGGGTGGGGCCATCGCGCAGGCGGACGCGATCATCCTCGGCGTCGGCAAGATGACCCAGGTCCTCGACCTCGATTTCGCCGACCGCACGGCGCGGGTGCAGAGCGGCATCACCAACCTGGCGATCTCCGGCGCGGTGAGCCACGAGGGCTTCTTCTACGCCCCCGACCCGTCGAGCCAGCTCGCCTGCACCATCGCGGGCAACATCGCGATGAATTCCGGCGGCGCGCATTGCCTGAAATACGGGGTGACCACCAACAACCTGCTGGGCGTCACCCTGGTGCTCAACGACGGCACCGTGGTGGAGATCGGCGGCGCGCATCTCGACAGCGGCGGCTACGATCTCCTGGGACTCATCTGCGGGTCGGAAGGGCAGCTCGGCATCGTCACCGAGGCGACGGTGCGGATCCTGCGCGCCGCGGAAGGGGCCCGTCCGGCGCTGGTCGGCTTCTCGAAGGTCGAGGACGCGGGCGACTGCGTGGCGGCGATCATCGCGGCCGGCATCATCCCGGTGGCGATCGAGTACATGGACCGGGAGGCGATCCTGATCACCGAGGACTTCGCCCAGGCCGGCTATCCCCGCGACGCCGAGGCGATGCTGATCATCGAGGTCGAGGGCTCGGACACCGAGTGCGACGCGATGCTGGCGCGGATCGAGGCGATCGCCCGGGACTTCCGCCCGACCAGCCTGCGGGTCTCGCGCTCGGAGGCGGAATCCGCCGCGATCTGGAAGGGCCGCAAGTCGGCCTTCGGGGCGACGGGCCGGATCTCCGACTACATCTGCATGGACGGCACGATTCCCACCGGCCAGCTCGGGCCGGTGCTGGAGCGGATCGGCGCGATCTGCGCCGAGAAGGGCCTGCGGGTCGCCAACGTGTTCCACGCGGGCGACGGCAACCTGCACCCGCTGATCCTGTTCGACATCAACAAGCCCGGCGAGCTGCAGAAGGCCGAGGCCGCGGGCGACGAGATCCTGAAGCTCTGCGTCGAGGTCGGCGGCTGCCTCACCGGCGAGCACGGGGTCGGCATCGAGAAGCGCGAGCTGATGCGCTTCCAGTACGCTCAGATCGACCTCGAGCAGCAGATGCGGGTCAAGGCCGTGTTCGACCCCGACTGGATGCTGAACCCCGCCAAGGTGTTCCCCCTGGAGGGACGGCTCGCGGCCTGATCCCGATCCGGGAGCGGACCCCGAGCGGCAGTCCGCGCTCCGCTCCCGCCGGGTGGTCCCGGGGCGTTCAGGCGGCCTCGACCTTGCGGCCGGCACTGCGGCCCTTGGCGGGGGCGCCCGCACCCTTGCGGCGGCCCTGCGCCGGGGTGGCGGCCGCCGTGTCCGCCGGTGCAGCCTCCTTGCCGCCCTGCTGGACGCGACCGGGCTGGCCGAGGCCCAGGCTCTTGGCCAGCGCCGAGCGCTGCGCCGAGTAGTTCGCCGAGGTCGTCGGGTAATCGCTCGGCAGGCCGTAGCGCTCGCGGTAGTTCTGCGGGTCCAGGCCGTGCTTGGTCAGGTGCCGCTTCAGGGTCTTGTACGACTTTCCGTCGATGAAGCTGATCAGACCGTCGGGACGGATCGACTTGCGGATCTGAGCGGGTGTCGGCCGCTCGACGGTCTCGTCGCTGGCGGCGACCGGGCCCGACCCGATCGCGTGCAGCGCCTCGTGAATGCTCGTGATCAGCGTCGGCAGATCCGCTGAGGGCAGCGAGTTGTTGGAAACGTAGGCCGCGACGACGTCTACGGTCTGTTCGATGAAATCCATCTGGGATGTCGGCGCAGCGTCAGACATTCTCTTTCCTTGGCTCCAGAGCCCGATAAGGTCCCCTCTTTTCGCGAGTTAAGACAGCGACCGGAAAAAGCAAGGTGAGGCATACAATTCCCTGTGCCCGGCCAAAAGTCTAAGTATGCATCGCGCGCCTAGGCTTACAGGGCAAGGTTGCATTCACGGCATTAAAGGGGCTCTTCCGGGGCGCTTTATCCCGGCCAGATCTGCGAATGCTGGGCGGATCCGACAGCCGGGTTTTCGTTGACGGGAGAGACCTTTACAGGTGACCGGAGAGCCCGCCTTAGACGGTCTTGCGCGGACACTGATCGGTCCCGTCGAAAAAAACCTTCAATCTTCGAGCAAAATTTCGCGACTGACGGGAGGACCCACGTCATTGGGCCGATCCGCGGAGCCGTGATTCGATGCGCGGCCGCCGGGGCCGGACGGCTTTCAGACGAAGGTCTTGCGCGGATCGAACGCGTCGCGCACCGCCTCGCCGGAGAAGACCAGCAGGCTCAGCATCACGGCGATGACCAGGAAGCCGGTCAGCCCGAGCCACGGCGCCGTCAGGTTGTCCTTGCCCTGGGCGAGGAGCTCGCCGAGCGAGGGCGAGCCCGGCGGCAGCCCGAAGCCGAGGAAGTCCAGCGACGTCAGCGTGGTGATCGAGCCGTTCAGGATGAACGGCAGGAAGGTCAGCGTCGCCACCATGGCGTTCGGCAGCAGGTGGACGGTCATGATCCGGATATTCGACAGGCCGAGCGCCCGGGCGGCCCGGACATACTCGAAGTTCCGCGCCCGCAGGAACTCGGCGCGCACGACGCTCACCAGCGAGACCCACGAGAACAGCAGCATGATCCCGAGCAGCACGAAGAAGCCGGGGGCGATGAAGGCCGAGATGATGATGATCAGGTAGAGCGTCGGGATCCCGCCCCAGACCTCGATGAAGCGCTGGAAGGCGAGATCGACCCAACCGCCGAAATAGCCCTGCACGGCGCCCGCCACCACGCCGATCGCCGACGAGATCGCCGCCAGGATCAGGCCGAACAGCACCGAGATGCGGAAGCCGTAGATCACCCGCGCCAGCACGTCCCGGGTGGTGTTGTCGGTGCCGAGCCAGTGCCAGGGAATGTCCGCGCAGGTCGATCCGCCGAGCCGCTCCGCGACCGGCCTGCACTGCGCGTCCGAGAGCATCCAGGTGGGCGGCGACGGCGAGGGCGTGGGCAGGTCCTCGTTGATCGTGTCGTAGGAGAACCGGATCGGCGGCCAGAGCGCCCAGCCGTTCTCGGCGATCTCCCGGCGGATCTCAGGCGACCGGTAGTCGGTCACCGCCAGGAAGCCGCCGAACGTCTCCTCCGGGTAATCCACCAGCACCGGAACCAGCCACGCGCCCTTGTAGGACAGGACGATCGGCCGGTCGTTGGCGATGAACTCGGCGAACAGGCTGGTGACGAACAGCCCGGTGAAGATCAGGAACGACACGTAGCCGAGGCGGTTGCGGCGGAAATTGTCGAGCCGGCGCCGGTTGAGCGGCGACAGCCGGCCGCGACGGTCCGGGGCCGGCGCCGGGACGCCCTCGTCCGGACGCAGGACGATGGGCTGGGCGCCCGGCATCGGTGCGGGCACGACCTCATTCATCACGATCGTCTCCCGCGCCGGGCTGCGCGCGCGTTCCTGCGGCCGCCGCGGGCGGCGGCGGGGAGGGGATCGCCTCTTCGGTGCGGGCCGGGCCGGGCCGCCGACAGGACGGCGGACCTATCGGGCGTCCAGCCGGGTCGCCGTGCCGTCGATCTCGGTCGGGCGCAGGCCGCCGCTGCGCTCCAGCCAGCGGCGCAGCAGGCGGACGTTGCGGCGATTGGCCTTGAAGGCCGCGTCGAACAGGTCGCCCGCCACCGGCACCGCGCCGATCAACCCGTCGAAGGCGACGTTCAACCCCATCCGAGCCAGCAGCCAGCCGGGGGCGCCGAGGCGCTTGGCCTCGTAGACGATGAAGGACGAGATCACCATGCCGGCCACGTCGCCGATCACCGGCACGAGGCCGATCAGCGCGTCGAACCCGACCCGCCGGTTGATGCCCGGGATCACGAAGGCGGTGTCCATCAGGTGCGCCAGCGTTTCCAGCCGGGCGAGGCTCGCCTCGCGGCCGAGATCCGCCGACAGGAACGGCGGCCGGCCGTCGGGGCGCGGGCCGCCTCCGGAAAAGGTCTCGGCACGGGAGAAGCGCCCGGCCTGGGCAGCCTGGGTGAAGTCCATGGTCGGGATCCGTCGGAGAGCCATCCTGCTCAACGATGTGGCCCCCCGCCTGGATCCGCGCAAGGAATGCGCCCGACCGGCTCACGCCGACCTCCCGGGGCGTCCGCTCCTGAACCCGCTCATGCGGTCGAGCGCCGCATCCAGGGTCGCGTCCGCCTTGGCGAAGCAGAGCCGGACGAGGGTGCGCACGGAGCCGTCCGGATAGAACGCGCTCACCGGGATCGCCGCGACACCGTGGCGCGTGACGAGCGCCTCGCAGAACGCCGCGTCGTCGGCGTAGCCGAGATTGGCGACGTCGATGTTGAGGAACCACGTGGCCCCGGCCGGCAGGACCTCGAAGCCGAGGTCGCGCAGGCCGCCGGCCAGCCGGTCCCGGGACCGGGCGTAGCCGGCCCGCATGGCCTCGAACCACGGGAGCGGCTTTCCGAGCCCGAAGGCCACCGCCTCCTGAAGGTTGGGCGGCGTGGTGAAGGTGAGGAACTGGTGCGCCTTGGCGAGCCCGCGCATCAGCCGGGCATCCGCCATGACGAACCCGACCTTCCAGCCGGTGAGGGAGAAGATCTTGCCCGCCGAACCGACCTTGACGGTTCGCTCGCGCATCCCCGGCAGCGCCATCAGCGGCCGGTGCCCGGCACCGTCGAAGACCACGTGCTCCCAGACCTCATCGCAGAGCGCGGTCACGTCGAAGCGCCGGCAGTAGCGGGCGAGCAGGTCGAGGTCGTCGTGCCCGAACAGCGTGGCGCTCGGGTTGAGGGGATTGTTCAGCACCACCACGCGGGTGCGGTCCCCGAAGGCCTCCGCCAGGGCGGCCTCGTCGAGGCGGAAGGCCGGCGGCCGCAGGGACACGATCCGCGGCACGCCGCCGGCCCGGCGGACGAGCGGCAGGTAGGCGTCGTACATGGGCGCGAACAGCACGACCTCGTCGCCGGGCTCGATCAGGGCCAGGAGCGCACCGGCGAGCGCCTCGGTGGCACCGGAGGTCACCATCACCTCGGTCTCGGGGTCGAGGGCGAGCCCCTGGTGCAGGGCGTAATGCGCGGCGACCGCCTCGCGCAGCGCCGGCAGCCCCATCATCGGCGGATACTGGTTCCATCCGTCGCGGAGCGCCCGGGCCCCGTGCTCGCGCAGATCCGCGGGGCCGGGATCGTCGGGGAAGCCCTGGCCGAGATTGATCGCGTCGTGGACCCGCGCCAGCCGCGACATGGTCTCGAACACCGTCGTCGGCAGGGTGTCGAAGACGGTGTTCATGCGGCGCGGCGCGCGGCTCGGGGCTTCTGGGGGCTCGGCATGGCAGATCTCGGCAAGGCAGATCGTGAAACGGCAAGGCGTGGCGCGGCCGGCCTCTACCATGAGCGCCGCGTCTTGCGGAATGTGTGCCGCCGCACAGACCCGGTTTCCGACACACTGAGTGCGGCTGACGAATGTTGACATTCATCACTCGTATCGTAGGTTGAGGGCACGGCCGGAGCAGCACCCTCACCGATAGGGCTTCGCCCCCTCGCCCCAGCGGCGGGTGCTGCTCCGGTCCTCACGAAGGGCCATCGACTTGCGGGTCGGTGGCCCTTTCGTCATGTCCGGGGCCGGCCGGCCCGGAACCCCGGAAGCGACATGCGGACGACATCACCCCGCCTCCTCGGCTGTCTGCTCCTGGCCGTTCTGGTCGGCGGCCTCGGGATCGGTCTGCGCCGCGCCGTCGCGGTCACCCCGGTGGATGCCGCCTTCCGCGCGGTGCTGCGGGCCTATGGCCCCCCGGACTCCACCGGCGGATCGCAGCAACACGACTGAAACCTCGCCGCCCTAGTGGCGGCGCATTGGGCAGGCACCGGATACGCCGCGCGGTGAACATGTCGCCGCGGTAAGGAGCCGTTCGGGTTCCGGACAGCTTTATGGGCTTACGCTCCCGCCATGCGGGTCTCCGGGGCGCAGCAGGACGCGGCGTCGCAGGGGGCCGGAATGGGGGCTTCGACAGCGAGGGATAGGGTGCCGACGGTCGCGCAGGCGACCGGGCTGTGCTCTAGTCAGGCATGAACGAGAGTTCACCGATCCGGACCGACACGGCCCGCGCCTATCAACCCGGCGAGGCACCCGCGCGCGATGTCCGGTCGCGGCGCTTCCGGCCGATCCGCTGGCTGGTCATCCTGGTGCTGCTCGCGGGCGCCGGGGCGATCGGCCATCGCTGGTACGAGGCCCGCACCGACAAGGGCGCGGAGCCCGCCACGGCGACCCGGACCGGCGGCCGCGGCGGTCGGCACGGCGGCGGCTCCGACATGCCGCAGGCGGTGGGCATCGCGGCGGTCACGACCGGCGACATGCCCGTGGTGCTGCAGGGCCTCGGCACGGTGACGCCCCTCGCCACCGTGACGGTGAAATCGCAGATCAGCGGCTACCTCACGCAGGTGAAGTTCCGCGAGGGCCAGGCGGTCAAGGCCGGCGACGAACTCGCCCAGATCGATTCCCGCCCCTACGAGGCGCTCCTCGCCCAGTACCAGGGCCAGCTTGCCCGCGACCAGGCCCTGCTGCAGAACGCCAAGCTCGACCTGCAGCGCTACCAGACCCTGAACCGGCAGGACTCCATCTCGAAGCAGAACGTCGACACCCAGGCCGCCCTGGTGAAGCAGAACGAGGGCACCGTCGCGGCCGATCAGGCGCTGGTCGACCAGCAGAAGCTCAACATCGCCTACACGCACATCACCTCCCCGGTGGAGGGGCGGGTCGGCCTGCGGCAGGTCGATCAGGGCAACTACATCTCGGCCGCCTCCACGGCGATCGTGGTGGTGACCCAGCTCCACCCGATCTCGGTGCTCTTCACCCTGCCGGAGGACGACGTGGCGCGGGTGATGCGCCAGGTGCGGGCGGGCGCGAAGCTCACCGTGCGGGCCTACGACCGCGGCGACGCCCACGAGATCGCCACCGGCCGGCTCGACACGGTCGACAACCAGATCGACACGACCACCGGCACGGTGAAGCTGCGGGCCCTGTTCGACAACGCCGACGAGGAGCTGTTCCCCAACCAGTTCGTCAACGCCAAGCTCACCGTCGACACGGTGCGGAACGCGACGCTGGTGCCCAACGCCAGCCTGCTCCAGGGCACGCCCGGCACCTACGTCTACCTGATGGACGGGGACAGCAAGGTCGCGGTCCGGCCGGTCAAGACCGGCGAGACCGACGGGACCAGCACCGTGGTGGCCTCGGGCCTCAACCCGGGCGACCGCGTCGTCACCGACGGCACCGACCGGCTGAAGGACGGGGCCCCGGTGCGGATCACCGAGGGCGCCCAGGCGGCGGCCGGCGACGGCAAGGCTGCCGAGGCGAAACCGGCCGACGCCGCGGCGACGGACTCGCAGGGCGCAACGGAGGGCGGTCGTCGGCACCGGCGCCGTCAGGCGCAGTGAGTTCGGATCTGGCGCACGATAGCCGCTTCCCTTCCTCCCCCGTCTGCGGGGGAGGGTGGCCCCTGCGTCAGCAGGGGTCGGTAGAGGGGAGCGACGGTACCGGCGAGGGCGCTGGCCTTCATCAAGGCTGCGCCCCTTATGGAAGCGTCGCTCCCCTCTCCCCCCCTGCTGCGCCGGGTACCCGCCCCCGCAGAGGGGGGAGGGATAGGGCGCGCGCGCCATGAACCCGTCCCGCCTGTTCATCCTCCGCCCGGTGGCGACGACCCTCCTGATGCTGGCGATCCTAATCGTCGGCGGCGTGTCGTATCTGAACCTGCCGATCTCGGCGCTGCCGGCCGTCGACTACCCGACGATCCAGGTCCAGACCTTCTATCCCGGCGCCAGCCCCGAGGTGATGACCTCCTCGGTTACGGCGCCGCTGGAGCGGCAGTTCGGCCAGCTCGCCAACCTCAACCAGATGACCTCGCAATCCTCGGCGGGCGCCTCGGTCATCACCCTGCAGTTCAGCCTGGAATTGCCCCTCGACATCGCCGAGCAGCAGGTCCAGGCGGCGATCAACGCCGCCGGCAACCTGCTGCCCTCGGATCTCCCGGCGCCCCCGATCTACGCCAAGGTCAACCCGGCGGACGCCCCGGTCCTGACCCTGGCGCTGACCTCCAAGACCCTGCCGCTCACCCAGGTGCGGGATCTCGCGGAGTCGCGGCTCGCGCAGAAGATCAGCCAGGTGGCGGGCGTCGGGCTGGTGAGCATCTCGGGCGGGCAGCGCCCGGCCGTGCGGGTCCGGTTCAACGCCCGGGCGCTCGCCGCCTACGGGCTCAACATCGACGACCTGCGCACCACCATCACCAACCTCAACGTCAACACGCCCAAGGGCACCATCGACGGGCCCAAGCAATCCTACGCGATCAACGCCAACGACCAGATCCGCGACCCGAAGGCCTACAACGCCGCGATCATCGCCTACCGCAACGGCGCCCCGGTGATGCTCTCCGAGGTGGCCGACGTGGTCGAGGGGCCGGAGAACACCAAGCTCGGGGCCTGGGCCGACGCGACGCCGGCGGTGATCCTCAACATCCAGCGCCAGCCGGGCGCCAACGTCATCGCGACCGTCGACAAGATCAAATCCCTGCTGCCGCAGCTCCAGGCGAGCCTGCCGACCGCCGTGGCGGTGGCGCCGCTCACCGACCGCACCACCACGATCCGCGCCTCCGTGGAGGACGTGCAGTTCGAGCTGGGCCTCGCCATCGCGCTGGTGGTGCTGGTGATCTTCCTGTTCCTGCGCAGCCTGTCGGCGACCCTGATCCCGAGCCTGTCGGTGCCCCTGTCGCTGGTCGGCGCCCTGTCGGTGATGGATCTCTACGGCTTCTCCCTCGACAACCTGTCGCTGATGGCGCTGACCATCGCCACCGGCTTCGTGGTCGACGACGCCATCGTGGTGATCGAGAACATCGCCCGCCACGTGGAGGCCGGGGACTCGCCCCTGGAGGCGGCGCTGAAGGGCTCCCGCGAGATCGGCTTCACCATCATCTCGCTCACGGTCTCGCTGATCGCCGTGCTGATCCCGCTCCTGTTCATGGGCGACGTGGTCGGGCGCCTGTTCCATGAGTTCGCCATCACGCTGGCGGCGACCATCATCATCTCGGCCGTGGTCTCGCTGACCCTGGTGCCGATGCTGTGCGCGCGGCTCCTGAAGCACGCGCCGGAGACGCAGGTCCGCCGCGAGGGCGTGATCGCCCGCCTGGGCCGGCGCGCGATCGACGGCACCATCGCGTCCTACGGCCGCTCCCTGCGCGTCGTCCTGGACCACCAGGGCCTGACGCTGCTGGTGGCCCTCGGGACGCTGGCGCTCACCGCCTACCTGTTCGTGGTCATCCCGAAGGGCTTCTTCCCCGTGCAGGACACGGGGGTGATCCAGGGCATCACGCAGGCGGACCAGTCGGTCTCCTACGGGGCGATGGCCGAGCGCCAGCAGCGGATGGCCGAGATCGTCCTCCGGGATCCGGACGTCGCCAGCCTGTCCTCGTTCATCGGCGTCGACGGCCAGAACGTCACGCTCAATTCCGGCCGGATGCTGATCAACCTGAAGCCCCGGGAGGCGCGCACGGAATCCGCCAGCGCGATCATCCGGCGGATCTCGGCGGCGGCCGCGGGCGAGCCCGGCGTCCGGCTCTACATGCAGCCGGTCCAGGACCTGACCATCGACACCGCGGTCTCGGCGACCCAGTACCAGGTCATCCTGGAGAGCCCGAACATCGACGATTTCGAGACCTGGGTGCCGCGCTTCACCGAGGCGCTGGCGACGTCGCCCGTGGTCACGGACGTGGCCAGCGACCACCAGGGCCAGGGGCTCGCCGCCTACGTAACCATCGACCGGCCCACCGCCGGCCGCTACGGCATCACCCCGGCCACCATCGACAACGCGCTCTACGACGCCTTCGGCCAGCGGATCATCTCGACGATCTTCACCCAGTCCAACCAGTACCGGGTGATCCTGGAGGCCGATCCGAAGCTGCACACGACCCTGCGCAGCCTCGAGACGATCTACCTGCCCTCGTCCACGGCGACCAACGGACAGGTGCCGCTCTCCGCGGTGGCGCGGATCAGCGAGCGGCGGGCGCCGCTCCTGATCTCGCATCTCGGCCAGTTCCCCGCCACCACCGTGTCGTTCAACCTCGCCCCGGGCGCCGCCCTCGGGCAGGCGGTGGAGGCGATTGACCGGGTCAAGGCCGAGATCGGGCTGCCGGCCTCGTTCCGGGTGGTGCCACAGGGTTCGGTCTTCGCCTTCCAGTCGGCGCTGGGCAACGAGCTGTTCCTGGTGCTGGCGGCGATCGTCACCGTCTACATCGTGCTGGGCGTGCTCTACGAGAGCTTCATCCACCCGATCACCATCCTGTCGACGCTGCCGTCGGCGGGGATCGGGGCGCTCCTCGGGCTGATGCTGTTCGGCCTGTCGCTCGACATCATCGCGGTGATCGGCATCGTGCTGCTGATCGGCATCGTGAAGAAGAACGCCATCATGATGATCGACTTCGCCCTCCAGGCGGAGCGCGAGGACGGGCTGGAGCCCCGCGAGGCGATCTTCCAGGCCTGCCTGCTGCGCTTCCGGCCGATCCTGATGACGACGCTGGCGGCGCTCTTCGCCGCGGTGCCGCTGATCCTGGGCACCGGCGTCGGCTCGGAGCTGCGCCAGCCGCTCGGGATCTGCATCGCGGGCGGCCTCATCGTCAGCCAGGTGCTGACGCTGTTCACCACGCCGGTGATCTATCTGGCGTTCGACCGGCTCGAGCGGCGGATCGCGGGGCGGCGGGATCCCGATCTCGCGGCCGGCGAGGCGCTGCCGTGAACATCTCCGAGCCGTTCATCCGGCGGCCGGTGGCGACCACGCTGCTCACCATCGGCGTGCTGCTCGCCGGGCTGTTCGCCTTCCTGAAGCTGCCGGTGGCGCCGCTGCCGCAGATCGACTTCCCCGTCATCCTGGTCCAGGCGCAGATGCCCGGCGCCTCCCCCGACACCATGGCCACCACCGTGGCGGCGCCCCTGGAGCGGCGGCTCGGCGCCATCGCGGACGTCAACGAGATGACGTCGACCAACACCCTGGGCTCCACCCGGATCGTGCTGCTGTTCGGCCTCAACCGCGACATCGACGGGGCCGCCCGCGACGTCCAGGCCGCCATCAACGCCGCCCGGGCCGACCTCCCCACCGCCCTGCGTCAGAACCCGACCTATCGGAAGTTCAACCCCGCCGACACGCCGATCATCATCCTGGGCATGACCTCGGAGACGCTCACCCGGGGCCAGGTCTATGATTCCGCCGCCACGGTGGTGCAGCAGAAGCTGTCGCAGCTGCCCGGGGTCGGCAACGTCGATATCGGCGGCTCGTCCCTGCCGGCGGTGCGGGTCGAGCTCGATCCCACCGCCCTGTTCAACTACGGCATCGGCCTCGAAGGCATCCGGGCCGCGCTCGCCTCGGCCAACGCCAACTCGCCCAAGGGCGAGATCGACGCCGGCGACCGCCGCTACCAGCTCTACGCCAACGATCAGGGCCGGACGGCCGCCGATTACCGCGACATCATCGTGGCCTACCGGAACGGCGCCGCGGTGAAGCTCACCGATGTCGGCCAAGTGCTCGACGGCGTCGAGGACAAGCGCAACCTCGGCATCGTCAACGGCAAGCCCGGCGTGCTGCTGTTCGTCTACAAGCAGCCCGGCGCCAACGTGGTCGAGACCATCAACGCCGTGAAGGAGGCGCTGCCGCAGATCACCGCGGCGCTGCCGGGCGGCATCGACATCAAGCTCACCGGCGACCGCAGCGCCACGATCCGCGCCTCCCTGTCGGCCACCGAGGAGACGCTCCTGGTGGCGGTCGGCCTCGTGATCCTGGTGGTGTTCGCCTTCCTGCGCTCCTGGCGGGCCACGCTGATCCCGGCCGTCGCCGTGCCGATCTCGATCATCGGCACCTTCTCGGCGATGTATCTGCTCGGCTACTCGCTCAACATCCTCTCGCTCACCGCGCTGATCATCGGCACCGGCTTCGTGGTCGACGACGCCATCGTGGTGCTGGAGAACGTCCAGCGGCACATCGAGGCGGGCAAGCCGAGGCTCCAGGCGGCGCTGATCGGCGCCCGGGAGGTCGGCTTCACGGTCATCTCGATGAGCCTGTCGCTCATCGCGGTGTTCCTGCCGATCCTGCTGATGGGCGGCCTCGTCGGCCGCATCTTCCAGGAATTCTCCGTCACCCTGTCCCTGTCGATCCTGATCTCCCTGGTGCTGTCGCTCACCACGACGCCGATGATGTGCGCCCGGCTGCTCCGGGCCGAGGGGCACGGCCCCGACGGGGGACCCGCGCCGGGGCACCGGCCGAACCTGCTGATCCGGCTCCTGGAGGGGGGCTTCTCCCGGCTGCTCGACGGCTACGCGCGGACCCTCGCGGTGGCGCTCGCCCATCCGCGCCTCGTGCTGCTCACCCTGCTCGCCACGGTCGGCCTCAACGTCTACCTCTACGTGATCGTCCCGAAGGGCTTCTTCCCCGAGCAGGACACCGGCCAGATGATGGGCGGCGTCCAGGCCGACCAGCGCATCTCGTTCCAGTCCATGGAGGCCAAGCTCAAGCACGCGACCGCGATCGTCGGCGCGGACCCGGCGGTCGAGAGCGTCGTGGGCTTCACGGGCGGGCGCGGCACCAACTCGGCCAACGTGTTCGTCGGCCTGAAGCCGCTCAACCAGCGGGCGCCGATCTCCGCCGTCATGGCGCGGCTGCGGCCGAAGCTCGCCCAGGTGGCGGGGGCGCGCCTCTACGTCTTCCCGCGCCAGGACCTGCAGATGGGCGGCCGCCAGAGCTTCGCCCAGTATCAGTACACCCTGCAGGGCGATACCGCCGAGGAGCTGTTCGCCGCCGCCCCGAAGCTGCTGGCCGCCCTGCAGAAGGATCCGACCTTCGTCGACGTGACCTCCGACCAGCAGGAGGGCGGGCTGGAGACCCGGGTGGAGATCGACCGGGCGACGGCGTTCCGCTACGGCATCACCCCGAACAAGATCGACAACACCCTCTACGACGCCTTCGGCCAGCGCCAGGTCTCGACCATCTACAACCCGTTGAACCAGTACCATGTCGTGATGGAGATCGCCCCGCGCTACCTGGAGACGCCCGAGACCCTGAAGCAGATCTACGTCTCGACCTCCGGGGGCAATGCCGCGGGCTCGGCCACCACCAACGCGGTGGCCGGCACGGTGGCGGCCGGCGGGAGCGTCAACACCAACGCGGCGACCGGCACCAGCAGCCCGGGCAGCGGCCTCCCGGCGGCCGGTGCGGCCACGGGCACCGGAGCCGTCGGCGGCACCTCGGGCGGTGCGGGCGCCGTCGCGGCGACGGCCGCCGCCTCCGCCAGCACGGCCGACACCGCCTCGAACGCCGCCGCCATCGCGTCCGATTCGGCCCGCAACGCCTCGGCCAACGCCATCGCGGCCTCCAAGGGCGGGGCCTCGTCGAGCGCCCCGGTCTCGGCCGCCAAGGAGACGATGGTTCCGCTCTCGGCCTTCGCGCGGATCGCCCCCGGCAACGCCCCCGTGCAGGTGAGCCACCAGGGCCTGTTCGTGGCGACCACGGTCTCGTTCAACCTCGCCCCGGGCAAGAGCCTGTCGGACGCCACCGAGGCGATCGACCGGGCGATGGCGTCCCTGCGTCTGCCGGCCACGATCCACGGCGAGTATGCCGGCGCGGCCAAGAACTACATCGCCTCGGCCTCGCGCCAGCCGCTGCTGATCCTGGCGGCGATCCTGGCGGTCTACGCGGTGCTGGGGATCCTGTACGAGAGCTTCGTGCACCCGCTCACGATCCTGTCGACGCTGCCGTCCGCCGGCGTCGGCGCGGTGCTGGCCCTGCTGGTCACCGGCACCGACTTCACCATCATCGCGCTGATCGCGGTGTTCCTGCTCATCGGCATCGTGAAGAAGAACGCGATCATGATGATCGACGTGGCGATCGACGCGGAGCGGACCCAGGGGGCGAATCCCGTGGACGCGATCCGCGAGGCCTGTCTCCTGCGCTTCCGACCGATCATGATGACCACGCTGGCGGCCATGCTCGGGGCCGTGCCGCTGATCCTGGCCAACGGCGAGGGCGCGGAGCTGCGCCGGCCCCTGGGCATCGCCATCGTCGGCGGCTTGATCGTGAGCCAGATCCTGACCCTCTACACCACCCCCGTCGTCTACCTCACCCTCGATCGCCTCCGGCACAGGGTGCTCGACCGCCGCAGACGCGCCGGGCGGGGCGGAGAAGCGGCATTGTCGGCCGGAGAGTGATGCGTTCGTTTTCACGTGAAACAGCGGCCGCGGCGAACGCGCGCGTCCTCCCTCCCGCGTCTGCGGGGGAGGGAGGCCCGGCCGTCGGGCCGGGTCGGGGGAGGGGGGCGTCGCGCCGCTTCGCCGCCCTCCTCCTCGCCGCGCCCCTGCTGGCGGGCTGCGTGGTCGGGCCCGACTACACCCGGCCCTCCGTGGAGACGCCCCTGGGCTATCGGGAGGGCGGAACGCGCGAGGACAGCGCCGCCGCCGTCGCCGCCCGGAAGAAGGGCTGGCGCGAGGCCCGGCCGAACGACGCCGTCGAGCGCGGCGACTGGTGGCGGGTGTTCCGGGACGCGAACCTCGACCGGCTGGTCCGCCTCGTCGATGTCGACAACCAGTCCCTGCGGCAGGCGGTGGCGAATTACCGGCAGGCCCGGGCGCTCGTCGCCTCCGCGCAGGCCGCCCTGTACCCCACGGTGATCGGCGCGCCGAGCATCACCCGGACCGGCAGCGGCAACACGGTGCGCACCAGCGTGTCCCTGATCGGCCAGGCGAGCTGGGAACTCGACCTGTTCGGCGGCACCCGCCGCACCATCGAGAGCGAGGCGGCGCTCGCCCAGTCCGATGCCGCCACCATCGCGCTCACCCGCCTCACGATCCAGGCCGAGGTCGCGGCCGATTACCTGACGGTCCGCTACGCCGACGCCCTCCAGAAGGTGCTCGACGAGAACGTCGAGAACTTCAAGAAGACGCTGGCGATCACCGAGAACCAGTACGCCGCCGGCGTCGCCGCCCGCTCCGACGTGATCACCGCGCAGACCCAGGTCCAGACCATCGAGGCCCAGGCGATCGCGGTGCGGCTGACCCGGGTGCAGTACGTGAACGCCATCGCCACCCTGATCGGGCGGCCGCCCTCCGAGGTGTCGATCCCGGTAGCCGGTCTCGGCCGGAATCCGCCCGCCGTGCCGGTGGGGATCCCCAGCGACCTGCTCGAGCGGCGCCCGGATGTCGCCCAGGCCGAGCGCCTCGTCCAGGCCCAGAGCGAGCGCATCGGCGTGGCGGTGGCGGCCTTCTTCCCCACCGTGACGATCTCGGCCCAGGGGGGCATCTCCGGGCTCACCCGCGGCGGGCTGTTCTCGGCGGCCAACCAAGTCTGGTCCGTGACGGCGGCCGGCAGCGAGGTCCTGTTCGACGGCGGCGCCCGCACGGCGGCCCTCCGCTCGGCCGAGGCCGGCTACGATTCCGCGGTGGCCGGCTACCGGCAGGTGGTGCTCTCCGCCTTCGCCGAGGTGGAGAACCAGATGGCCGCCCTGCGCATCCTCGGCCAGCAGCAGGGGGCGCAGGACAAGGCCGTCGACCTCTCGCGCAAGGCCGTGGAGATCACCCTCAACGAGTACCGGGCCGGCACGCAGAACTTCACCACCGTGGTGACCGCGCAGGGGCTGCTCGTGACCAACGAGATCAACGCCCTCCAGGTGCGGCTGAACCGCTTCACCGCGGCGGTCACGCTGATCAGGGCGCTGGGCGGCGGCTGGGACATGCGGTCCCTGCCGAGCGATTCCGAGCTGAAGGGCCCGAGCCTGCCGATCGATCGGGGCGGGCAGGCGGTGCGCCCCGACGAGTAGGGATCCGGTGGGGCCGGGATGCCGAAGGCCGCGCCGCCCAGGTTGGCTCCGCCCCCACGGACCGGACGGGCCTCGCGGACGCCGCTAGAGCCGCGCCAGCAGTTCCGCCTTCTTGTCGGTGAATTCCCGCTCGGTGAGCACGCCCCGCCCGTGCAGGTCCGCGAGCCGCTCGATGGTCGCCAGCACGTCGGGCCCGGACGCCCGGGCCGGTGCGGCTGTCTCGACCGGCGCGGCTGTCTCGGCCGGCGCCGGGTCCGGCGGGCTCGACGGGTCCGCCTGCCGCGGCGCGGCCGCTTCCGCCTCGATCCGGCGCAGGCGTTCAAGATCGACCGTTCCCATCGGGCCGGTGAAGCCGAGGGTGCCGTTCGCCTGCGACACCCCGGTGATGCGGTGCTCGCCGGTGTCGTAGACCGCGACGCCCGCGCCCGATTCCACGGCCAGCCGCCGGCTCTCCGGGAAATACGCGTAGCGCAGCCCGTTCTGCGAGCCGGTGCTCCCCGGCGCCCCGAGACCGGCCGGCCACCATTCGCCGCCGCCGCGCCGCGCCGCCGTCTTCGAGAAGCCGTCCGGCGGGAGTGCGGAGGCCAGCTCGGTGCAGAGCGCGTTGACCCGGGCCTTCAGCCCGTCGTCGAACATCCGGCCGACCATCACCATGCCGCCGGAGAACCATTGGCCCATCCCGCCGAGGTCGGGATGGTCGAATTGCGCCATCGTGCCGTGCCCGCGCTCCAGCGCCTGCATCAGGTGACGCACCGCGTCCAGGCTGACCCCGTGACGCTCGGCGACGCTCGGCAGCCCGGAGGCGTGATCGAAGCGCCCATCGTCCAGGAAGGCGGCGGCCGACGCGGGCCTGTCGGACGGATCCATCAACCAACTCCGGAATCGTCGCAGGGCGGACAGGATGCGGCGGGAGCCGGTCGCCCCGCCCCCCGGCGACCCGTCCGCCGGCGGGGAGCCCCGGCCGCGACGGCGTTGCGATGCAGGCACAATCTTCGGTCGCAGGCGCAGGTTCCGCTCAGTCCGCGGCGGCCGGGAACGGGCCCGCGATGGTGAAGTCGGTGATCGGCCGGCGGCCGTTCGGCGCCTCGCGCGGACGCTGCTCCTCGGTGAGGTCCGCCTCGGGCGTCTTGCGACCCACCGCGAAGGCGGCCTCGATCCGGTGGTTCGCGGGCAGGCGCAGCACCTCGGGGGCGCGGACATGGTCGAAGCCGACCATGCCGTGGGCGTGCCAGCCCTGGTGGATCGCCTGGAGCTGGAACGCCAGCGAGGCCGTGCCGGCGTCGAAGGAGTGGCTGTAGGACGGCTTCAGCTCGTCGCCGACCTTCATGAGGCCGTTCGAGACCAGGAACAGGATCGCGCCGGTGCCCGAGACCCATTTCTGGTTTCCGGGGACGAGCAGGCCGAGGAACGTCTCCCAGTGGGCGTCGTCCCGGAGCGCGTAGAGGAAGCGCCAGGGCTGCGAATTGTACGCGGAGGGCGACCAGCGCGCCGCCTCGATCATCCGCATCAGCTCGGATTGGGGGACGGCCTCGCCCGTGAAGGCGCGGGGCGAGCGGCGCGCGACGAAGACCGGATCGATCTCGTGGTCGGCGCGGCGGGGCGGGGTCAGGCTCAAGGGATTCGTCTCCGGAGGGCGTGGGCGCCCGGACGGCCGAGCTTGCCCGAAAGCTTTGTCCGGAGGCAAACCCGGATCGGCGACTCTGCCGGCGCGGTTGCGAAAGACCCGAACCGCTCCCCGCCGGGAGGGCCTGGAGGCCCATCTCCGCCGTCCTTGCGAGCGGAGCGAAGCCATCCGGACAATGCCACGCCGACCAGCCGCGCGCTGCCTTGGGCCGCTTCGCTACGCTCGTGATGACGGTGTGGGCGATATCCGGATAGCGACCGAAGTGGATCCCACGATGGCTCGCCCGCGCCGGATCACGCCACGCTGCGCTCGATCTCCTCCTCGTCGCAGATCACGCCGGCATTGCCCTCGAACTCGGCCGCGAGGTCCACGGGGGCGTGGACCGGGGCCGCGGCGGCGCGGTCGCGCGCGAAGGTCGACAGGAACAGCCGCATGACGTGGCGCACGCCCGCGTCGTTGATGGTGCGCTGGTCCTCGTTGTAGTAGCGCCCGGCATTCACGTTGCTGGTGACGATATCGTAGGCGGGGAAATAGACCGCCCGCGGGTCGCCCCGGCCCACCACCTCGCCGGCCGCCACCCGCAGCACCGACTTGGAGTAGCTGTTCGACTCCATCACGTGCCGGTCCATGTAGGTGGCGATCATCGGCACCGGCGAGACCGTGAAGATCACCCGCGCCTTCGGGTTCACGCTCCAGAGCCGGTCGAGGAAGCCGTTGAGGTCGCCCAGCACCTCGCCGGCGCCGGCGTTGACGCATTCGTACAGGTCCGGATCGAAGGTCCCCCCCGCGACCCCGGGGGCGAGCGGCAGGGCGGCGCCGTCGGCCCGCCAGCGCCAGCCCTCGGTGAGGCCGAGGGTCAGCACGAACACGTCCAGCGTCTCGAACAGGCGGCGCACCTCGGCGAGGTGCGCGTCGCGGGCCGCCACCACCTCGGCCTCGCTGGCGAAGCCCGCCGGCTCGACGGTGGGGCGGAACGGGTCGACGTAGCGGCCGTCGTCCCGCAGCCACGCCTTCAGCTCCGGCTCGAACCGGCCGTAGGCCCGGTCGAACAGCTGCACGAACTGGCGCGTGTAGTAGAGGTTGCCGTACCGGGCCGAGAACGTGCCGAACTGGCGGGCATTGGCCTCCTCGGCGCTCATCCCGGGGAGCGGCGGCTCGGTCAGGTAGTAGTTGAACCCGGCGCCGCGCACCGCCTCGGCCACCCGCTGGGCGAAGCACGAGCCGCCGGTGGCGACCTTGTCGGTCGGCCCGATCAGGAAGGTGTCCTTCGGGTGCGGGTTGACCGCGAAGGGCGGCACGTTGGTCACGACCTTGCGCCAGAATCGCTCGGCCGGTAGACCCGTGTACGGATTCAACGCCATCCTCGAACCCTTCTCTTCACGACGGCGCCGGCCCTCGGGACCGCTGACCCGTCCGCTGACCCCGGCACGCGACGTGGCCCTGAACGATCTGCCCCGGCGCGCCCGCAGCGCGTTGTTCCTGTCCCCGTCCAGTTGGGCGCCCAACTGGGCGACACCATGGCGGAACCGGGCGCGCGCCGCCACGACCCGCGACGGGCCGACCATCGCGGTGCTGGGCAATTGCCAGGCCCGGGGCATCGCCCGGGCGATGCGCCTGCTCGTGCCGAACAGTCCCGTGCGCTACCTGCCCATGGGCTCGCTGAAGCGCGACCACGGCCATGTCGACGGCCTGATCCGGACGCTCCGCTCCCACGACCACGTCTTCTCGCAGGCTTTTCCGGCCGGGCTGATCCCCGGCGGCGACGTCGCCACCCTGCGCGCCGCCGACCCGCGGCTCAGGCTGTTCCCGTCGATCGTGTTCTCGGCCTTCCATCCCGACATGGTCTATGTCGGCCAGGCCTCCGACCTCGCCGCGCTGAAGCTCACGCCGTCGCCGATGGGTCAGTACCATTCGGCGATCGTCCTCACCGCCCATCGGCTCGGCCTCGACGCGGGCCGCACCGCCGGTCTGTTCCGCGCGGACGTGTTCGCCCGCCTGGGCTATCTCGACCACTGGGACCCGGCGGTGCGCGAGCTCGTCGGTGCCGCCGCCGCCCTGGGCTTCGGGCTGGAGCGCGAGGTGACCCGCTGGGCGCGCCGGGGCGCGTTCATGCACCTGATGAACCATCCCAAGGTCCACGTCCTCGGCGACATCGCCCGGCGGCTGCTGCAGGAGAACGGGCTGGCGCCGGAGCCCGTGGAGATCGAGGACTATCTCGGCGACGAGCTGGCCCAGGACGTGGTCTGGCCGATCTACCCGCCGGTCGCCGAGCATTTCGGGCTCACCGGCTCGTACCTGTTCAAGGCCAAGCCCCGGGGCGACGACTTCCCGACGCTCTACGACCTGCCGGGCTTCATCGCGGCGAGCTTTTCCATCTACGATGCGAGCACGCCCGGCGCGCTCGCGTGCCCGCGGGTGGAGGCCTGGCTGGCCGCGCCGGAGATCGTGGCCCTGTTCCGGACCGGGTGAGGCCGCTCAGCACGCCGCGCGGAGCGTCGCGTCGCGGGCGCCCGGACCCTCGACCATCGTCCGCACGAGCCGGTTGACCTCCTGCACCTGGAACGGCTTGCGCAGGAACAGGCTGCCCGACACGCCGTTCCGGCGGTTGGCCTCCGTCGAGGTGTAGACCACCGGCCGGTCGGCGTGGATCGCCCGGAAGGCGTGGGCCACGGTCCAGCCGTCGATCAGCCCGGGCAGATGGATGTCGGTGAAGAGCCAGTCGATCTCGCCGCCCCGGAGGCGCAGGAGGGTGAGCGCCGCCTCGCCCGTGGAGGCCTCGATCACCCGGATCCCGTGCGTCTCGCACAGGCTCGCGATGATCTCGAGGAGCAGGTAGCTGTCCTCGACGATGAGGACGCTCTGGGCGGGGCGCATGACGGGGATCCGGGCTTTCGGCCCGCGAATGACAAGTCGTCAGGGTTGAGGAACCGTTAAAATCCGTCCCGACCGGTTACCGCGCCCAGGGCGGCCGTGTGACCGCGCCGCAACCCGCGTCGCCGAAATCGCCGCTCCGGCCGCCCCTGCCCCGCCGCCGCCGCATTCAGAGTGCGACAGCACACGCCATCGACCAGGGCGGGCCGCCACCACGCCCCGGCACCGCCCGGCGGAACCGTCGCTTAACCATCCGCGCCTACAGACGGCGTTCAGGAGTTCGCGGACCCGCCTCGAAGACCCGCAGCCGGCCTTCGGCACCGCGCGAGGAGTTTTCAAGATCATGCCCCATCCCTTCCGCGCCGCCGCCCTCGGCCTCGCCCTCGTCGCCGCCGTCGGCCTCGGCGCCTGCAGCAACGACAAGGACCTCGCCGACGCCTCCGCGTTCGGAGCCGGCGCCGCGACCCCCGGCAGCGCCCAGGACTTCGTCGTCAATATCGGCGACCGGGTCTTCTTCGAGTCGGACTCCACCGACCTGACGCCCACCGCGACGGCGACCCTCGACAAGCAGGCCGCATGGCTGCAGCGCTATCCGCGCTACACCTTCATCATCGAGGGCCATGCCGACGAGCGCGGCACCCGCGAGTACAACTTCTCCCTCGGCGCCCGCCGGGCCCAGGCGGTGAACGACTACCTCGCCACCCGCGGCATCACGGCGGGCCGGATGCGCACCGTCTCGTACGGCAAGGAGCGGCCGGTGGCCGTGTGCAACGACATCTCCTGCTGGTCGCAGAACCGCCGGGCGGTGATCGTCCTCGATCGCGGCGCCGGGGCGTAACGGCCTCCCGTCCGTCGAAGGGCACGCGCATCGGGCTCCGCGCCCCTTCCCCTCCGCAGGGGCGGGGCGTGCCGGGTCCGGGCAGCCGGCCGAGCGAACCGCGCCGCAGTTTTGCCGCTGATCGGCGCATCTGATAGGGCCTCGCGCCGACACCGGATCGCAGCCGCCTCATGACCGCCCGCCTTCGCACCCGCTTCGCGCTCGCCACCGCCCTCGGCGTCGCGCTCCTCGGCACTCCGGCCGCCGCGCAGGACGCCTCCGAACTGGTGGTGCGCCTCGGGCGCCTCGAGAACCAGTCCCGGACGATGGCCGGGCAGATCGAGACCCTCCAGTACGAGAACCGCCAGCTCAAGGAGCAGCTGCGCAAGTTCCAGGAGGACGTCGAGTTCCGGCTGAACGAGGGCAAGGGCGGCAAGCCCTCGGCCGCTCCGTCCCCGGGCCCGGCCGGCACCGTCAACGGCGGCAATCCGGGTGCCGGGCGCCCCGGCAAGCGCGGCGATGCCTTCGATCCGTCGCAGGCCCCCGGCGCCCCCGGCGCGCCGATGCAGCTCGGCAGCACGCAGCCCTCCGCGCCCCTGCCGCCCCGGGAGGCGGTGCCCCCCGGCGAGGCCGGGGACGCCGCCGAGGCCGCTGCCCGGCCGCAGACCCTGCCCCGGGGCGCGATCGACGACGAGGACGCGGATGCCGGCGCGCCCGGCTACGACGAGCCGGTGGACCTGCGGCCGCCGGCGCGAACCGGGGCGATCCCGGCGGCGCGCCCGTCCGAGAGCGTCGCCGCCACCCGGACCGGCGACCCCGCGGCGGATTACGACGCCGCCGTGGAGCTGGTCCGCGGTAAGCAGTACGAGCAGGCCGAGATGGGCCTGCGCCAGTTCATCCAGTCGCATCCCCGCGACAACCGGGTCGCCGGCGCGACCTACTGGCTGGGCGAGAGCTACCTCGCCCGCGGCCGCAACCGCGAGGCCGCCGAGCAGTTCCTGAAGGTCTCCACCGACTACGCGCGCTCCGCCCAGGCGCCCGACGCCATGCTGAAGCTCGGCGTCACCCTCAACGCGCTGGGCGCCCGCGAGCAGGCCTGCGCCACGCTCGCCGAACTCGACCGGAAGTTCCCGAATGCCGGCGCGGGCGTCCGCCAGGGCGTGGCGCGCGAACAGAAGCGCGCCCGCTGCGCCGCTTGAGCGGACCGGACGATCCGGAGTCCCGGCGCTTCGCGCCGGACCCGCGGAGGGCCGCGGGCCCCTCGACGCCATGACGGGGCCGCCGGACGATCCGGTCCTGCCTATCCTCGCCCCCTGGCTCGGCCGCTCCGCCGGCCCCGTGCTGCTCGCCGTCTCGGGCGGTCCCGATTCGAGCGCCCTGATGCAGGCCGCCGCGGCCCTCGGCGGCACGGCGCAGGTCGCCACCGTCGATCACGGCCTGCGGCCGGGCTCCGGCGCCGAGGCGGATGCCGTCGGGCGCGCCGCCGCACGCCTCGGCCTGCCGCACGCGACCCTACGCTGGGTGGGATCGAAGCCGGGCCGCGGCCTGCAGGAGGCCGCCCGCACCGCCCGCTACGCGCTGCTCTGCGCCCACGCCGAGGCGATCGGCGCCGGCCTCGTGCTCACCGGGCACACCCGGGACGACCAGGCCGAGACGGTGCTGATGCGCCTCGCCGCCGGGAGCGGCACCGCGGGGCTCGCCGGCATGCGGGCCGAGCGGGTGCTCGCCCCCGGGATCGTGCTCGGACGGCCGTTCCTGCACCTGCCGAAGGCGATCCTGACGGCCTGGTGCGAGGCCCGCGGCATCCCGTACCTGCGCGACCCCAGCAACGCCGACCCGCGCTTCGCCCGCGGCCGCCTGCGCGCGGCCTGGCCGGCCCTGGAGCGCGAGGGCCTGACCCCCGCGCGCCTCGCGCGGCTCGCCGAGCGCGCGGCCCGCGACGAGGCCGCGCTCGCGGCCGCCGCTGAGCACGCCCTGGAGGCCGCGCTGCTGCCCGGGCCGGGGCGGGGCGGGGGCCTGCGTCTCGACGGCGGTGCCCTCGCGGCCCTGCCGGACGCCGTGGCCCTGCGCTGCGTCGACCGCGCCCTGGCGCGGGCCGGTGCCGCGCCGCGTCGGCTGGAGCGGCTCGAGGCGCTGGTGATCGAATCACTGCTGCCGGCCCTGCGGACGGGGCGGCCGATCCGGCGCACGCTGGCCGGCATGCTGGTGGCGACCGACGCCGCAGCCAGGGTCAGTTTCGCCCCGGCGCCGCCGCGGCGGCAGCCGGCGGATGCTCGCCTCGCCGCAGGGGGCCGTCGATTACTTGGCAAGGCAGGGCCCCCCGCTTACATTGGCGAGGTGTGCACGGATGGACCGGACGAGCCGAGCGACGCGTCCGTCAGGGGGTCGCACACGCCAGGGATTGATCGATGAACCCGAATTTTCGCAACTTTGCCTTGTGGGTCGTCATCTTCCTGCTGGTGCTGGCCCTCGTCACCCTGTTCCAGAACCCGGGTCACCGGGGCGGCGGCAGCGAGATCGCCTACAGCCAGCTCCTCAACGACGCCGATGCCGGCAAGATCCAGTCGGTGGTGATCTCCGGGCAGGACGTGTCCGGCACCTATGTGGGCGGCGGCAACTTCACCAGCTACGCGCCCAACGATCCGAGCCTGGTCTCCAAGCTCCAGGGCAAGGGCGTGCAGATCACCGCCCGGCCGCCGTCCGACAACACCCCCTGGTTCATCCAGCTGCTCGTGAGCTGGCTGCCGATCCTGGTCTTCATCGGCGCCTGGATCTTCCTCTCGCGCCAGATGCAGTCCGGCGCCGGCCGCGCCATGGGCTTCGGCAAGTCGAAGGCGAAGCTCCTGAACGAGGCCCACGGGCGCGTGTCGTTCGACGACGTCGCGGGCGTGGAGGAAGCCAAGGAAGATCTCCAGGAGATCGTGGAATTCCTGCGCGACCCGCAGAAATTCCAGCGCCTCGGCGGCCGGATCCCCCGCGGCGTGCTGCTCGTCGGCCCCCCCGGCACCGGTAAGACCCTGATCGCCCGGGCGGTGGCCGGCGAGGCCAACGTGCCGTTCTTCACGATCTCGGGCTCCGACTTCGTCGAGATGTTCGTGGGCGTCGGCGCCAGCCGCGTGCGCGACATGTTCGAGCAGGCCAAGAAGAACGCGCCCTGCATCATCTTCATCGACGAGATCGACGCGGTCGGCCGCCACCGCGGCGCCGGCCTCGGCGGCGGCAACGACGAGCGCGAGCAGACCCTGAACCAGCTCCTCGTGGAGATGGACGGGTTCGAGGCCAACGAGGGCGTCATCATCATCGCGGCGACCAACCGCCCCGACGTGCTCGACCCGGCGCTGCTGCGGCCGGGCCGGTTCGACCGCCAGATCATGGTGCCGAACCCGGACGTCACCGGCCGCGAGCGCATCCTGCGGGTCCACGTCCGCAAGGTGCCGCTGGCTCCGGATGTCGACCTCAAGGTGATCGCACGCGGCACCCCGGGCTTCTCGGGCGCCGACCTGATGAACCTCGTCAACGAGTCGGCGCTGCTGGCGGCCCGCCGGGGCAAGCGCATCGTCACGATGCACGAGTTCGAGGACGCCAAGGACAAGGTCATGATGGGCGCCGAGCGGCGCACCCTGGTGATGACCGAGGACGAGAAGCGGCTCACCGCCTATCACGAGGGCGGCCACGCCATCGTGGCCTTCAACGTCCCGGCCACCGACCCGGTGCACAAGGCGACCATCATCCCCCGCGGCCGGGCGCTCGGCATGGTCATGCAGCTGCCCGAGCGCGACAAGCTCTCCATGAGCTTCGAGCAGATGACCTCGCGGCTGGCGATCATGATGGGCGGCCGCATCGCCGAGGAGATGACCTTCGGCCGGGACAAGGTGACCTCGGGCGCCCAGTCGGACATCGAGCAGGCGACGCGGCTGGCCAAGATGATGGTGACCCGCTGGGGCTTCTCGCCGGAACTCGGCACCGTCGCGTATGGCGACAACAACGACGAGGTCTTCCTCGGCATGTCGATGGGCCGGCAGCAATCGGTCTCCGAGTCGACCGCCCAGAAGATCGACGCCGAGGTGCGCCGCTTGGTCGAGACCGGCCTGGAGGAGGCGCGCCGCATCCTGGCCGAGCACAAGGACGACCTGGAGGCCCTCGCTCAGGGTCTCCTGGAATACGAGACCCTCTCGGGCGAGGAGATCCGCAACCTCCTGCGCGGCCAGCCCCCGATCCGCGACGGCGGCGACGTGCCGCCGACCCCGGCCCGGGGCTCCTCGGTCCCCTCGGCGGGCCGCGGCCGCCCGAAGGAGAGCGACGGCGGCCTGGAGCCGCAGCCGCAGGCGTGAGCCCGGGTCGATGCGATGAGAAGGGCGCCGCGAGGCGCCCTTTTTCGTGGGTGGATGCGCGAAAGGCCTCGATACTATTTGCAGGGTTCGACGTGGCTCCCCCTCCCCGGCAGAGGGGGAGGGCGTGCGTCGCGCCTCCTGTGACAAACCTGTCTCCCTGTCGGCAAACCGATGCCGGCAGCTCGGCCGGAACCTCGGCCTGCCGGCCCGAATCGGAAACACAGGGTCCATCGCCGCAGCGCACCCAAAAGCCCCGATGCCGGTCTCGACCTATCTCGTCGTCGCCCTCGGCGCCGTCGTCGCCGGCTTCGTGCAGGGTCTGTCGGGCTTCGCCTTCGGGCTCGTCTCCCTGTCGTTCTGGGCCTGGGTGCTCGATCCGCAGCTCGCGGCCGTGCTGGCCGTCTCCGGGGCCTTCACGGGCCAGCTCGTCGCGGTGGTCTCGGTCCGGCGCGGGTTCGAGCCGGCGCGCCTCGCGCCCTTCGTGCTCGGCGGCCTCGCCGGCATCCCCCTCGGCATCCTCCTGCTGCCGCGGCTCGACGCCGACGCGTTCAAGGCGCTCCTCGGCCTCCTGCTGATGGTCTGGTGCCCGGCCATGCTGTTCGCCCGGAACCTGCCGCGGATCACGGCCGGAGGCCGTCTCGCCGATGCCGCGGTGGGACTCGGCGGCGGCCTGATGGGCGGGCTCGGCGGCTTCACCGGCGTGCTGCCGACCCTCTGGTGCACCCTGCGCCGCTACGAGCGCGACGTGCAGCGGTCGGTGATCCAGAACTTCAACCTCGCGATGCTCAGCGTGACCATGGTGACCTATCTCGCCTCCGGGCTCGTCACCCGGGCCGCGCTGCCGATGCTGGCGGTGGTGCTGCCGGCGATGCTGGTCCCGACCTTCCTCGGCGCCCGGATCTACCTGGGCGTCAGCGAGGCGGCGTTCCGCCGGCTCGTCCTCGGCCTCCTGACCCTCTCGGGCCTCGCGCTGGTCTCGGCCGCGGTGCCGCGGCTCCTGGAACGCGCCGGACGCCCCATTTCGACCGCCTTTGTCACGGAGCACCCGATCCATCCTGCCGGCCCGTGAGCATCCGGCGGGTTCGACAATCTGCTAACCGGTTCTCTGCTAGGCTGTAGCGGGTCCGCGGCCCGGCATCGGAGACGTCATGGCGCGCAAGTATTTCGGAACCGACGGCATCCGCGGCCGGGCCAACGGGGTGATCACCCCCGAACTCGCCCTCAAGGTCGGGCAGGCCGCCGGCCTCGTGTTCCAGCGCGGCGACCACCGCCACCGGGTGGTGATCGGCAAGGACACGCGGCTGTCCGGCTACATGATCGAGACCGCCCTGGTGGCGGGCTTCACCTCGGTGGGCATGGACGTGCTGCTGCTCGGCCCGGTGCCGACGCCCGCCGTGGCGATGCTCACCCGCTCCATGCGGGCCGATCTCGGCGTGATGATCTCGGCCTCGCACAACCCGTTCGAGGACAACGGCATCAAGCTGTTCGGGCCCGACGGCTTCAAGCTCAACGACGCGATCGAGCACGAGATCGAGGGCCTGATCGACGCCGACATGCACAAGCGCCTGTCCGCGTCGAACGACCTCGGCCGGGCCAAGCGCATCGAGAGCGTGCATGCCCGCTACATCGAGTTCGCCAAGCGCACCCTGCCGCGGCACGTGACCCTCGACGGCCTGCGGGTCGTCGTCGACTGCGCCAACGGCGCCGCCTACAAGGTCGCCCCCGAGACCCTGTGGGAACTCGGCGCCGAGGTGATCGCCATCGGCACCGAGCCGGACGGGTTCAACATCAACCGCGACGTCGGCTCCACCGCCCCGGCGGCCCTGGTCGCCAAGGTGCGCGAGCGCCGGGCCGATATCGGCATCGCGCTGGACGGCGACGCCGACCGGGTGCTGATCGTCGACGAGAAGGGCCACGTGGTCGACGGCGACCAGCTCATGGCGGTGGTGGCGCGCTCCTGGCAGGAGGACGAGCGCCTCACCCAGCCGGGACTGGTCGCCACGATCATGTCCAATCTCGGCCTGGAGCGCTATCTCGGCGGCCTCGGCCTGACGCTGGCCCGCACGGCGGTGGGCGACCGCTACGTCCTCGAGCACATGCGCGAGCACGGCTACAACCTCGGCGGCGAGCAGTCCGGCCACATCATCATGTCGGACTACACCACCACGGGCGACGGCCTCGTGGCGGCGCTCCAGCTCCTGAGCGTGGTGCAGCGCCAGGAGCGGCCGGTGAGCGAGGTCTGCCACTGCTTCGACCCGCTGCCGCAGATCCTCAAGAACGTCCGCTACCGGACCGGCGAGCCGCTCCGCCAGGACAGCGTCGTCAGCGCCATCGAGCACGCCCGCCAGCGGCTGGGCAATGCCGGCCGCCTGGTGATCCGCCCGTCCGGCACCGAGCCGGTGATCCGCGTGATGGCCGAGGGCGACGATCGCGGCCTCGTCAACGCGGTGGTGGACGACGTCGTCGACGCGGTGACCCGAGCCGCGGCCTGAAGCCGGGCTCCCCGACGGCCTGCGGGCGCGCCTTTTCGAGGACGCCCCGCGCCACACCTTGAGGCGGTCCGGGGCGCGCAGCCCCCCGGCGAGCGGGCTCAGGCCCTGTCGTCGTAGGCGCCGCGCAGCTCCGGCGGCGCGGTCGTCCGCCACGCCGCCAGCAGGGCGGTCCGCAGGGTCTCCTCCGCGCACTTGTCGAGGTCGAGGTTCGTCCAGCCGCGCCGGCCCCAGGCCCCGTCGAGGGGCGTGAACAGGTCCGGCTCGGCCTCGCACAGGGCCGCCTGATCCTCCGGCGTGAGGCGCAGCACCACGCGCGCCTCCTCGACCCACAGGGTCGCCAGCACCCGGCCGCCGACGCGGAAATCCGGGTTGCCGCTGTGGGCGCCCGCCACCGTCTCGGGCAGCATCAGCGCCAGGATGCGCACGTCCTCGGGGAGCACCGGGAACCTCAGCCCGATCCATCCGGCGGACCGAGGCCCCGTGCGCGCACGATGATCCCGGACGACCGGATGGCCCGCATCCGCCTCATGCCGCCGCGCCGCGCCCGGCCGTCGGCGGGGTGGAGATCCGGCCGTCCATGCAGGCGCCTCCCGCGTTGCTGTTGTTGTGCCGGAATGTGACAACACGGTTCGACGGAAACAAGCAAATATTTGCTATTTGCCAGTCTCTGCGGTCAATCGGAAAACGCGCAAGCATAACATTTAACGTTAAGTCGGATTTAAGACCTTCCATCCATTCTTCACCATGTACCCCCGAGCCCGCACGTGGCGTGTCCGGCTCACGAGTCCAAAAGGAAATCCTATGGCCCGCTCGAAGCTGAACGCTTTGGTGCGTAGCCTGACGCTCGTGGCGAGCGTCGGCGCGCCCTGCCTCGCCGCCGCCGCAGATCTGCTGCCGCCGCCCCCTCCGCCCCCGCCCCCCCCGATCGAGGTCGGCGGCGGCTGGTATCTGCGCGGCGACGTCGGCGCCAGCGTCTACACCCGTCCGAAGTTCAGCGAGGCGTACGACTACACCGGTTACCCGGACGCCAACCGCTCCTTCGGGAACGTCGTGGGCGGCGGCGGCTTCGCGGGCGTCGGTGTCGGCTACCAGTTCACCCCCTTCTTCCGCGGCGACATCACCGGTGAGTACCGCTACTCCACCGGCCTGCGCGGCAGCGAGTACTATCGCGGTCCCGACTTCGACAACGGCCTCGGCTCGTACGGGGTCAACAAGTCGAGCGGCCAGTTCGACTCCGCGGTGGTGCTGGCCAACGCGTATTTCGACCTCGGCACGTGGTACGGCATCACGCCGTTCATCGGCGGCGGCGTCGGCTACGCCTTCAACCACATCTCGTCCTTCTCGACCAATCAGCAGTTCACCAGCCCGACCTACGGCTACGATTACGGCAACCCGAACTACGGCTGCGGCTGCGGCGCGCCCTCCTACAACTACGCGCCCGTCTACGACGCCAACGGCAACCCGGTCTACAACACCAACAGCGGCAGCAAGTTCTACAAGGACAAGAGCAGCGGCAGCTTCGCCTGGGCGCTCCATGCCGGTCTCGCCTACAACGTGACCGACGCGCTGAAGATCGAGCTGGCCTACCGCTACCTGAACCTCGGCAAGGCCGAGACCGGCACCGGCTACGTGCCGTGCTGCACCGGGACGCTGCAGGCGATCAAGGTGAAGGACATCGAGGCGCACGACGTGAAGATCGGCCTGCGCTACTACCTCGGCGGCGTGATCGCGGCCCCGCTGCCGCCGCTGATGCCCGAGCCGGTCCCCGGCCCGCTGGTGCGCAAGTACTGATCGAAACCCATCGGGTTCAACCCCGGAGGCTGACGGCGCGGAGTTTCTCCGCGCCGTTTCGCGTTCCGGTGGACCCGTTCCGGGGCTGCCGGACGCGCGGCGTAGAGCAGTCTTCCTGCCGGAATATCCGCACCGAAACCGGAATGTTGCGGCCGGAATGCGGAAATGGCCCTTCAGCAACGGACAATTAAGGTTACTGGTCCATCACTGTAGCGAGGCTTGATCCGCCGTCCGCTTCTCAGTGCCAGGACGATCCCGATGCGTACCGTCACCTTCCCGATCTTGGCCCTCCTCGGCTTCTGCGGCGCCAACACCGCGCGGGCCGCCGACCTGGACTACGATTACCTGCGCGGCGCCGACTACGATCCGCTCCCCACCCCGACGGTCGACTGGAGCGGCGTGTATGTCGGCGGCCACGGCGGCTACACGTCCGGCGGCCTGTCGCAACGCGACGCGATGCAATCCTCGCTCGCGAACTACTTCAGCTACCGGGATATCGAGAACGAGTTCAGCGTCTCGAAATTCCTGTCGCTTCCCGGTACCCGCACGCACGACGCAAGCTTCGGTGCCTTTGCCGGGTACAATGTCCAGTTCGACGATATCGTCCTCGGCGTCGAGGCCGACTACACGCACACGACTCAGAACAGCTGGTCGACCAACAGCATCAACCGCATTTTGACGACCGCCGCAGGCAACTCCGAGGTGGTGAGCCTGAGCGGTTCGTCAAACACGCGGATCGACGATTACGGCAGCATCAGAGCCCGGGCCGGCTACGCGTTCGGCAACCTGCTTCCGTACGTCACCGCCGGTGCCGCGATCGGTCGCGCGACGATCAACGACACCGTGGCGGTCCAGAATTACGGCTACAGCGCCACCACCTACACGGCGAACCAGTCTCTGACCACCGGCCTGCCCGCGGCGGTCTACAATCACGGCTACGCGAGCTTCAATCAGAACTTCCCGCTCGTCCGCTCGACCCCGGCCGGTCAGGGTGCCCAGACCGTCCCGTACGCCCCGACCCTGCTGACCGCCAACGCCCGGACCAAGACCATCGGCGGCGCGGCGCTCGGCTTCGGCCTGGAATACGCCATCACGTCCAACATCCTGGTGCGCGGCGAGTATCAGTACGTGCGGTTCCAGGACTTCAACGGCCACAGCGCCGAGTTGAACACCATCCGCGGTGGCGCGGCCGTCAAGTTCTGATCCTTTTTCCCGCGCCGGCCGGACCCTGACATGACAGACCGTCTCACAGCGCCGTGGTCCCTGACGGCACGCACGGCCCTTCTCGTCGGTCTCACCCTCGTCTCCGGGCCGGCAGCCGCCGGTTTCGAGACGCGCGGTGCCCGTCATCCGCATGTGCGCCGCATCGTGCGGGTGCGGTCGGTCCCCGTCGTCCCCCCACCGATCCTCGTCCGGGACTACCTGCCGCGCAACCACAACGTCCCGATGTACAACGAGCCGCCCCGGCGCGAGCCGGCGTGGTGAGACGCCCGCGCCGTCCTCAGCTCTCCAGCTCGCTGTCCCAGTACAGGTAGTCGAGCCAGGTGTGGTGATACTGGCGGTGGTCGAACTCGGGCTGCCGGTGGTGCAGCTCGTAGCGGGTCGGCCGCCGGGGCGCGTTCATCAGCGGCATGTCGGCCTCGTCCGGGGTCCGGTTGGCCTTGCGCAGGTTGCAGGGCGAGCAGGCCGCCACGACGTTCTCCCAGCTCGACAGGCCGCCCCGGGAGCGCGGCACCACGTGGTCGAAGGTCAGGCCGCCCGAGGGCAGCCGCAGGCCGCAATACTGGCAGCTGAACCCGTCGCGCAGGTAGATGTTGTAGCGCGTGAAGGCCGGGCTGCGGGCCAGCGCCACGTAGTTCTTCAGCGCCACCACGCTCGGCACCCGCAGGGACCGGGACGGGGAGCGCGCCTCGACGTCGTAGCTCGCCACCAGGGTGACCCGGTCGAGGAACAGGGCGGTGAACGCGTCCTTCCAGGACCAGAGGGAGAGCGGATTATACGAGAGCGGCCGATAATCCGCGTTCAGGACGAGGGTTTGGAGATCCATCATCGGCGCGACTCTTCGGACTGACTCTGACGCGGATAACGCGCGGGACCACGCGGACGCCCCACGGGCCCGCCCGAACCGGCCGAGGGCCGATGCGGAGCGGGCCCGCGTGCGGGACGCCGGCCTGGGGGGAGAGGCGGAGAGAGCAACAGAGCTGCGGGCCGGCGCGCAGGGGCGCCGGTCGGGGCGGAAGCATCCGGAACGCGGCCGGGCCGGGCCGGCACGATCGCCGGCCGTGCCCTTTCGCGTAATGACGAAAAGGCCCTGTCCATCAGGTGTTCATCTAATCCCAGCGTGACACCCTTGTGAAGCTTTTCCCGCCGGCGTCGGGGACGCACCCACAGACCGGCCGGCGGCCCCGGGAATCCGCCGACGGGTGGGCAGCAGCACGGTTTCGCCCTAAAGCTCGCCCAGAGCGCCCGGCCGCCGGGAGGCCCGCCCGGTCCCCTGCCGTCGCCGATTCGCCGATGCTGGACGTCGACCGTGCCTCCGGCGCACCCGACGAGAAGGTTGCCCATGACCCGTACGCCCGCGCGACTCCGTCCGCGCCTGCCGCTCCCCCTGCCGGTTCTCATGCCGGTTCTCCTGCCGGTTCTCGCCGCGCTCGGGCTCGGAATCCCTGCGGCCGCACCCGCGCCGGCCTTCGCCCAGGCACAGCCCGAACCCGGCGCCGGGAAGCCCGCGGAGGCGAAGGCCCCGGAGATCAAGCCGACCGAGATCAAGCCGACCGGGAACGCGCCCGCGGCGACCAAGCCGGCGCCGGCGCAGGCCGACGTCCCCGAGCAGTTCAAGGAGGTCCGGGCCAAGATCGAGGCCGCCAAGGCCGAGCTCGATGCCCGGGAGAAGCAGCTCGGTCACACGGACCTCACGGTGGCCGACCTCACCGCCATCCGCGACAGCGCCGCCACGGTCACCGAGGAGATCCGGGCCCTGGTCACGCGTCTCGACGCGCCCCTCGAGGCCGCGCGCGAGCGGCTGGCCCAGCTCGGGCCGAAGCCGAAGGAGGCCCAGGAGAGCGCCGACGTCGCCGAACAGCGCGTCGAGCGCGAGGCCGCCGTCACCCGGATCGACGAGACCCAGCGCCTCGCCCGCTCCCTGGTGGTCCAGGGCGACCAGATCGTCGACCGGGTCTCGAACCGTCGGCGCGAATCCTTCACCCGCGACCTGTTCCAGCGCTCCCAGCCCCTGGCCGGGCCCGGTCTCTGGACCAAGGTGATGGCCGACGTGCCGCGGGATACGCGCGCCCTGCAGAGCGCGGTCTCCGATATCGGCCTGCTGTTCTCCCGCAACGGCAGCCTCACCAACCTGCTGCTCCTGGGCCTCGCCTTCGGGATCTCGATCGCGCTGTATTTCGGGCGGCGCAACATCGCCCCCCGGGGGGCCCGCCGGGATGCCGCCAAGACCGATCCGTCGCGCCGGGCCATGCTGCTCGCCGCCTGGCGGGTGATCCTGCTCGGCACCGTGCCGGCGGTGGCCGGATCCTACGCGGTCTACTACGCGCTGGACGCCACCGACCTCCTGCCGTCCCGGCTCCTGCCGGTGGCCGCCGCGATCCTCGGGGGGCTCGCCTTCATCGCCTTCGTGGAGGCCCTCTGCGACGGTCTGCTCAGCCCCGAGAAGCCGGCCTGGCGCCCCGCCCCCGTGAGCGACGCGGCGGCCACGCGCCTGACGCGGCTCGCGGTCGGCATCGCCACGGTGGTCACCGTGGTGAAGTCCGTGGAGGCGCTGAATTCCGGGATCTCGGCGGCCCTGCCGATCTCCATCGCCACGCGGGGCCTCGGCGCCGTGGCGACCGCCCTGATCCTGGCGGTCGGCCTCCACCGCTTCGCCGATACCGAGCAGGAGGAGGAGGCCTGCTTCGGCCCCTACGTGCCCACCAAGACCACCACGGGCATCGGAGGGCCGGCCCGGCTCCTCGGCTGGGCCGCGGTGGCGGTGATCGGCCTCGGCGCGCTCGTGGGCTATGTCGCCTTCGCGGCCTTCCTGACCGACCAGCTGATCTGGGCCGCCTGCGTCCTGGTGCTGCTCTACCTGCTGGTCCAGAGCGTCGACATCTTCATCGGCCGGGCGCTCAGCGACGAGACGCGGCTGGCCACGACGCTCCAGGCCAATACCGGCCTGCGCAAGCGCTCGCTGAACCAGATCTCGGTCCTGGCGACCGGCGGCACCCGGGTCGTCCTGTTCCTGGTGGCCGCGCTCCTCGTGCTGGCGCCCTGGGGCCTCGACTCCACCGACATCGTCTCCTCGGTCCGGCAGGCCTTCTTCGGCTTCAAGGTCGGCGACGTCACGATCTCCCTCTCGAGCATCGCCTTCGGGATCGGCATCCTGGTGCTCGGCGTGTTCATCACCCGCGGCGTGCAGCGCTGGCTGGAGAACACCTACCTGCCGGCCACCGACCTCGACGCGGGCCTGCGCAACTCGATCACCACGGTGGCGGGCTATTGCGGCTTCCTGCTCGCGCTCGCGCTGGCCTTCTCGTATCTCGGCCTGAGCCTCGAGAAGCTCACCCTGGTGGCCGGCGCCCTGTCGGTGGGCATCGGCTTCGGCCTGCAGTCGATCGTCAACAACTTCGTCTCCGGCCTGCTGCTCCTGTGGGAGCGCCCGATCCGGGTCGGCGACCAGGTGGTGATCGGCGATTCCGAGGGGATCGTGAAGCGGATCTCGGTGCGCTCCACGGAGATCCAGACCTTCGACCGCTCGGCGGTGATCGTGCCGAACTCGAACCTGATCTCCGGCGTGGTGAAGAACCGCGTGCGGGGCGACCGCTCGGGGCGGGTCAGCATCACGGTCAGCGTGCTGCGCAACCAGGACCCCGTGCGGGCCGCCGAGATGATCACGGCCTGCGCGCAGGGCCATGCCGACGTGCTCAAGGATCCCGCACCCCGGGTGGTGTTCAAGAAGATCGGCGACCCGTTCCTGGAATTCGAGCTGCTGGTCTGGATCGTGGACGTGAGCCTCGGCCAGAAGGTGCTGACCGACCTGAACTTCTCCGTGTTCTCGACCCTGTCGGAGGCGGGCTTCATCCCGCCCCTCGGGCCCGGCGCCAGCATCGTGACCGTGCAGGGGCTCGACGCGATGCAGAGCGCCATGGGCGAGATCGCCAGCCGGTTCGGGCTGGCGGCGCCGGCCCCGGAGGGCGCAGACACGGCCCCGGCGCCGCGCGACCGCGGCCTACGGAGCGCGGGCGGCTGAGGGCCCGATGTGGTTTGGCCGGAGCGCGCCTATATGGCTCCGGCATCCGAGCCGGTTGCGGAGGCGGGGACCAGGATCACGTGGGCGCACGACACACGAGACGGCTTCTCCGGCGGACGGCCTGGCTCCCCGCGCTGGCCCTTCTCGGATCCTGCGCCGCCGAGGCGCCGACGACCGCCGCGCTGCCGAGCATCTACCTGCCGCTCGCCAGCAACAGCGCCCATATCGACGTGGACGCGGCCCGCGACATGATCTCGGCCTATCGCCGCAACCGCGGCGCCGCGCCCCTCGCGGTCGATCCCGAATTGCAGCGGCTCGCGGAGGCCGAGGCCGCCGCGATGGCGCTGGCCGACCGGCCGAGCCGGGCCCAGACCGTGAAGGCCGCGGTGGCGCGGCTCGGCTACGCGGAGGTGAACGCCAACCTGTCGGCCGGCTACCACACCCTGGCCGAGGCGTTCTCCGGCTGGCGGGAGAGCCCGCCGCACGACGCCACGATGACCGATCCCCGGGCGACGAAGATGGGCATCGCCACGGCCTACGCGCCGGGCACGAAGTACAAGGTCTACTGGGCGCTGCTGACGGCCCGCTAGAGACATGCCCGGACCAGTCGAGCGCCGTCACGCGGCCGGCGCGGTCACGCGGCTGCGACGGTGCGCAGACCTGTCCGACCGGCGTCGTGCCGATGCCGTGCGGGCGCGGCACGCCCTCGCCTCGAGACTCCGTTCGTGCTCAGATGAAACCGGCGCCGTGTCGGCTTCGGCGGGCGCCCCTCCGGACCGGCCTGGGGCAGGGACAAGGATTGAAACCGGTTTTGTCGCCCCCCGATAGCAGAGCCGGAAAGGGTTCGACGCGGCGGCACACCGGGGTCCCGACAGTCAGCGACGTGGCGCGCGAGGCCGGCGTCTCGGCGATGACGGTGTCCCGGGTCGTCAACGGGGACGAGAAGGTCCGCGCCGGCACCCGCGAGGCGGTGGAGCGGGCCATCGCCGCCCTGAACTACAAGCCGAACATCTCCGCCCAGATCCTGGCGGGCGTCAGCCAGATCCGCATCGGCCTGCTCTACAGCAACCCGAGTGCCGCCTACCTCAGCGAGTTCCTGGTCGGATGCCTCGGGGCGGCGAGCCAGGCGCAGGCGCAGCTTCTGGTCGAGATCTGCGAGCTTGGACAGAAGGAGGGCGACGTCGCGGCCCGCTTCCTCGCGAGCGGGATCGACGGGCTGCTCCTGCCGCCGCCCCTCTGCGATTCGGAATCGGTGCTCGCCGCGGTGGTCGCCACGGGCCTGCCGGCGGTCCGTGTCGGCACCTGGGAGGCCGAGACCGCGATCGGGGCGGTCAGCATCGACGGATACGCGGCGGCCCTCACCATGACGGCGCATATCGCGGCGCTGGGCCATCGGCGCATCGGCTTCATCCGGGGCAATCCCGACCAGACCGCGAGCGAGCGCCGCTTCCTCGGCTACCGCGACGGGCTGGAGCGGGCGGCCCTCACCTTCGATCCCGGCCTCGTCGCGCCGGGCCTGTTCACCTACCGCTCGGGGCTGGAGGCGGCGGAACGGCTGCTGACCGGCCCCGCACCGCCCACCGCCATCTTCGCGAGCAACGACGACATGGCCGCCGCCACCGTCGCCGTGGCTTTGCGCCGGGGGCTCGCCGTCCCGGAGGATCTCACGGTCTGCGGCTTCGACGACACGGCCATCGCCACCACCATCTGGCCGGAACTCACGACGATCCGCCAGCCCATCCGTGAGATGTCCCACGCGGCGATGGTCCTGCTCATGAAAGCAGCCCGCGCCCGTCGCGCCGGACAGGATCCGGACCGCGCGCATATTGTCCTCGACCACGCGCTGGTCCGCCGCTTCTCGGACGCGCCGCCGCGCTGACTGGGCGTCCGCGCGGGCTTGCTTCGCTTCACTTCGGCGTGCGGCCTTCCTCCCGCGCCGGATCTTGACAAGATCTTGGAACGCCGGTTTATGTTAGCGCTATCAGACGAGTGGGGGCCGCTGAGTCTCCGCCGGGACCGAGGGGAGCGGCGCGCATGGCTTTCGCGGCGGCGCACGCATTGCCGACGGACCGGCGCGCGGGCTTGTTCCTCGGCCGCGTCCACGACGAAGCCGCGGCGGGGCCCACCGCCTTCGGCCCCGGTGACGGCCTCCGGCGTGACCTTCGCGGCCTACGCCCGCGCGCGTGTCAACCAGCAGCGCGCGAACGGCGATCCGGCGGCCACTGTCCGGGCGCGGATCGGGGCGAGCCGGCGGGCGGTCGTCCCGGGCACAGGGGAGGCCGCCGCGCCGGAGCGCGGCCTCATGGAGGACGGCCTGCGGTCCCGGGACATCGAGGCCGCCATCGGGCCGGACGCGGTGATCTTCAGCACGTCGCCCGTGCCCTCGCCCGTCGGCCGAGGCACCCGGATCGGCATCCGCTCGGCTAAAACCGGGGACAGCCCCGAGCCGGAGATCGTGCCGCTGCTCGCCCGCGCCGCCACCCGCTGATCCTGAGTCCCGGAGCCCGTATCCGTGTCGTCGTCCCCCTCCACGCGTGCGATCTACCCGAGCCTCCGGTCCCGGCGGGTGCTGGTGACCGGCGGTGCCTCCGGCATCGGCGAGGGCTTGGTCGAGGCCTTCGTCGCCCAGGGGGCGCGGGTCGCGTTCTGCGACATCGCCGACGACGCGGCCGCCGAGCTGGTCGCGCGGCTCGAAGGCGACGCGGTGCATCCGCCGCTCTACCGGCGCTGCGACCTGACCGACGTGGAGGCCGTCCGCGCCCTGGTGGCCGAGACCGAGGCGGCGCTGGGGGGCATCGACGTCCTCGTCAACAATGCCGGCAACGACGACCGCCACAGGATCGACGAGGTGACGCCGGCCTATTGGGACGCGCGCATGGCGGTGAACCTGCGCCACATGTTCTTCGCCGCGCAGGCGGCGGTGCCGTCCATGCGGCGGGCCGGCGGCGGGGTGATCCTCAATTTCGGATCGATCAGCTGGCATCTCGGCTCGCGGGACATGCCGATCTACCAAGTGGCCAAGGCCGGGATCGAGGGTCTGACGCGGGCGCTCGCCCGGGACCTCGGCCGGGACGGCATCCGCGTCGCCACGGTCGTTCCGGGCAACGTCCAGACGCCGCGGCAGGAGCGCTGGTACACCCCGGAGGGGGCGGCCGAGATCGTGGCGGCCCAGTGCCTCGACGGGCGGATCCAGCCGGCGGACGTCGCCGCCCTGGTCCTGTTCCTGGCCTCGGACGACGCCCGGATGTGCACCGGGCACAGCTACTTCATCGATGCGGGCTGGCGCTGAGCCCTGGCGATCCCAAACCTGGCGATCCCAACCCTGGCGATCCGGCCCGATCACGTCCACGCCGTGCAGGCGATCCTCGGGGAGGGACCGGTCTGGCTGCCGCACGCGCGCGCCCTGTGGTTCACCGACATCAAGGCGCGGCGCCTGCACCGCTACGATCCCGAGGCCGGGGCGCTGCGGAGCTGGGACGCGCCGGACCAGCCCGGATGGGTACTGCCCGCCCATGACCGCTCGCTGGTGGCGGGCCTCCAGTCCGGCCTGCACCGCTTCGACCCGGAGGGCGGCCTGTTCGCCGCCCTGCACGACCCCGAGCCGCACCTGCCCGGGAACCGCCTGAACGACGCGGCCGTCCACCCGGACGGCAGCCTGTGGTTCGGCACCATGGACGATGCCGAACGCGCCCCGACCGGCCGCCTCTACCGGTTCGGCGGGGCGGGCGCCGCCGACAGCGGCCTGCCGGCGGTGACGATCACCAACGGCCCGGCCTTCTCGCCGGACGGGGCGATCCTCCACCACGCCGACACCCTCGGCCGCACGATCTGGCGGGTTCCCCTGGCCGGCGGAGAGCCGGCCGGGGAACCGACCCCCTTCGCCCGGATCGAGGACGGCGCCGGATACCCGGACGGCCTGACGGTCGACGCGGAGGGCTGCGTCTGGACGGGTCTGTTCGGCGGCGGCGACCTCGGCCCGCAAGGGCCTGTCGGAGGCCGACCGCGCCGCCACGACCGCGCGTCTCGCGGCCGGATCCCCCTCGGCCGGCAGCCTGCAGGAACTCGACGCCATCGCGTCCTGCGTGATCGGCGGCACCCCCATGCGGGGCGGGGCGGGCACCGTCGTGGGGGCCCTGGTCGGCGCCCTCCTGATGGCGAGCCTTGACAACGGCATGTCGATGCTCAGCCTCGACAGTTACTGGCAGATGATCGTCAAAGGAACGATTCTTCTTCTAGCTGTTTGGCTCGACGTCGCAGCATACGCTAAGACAATCTGAGGCATTGATTCCGTCAAGCACGACGTGACCGGTCTAAAGATCGGGAGCGTAGGCCATTCTCGGCCTCGTGTCTGAATTTATACCTATAATAATAACAATGTCAGACGAAGACAAAGAATAAAAGCCAAAATTGCATTTCAGAGGCTGGGGGAAGACCATGATCAATGAAACTCTTACGTTCGGCAGAGGCAGGGCGCTGATGCTCGGCGCCGTCGTCGCGCACGGGCTCCTCTGGACGCCCGGCCTTCATGCGCAGGAGGTGCAGCCCACCGGTCCCGCCGCCGTGACGAACGTGCCCGAGGGACTGGCACGGCCGGTCCGCGCGCGCCGTGCCCGGCCCGCGCGCCGCCCGCCCGTCGCGGGGCTCCCGCTGGCCCGGCCGGCGACGGCGACCAACCCCAACCTCGCCCCCGGCGGCAGCCTCGACACCCGCGCCGCCGCGCCGAAATGGGGGCTGTTCGGCAATCTCGGCGGCCTGCGCGACGACCTCTTCCGGGCCGGCATCCGTGTCGATGCCGGCGTCGATTACGAGGTCGGCACCAATCTCCAGGGTGGAACGCGCCAGCAGCTGCGGGGCAGCGGGCAGTTCGTCCTCAAGGGCGCGGCCGACATGGATCAGCTCGCGGGTGTCGAAGGCGGCACCATGAACTTCGTCTTCACCCAGCGCTTCGGGCGCAGCCTGCCGATCGACGCGCATCTCGGCCTCCTTCAGCAGACGGAGGAAGTCTACGGCCGGGGCAACATTCCCCGCCTGACCACGCTGTCGTACGACCAGCAATTCGGCCGGTACGTCGATCTCAAGTTCGGACGCATGCCGGTCGGGTCCGATTTCGCCGGCTTCGCCTGCGAGTTCCAGAACCTGACCTTCTGCGGCAACCAGCCGGGCAACCTCGTCGGGAACTACTGGTACAACTGGCCGATCTCACAATATGCGGCGCGTCTGCGGCTCGGAAACTTGGAGACCGGATACATCCAGGCCGGCGTCTACCAAGTGAACCGGCGCGATCTCGATGACGGGTTCAACTTCGACCCGACCGGGGCGACCGGCGCCCTGGCGATCCTCGAAGGCGCCGTGTTCCCGACCTTCGGCCCGTTCAACTACCGGGGCAGCTACACGGTCGGCGGCTGGTACCAGACGGCGGGCGGACCCGACCTCTACTACAACACCGCGCGGCTCCCCCTCAGCCTGTACGGCGGGCTCCCCCTCGGCCATCAGGAGCGCAGCGGCGTCTACGGCGTGGCGGTGCAGGAACTCTACCGGCCGAACCCCGACGAGCCCACCCGCAACCTGTCCGCCTTCCTCCGGGTGACCTTCGCGGATCCGCGCACGTCGCCCCTCGACGAGCAGGAGACGCTGGGCCTCGTCTACAAGGGCTTCTGGGATGCCCGCCCCTCCGATTGGATCGGCGTCGCGATCGGCCAGTCGCATGCCAGTTCCGCGGCCGCGCGGGGCATTGCGGCGGCGAACGCCTTCGGCGGCACCTACCAGCCGATCCCCGGCTACGAGCGCGTGCTGGAGGTGTTCTACAGCCTCGCTCTGACGCCGGACGTGGTGATCCGTCCGAACATCCAGTTCGTGAACCGCCCCGGCGGCATCAACCGGCGCGAGGACGTGGTCGTCTTCGGCGTGAAGAGCGGCGTCACCTTCTGAAACCGGCCTCGCCCCCTGCCGGCGCCCTCGCGCCGACAGGGGGCGATCGGAACCCCGCGCGATGTCCGGCACGGGGCGCGCCGGGCAGAACGGTTCGATCCGGTCGCGGGTGAACGGGGTTCGCGGCCGGGCGGGCGAGGGCGTCTCGACGACCCGGCGATGACGCCCGAGGGTCGAGGCCGCGGGTCGGATCATCGACGCCGCGCACTCTCCCCGCCGAGGCCGGCTGGTCCGACGCCGAACCGACCGGCCCCTGCGCCGGACACGCGCCGCGTCGTCACGCGCGGGGAAGTCCATCGCAGGCGATCGAAAGATCCAAACGTCAAAAGTCCATATTGGCATCCTCCAAAGGGATGTTGACCCGCCTCGGGGCCGGTGGAATCAGTACAACGATCCACCCATCGAGGAATCCCTGCCGATGTTCGGTGATCTGATTTCTCAGCACGCAGAACTTGAATTCCTTCTCATCGTCATTTTCCTGCTGAGTCTCATGGTCCCGATCGGGATCTTCGTCGGCCGCAGGAACATCAGGCTCAGTCGACGGGAGATCGTGGTCGATCTGGAGCGGCTCTTCAGCTTCGCCACGGTCGACGGTCGGAAGATCATACTTCCGTCTTTCGAGCTGGTGAAATACAAATACGACCCGGAAGCCAAGCCCAAGCGAGAGGATGGCGACGAGAATCCGCAATCGTTCATCTTCTACCTGTTTCCGGTGGTGACCTACGTGCTGATCTGTTGCATCTGCTTCAGCATGGGGTTCCACCAGCGGGACGGCAGCTCGCTCAGCCTGCGGGAAAATTATTTCACCGATCCCCAGAATACGATCATCGGATCGTTAGCGTACAGTTTCATTGCCGGTTATATTTATACCATCCAGTATCTCATCCGGCGGATCTCGAATTTCGATCTCTCGCCGATCTCGTTCTTCCATGCCGTGTTCCATCTCCTCCTGGCGCTGTCGGTGAGCGCGGCCGTGTGGCACGCGCATCTGTTCGATCTCAAGCGCTTGGGCGAACTGGGGGCGAATCTCGCCATCGCGATGGCATTCGTGATCGGCCTCGTCCCCGATCTGTTCATCCGGGCGCTGGTGGCGAAATTCCCCTGGATCCGGCTGCGGCGGGTCGCGGAGGAGAGCAAGAGGCTGCAGGAGGAACTGCCCCTCGACATGATCCTGGGCATCGACCCGTTCATGAAGCTGCGGCTCGGGGAGTTCGAGATTCAGGATGTGCAGAATCTCGCGACGATGAACCCCATCCAGATCTTCGTCGAGACTCCCTACGGCCTCTACGAGGTGATCGACTGGGTCGCCCAGGCGCAGCTGATCCTCGCGGTCGGGCCGTCCAAGGTCCTGGCGCTGAGGAGACTGAGCATCCGCACCATATTCGATCTCGAGCGGTGCATCCGGAATCCCTATGTCGCCCAAAGGGTCACGGCCGTCTTGCTGGAGGACGCCGGAAGCTTCGAGGGCGACATCCGCGTCTCGTCGGAGAGCGTGGACAGGGCGGACGGCAACAGCGAGGTGCGGCTGGACGAGCGCTTCGAGCTCGACGCCATGCTGAGCTACATCCGGGACGATCTCCATGTCCGCCGGCTGCGGCAGATCTGGGACGTCATCAATTGCCGCTTGAACGACCGGAACGCCCACGGGGATGTCGTCGCGGTCTCCGGGCCGGCCGAGGAGGTCGACGGCAAGGGCATCGACGGCAAGCTCACCGACGGCAAGGTCACCGACGCCCGGCGGAAGGATTTCGAGGGGGGGCTGCAGGCGGTCGGGTGAGGCGCAGGGCGCGTGCCCTCACGGCAGGCCCTTCACGTTCGGCACCGGCGGCGCCTCCTTGAGCAGCGTCACCGTCACGCGCCGATTGGCCGGCATGTAGGGGTTGTCGGGGAACATCGGCTCGGTATCGGCCTTCCCGGAGACCGAGGCGAACCGGTCGTCGGGCACGCCCGAGCCGGCCAGGACCTCCCGGACGGTGACGGCGCGTCCCGCGGAGAGTTCCCAGGGGGGCGCCGCCGGGCGCTGCCCGGGCCGGTCCGTCGCGGTGTAGCCCGTGATGGCGATGCGGTTCGGCATCTGGCGGAGCGCCGGGCCGAGCTTCTCCAGGAGCCGCCGCGTGCGCTCGTTGGGTCGGGTCGAGCCCTCCGGGAACATCGAGCGCCCGTCCTGATCGACGATCGACACGTCGAGACCCTGCTCGGTCCGGGCGATCACCACGTTCTTCGACAATTCGGCGAAATCCGGCAGGCTCTGCAGCGCCTGCCGCAGGGAGGCCGCCGCGAGGCCGAAATTCTCCGGCTCGCCGGTGTCGGTCAGGCCGAACTCGCTGCTCTTGTTGAGCCGCGGCGGCGTGGTGCGGTCGGTGGCCTGCTCGGGGGGGATGTCGCGCAGGTACTTGACGTGGTCGGCCGCCGGCAGACCATCGGTCTCGATGATGCCGGCGAACTTCGACTCCTTGTTGACGCCGAAGGCGTCGCGCATGGAGCCCGCCACCATCTGCATCTTCTTCTGATCCTGCGTCGAATACGCCGCGACCATCACGAAGAAGCTCATCAGCAGGGCCATCAGGTCGGCGAAGGTGACGAACCAGCCGTGGCCGCCATGCGCGCCGCCGCGCTTCTTCTTGGCCATCTCAGGCGGCCTGTTCCAGCAGCGCCTCGCGGTGGTTGTGCGGCAGGTAGGCGACCAGCATCTCGCGCACGAGGGTCGGGCTCTTCTGGTCCCGGATCATCAGGATGCCGTCGATGATCAGCGAGCGCGAGACGTCCTCCTCCTCGAGCTTGACGTGCAGCTTGTCGGCGAGCGGCAGGGTGATCAGGTTGGCGATCACGGCGCCGTACAGGGTGGCGAGCAGGGCGGTCGCCATGGCGGGGCCGAGCTTCGAGGGGTCGGACATGTTGGCGAACATCGCCACCATGCCGAGGATGGTGCCGATCATGCCCCAGGCCGGGGCGCAGTCGCCGTAGGCCCGGTAGACCTTCGAGCCCTCGTCGAGATGCATCAGGAAGTTATCGCGGTCCCGCTCCATCGTGTCGCGGATGAACTCGCGGTCGTAGCCGTCGGCGATGTAGCGCGCGCCCTGGGCCAGGAACGGGTCGGAGATCTCCATGTTCTCCAGCGCCATCGGGCCCGACTTGCGGACCACGTCGGCGATCTTGGTGATCTCCTCGATCAGCTCCTGGGGCTTCACCGAGCGCATCATGAAGGCGAAGCGCAGGCCCATGGGCAGGCCGTGCATGATCACCGAGAACGGGAAGCGGATCATCGTGGCCGCGGTGGCACCGCCGAACACCACCACCACGGCGTGCTCGGACAGGTAGGCGCCGAAATGACCGCCGTCGAGCATGATCAGCCCGACCACGACGCCGAGGCCCGAGAGCAGGCCGAGTGCGGTTGCGAGATCCATGAGGCGGGGGCCCGATGCCGAATCGTTCAGGAAAACCGGAACCCGGGATGGAAAACGGCCGGGTAGTCCACAGGGTTAGGAAACCTTGCTGAACGAACGGTAAAGAAGGTCATTTCGACCCTGTGTCGGCCCGTCATCGCGCGTTCAGGCAAAGCCTGGCATAGCCCTGTCGTACGAGGGGTTTGCGGGGAATCGGCGCGGGTGCCGGCCGCGCGGAACCCTCAGGTCGAGGCGCAGGACCCGGGTCACACGGGCCGCGCGAGGGTGGCGGAGCGGTGGTGATGGTTCGTCTGTACGGGCGGGTCCTGGGTTTCCTGAAGGCGGAACGGCGGCTGGCCATCGGTCTGGCCGCCACCAACCTCGTGCTGGCGGTGGCGGCCTTCGCCGAGCCGCTGCTGATGGGCCGCATCATCGACCAGCTGACCCACCTCAAGCGCGGCGGCGACGCCATGGGCACCATGCTGCCCCTGCTCGCCGCCTGGGTGGCGTTCGGCTTCTTCACCATCGCGGCGGGCGTGTTCATCGCGCTCCACGCCGACCGGCTGGCCCACCGCAACCGCCTGTCGTCGATGGCGAGCTACTTCGAGCACGTGCTCGACCTGCCGCTGGCCTTCCACTCGGCCAACCATTCGGGCCGGGTCCTGAAGGCGATGCTGGAGGGCACCAACGGCATGGCCTGGCTGTGGCTCGGCTTCTTCCGCGACCACCTCGTGGCGCTGGTGTCGCTCGGCGTGCTCCTGCCGATGACGCTGTTCATCAACTGGCAGCTCGGCTCGATCCTGGTGGTGCTGGTGCTGGCCTTCACGGCGCTCACCATCTTCGTGATGCGCCGGACCGAGACCCTCCAGGGGCAGGTCGAGGAGTTCAATTCGGGGCTCGCCGCCCATGCGTCCGACGCCCTCGGCAACGTCGCGGTGATCCAGTCCTTCACCCGCGCCAAGGCCGAGAAGGACGCGATGCGCGGCATTATCACCAACCTGCTCGCCGCGCAGATCCCGGTCCTGTCCTGGTGGGCGCTCGCCAACGTGGCGACCCGGGCGTCGGCGACCATCACGATGACGGCGATCTTCGTCACCGGCATCTGGCTCTACCAGGCCGGCACCACCACGGTGGGCGAGGTCGTGGCCTTCATGAGCCTCGCCACCGCCTTCGTGGCGCGCCTCGACCACGTGGTCGGCTTCGTCAACGGCCTGTTCCAGCAGGCGCCCAAGATCGCCGAGTTCTTCGAGATCTACGACACCGTCCCGGCGGTGGCCGACCGGCCGCATGCCCGGCAGGTCGCGCGCTTCGAGGGCGAGGTCACCTTCGAGGACGTCGCCTTCTCGTACGATGGCCGCCGGCGGGCGCTCGACGGCGTCTCGTTCTCGGCGCGGCCCGGCGAGACGATCGCGCTGGTCGGCACCACCGGCTCGGGCAAGTCGACGACGCTCGGCCTGCTGCACCGCAGCTTCGATCCGGCCTCCGGGTCGATCCGCATCGACGGGATGGACATCCGCGACGTCGGCCTCTCGAGCCTGCGCCACAACATCGGCGTGGTGTTCCAGGAGCCGATGCTGTTCGCCCGCTCGATCCGCGAGAACCTCCAGGTCGGCTGCCCCGACGCCACCGATGCCGAGATGCTCGACGCGCTGGAGCGCGCCCAGGCCAGCGCCTTCATGGCGCGCCAGCCCGACGGGCTCGACACGGTGATCGGCGAGCGCGGCCGGTCCCTGTCGGGGGGCGAGCGCCAGCGGCTCTCGATCGCCCGGGCGCTCCTGAAGAACCCGCCGATCCTGATCCTCGACGAGGCGACCTCGGCGCTGGACGCCGCCACCGAGCGCAAGCTCCAGGGCGCGCTGGAGACCGTGATGGAGGGGCGGACCACCTTCGTGATCGCCCACCGCCTCGCCACGATCCGCGACGCCGACCGCATCCTGGTGTTCGACGAGGGCCGGATCGTGGAGGCCGGCACCTTCGACCAGCTGGTGGCCGAGGGCGGCCGCTTCGCCGAGCTCGCCCGGGCCCAGTTCATGGCGGCGGAATCCGACGAGGACGAGGGGCTGGCCCTGGCGGCGTGAGGCGGTTCCGTCCGGGGGCTCCGGTCGACGCGCCCCGCGCCGTCGTCACGGGCGCGGCGACCCCGGGCCGGGCCCCTTCGGCGGAGGCGGCGCCCCGGGATTGCCGCGCTCCGCCCGCCGGGACGGCGGTGCCGGGATCCTCGACCGGAAGCCGTCTCAGCTCACTTGGCGCAGGTGGCCGCCCCGGGCCCCCGGGGCCGCCTGCATGGTGCGGATGAAGGCGGCGATGCGGGGGGCGATCACCGACCGGTAGCGGGAGCCGTTGAACACGCCGTAATGGCCGACGCCGGCCTGGAGGTGGTAGGCCTTGCGCGCCTCCGGCAGGTTCGGCGTCAGGTCCAGCGCCGCCTTGGTCTGGCCGACGCCCGAGATGTCGTCGTTCTCGCCCTCGACCGCCAGGATCGCGCAGCGGCGGATCGCCCCCAGGTCGACCGGCAGGCCCCGGTGGGTCATGCGGCCCTTCGGCAGGGCGTGGTCCACGAACACGGTCTGCACGGTCTGCAGGTAGTACTCGGCGGTCAGATCCATCACCGCGAGGTACTCGTCGTAGAACTCCCGGTGCTTCTCGGCAGAGTCCCCGTCGCCCTTCACCAGATGATCGAACATGTCCGAATGGGCGGTGACGTGGCGGTCGAGGTTCATCGCCATGAAGCCCGACAGCTGCAGGAAGCCCGGATAGACCCGGCGCCACGCCCCCGGGTAGATCGGCGGGACGAGGCTGATCGTGTTGCGCTCGAACCAGGTCTGGCCGCGCTCCTGCGCGAGGCAGTTCACCGCGGTGGGCGAGCGGCGCGTGTCGATCGGGCCGCCCATCAGGGTCATCGAGGTCGGCACCGCGGGCTCGTCGGCGGCCTCCATCAGCGCCACCGCGGCGATCACCGGCACCGCCGGCTGGCACACGGCCATGACGTGCAGGTCCGGCCCCAGGACCGCGAACATCTCCTGCAGATAGTCGACGTAGTCGTGGAGGTCGAAGTGCCCGGCGAGCAGCGGCACCATCCGGGCGTCGGTCCAGTCGGTGACGAACACCCGGTGGTTCGGCAGCATCGCCTCCACGGTGCCGCGCAGCAGCGTCGCGTAGTGCCCCGACATCGGCGCGACGATCAGCAGCTTCGGCTGCGCCTCCGCGGGGGGTGTCGGGAAGGCGCGGTCGAAGGCGATCAGGCGGCAGAACGGCCGCTCCCAGACCACCCGCTCGGTGACCGGGACCGGGTTGCCGTCGACCAGGGTCTCGGCGAACCCGAAGGCGGGCTTGCCGTACTGGCGGGTGACGCGCTCGAACATCTCGCAGCCGGCGCTCACCGCGCGGGCGTAGGGTCCGTAGGCGAGGGGATTGCCGGGCATCTGCAGCCCGTAGCGCGTCAGATCGGCGGCGACCCGGGCCGGCGCCATCAGGGCGCGGGCACCCTCGTACATCGAGTAGGCCAGCAGCATCGTCACCTCGCGGTCCGGTCCGGCCGCCGGCATCCCGCCGCGCGGCTCATGCTCCCTGCAACCCGAATCGCGCCGATAATGCTCCACCTTGGACGGGGGTGGAACATCCCGCGGCCGCGGCGACTTAGCCGGGACGACGTCCGCGCGCTCTCCGCCGAAGCGAGTCCCGGTTTGGCGGAGAGCGCGCGGACCACACCCAGGGTCCCTAGACAGCGACGATTCGTCCGGGTCGGCTTGCCGGGGACCGGGCTCCTGCGCCATGCGGAGACGATCCGCCAAGCGGACGGATCGAGGCGGCCCGTCCGGCGACGCACCGAAGCAGCGCATGCCCGACACCGATCTCAGCGGCCTCGGCCGCGACGCGCGACACCTGCGGCTCGACACGTTCGTCCGCCTGCGCTGGCTCGCCATCACCGGTCAGAGCGCCGCCGTGGTCGGGGCGCAGTTCGGCCTCGGCCTGCCCCTGCCGTTCGGCTGGTGCTTCCTGGTGATCGCCACCTCGTCCTGGCTGAACCTCGCGCTCCGCATCCGCTTCCCGGCGAGCTACCGGCTCAGCGACGATTCCGCGGCCCTGCTGCTCGCCTTCGACATCGTGCAGCTCGCGGCGCTGCTGTTCCTCACGGGCGGCCTCCAGAACCCGTTCTCCCTGCTGTTCCTCGCGCCCGTCCTGATCTCCGCCACCGCGCTACCGCCGGAGCGGACGCTCGCGCTGGGCCTCCTGGCGGTCGGGCTCGCGACCCTGCTCGCCCTGGTGCACCGGCCGCTGCCCTGGTTCGCCGACGGGCGGATCGAGCTGCCGTTCCTGTACGTCTCGGGGGTCTGGACCGCGATCCTGCTCGGCACCGCGTTCACGGGGGTCTACGCGTGGCGAGTGGCGGAGGAGACGCGGCTCCTCGCCCAGGCCCTCGCCGCCACCGAGCTGGTTCTCGCCCGCGAGCAGCATCTCTCCCAACTCGACGGGCTGGCGGCCGCGGCGGCCCACGAACTCGGCACGCCCCTCGGCACCATCATGGTGGTGACCAAGGAGCTGATTCGCCAGCTCGGGCCCACCGCGTCCCCGTCCGTAGCGGAGGATCTCAGCCTGCTGCGCGAGCAGGTCGACCGCTGCCGCGGCATCCTCGGCAAGCTCACCTCGCTCGACGGGGACGGGGCGGGGTTCCTGGAGACGGTGACGTTCAGCCACCTCGTGGAGGAGCTGGTCGCGCCGCAGCGGGCGCTGGGGGCTGGGCTCGACATCACCAGCGTCGGCGACGGGCCGGAGCCGGCCTGCCGGCGCAACCCGGGGGTCATGTTCGGGCTCGCCAACATCCTCGACAACGCCGTCGACTTCGCGGAGGCCCGGGTCTCCGTCGAGGGGCGCTGGACCCAGGAGCGGGTCTGGATCGAGATCCGCGACGACGGCCCCGGCTTCTCCAGCGAGGTGCTGCTGCGGGCGGGGGAGCCCTACGTCACGACCCGCAGCCACGACCGGCCGCAATCCGGCGGGACCGTGGGGGCCGGGCTCGGCCTCGGGCTGTTCATCGCCAAGACGCTGATCGAGCGCTCGGGCGCTCAGCTGACCCTGATGAACGTCTCGGCCCCGAACGCGCACGGCGCCGTCGTGCGGGTCTCCTGGGCCCGCCACATCTTCGAGCGCGGCGCGGTGCCGCGACATTCTCCGGAATTCAGTATCCGCTCCCCCCTGCCCCCGGGAGATGCGCTCCCTATATGAGGGACAGACGCAGAATCTAACGACGAAAACCCGAAAGGAGTGCCGGATGCTCACGCAGCCCGGGACCTCGGTGGCGCCGGACGCTGCCGTGTTCAACGATGCCGATCCGCTGGCCGCCTTCTCCGACCGCAGTCTGCTGATCGTGGACGACGACAAGCCGTTCTCGACGCGGCTCGCGCGCGCCATGGAGAGCCGCGGCTACCACGTCCAGGTCGCCGACAGCGTGGCCGACGGCGTGTCGGCGGTCGAGGCCCGGGCCCCCGCCTTCGCGGTGATCGACATGCGCCTCGGGGACGGCAACGGCCTCGACGTGATCGCCCGCCTGAAGGAGCGCCGCCCGGAAGCCCGGGGGGTGATCCTGACCGGCTACGGCAACATCGCCACCGCGGTCACCGCGGTGAAGCTCGGCGCGTTCGACTACCTCGCCAAGCCCGCCGATGCCGACGAGATCCACGGCACGCTGATGGCGCAGCCCGGCGAGCGGGCCGACCCTCCGGAGAACCCGATGTCGGCGGACCGGGTCCGCTGGGAGCACATCCAGCGCGTCTACGAGCTGTGCAGCCGCAACGTCAGCGAGACCGCCCGGCGCCTGAACATGCACCGGCGGACGCTGCAGCGGATCCTGGCCAAGCGCGCGCCGCGCTGAGCCGGTAGGCGGCACGGTCGGTTGCGTCGTCCCGCCTCGGTGGGCTAGCTGCGCGGGTTCCGGGCGATACCGTCCGGGACCCGCACTGCTTTTGAGGGCGCATACCGTGAACGGGCGCAACGCCATCACCATCGTCAGCATGATGGTCCTCGTGGGCACCGAGGTGTTCGCCGTGGCCATCGCGGCCGGCTGGGCCATCGCGGGCCTGTTCGATCTCGGGGATCGCGTCGGCCACGTCCTGATGGGCGTCTTCAGCCTGTTCGCCGCCTGGATCATGCTCCAGCTGTGGCGGCGGGCGACCAGCATCGAGCCGCTGCGGACCGGCACGGTCGCGCCCCGGCGATAAGCCCGCCGTCGCAAGCCGGGCATCCCGGCGCGCACCCGGTCGACAGGGCGTCGGCCATGCTGCTAGTTGCGGTCCCCGGCATAATGCGTAACGATGCCGCAGGTCACACCCCCGTTCCCGGCTACGCGTGAGACCCGAAAATCCATGAAAGCCCGCATTATCGTCACCTTGAAGACCGGCGTCCTGGACCCGCAGGGCAAGGCGATCGAGGCCGCCCTCAAGTCCCTCGCCATCGAGGGCGTCGAGGGCGTGCGGCAGGGCAAGGTCTTCGACATCGAGGTCGCGGCGACCGACTCCGCCGCCGCCGAGGCGACGCTGCGCACGGCCTGCGAGAAGCTCCTGGCCAACACGGTGGTCGAGAACTACGCGATCGAGATCCTCTGATGCACGCGGCGGTGGTCGTCTTCCCTGGCTCCAACCGCGAGACGGACGTCGTCCGTGCGCTGCGCCGGTCCGGGGCGCAGGTGAGCCTCGTCTGGCACGCGGATCACGAACTCCCGGCCGGAACCGATCTCGCGGTCCTCCCGGGGGGCTTCTCGTACGGCGACTATCTCCGCTGCGGCGCGATCGCCGGGCGGGCGGCCGCGATGGACGCGGTGCGCGCCCATGCGGCGCGGGGCGGCCTCGTCCTCGGCATCTGCAACGGCTTCCAGATCCTGTGCGAATCCGGGCTCCTGCCCGGGGTGCTGATGCGCAACGTCAACAGGCGCTTCATCTGCCACCGGCAGACGCTCCGGGTCGAGCGCACCGACACCCGCTTCACCAGCGCCTACAGGGCCGGTCAGGTCATCGACGTCTGCGTCGCCCACGGGGAGGGCAACTACTTCGCCGATCCCGAGACCCTGACGCGGATCGAGGGGGAGGGCCGGGTGGCGTTCCGGTACTGCGATGCGCAGGGCGCCATCACCGTGGAGGCCAACCGCAACGGCTCCCTCAACGCGATCGCGGGCGTCCTGTCGGAGAACCGCACCGTGCTCGGCATGATGCCCCACCCGGAGAACTTCGTGGAGGATCTGATCGGCGGGACGGACGGGCGCGGGCTCTTCGACAGTCTCGCGGCCTGAGGGCTCCGGCGAAGATCGGTATTAACCGATCGTTAGGGTTTCGGAACCATAAAGAGGTATCCAGAGATCTGGATGTCGAGTTGGATTGTCTCGTCCGCTCTGCTTGATGCCTCCCTGAAGACTCCTCCAAGCCGCTCCCTCCGGGGCGGCTTTTTTCTGTGCGGGTGGCGGGGGGATGCGACGATTGTCATGCCTGACTGCCCGAGGCGCGCTCCTGCCGTCGGTGGACGAGCACACCCGATCTGACACGCGCCCTCCCTCCCTCCTTTGCGGGGGAGGGTGGCCCCTGCGTCAGCAGGGGTCGGGAGAGGGGAGCGATGGGGCCGGAAAGGTCGCGACGCGCCCAATACATCCTGCATCGTCGCGCTGCCCCTCTCCCGCCCCCCTTCGGGGGCCACCCTCCCCCGCAGAGGGGGGAGGGAGAGCCGCGGCGTCCTCCCTGTCTTCTCTTCAGCGGAGATTTATTGATCCGGTTGCCGCGCGGAGCAGAGGATCGACGGCGTGTGCCCAGACCGCCGTCGATCCCCCCTCAGTACAACCCGCCGGCCTGCGCGGCCCGGTCGGCGTCCGGCGGCACCGAAGCGGCCGCGGGCGCCGCGCCCTGGCCGCCGGAGGGCGGCGCCACGTAGGAATCCGGCGGGGCGGTGCCGGGCTTGAACGCCTCCAGGATGGTCCCGGCCCCCTCGCCCGAGCCGGCGCGGGTGCCGCTGGCGAGGTTGACCCGGATCAGCTTGATCCCCGGGGGCACCCGGAACGGCGTCGGCGGCTTGTCCTTGAGGGCCGTCTTCAGGAACTCGAGGGCGATCGGCGCCGCCAGCCCGCCGCCGGTGGCGCGGTCGCCCAGCGAGCGCGGCTTGTCGAAGCCGATATAGATGCCCACCGCGAGGTCCGGCGAGAAGCCCACGAACCACGCGTCCTTGGCGTCGTTGGTCGTGCCGGTCTTGCCGGCGAGCGGCTTGCCGATCTGCTTCAGGATGGTGGCCGTGCCGCGCTGGACCACGCCCTCCATGATCGAGACCATCTGGTAGGCGGTGAGCGGATCGAGCACCTGCTCGGAATCGTCCACCAGCTTCGGCTCGTCCTGGCCCGACCACTTCTCGGCGTCGCAGCCGATGCACTTGCGGTTGTCGTGCCGGTAGATCGTCTCGCCGACGCGATCCTGGATCCGGTCGATCAGGGTCGGCCGGATGCGGCGGCCGCCGTTGGCCAGCATCGAGTAGGCGGTGACCATGCGCATCACCGTGGTCTCGCCGGCGCCGAGCGACATCGGCAGCACCGGCAGCAGGTCGTCGTAGACGCCGAAGCGGCGGGCGTACTCGGCGATGAGCGGCATGCCGACATCCTTGGCGAGCCGCACCGTCATCAGGTTCTTCGAGTGCTCGATCCCGTACCGCAGGGTGTGCGGACCGCCGGACTTGCCGTCGTAGTTCGAGGGCGTCCAGGCCTCCTGGCCGGGCCCCGCCTCGATGGTGATCGGCGAATCCTGCACGATCGAGGCGGGCGTGTAGCCGTTGTCGAGCGCCGCCGAATAGACGATCGGCTTGAACGAGGAGCCGGGCTGGCGCATCGCCTGGGTGGCCCGGTTGAACTCGGATTCGTCGTACGAGAAGCCGCCCACCATCGCGTGGACGCGGCCCGTGTTCGGGTCCATGGCCACGATGGCGCCGGAGACCTCGGGCTTCTGGCGCAGGCGGAACTGGCCGCGGCCCCCCTCGATCGCCTCGACATAGACCATGTCGCCGGCCTGGAGGTTCGCACGTCCCGCCCAGCGCATGCCGTCGGCGGTGATCACGCCGGTCTCGCGGTCCTTGGCCACCTGGCCCGACGCCTCGCGCCTGGGCTGGAGGCCGACCTGGAGGCCGCCGGCGCCATTGCTCAGCACCACGGCGAGCCGCCAGGGCGCCACGTCGCCGAGGGCCGGGACCTCCGCCGCCGCCATCCCCCAGTCGCGCCCGGTCAGGTCGACCCTGGAGACCGGACCGCGCCAGCCATGGGCCTGGTCGTAGCGCACGAGGCCGTCGACCAGCGCCTTGCGGGCGAGGGCCTGCATCTTCGGATCGAGGGTGGCGCGCACCGAGAGGCCGCCCTCGTAGAGCTTCTTCTCGCCGTAGCGCTCGGAGATCTCGCGGCGGACCTCTTCGGTGAAGTAGTTGGCGTTGGCGGCGTTCGGGAAGGCGACCCGCGGGTTGACCCCGAGCGGCATCTTCTTGGCGGCCTCCGCCTCGTCCTTGGTGATGTAGTTGTTCTCCGCCATCAGGCGGATGATCTCGTTGCGGCGGTCGAGGGCCGCCTGCGTCTTGCGGTAGGGGTGGTAGTTGTTCGGCCCCTTCGGCAGGGCGGCGAGGTAGGCCGCCTCGTTGATGGTCAGCTCGTGGACCGACTTGCCGAAATAGTCGAGCGCCGCCGCCGCCACGCCGTGCAGGTTGCGGCCCGGGACGATGGTGCCCAGGAAGATCTCGTTGAGGTAGAGCTCCAGGATCTTGTCCTTGGAGTAGGCCGCCTCGATCCGCAGCGCCAGCAGCGCCTCCTTGATCTTGCGGTCGTAGGTCTGCTCGGCGGACAGCAGGAAGTTCTTGGCGACCTGCTGGGTGATGGTCGAGGCGCCCTGGCGCTTGCCCGACTTGGCGTTGGTCAGGAAGGCGCGTACGATCCCCTCGGGGTCGATGCCGCCGTGCTTGTAGAAGTTCTTGTCCTCGGCCGACAGGAAGGCCGCGACCACGATCTTCGGCATCGCCTGGATCGGCAGGTAGAGCCGGCGCTCCCGGGCGTATTCGGCCAGCAGCGAGCCGTCCGAGGCGTGGACGCGGGTCATCACCGGCGGCTCGTAATTGGCGAGCGCGGCGTGGTCGGGGAGGTCCTGGCTGTACTTCCAGTAGAAGTAACCGCCCACCGCCGCGCCGATCACGAACAGCACCGCGGCGGCGCTGAACAGGATCCCGAAGAAACGAAGGATCAGACGCATCCGGTGTTCCGCTCGTCGCTGGCCCGGCCGCAAGCCGGAATCGGCTCACCCGGCGCGTGCGTCCGCCTCGATGCGGTCAGCCCCCGGATGTTCCCGTGAGGCCCCCTCGGAATGCCGGTGCGACGGCGGTGCGACGGGGCGTTCGGACACCCCGTATCGACACTCTATCTATGGTAAAACTGGGGCGGCGGCCGCGGAGCGCCGCGTCGGGGCCGGCCGAGACAGCGTGGCGCGGTTGGTGAAGAACAGGTCGATGGCCTTGGCCATGGAGCCGGTGACGTCGGCGCGCCACTCCGGCGCCTGCAGCATCTCCAGGTCGCGCTTGCTCGACAGGTAGCCCAGTTCCACCAGCACGCTCGGCACGTCCGGGGAGCGCAGCACCATGAAGCGCGCCTCGCGATGCGGCTTCGCGCTCATCTCCATCACGGGGGCGAGCTGGCCCATCAGCGTGCGGGCGAAGCCCGACGAGAAGCCCCGGGTCTCCCGCAGGGTCAGCTCCTGCAGGATGTCGGCGATGTCCGGCGGGGCCTCGGCGGCGTCGACGCCCGCGGCGGCATCGGCCCGGTTCTCGCGCTCGGCAAGCTTGGCGGATTCGGCGTCGGTGGCCTTCTCGGAATTGGTATAGATCGTGGCCCCGCGCACCTGGGGGGCCGCCGAGATCGAATCCGCGTGGATCGACACGAACAGGTCGGCCTTGGCCTCGCGGGCGAGGCGCACGCGGTCGGCCAGCGGCACGAACACGTCCCGGTCGCGGGTCATCCGGACCCGGTAGCGGCCGCCCGCCTCCAGCTTCTCCACCAGCGCCTGGGCGAAGCCGAACACGATGTCCTTCTCGAACACGCCGCCCACCGCGATCGCCCCAGGATCGGTGCCGCCATGGCCGGCATCGACCATGATCAGCGGGCGCTGATCGGCGGGTTCGGGGGCGGCGCTGCGCGCCTGGGCGGGGGCGGGATCGGCGGCGGCGGCGGCCTTGCGGAACGCCTCGCGCTCCGCCCGCTGGAGCGGGATCGTGAGCAGCACGGCGCCGTCCCGGGGGCGCGTCACCGTCTCGATGCGGCCCACCGTGGCGGGCGCCGCGAGGTCGATCACCATGCGGGAGCGGCCGGGCGCGAACAGGCCGTAGCGGAAGGATTGCACGAGTCCGTCGCGGCGGCTGCCGGTCCCGGATTCGAGCTGGAAATTGACCTCCGGCAGGTCGATCACCGCCCGGTCCGGTCGCTCCATCACGAAGCCGCGGGCCTCGACGGCCCGGGACAGGGTCAGGGTGAGGCGCGTCGTCCCCCCCTGGCTCGTCAGATCCGCCCCGATGGCGATGGCGGGCTTCTCGCCGTTCTGCGCGGCGACGGGCGCCCCCGCCAGCGTCGGGAGAAGCGCGACGAGGAGGCTCAGACAGGCGAAGCGGATCAGGCGCGTGCGGCTCGGCATCGGTCCGGTGTCGTCTCCCGTACCCTTCGACAAGGCATGGGACCGGCATGGTTAACGGCCGGTTGCTGGTGGCGGTTCGATTCGGCGGCCCTCGTTACCACGCGGCGTCGATCCCGGCGACAAGCCCTGGGGCGCCGCCCGGTCCGTCAGCGGAACGCGACGACGCGGCTCGCCTTGCTGATCACCGTGACCCAGCAGCTCAGGGAGGCGTCGGCGGCGCGCTGGACCTCGCCGACCTGCAGGCGGATCAGGTCGGCCGGCGTGCGGGCATCCGACAGGGCCCGGAAATGCGCCATGGCGGCCTCACCCTCGCCCCGCATGTAGCGGGCGATGGTGGAACCGATCTCGACGACGTCCCAGCGCCCGGGTGCGAGTATGACCGGCTGCGCCGGGACGCCGACGGCGCCCGGCGACGCGACCAGGACCGAGGGGATCGCCGGGATGGCGACCGCCGGGCCCGCTTGCCCCTCCGGCCCGGTCGCCGGGGGCGGCCCGTCGTCCGGGATCTCGGCCGGGGCGGGATCGGAACGGGGTTCAAAGTCGGGTTCGGGAAGAGATTCGGGAAGGACTTCGAACGCGTCCGCGACGGCCTGCATCGCCGGCTCCGCCGGTCCGGCGTGCGGCGACGCCGCGCCCTGCGGAGCCTCCGCCAGCGCGGCAACCCTCTCCGTCACCGGCGCTTCGACGGCGGCCCCGGACGGCGCAGGCGGCTCGGCCTGCAGGGTCGGTTTCGCAGGCAGGGGCGGTTTCGGCTGCGAGGCGGGGCGGTCCCCTCTCGGACGACGCGGCTTTCCCATCGCGCGATCTCCTCCTGTCCGCCCCGGTCCGTCCGGACGGGGCGGCGGCCGGCCCGCGTCGCCGTGTCGGCGCCGGACCTGTGACGCTCAAGCGTCGAATCTCGGAGGCCCGGCCCGCCTGGATCGGCCGACCGGACCGGGACGGCGAACCCGATCCTGACGACCGGGCCCGCCTCGGCCAGCCTCAGCGGGCGACGTTCTGGGCGAGGGCGCCGTAATCCTTGGCCTGGGCCTGGAGCGCGGCGAACTGGCTGCGGACGAACTCGGACTGCAGCTCGAACGCCTCGCGGAGGTCCCGCGTGCGCACCAGGCGCTGCGCGAAGTCGAAGGTCGCGTTGGCGTTGGCCTGCGCGTGATCGAACCCCTTCGCGACGGCCGCGCTGAGGGTCGACTGGAAGGTGTGACCGGACGACTGGACCTGCTCGCTGGCCTTGATGGCGTTCGCCATCATGGTGCCGACGGCGTTGCGGGCCTGGTCGACGCTCTTCTCGGCGAAGTCGCGCATCTCGGTCGGGATCTCGAAATTCGGGGTCTGCATCGATGTCTCCAGCACTGTCTTCTTGGAGCGGGACGCCGGATGCGTCCGCGGTGACGCGCCTCTATATGTTGCACTGCAACAAGAAGTCAAGTGCCTATTCGCGGCCCTCGCAGGGCCGGGTATGAACGATAAAATGCCAACGCCAAGATTCCGAATAGTCCCCGACGCACCGGACGCCTTATGACCGCCCTGCGATCAAGCTACGCCACATATTCGGAACGGATCGATTGCCAATCGCCGAGGGCGCCCGGTTTACAAATTTATCACCGGCTGTCCAGGGGGGCGCTAAAGGATAATGTATTCTGTCAGCGTGCCCTCAGACCGGGCCGATCTCTGGGGCGCAGAACGCCGTGGCGTCCCGCCCATGTTGCATCGCACCAAAGACCGGGCCGGCGAGCCCCGCATACAGGGACGTCAGCGCGGCCGCGTGCGAGGCCAGCGACATCGGCACGGCGTGGAAGCGAGCGCGCGCTTCGGCCCCGAGCGTGCGGGCGCAGGCGTCGTCCCGCAGGGCCGTGAAGGCTGCCGCCAGCGGCGCGATGCCGGGCGCGACCACGAAGCCGGTCTGCCCGTGCCGGACCTTCTCGGCAGCCCCGGATCGGTCGGAGGCGACCACCGGGATCCCGGCCGCCAGCGCCTCGTAGACGGTGAGCGGGCCGGTCTCGTACCAGCGGGACGGTGCCGCCACCGCCCGGGCACGGGTGCGCAGCATCTCCCAGACCGCCTCCGGCGCCTGCCAGCCGATCACCGCGACGCCGGGCCGGGCGCGCAGTTCCGCCTCCAGCGGGCCGGCGCCGATGAACAGGGCCGGGAGGCCGGCGGCCCGGGCGGCGTCGGCCACGAGGTCGGCGCCCTTCTCCCGGGTGAGGCGCCCGACATACGCGATGGCGTCGCCGCGGGCGGGGTCGGCGGGCGGCCCCTCGACGATCCGGACCGGGTTGTCGATGCGGTGGTGAGTGGCGGCGAAGCCGCCGAGCCGGTCGCCCAGGAGGCGGCGGCTCGCATCGCAGACGTGGACGACGTGGAGGGGTCGGCCCCGCAGGACGCGGCGCAGAACGGCCGTCCGGGCGACGCGCACCAGCTTGTGGGCGCGGCTGCGCGGGTCGCAGGGCGCCGCGAGGCAGGCCGCCGAGAGCGGCGCGAGCCCGCAGGGCTCGGCCCGGTCGAAGCGGTAATAGACGCCGTTCGGGCAGGCGATGGCGTAGTCGTGCAGGGTGACGACCAGCGGTGCGCCCGCATCCGACAGGACCGGGAAGACCGCCGGCGACAGGGCGCGGGTCCACTGGTGCAGGTGGATGCAGTCCGGCCGTACCGGCAGGGCGTCGAGCGCCGCGGCGAGCCGGCGCGAAGCGGCCGCGTGCCAGATCCCCGCGGCGGCCGCCCGGACACCGCCGAGGGACCAGATGTCGGGCAGGCCGAGCACGATCCGCCGGATCCGCCCGTGATCGAGCAGCGGGTCGGCGGGGCCGGCGATCGCCTGGATGTAGGTCACCGCGACCCCCGCCTCGGCGAGGCCGCGGGCCGATTCGAGCGCGACCTTCTCGGCCCCGCCGCTGGCGGCCGCGAACTCGGCCAGGATCACGACGTGCATGGGATCCCCTCGGCATCGTCCCGGTCCGAAAGCCGGCGACCACCGTTCGGGACGATGCGGAAGAGGATGGCGGATACCGGTTTACGGGGGATCAACCGCAATCGGTTACTGACGTCGGTTCCGGATCACAGCGACGGATTATCCTGACGTGCACGTCGTCCTCGTCGCAGACCACGCCGCGATCAACGGCGGCCAGGCCAAGGTCGCCATCGAGTCGGCCCTGGGCCTCGCCGCACGCGGGGTCCGCGTGACCCTGTTCGCCGCCGTCGGACCGGTCGATCCGCGGCTGGAGCCGGCCGGCATCCGGGTGGTCTGCCTCGATCAGGACGACGTCACCACCGCGCGCAGCAAGCTGGCCTTCGCCGCCCAGGCGATCTGGAACGGGGCGGCGGGCCGCGCCCTCGCGCGGGAACTGGCCGCCTGCGATCCGCGGGACACGCTGGTCCACGTCCACGCCTTCGCCAAGGCGCTGTCGCCGGCGATCGGCCCGGCGCTCCGGGCCTCCGGGCTGGCCTGTCTCTACACGATGCACGAGTTCTTCCTGGTCTGCCCCACCGGCGGCTTCTACGCCTACCCGGAGCAGCGGATCTGCCATCGCAGGCCGATGTCGGCCGCCTGCATCGTGACGAACTGCGATGCGCGCAGCTATCCGCGCAAGGTCGCCCGGATGATCCGCCATGCCGGGCTCGCGCACGTGGCCAGGCTGCCGGAGCTGTTCGGCCACGTCGTCACGATCAGCGACCTGCAGGAGAGCGTCGTGCGGCCGCTGATGCCCCGGGGCACCGTGTTCCACCGGATCGACAACCCGATCGCGGTGGCGCCGGCGCCGGTCCATGACGGCGCCCCCGGCGACTTCCTGTTCGTCGGGCGGATCTCCACCGAGAAGGGGGCGCCGATCTTCGCGGAGGCCGCCCGCCGGGCAGGTCGGCGCGCGGTCTTCGTGGGCGACGGTCCCGAGCGGGCCGAGCTGGCGGCGCGCTATCCCGAGGCGGTGATGCTCGGCTGGCGGGACGCCGCGGCCGTGCAGGCGCTGATGCGGCAGGCCCGGGCCCTGGTCTTCCCGAGCGTCTGGTACGAGGGCCAGCCGCTGACCGTCTACGAGGCCCTGGCCTGCGGCACGCCGGTGATCGTCAGCGATGCCTGCGCGGGCCGCGAGGCGGTGGTCGACGGCGAGACCGGGTTCTGGTTCCGCTCGGGCGATCCGGACGCGCTGGCGGCGCATCTGCGCCGCCTCTCGGAGGACGGGCTCGCCGCCCGGATGGGCCGGGCCGCCCACGACCGCTACTGGGCGGCGCCGCTGAGCCTCGACGCGCATCTCGACCGGCTCGAGGGCGTCTACGAGACGGTGATGCGCGAGGCCTCCGCCCGCAGGCGGGCGGGCGCCACGACCGGGCCGGCGCTCGCCACGGCCTGAAGCGGCCCCGGGCGCTTCGCCGCGTTCGCGGGGATGCGGACGGCCGCCTCGACCGCCTTGCCGTGGAGCGGCCGGATCGCCGCGCCGCCCCGGAAAGTTCGGAAACACCCGCCCTCCCTCGCGTTGACGCGCAACCGGCACCCTTGCGTGCCCCCGTCACGGACGAGCGACAATCATGCCCGAGGATCACAAGCCGAACGAGACCAAGCCGGGTTTCCAGCAGGGCAGCGCCAAGCCGGGCGACGCGACGAACCCCGACAACAAGCAGGAGAAGCTCGACGAGCGGCTCGACGACGCCCTGGAGGAGACCTTCCCGTCGAGCGACCCGGTCTCGGTGAAGATCACCAAGTAGGCACGGGAAAGGGGGCGCGTCATGAGGCCGGGCGGCTCGAGGAGCCGCCCGGTCGTCAGGCGGCTTCGAGCAGCCTCCGGGCGATGACCTGGGCCTGGATCTCGGCCGCCCCCTCGAAGATCGACAGGATGCGGGCGTCGCACAGGATCCGGCTCACCGGGTATTCCAGCGCGAAGCCGTTGCCGCCGTGGATCTGCAGGGCGTTGTCGGCCGCCGCCCAGGCGACGCGGGCGCCGAGCAGCTTGGCCATCCCGGCCTCCAGGTCGCAGCGCTTGCCGGCATCCTTCTCGCGGGCCGAGAAGTAGGTGAGCTGGCGGGCGATGTTGATCTCCACCGCCATCATGGCGAGCTTGTCGGCGACCCGCGGGAAGCTGACCAGCGGCTTGCCGAACTGGACCCGCTCCTCGGCGTAGCGGAGCCCGACGTCGAGGGCCGACTGGGCGACGCCGATGGCCCGCGCGGCGGTCTGGATCCGGGCCGACTCGAAGGTCTGCATCAGCTGGGCGAAGCCCTTGCCCTCGACCTCGCCCAGCAGGTTCGCGGCCGGGACCTCGAACCCCTCGAAGGCGAGTTCGTACTCCTTCATGCCGCGGTAGCCCAGCACCTCGATCTCGCCGCCCGACAGGCCCTGGACCGGGAAGGGATCCGCGTCGGTGCCGCGGGGCTTCTCGGCGATCAGCATCGAGAGGCCGCGATGGCCCTTCTCCTCGGGCTTGGTGCGCACCAGCACGGTCATGATGTCGGCCCGGACCGGATGAGTGATCCAGGTCTTGTTGCCGGTGATCGTCCAGGTCTCGCCCTCCTTCACCGCCTTGGTGCGCAGGCTGGCGAGGTCCGAGCCGGTGTTCGGCTCGGTGAACACCGCGGTCGGCAGGATGTCGCCGCTGGCGATCCTGGGCAGGAAGCGGCTCTTCTGCTCCTCGGTGCCGCCGCACAGGATCAGCTCCGCGGCGATCTCAGAGCGGGTGCCGAGCGAGCCGACGCCGATATAGGCCCGGGACAGCTCCTCCGAGACCACGCACATGGCGGTCTTGGGCAGGCCCATGCCGCCGTACTCCTCGGGGATGGTCAGGCCGAAGACGCCGAGCTCGGCCATCTTGGTGACGATCTCCATGGGGATGTAGGCGTTCTGCAGGTGCCATTCGTGGGCCTGATCCACCACCTCGGCCTTGCCGAAGCGGCGCATCTCCGAGCGGATCGCCTCCATGTCCTCGTCGAGGCCCGAGGCGCCCACGGTCGCCGAGCCGCCGCCGTCGCGCATCAGCGCCACCAGGGCGGCGCGGTTCTCCGGCGTGTTGCCCTCGGCGATCAGGGTCTCGACCGCGTCGGAGCGGTAGGACGCCACCTCCTTGGCGGTGAGGCCGAGGGAACCGGTCGGGCGGACCATCTCGCCCTGGCTCATCGGGATGCCGGAGAAGAGCTGGTCGAGATACTCGCCGGCGCCGATCCGGACGAGGAGCGCCTCGGTCTCGCCGAACCGGCCCTCCGCCTGGAGGCGCTCGGCGTAGCCGCCGAGTTCGCTGATCGCCTCCGCGTAGGTGGCGAGCCATGCGAGCCCGTGGGCGGCGTGCTGCTGCCCCTCGAGCTTGGCCGCGTCGATCCGTCCGTCCGTCCCGAGGATCCGCGTGCGGACCCGGCGGGTCGCCTCCGCCACGAGGGCCTTGGCGCTCTCGCCGGCGGCCTTGGTCAGGGCCACGAGATCCTGCGGCTCGGTCTGGATGGCGGGGGATGCGGACATGGTTTTTGGCTCGCGTGGCGTCTTATTGGATCGTGTCTTTTAACCTGTCCCGGCCCGGAGCCGAAGCAGATTTCCTTTGCCGCGTCTTGAACTCAAGTTGAAGACGGCGGCGCACGGCCCGGAGCGCGGCGCTTGGCAGTCGAGGGCGGCGCAACCCGAGACGGTCCCGCGGCCCGGAGACTGATCAACTGCGGGCCTGTTCGTCCGCGACGCATCGGGCTCAGCGCTTCTGCTCGCACCGGGTCTTCACGTAGGCGCCGTCCTCGCCCTTGAAACCGGCATTGGCCGCCAGCACGGGTCCCTGAACCAGGCATTCCTGGAGGGTGTGGGCGGGGCCGGTGATCACGTCGATGGCGGTCTCGCGCGAGCAGTCGGGGGCCTGGACGGAGGCGGCACAGATCAGGGCGATGACGACGATCGAGTTCATGCGGCCTCCCGGATGGCCCGGCTTCTCGGACGGCGGGCGGCGCCTACCGAAAGATCGGCCAGGCAACCTAGTTCCATCGGCCGGGACGCGGCCGGCGTCAAACCAGCGCGGGGAGATCCGCGCCGGCCTCGATCGCCTCCGGGCTCGGCACCCGGTCCTCGCCCAGGAGGTGCAGGAACGCCGTGAAGGCCGGATTGCGCCCGATGCTGCAGGCGGCCACGGCCCGGTCCGCGCGGACGTAATAGGCGATGAAGTCCAGCGCCGCCGGATCGCCCTGCAGGATGATCCGGTCGAAGCCCGGCGCGTAGCCGCCGTAATCCAGGCGCTTGTCGCCCTGGTTGCTCCAGAAGAACGGCGCGGCCGAGAACCCGCCCGTCGCCCCCAGCATCGCCCGGGCCGCGAAGGTCCCGTGCTGCTGCGCCAGGCGCCAGTGCTCGATCCGGGCCGTGACCCCGCTGCCGCGCTCCGGGAAGGCCGCGATGTCGCCCGCGACCCAGACGCCGTCGGCGAGCTTCAGGTCGGCGCCCACCGGCAGGCCGCCCTGCGCGTCCGGCTCCACCCCGGCGACGATCCCGGTCTCCGGCGCGGCGCCGGCGCCGATCAGCACGATGTCGGCCGGCAGCCGCGTCCCGTCCTCGGTCTCGACCGCCGCGACGGATCCGGTGCCGGCGATCCGCGCGACGCTTCCCTGCACGAAGGTCACGCCGTTGCCGGCATGGTAGCGCTTCAGCGCCGCGCCCACGGCCTCGCCGAAGCGCTTGGCGAAGGGAATCGCCTCCCGGGACAGCACCGTCACCGCGAGGCCGCGCTTGGTCAGGAACGCCGCGGCCTCCAGGCCGATGAAGCCGGCGCCGACCACGACCACGCGCCCGGCGCGCCCCGCCGCGTCGCTGAGCCGCACCGCGTCGTCGAGGCTGCGCAGGGTCATGACCCCGTCGAGGTCCCGTCCCGCGAAATCCGGCACGACGGCGCGGCTGCCGGTGGCGATCAGCAGCGCGTCGCCGGTGAGCACCCGCCCGTCCGCCAGGGTGACGCTGCGGCCGGCCGGATCGATCCGGGTGGCCTCGGCCTCGATCCGGTCGACCCGGTGGGCCGCGGAGAAATCCGGCTCCAGCAGGGTCTTCTCCGCGGGCGTCGGCTTGGCCAGGAACTGCTTGGACAGCTTGGTCCGGTCGTAGGGCGGATGGGCCTCGCGGCCGACCAGGGTGATCGTGCCGCCGTAGCCCTCGCGCCGGAGCGTGGTGACGCAGGCGACCGCCGCAGCGCCGGTGCCGACGATCAGGACCGTCGCGATGGACGTCGCGGCACGCTTGGCCGGGGCGGGCTCCGGGGTCAGCGTCGCCACCGCCTCGCCGCCCTCGATCCGGACCGGATAGCGGGTGAGCGCCTCCAGCGCCGGCGGCTCCTCGAGGCCGCCGTCGGCGAGGGCGAAGGCCGCCTTGTGCCAGGGGCAGTAGAGCCGGCCGCCGCAGATCTCGCCCTTCGCGAGCGGCGCCCCGAGATGCGGGCACTTGGCCTGGAAGGCCCGGACGCCGTCCGCGTCGCGCACGAACAGCACGGCGTCCTCGCCCGCCTTGCCCTCGGCCTTGCCGCCGAGCGGGATCGCGTCGAGGGCGAGGCGGATCTCGCGGGGCTTGTCCTGATCCATCCTCGCCTCGCTCGTGCCGGGCCGTCACGGCCCGCGCACCAAACCGCGAGGCCGCGAAGGGTTTCCGGGCCATCGGTCGCAGGTCGGGCGGCTCAGCCCCGGCTCGCCACCGCCACGCCGAGGGCGGCGAGCGCCATCCCGGCGCCCTGCACCGGGGTCAGCACCTCCCCGAACAGGAGGTAGCCGAGGATCGCCGCGACCGGCGGGACCAGGAAGAACAGGGCGGCCACCCCCGCCACCGCGCCCCGCCGGATCAGCACCAGCAGCAGCAGGATCCCCGCCACCGAATTGACCAGGACCGCCCAGGCGAGCCCGAGCCACAGGGCGGGCGCCGGGTCGTAGGCCGCCTCGCCGAGGGCGAGGGCCAGGGGGATCGCGCAGGCCATGCCGCCGACGAACTGGAGCGTCGCCCCGGCCAGGAGGTCGCCCCGGCCGCCGGTGCGCTTCTGCCAGAGGGTGCCGAGGGTCAGCGCCAGGACCGCCAGGAGGCTGACGGCGAGGGCCCGCGGCGGGATTCCGGACGGGTCCGTGGCGCCGAGCTTCGGGGCAAGCACGAGGGCCGTCCCGGCGAAACCCATGAGGATGCCCGCCGCCCGCCGCCCGCTGACGCGCTCGCCCAGCAGCGGTCGTGCCAGGAGGGCGGTCAGCAGCGGCTGAAGGCTGCCGACCAGCGCCGCGATGCCGGCCGGCAGCCCGTGGCTCACCGCCCAGAAGACCCCCGACAGGTAGACCCCCTGCATCAGGAAGCCCGCGACGACGGGGTCGCGCCAGCCGGCCGGGCTGCCCGGCCAGCGCGCGCGGGAGGCCGCCGCGATCAGGCTCAGCACCACGGCGACGGCGGTGAAGCGGACGGCCGTGAAGGCCAGCGGGTCCACGTGCGGCACCACCGCGCGGGCCGAGACGAAGCCCGTCGCCCAGATCGGGACGAACAGCGCCGGGAGGGCGGCGGACGCGAGTCTCGAGGGTCGTGCGGGCGGCAGCATGGCTGTATCTAAGGCGCATCCCGTCGGCGAGTCGCAACGTCGTTTCCGTCGCCGGCCCGGTCGTCCGCCCCGCGGACGCCCGGCGTGGCCCGGGCGCCTCACCGGGCGGCGGAACGCAGCCCCGGCGGCCCCGCGGCGTTGACCGGCGCATCCCGGCGCCCTTCATCGGCGGCGGCACTCTCCGAGGATCGTTGGACACACGTGACCCCCCTCCGCAGTGGCTTCCAGGTCGCGGGCCTCGCCGCGCAGCGCTTCGTCGCCCATGACGGCTGGGCGATCGCGAGCCACATCGCCCTCTCGACCCTGACGTCGCTGTTCCCGTTCCTGATCCTGCTCGCCGCGCTCGCCGGCCTGTTCGGCACCCAGTCGCTCGCCGACGAGGCCGGGGTGCTGATCTTCGACGCGTGGCCCCGGGAGATCGCCAAGCCGATCGTCGGCGAGGTCCACCGGGTGCTCACCGAGCAGCGCAGCGGCGTGCTGACGCTCGGCGCGCTGTTCGCCCTGTACTTCTCGTCCTCGGGGGTCGAGAGCCTGCGGGTCGGGCTCAACCGGGCCTACGGCCTGCGGGAGAGCCGGCCCTGGTGGCTGACCCGGCTCGAATCGATCGGCTACGTGGTGTGCGGCGCCTTCGCCATGCTGGCCTTCGCGCTGCTCGTGGTGCTGGGCCCGCTGATCTGGCGCAACCTCCTCCTGGTGGCGCCGGGGCTCGAGCCCCTGAGCCTCACGGTGGCGATCGGGCGGATCGCCGTCACGGCGCTGCTGCTCGCCGTCGTCCTGGTGATCGCCCACAAGTTCGTCGCGGCCGGGCGGCGCTCGATCCTGTCGGTGCTGCCGGGGATCGGGGTGACGCTGGTGCTGTGGTTCTTCGCCGGCCTCGGCTTCGGCTATTACCTCGACCGGTTCTCCAACGCCTACGCGTCGACCTACGGGGGGCTGGCCACCGCGATGGTGTTCCTGGTGTTCCTCTACTGGCTCGCCGCCATGTTCCTGTTCGGCGGCGAGATCAACGGCACGGTGATCGCCGCCCGCCGCAGCCGCCTGCAGGCGAAGATGCTGGCGCGCCGCGCCGAGATGGAGGGACGATGGACGGCCTCGAGCACCTGACGGTCCGCGTGAACGGCGCGGACCTGCACGTCGCCCGGTGCGGCACGGGCGCGCCGCTGCTGCTGCTCCACGGCTGGCCGGAATTCTGGCTGACCTGGGAGCCCGTGATGGCGCGGCTCGCGGATCGCCACACCCTGATCGCCCCGGACCTGCGCGGCTTCGGCGACAGCGACAAGCCCGAAGGCCCGTTCGGGCCCGCGGATCAGGCGGCCGACATGGTCGCCCTGCTGGATGCGCTGGGGATCGACCGCGCCGGCATCGTCGGACACGATGTCGGCGGGGCGGTGATCCAGGCCCTCGCCCGGGCGAACCCGGAGCGCTGCGCCGGCCTGTTCCTGTTCGACTTCGTCTATCCCGGCATCGGCCCCCGTCTCGGCGCACCGGACCGGCTCGCCGAGATCTGGTACCAGTCGTTCAACCAGATAAACCTGGCGGTGACGCTGGTCGGCGCCGGCCGGGAGAGCTGCGCCGCCTATATCGGCCACTTCCTGCGGCACTGGTCGCACCGCAAGGACGCCTTCGACCCGGTGCTCGACGCCTTCGTGGACGCCTTCCTGAAGCCCGGGAACCTCGCGGGCGGCTTCGCGCATTACCGGGCCGCCCATGCCGGCCGGATCGCGATGCTCAAGGGCGAGGCCCCGGCCCTGCCGCCGATCGCCGTGCCGACCTGCGTGCGCTGGGCCGAGCACGACCCGATCTTCCCCTACGCCTGGACCGACCGCCTGGGCGAGACGTTTTCCGATCTGGATCTCGCGCCGTTCCCGGGCGTCGGGCACTTCCCGCACCGGGAGGATCCCGATGCGGCAGCGGCGGCGGTCGGCGGGTTCTTCGCGCGGATCGGCTGGGTGTGAGCCGCCGGCCCGCCGCCGGGCCCGCGACGCGAACGGAGACCGGAGCGGATCCGTAGGGGCCTGGGCCCGATCGGAGGCGGACGTGCCGGATCGCCCCCGCGGACACCGCAGCGCCGCACCGGACGGCGCACGTCGCGCCCGCCGCGTCTGAATACATTACGCAGCATCGGACCAGCTGGCGCGGGGTTTGCGAGACGGCGTCCGTGAACCCGACCCGTGCCGACCCTGCCCGCGTCCGCCCCGCCTCCGCCGCCCTCAAGCCGGCGGTCGCGCGGGCGCTTGCTCGAGCCGCACTGTCACGCCGGGCCATTGCGCCCCTGCTTCAGAACCGTTCAAATTCGCCCACAAGGTGTGGGCCGGCGAACCGGGCCTGAGACCCGCACCACCAGGGAGATCACCATGGACCGCAGGACCTTCCTCAAGGGCTCGGCCGCCCTCGGGCTGGCCGCTCCGCAGGTCGCGATGCCGGCCCTGGCGCAGGGCGCCAAGGTGTTGCGCTTCGTGCCCCAGGCCAACCTCGCCAATTTCGATCCGATCTGGGGCACCCAGTACGTGGTGCGCAACGCCGGCACCCTGGTCTGGGACATGCTCTACGGCGTCGATGCGGAGCTGAAGCCGCAGCGCCAGATGGTCGAGTCTGAGGAGATCTCGGGCGACAAGCTGACCTGGACCTTCCGGCTGCGCCCCGGCCTCAAGTTCCACGACGGCGAGCCGGTGCTGGCCAAGGACGTGGTGGCGAGCCTCACCCGCTGGATGGCCCGGGACCCGATCGGCCTGATGATCCGCGGGATCCAGGACGACCTCGCCGCCACCGACGACAAGACCTTCCGCTGGCGCCTGAAGAGGCCGTTCCCGAAGCTGCTCTACGCGCTCGGCAAGACCAACGCCCCGATGGCGCTGATCATGCCGGAGCGGATCGCCAAGACCGACCCGTTCACGCAGATCACCGAGTATGTCGGCTCGGGCCCGATGACCTTCGTCCGCAACGAGTGGGTGCCGGGCGCCCGGGCGGTGTTCGAGAAATTCGCCGGCTACACGCCCCGCGACGAGCCGAATTCCTGGCTGGCGGGGGGCAAGCGCATGCTGGTCGACCGCGTCGAGTGGGTGATCATGCCGGACGCCGCCACCGCCTCGGCGGCCCTGCAGAACGGCGAGGTCGACTGGTGGGAGAACCCGATCTCCGACCTCGTGCCGCTGCTGCGCAAGAACGCCAACCTCAACGTCGATATCGCCGACCCGCTGGGCAATATCGGGTCGTTCCGGATGAACCACCTGTATCCGCCCTTCGACAACCCGAAGATCCGCCAGGCCGTCCTGACCGCGATGAGCCAGGAGGATTACATGCGCTCGATCGTCGGCGACGACGACAGCCTGTGGAAGAAGCTCCCGGGCTTCTTCACGCCGGGGACGCCGCTCTACAGCGAGGCCGGCGGGGGCAATGTCGGCAAGGGCGACATCAAGCTCGGCCAGAAGCTGCTCAAGGAAGCCGGCTACAAGGGCGAGCCTGTGGTGTGCATCGTCGCCCAGGACCAGGGGATCACCAAGGCGCAGGGCGACATCACCGCCGACCTTCTGAAGCAGATGGGCTTCAACGTCGACTTCGTCGCCACCGACTGGGGCACCACCGGCACCCGCCGGGCCTCCAAGGCGCCCCCCGCCCAGGGCGGCTGGAACATGTTCCACACCTGGCACGCGGGCGCCGACTGCATCAACCCGGCGGGCTACCCGGCGGTGCGGGCGAGCGGCGACAAGGCGTGGTTCGGCTGGCCCAACGTCCCGCCGGTGGAGACCGCCATCGCCGAGTGGTTCGACGCCGCCGACCCGGCCGCCGAGAAGGCCGCCATCGACAAGGTCAACGCCGCCGCCTGCGAGGGCGTGGTCTACGTGCCGACCGGGTTCTTCCTCGGCTACCAGGCGTGGCGGAAGAGTGTCTCGGGCATCGTGAAGGGGCCGATCCCGTTCACCTGGGGGGTTTCGAAGGCGTGAGGGGGCGGGTGGTTATGACGGTAACAGCCGCGCGCCTTCCCTCCCCCCTCTGAGGGGGAGGGTGGCCCGCGAAGCGGGTCGGGAGAGGGGAGCGCGGCTTCGGGAAGGGGCGCAGCCTTCATGAAGGCCAAAGCCTCGTTCTGCACCGTTGCTCCCCTCTCCCGACCCCTGCTGACGCAGGGGCCTCTCTCCCCCGCAAAGGGGGGAGGGGGTGTAGCGGCGCTCGCCGCGCCCGCGGCCCGGCACGATAGCGGAGGATCCATGCTCGGCTATATCGGCAGACGCATCCTGGCCACCATCCCGGTCATGGCGGTGGTCGGCCTGTTCGTCTTCAGCCTGCTCTACTTCGCCCCGGGCGATCCGGCGGCGATCATCGCGGGCGACCAGGCGACCCCCGACGACGTCGCCCGGATCCGCGCCACGCTCGGCCTCGATCGGCCGTTCCTAGTGCGGTTCGGCGAATGGTCCTGGCAGATCCTGCACGGGGACCTCGGCACCTCGATCTTCACCAACCTGCCGGTCACCACGATGATCGGCCAGCGGGTGCAGCCCACCGTCTCGCTGATGCTCGTCACCCTGGTCTTCGCCATCGTGGTGGCGGTGCCGCTGGGCGTCGTCGCGGCCTGGAAGGCCGGCAGCCTGATCGACCGCCTCGTCATGGGCCTCGCCGTGATGGGCTTCTCGGTGCCGGTCTTCGTGGTCGGCTACGTGCTGGCCTACGTCTTCGCCCTCGAACTCGGCTGGCTGCCCGTGCAGGGCTACACGCCGATCGAGCAGGGGCTCTGGCCCTGGCTGTCCAACCTGATCCTGCCCGCGGTGACGCTGGGCCTCGTCTACATCGCGCTGATCGCCCGGGTGACCCGGGCGACCATGCTCGACGTGCTGAGCCAGGATTACGTGCGCACCGCCCGGGCCAAGGGCCTGTCGCAGGGGCCGGTCCTGTTCGTCCACGCCCTCAAGAACGCCGCGGTGCCGATCGTCACCGTCATCGGCATCGGCATCGCCCTGCTGATCGGCGGCGCCGTGGTGACCGAGACGGTGTTCGCGATCCCGGGCCTCGGGCGCCTCACCGTCGATGCGATCCTGCGGCGCGACTATCCGGTCATCCAGGGCGTCGTGCTGCTGTTCAGCTTCGTCTACGTGCTGGTGAACCTCGCCATCGACCTGTTCTACACCGTGCTCGACCCGAGGATCCGCTATTGACCGCGACCGTCGCGCCCTTCCCCGACCGCGCCCCGCCCGCCGGTGCCCCGCCCGACGGCACCGCCCCCAAGGCGCCCCCGCCGCCCGGCCTCGCCATAGCGGCGCCGCTGCCGGACGTGATCCCGGTGCGCAAGCGCCGGGGTCCCGTCTGGACCTACGCGCGCCGCAATCCGACCATCGTGATCGGCGGCCTCCTGCTCCTCGTCGTGTTCCTGATGGCGGTGCTGGCGCCCTGGCTCGGCACCGTCGACCCCACCGCCCTGGCGCCGGCCAAGCGCACCCGGGTGCCCTCCGCCCTCTACTGGTTCGGCACCGACATGCTCGGCCGCGACGTCTACTCGCGGGTGGTCTACGGCGCCCGGGTCTCCCTGCTGGTGGGCTTCACGGTGGCGTTCCTCGCCTCGATCGTCGGGCTCGCGGTCGGCCTCGTCTCCGGCATGGTGCGCTGGCTCGACGGGATCGTCATGCGGATCGTCGACGGCATGATGTCGATCCCGCCGATCCTGCTGGCCATCGCGCTGATGGCGCTCACCCGCGGCTCGATCCAGAACGTCATCGTGGCGATCACCATCGCGGAGATCCCCCGGGTCGCCCGCCTCGTGCGCGGCGTCGTGCTGTCCCTGCGCGAGCAGCCCTACGTCGAGGCGGCGGTGACCACCGGCACGCGGATGCCCGCGATCATCTGGCGCCACATCCTGCCCAACACGCTGGCGCCCATGACCGTGCAGGCGACCTACATCTGCGCGTCGGCGATGATCACCGAGGCGATCCTGTCGTTCATCGGCGCGGGCGTGCCGCCCTCGACGCCCTCCTGGGGCAACATCATGGCCGAGGGCCGGGCCCTCTGGCAGGTGAAGTTCTACATCATCCTGTTCCCGGCGATCTTCCTGTCGACCACCGTGCTCGCGGTGAACCTCGTCGGCGACGGCCTGCGCGACGCCCTCGACCCCCGCATGGCCAAAGATGTCTGAGATGGGACGTGTGATGAGCGGCGTACCCCTCCTGTCGATCGAGAACCTGCAGGTCCATTTCCGCACCCCCGACGGGGTGAACCGGGCGGTGGACGGGGTCTCGTTCGCGATCCAGTCGGGCGAGACCCTGGCGATCGTGGGCGAGTCCGGCTGCGGCAAGTCGGTGACCTCGATGTCGATCCTGCGGCTCCTGCCCGAGCCGCCGGCCCGCATCGCCGGCGCCATCAAGTTCGAGGGCAGGAACCTCCTCGACCTGCCGAACAGCGCCATGCGCAAGATCCGCGGCAACGACATCAGCGTGATCTTCCAGGAGCCGATGACGTCCCTGAACCCCGTCCTGACGGTCGGCCGCCAGATCGGCGAGACCCTGCGGCTGCACCAGGGCCTGAGCCGGCGGGAGGCCGAGGAGCGGGCCGTGGAGATGCTGACGCTGGTCGGCATCCCCGAGCCCCGGCGCCGGGTGCGGGAATACCCGCACCAGCTCTCGGGCGGCATGCGCCAGCGGGTGATGATCGCCATCGCGCTCGCCTGCTCGCCCAAGCTCCTGATCGCCGACGAGCCGACCACGGCGCTGGACGTGACCATCCAGGCCCAGATCCTCGACCTGATGCGCGACCTGAAGGCCCGGGTCGGCGCCGCGATCATGCTGATCACCCACGATCTCGGGGTGGTGGCCGAGGTCGCCGACCGGGTGGTGGTGATGTATGCCGGCCGCAAGGTCGAGGAGGCGTCGGTCCGCGACCTGTTCCGGGCGCCCCGCCATCCCTACACGCGGGGCCTGATGGGAGCGGTGCCCAAGCTCGGCGCCGTGGAGCACGGGGCCGACGCGCGCCTCGCCGAGATCCCCGGCATGGTGCCGAGCCTGAAGGGCCGGATCGAGGGCTGCGTCTTCGCCGGGCGCTGCCCGGACGTCACCGACCTGTGCCGCGCCTACGCCCCGGCCCTGGAGCCGAAGGCGCCGGGCCACCTCGCCGCCTGCCACTACGCGCCCAAGGACGCGCTGGCGGCATGATTTTTTTTGGACAGATCAGCCTCCGCGCGCGCCTTCCCTCCCCCCTCTGCGGGGGAGGGTGCCCTGCGCAGCAGGGGGGGAGAGGGGAGCGACGGTGCAGAACAAGGCTGCGGCCTTCACGTCTGCTTTGCCAAGTCCGGAAGCCGTGCTCCCCTCTCCCGACCCCTGCTGACGCAGGGGCCACCCTCCCCCGCGGAGGGGGGAGGGACGAAGCGGGCGCCGTCGCGTCTCATTCTCACAGGGAGATCCGCCCGTGACCCCCCGCACCCTGCTGGAGGTCAACGACCTCAAGAAGCACTTTCCCCTCGGCGGCGGCCTGTTCGGCCGGTCGACCCGCGTGCTCAAGGCGGTGGACGGCCTGTCCTTCACGGTGGCCCGGGGCGAGACCCTGTCGCTCGTCGGCGAGTCCGGCTGCGGCAAGTCCACCGTCGCCAAGGCGCTGATGCGCCTCTACGCCCCCACCGCCGGCCAGGTGGTGCTCGACGGGCGGCGCATCGACGACCTCTCGGCCGGCACGCTCCGGCCCCTGCGGCGCCACATCCAGATGGTGTTCCAGGACCCGTTCTCGTCGCTCAACCCGAGGATGCGGGTGCGGGGGATCCTGGCCGAGCCGATCCGCAATTTCGGGCTGGCCCGGAACGCGGCCGATCTCGACGCGAAGCTCGCCTCCCTGATGGACCGGGTCGGCCTGCCGCGCGAGGCGCTGGGGCGCTTCCCGCACGAGTTCTCGGGGGGCCAGCGCCAGCGCATCGGCATCGCCCGGGCGCTGGCCGCCGAGCCGGACCTGATCATCTGCGACGAGGCGGTCTCGGCGCTGGACGTCTCGGTGAAGGCGCAGATCGTCAACCTGCTGCGGGACCTCCAGCGCGAGCTCGACCTCGCGATGCTGTTCATCTCGCACGACCTCGCCATCGTCGAGCACATGACCCACCGGGTGGCGGTGATGTATCTCGGCAAGATCGTCGAGATCGGGCCCCGCCGCGACCTGTTCCTGGCGCCCAAGCACCCCTACACCCAGGCGCTGCTCTCGGCGGTGCCGATCCCCGAGCCCGGGGCCGGGCGCACCCGGATCGTGCTCAAGGGCGACGTGCCGAGCCCGATCGACCCGCCGGCGGGCTGCCGCTTCCACACCCGCTGCCCGTACGTCTTCGACCGCTGCCGGGTCGAGGTGCCGGGCCTGGACTCCGTGGGCGCCGGCCACTTCGCCGCCTGCCACCTCAACGACGCCGCCGCACCGGCCCAGGCGGCCTGACACCGATTCCGGAGACAGCCTTGCAGCACGACCTCATCCTGAAGGGCGCGCGGGTCATCGACCCGTCGCAGGACCATGACGGGATCTGCGATGTCGCCTTCGCGGACGGACGGGTCTCGGGCTTCGGCCGCGACCTGCCGGCCGGGCCGGGCACGCAGGTGCGCGCCATGGCCGGGGCGATCGTCACCCCGGGCCTGATCGACCTGCACACCCACGTCTACTGGGGCGGCACCTCGATCGGGATCGACGCCGACGATTTCTGCCGGACCTCCGGGGTGACGACCTCGGTGGATACCGGCAGCGCGGGACCCGGCAATTTTTCCGGATTTCGCAAGCACGTGATCGACCGTTCGGAGGCGCGGATCCTCGCCTACCTGCACGTGTCGTTCGCCGGCATCTTCGCCTTCTCGAAGACGATCATGGTCGGCGAGAGCCAGGATCCGCGGCTCATGGCGCCCCGCGAGGCCGTGGAGGTCGCCGAGGCCAACCGGGACGTGATCATCGGCATCAAGGTCCGGGTCGGGCGCAACTCCTCCGGGGACCAGGGCACCGCGCCGCTGGGCATCGCCCTGCAGGTCGCGGAGGAGACCGGCCTGCCGCTGATGGCCCATATCGACGAGCCGCCGCCGAGCTACGAGGAGGTGCTCGCCATGCTGCGCCCCGGCGACGTGCTGACCCACGCGTTCCGGCCGTTCCCGAATTCCCCCGTGACCGCTCAAGGCGCGGTGAAGCCGGCGCTCCGCGAGGCCCGGGCCCGGGGCGTGCTGTTCGACATCGGCCACGGTAAGGGCTCGTTCGCGTTCAAGACCGCCCGGGCCATGCTGGCGGGCGGCTTCTTGTCGGACACGATCTCGTCGGACGTGCACCAGCTCTGCATCGACGGGCCGGCCTTCGATCAGGTCACCACGATGTCGAAGATGCTCTGCCTCGGCATGAGCCTCCGCGACGTCATCGCGGCCTCCACGGTGAATGCCGCGGTGGCGGTGAGGCGCATGGAGTACGGCAGCCTGAAGGTCGGGTCCCTGGGGGATGCCACCGTGCTGGCGGTCCGGGACGGAGACTTCGACTACGTCGACACAAGGGGCGAGCACATGCAGGGCGCCCAGCGGATCACCGCCGAGGGCGTGGTGCTGCGGGGCCGGTGGTGGCACCCGGCCTGAGCCGGGGTCGCCTACCGGTGACCCGCAGGCCCCTGCCTAAGCGGCCCGGACGGTCGCCAGGAAGCGCCCGATCTCGGCGGTGAGGTGCTCGGACTGGCGCGATAGCTCGGTCGCGGCGCCGAGCACCTGGCCCGCCGCCGCACCGGTCTCCTCGGCCGCCCCCGCCACGCCGGTGATGTTGCTGGTCACCTCGGCGGTCCCCTGCGCCGCCTGGCCGACGTTGCGCACGATCTCCTGGGTCGCCGCGCCCTGCTGCTCCACGGCGGCGGCGATCGAGGTCGCCACCCCGTTGATCTCGCGGATGCGCGCCGTGATCGTGCCGATCGCCCCGACCGCCTGTCCGGTCACCCCCTGCACCCGGGCGATCTGCTGGCTGATCTCCTCCGTGGCCTTGGCGGTCTGCTCGGCGAGCGCCTTGACCTCCGAGGCGACCACCGCGAAGCCCCGGCCCGACGCGCCGGCCCGGGCCGCCTCGATCGTGGCGTTGAGCGCCAGCAGGTTGGTCTGGCCGGCGATGGTCGAGATCATCCCGACGACGTCGCCGATGCGTGCGACCGCGCCGCTCAGCTCCTGCACCAGCGCGCCGGTCTGGTCGGCCTCGTTGACGGCCAACTGGGCGAGCTGGGCCGAGCCATCCACCTGCCGGCCGATCTCCTGCACCGACGAGCCCAGCTCCTCGGCGGCCGCCGCCACGGTGTTGACGTTGGAGCCCGCCTCCTCGGCGGCCGCCGCCACCGCGGTGGACTGGGCGGAGGTCTGGCCGGCCATGGCCGACAGGGAGCCCGCGGTGGCCTGCAATTCGGTGGCGGAGGCCGAGACCTGCCCGACGATGCCGCCGACCGCAGCCTCGAACCGGTCGGCCATCTGGAGCATGCCGGCCCGGCGCTGCGCCTCGGCCGAGGCCCGGGCGGCGGCCGTCTCCGCCTCCAGGGCCCGGCTGCGGATCAGGTTGTCCTTGAACACCTGGACGGCGGCGGCCATCGCGCCGATCTCGTCGCGGCGCTGGCGGAACGGCACGTCGGCCGCGGTATCGCCGCCGGCCAGGACCGTCATCGCGGTGGTCATCTGCTGGATCGGGCGCGAGATCCGCAGGAGCCCGAACACGGAGGCCGCCAGCGCCGCCGCGACCGCCAGGGTCACCGCCGCGTAGCTGGTCACCACGGCCGCGCCCGTCAGCGCCTGCGTGGACTCGGCCTCCTTCTGCGCGGAGCGGTTGTTCAGATCCGCGTCGCGGGCCAGGGCGTCGCGCAGATGATTGTAGAGCATGAGCGCGTCGGGGTTGCCGATCATCGCGAGGGCGTCCGCCGTCCTGCCGGCCGCGACCAGCGCGCCGGCCTCGTGGCTGGCCGCCTCGTAGGTGGTCCAGAGCTTGCCGAAGGCGTCATAGAGCCCCTGTTCCTCCGGCGAGGCGATCATCGGCTCGTAGACCTTCCGGTGCTCGGCGAGCCTGGCGCGGGCGTCGGCATAGAGCCGCTCGTTCTCGGCGCGCTGCTCCGGCGTGGCCGAGAGCGTGACCAGGCGGAACTGCTTGAGGCAGATCTCGGCCACGTCGCCCTGGAGCGTGTCCAGGATCACCACGGAGGGGAGCCAGTTCGTGGCCACCTGATCCACCGAATAGCGGATGCCCGACAGCTTGGCGATGGAGAGAACACCCTGGCCGGCGGCGATCAGGGCGAGGCAGCCGAACGCACCGATCAAGGCCGCCTTGATGGAGAGGTGCAACCGCATTTCGACAGCTCCGGAAGTCGGGAAGACAGCCGGTGGATGATGTCCCATACGCAATCCGGCCGCCGACATCCTTGCCGGTTCCGGCTTAACGAGATTGCGCCCGCCAAGATTCCGGCAGGACAAATCTTCGTGATTGGAGATCTGAACAGCGCCTCCGGGTCGGAATAGACATTGCGGATTGAATATATAAATATCCGGATGATTTTTCCTCTGTAAAAATGTACTATACCAATACTATAAGACTCATTGGCCGATCTGTTGGATCGAAAACCGGGATTTTTATCCTATATCTGCGTGAATACGGTTCTTTACAGCCCCCGCCGGGCGACCCTACACTTTCCCGTGAAGGCCGGCCCCGAGCCGGCCGCCAGCGACACGCGGCGAGATCCGCGGCGCCCGGGGAGGATGGATGGATACGGGAGCGCCACTTCTGGCGGTTGACGGGGTGACGCTGCGGTACAAGACGCGCGATCATCTTGTGACGGCCACCTACCGGGTGAGCTTTTCGGTCTGGCCG
>NZ_JAKSXX010000134.1 GCF_022829385.1 Methylobacterium sp. J-070 | reverse complement strand
CTGTCGCCGGCGAGCCGTGCCGGGTAGAGGTCGAAGCGCTCGCGCGAGCGCACGATCATGCGCTTGGCGGCTGTGACCTCGGCCTGCCGGATCGCGGTGGTCGGCTCGACGTCCACGATGACCGCGTGGTCGAGGTCGATCAGGTCGTTGGCCGCGTAGGCGAAGTAGGCTAGCCCACCGTCCGCGCCCGTCCAGCGCGCAGCCGGGTCGGCGGGGGAGACGAGCTTGGGCACGACCGGCGTCGCAGCCCCGAACGCGACGTCGTCGAGCACGGCCAGGTACTCCCGGGCGGCGCGGCTGACGCTCTCGGGTGGCAGGCCGTTCGTACCCTCGACACCCTTCTGCCGGTTGGCATCGGCCTTGATCAGGCTGGCGTCGACCGCGAAGCCCTCGCCGCCCACGAGCCCCTCGGCGATGCAGCGGGCGAGCACGGTCTCGAACAGGCGCCGCAGCAGGTCGCTGTCGCAAAAGCGGCCATGGCGGTTCTTGGAGAAGGTCGAATGGTCCGGCACCCGGCCGTCGAGCCCGAGCCGGCAGAAGCAGCGATAAGCGAGGTTGAGGTGGACCTCGTCGCACAGGCGGCGCTCGGAGCGGATGCCGAAGCAGTAGCCGATGAGCAGCATGCGGATCATCGACTCAGGGTCGACCGAGGGCCGGCCCGTCGAGTTGTAGAACGGCTGCAGGTGCGCGCGCAGGCCCGACAGGTCAACGAAGCGGTCGATGGCGCGCAGCAGATGGTCGGCGGGGACGTGGGTATCGAGCGAGAACTCGTAGAACAGGGCGCCCTGCTCGACTTGCCGAGGTCCCATCATCTGCTTCGGTCTCCGCCTCTCGACAGGAGTGAATCACCTCACGACTACCGCTGCAACACCGAGTTGTTCAACAGAATCGGCGCAAGGCCGAAGGTGCGGTTTTGAGTGGCGAGTTACGGTTCGGTGGAGGCCCCAGGGCCGCGCGGCACCAGGATAGCGCGGCTTCTGGAATTATCTTGCAATCTCAATGACGGAGGTGCTCGCAGTTTCATTCTGTCTAGCGCGCCAACAAAATCAGTAACTTAGCTTGATTTTACTGGCGCGATGGCTCAGTAACCTCGACTTTGGCCTAATAAGCAATCCGGTGTTTTCTCGGCCTTGGGCGGTTTTTGGCAGTACCCGCCCCTTCCCCTCACCGCCATCAGAGCAGCACGACGAAGCCGGAGAACGTGAGGGCTGATACCAATCCTCATTGATCAGGACCCATGGGCCCATGGGTCCTGATCAATGAGGATTGGCATTACCGTCCTTCAGAGAGGGGTTCCGGTTCGGCACTTATCCGTAGCCCGACCGCGCGACCAACTCCCGGAGGCATGGCGAAGGTGGAAGTCCTGCGGGACGGCGTCGCTGCAGCGCCAAGGTCGGCGCGACGGCCTTCGTCACGTTCGCTCATCTCACCGTGATCGCCGACCCGGCGCGGAAGGGCAGCGAGCCCGAACTTTTGTTCCGCGTGCTGACGGTACCGCTGACCACGCGCTGACGCGTACGGCGGCCTCGCGCGTCAGCGGCGCGGATCCCGGGCTGCGCGATCGGGCCCCCCCCGGATCCTGCAACCGAGGTTTGCGGCAGCGCCCGAGAAGACGCACCATGCGTCGTATTCGTTCGTCGACCTTCGCCCCGTCCGCCGGATCAAACCGATGATCGCCGATCCAATCGTTCGGCTGTGTTGTTCACGTAGCTGAGGCAGCGACGTCGTGCCTGCTTATCCTTTACCAGCTCGAAATCTCGAAGCAGATCAGCAACCTCGATCAGGTTTTCGACCTGCGCCTCCAAAATCGCATCCGGAAGACGAAATGTTCCGTCCGGGATACCGAGCGCGCTCGCGATTCGCGCGTATGCAAATCCTACATCCACCTTTTTTGCTCCGCTTGGCATGACGTCAAGAGTGTATCCAGCATGGGCACATTCAATTTACGAAGCCGTGCGAACCTCGCACGATCCACCGCTCGTCCGGACGAGGCGGAGAGATGGCCGAGCCGGCGGCAGCCCGAGACAGAGATCGCCAGGCTCGGGTGCAGAGGCCGGCCGAGGCCGAACCCGCTCGCGGCCGCGCTGTCGAACGGGTGGGACCCGCCGGAGCGTGGCCGCCGCATCATGCCGGCTCACCAAGGTTCATCGCGCGTCCGTTCACCGCGTGCGGACAAAGCCCGCGCACTTCGGGGGAGGGTCGGTCCAGTCAAACGAAATTCCGGCGCCGGGCAGCCGATCCGCCGATCGCACGATGTGCCGTAGCTGGGCGCCGACACGGCAGCCATCGAAACCTCCGGTGAAGTCGCCCTAACCCGCCCGTCTCAGAGCCATGCCCGCGGGTTTGGAAATCGGGCGTTCGTAGGCCTCCGCCGATGCAGGCCTCCCGAGATGGTAGCCCTGAAGGTAATCCACCTCGTGCTCCATACATAGGCGACGCTGGTCCTCCGTCTCAATCCCCTCAACGACGATGGCGCATCCGGTGCCGCGCACGAGTGCGACGATGCTTTTGAACATCTCAGAACCCTTAACAGTATTCGTCGCATGCAGGAATGATCGGTCCAACTTCACCGCGTCGAACTCGACCTCTCGAACACAGGACAGGCCGGCAAATCCGGTGCCGAAATCGTCGAGCCATACCTGTACCCCGAGCAGCCTCAGCTCGCGGATGTTCTTCAAGACGTCGGGCTGGTCCTCGATCTGAAGGCTTTCGGTGATCTCGATCGCGAGCCTGCACGGTGAGACGCCGGTGTCGCCAAGGATTTTAGCTACCAGCAAGGAAAAGCTCGGCTGCCTGAGCTGGACCGGTGAAACGTTGACGCTTACCGACGGGACCGCATCCGTCGCGAGAAGCTGCCGACAAGCCGTCGCGATAGCCCAGAGGCCGAGTCTCACGATGACACCCATCCGTTCAGCCAACGGAATGAAGACGGCCGGGGATATGGGTTTGCCGGTCGGGGTCGTCAGGCGCATCAGCGCCTCGGCACCGATGATCTCGCCCGAGGATGCGTCCAGGATCGGTTGATAGACAAGGGATACGATCTTTCGCTCCTCCGCCGTGCGGAGCAAATCGGCCAGATTTTCCTCGGCCTCCGCCTGCACTGAACCGTCACGACTGAACACGCGTACGCAATTCCTACCGCTTGCTTTGGCATCGTAGAGCGCCCGATCGGACTCGGTGATCAATCTCTCCACCCGCGTGCCCGGAACGTCTTGACTGAAGGCGGCGCCGACACTCACCGTGACAATCGCGGCGCCGTCGGGCCGCTGATCGTGCGCGATAGCCAAATCCTCCACCGCGCGCCGGATCGTTTCCGCGATGCGAGCGACGTGCTCGCGGTTCGGAGACGGGGCGACAAGAATGAACTCTTCGCCACCGAAACGGCCGACCATGTAGCCGTTCTCCGCGCTGGCGGCCGCCATGGCGTCGGCGACGGCGCCCAGGCAGCGGTCGCCTTCCTGATGTCCGTAGCGGTCGTTGTAGATCTTGAAATAATCGACGTCGACCAGCACGACCGCGAAGCTGACGCGCTGGGCCTGCCAATCCCGCCAGTAGGCGCGGAGTTCCTCGTCGACGGCGCGCCGATTTGCCAACCCCGTCAGGGCGTCAGTCGTCGATAGCCGAAGCAGGGCTGCGCCGCGCTCCAACGCTTCTTTCTGGCGGATCTCCGCACGCGCGGAGTTAAGAAAAACCAGGAAGCGCTCCGAGTTCAGGCTCCAATTCACGTATAGAGTTAGAATATAAGTAGAAAGATACAACGCCGCGATCGCGACAACATACTCAACGCCGCTGTAGCGATTTAGGATGATGTCACTTTGCGACAATAATAATATTGTGGATGATGAAACTACGGCAATCGAAAATCGAAAGTTAAAGAATACGTTTTGTCCGATCATGAATATCACGCCGTATGTCGCATAATATGTCATGTTGCTCTGGTACGCACTAAAATGAGAAATCGCGAGCCATATTACGTACGCAAGCACGGTGGCGGACGCACAGTGCAGCTCGATGTACAGGGAGCGCACCCCGGCTCTGAACAGGGTTTCCGTCCCTGCGATAAAGATGGCCCCTATGGCCATTCGCGCGAGGAGATCGAGTACGAACACGTCGTTGACGAGGATGTAATCGGTGAACGCGAACAGGACATAGACCGCGCCGGCGACATGTGCGGAGATCCGGGCGCTCCGCCGCCGCCACTGCTCTCGCTCGGCGGCATAGAGAGCCTTCACCGCACGACAGCTCCGCACGTACCACGGCCTGCCCAGCTCCGCGTCGAGCAAATCCGGAAGAGGCGGTCCCATCGCCGTTTCGATCCAACCCTTGCCGACTGTCTCACTCGCTCGAAGCGCGCCGTGGTCCGGAATCGGACGACCCGCGAGAGGAGTAAAGCGCAGGCAGGATGAGCGGCAGTCCTTCACAGATCCTTAGCGAGTGCCAGGTTCGGAACCCGTTCCATTCCCGCCCTGCCACCAAGGTTGTTCAAGCTTACCGAGGAATGACTTTCGGCCGGATTATCGTACGCTCCGGCGAAGCACACCGAAGTTCCCGTCGAAGCAATCGATAATTGCCGCGACCGACGACCGAGAGCACCCGGGGGAGATCGACGAATGACTGCGATCGAGAGGATGGTCGCTGCCCTTGTCTCGGATCCTTCGCCGCCATGGTCAACGCGCCCCACCGCCGACCGCAAAATGCCCCGCACACGGGCTTCCGCTCTGGCTTCACCCGCGGCAGATCAACGGATGCCGGCAAGCGTGCCGTCCCCGAGCCGCCGACCTCTCGGCGGCTACCGTCCCCCTCCCCCGGGTCGGGCAGTCCGAAACGACCGGGACCGGAGGGTGGCCGCCACGCGGCCGCGACCGGGGAAGGCTCTCAGTATCGGTAGGTCACCCCGGAGTGCAGGACGACCGGATCGAGACTCACGCTTGAACGGACCGGAAGGCCGGACAGGTAGCCCCTACTCGTCGTCGTCACGAAACCTTTCTTGATATCGAGGAACACTCCCCAGTGCGAATCGAACATGAGGTCGAACCCGGCCTGCAGAACGGGCCCGACGGCGTCGTCCGTCCGGTAACGACGAACGAGCCGATCCTCGTCGGCGAAAATCAGGAGCGCCGCGACGCCGGCTCCGACGTAAGGCCGAAGAGCCCCGAGGCCGTCGAAGTGGTAGTGGACCGTCGCGGAAAAGGGGCCGCCCCGTGACTTCCCGATGGTGCCGGAGCCGCTCAACGCGCCCGACGCCTCGACCTTCGAGAGGGGCGGAACGCCACCGCTGACGGACATGGCGATATCGGGCGTCAAGAAGTAGCCGGCCTCGGCGGCGGGTGTCGCGCGATCGCCGATCTTCACCGCAGCACCTGGAACCGGCGTGCTGGCAAGGCTGATCCGCGCACCGGGATCGTTGAAGATGCCGGCCAAACCGACGTGCAGATAGAACGACGGCGGCGCAACTGCCGGCACCGTCCGAGCACCGGTGTCCGCAGGATCGGCGGCCCAGACGGCCGTCGTCGTGAGCAGGGACGACGAAATCGTGGCGAAACCCCGCATCGACATTTGGTACTCCGCCTCCTGGATCCGACAGGCTTGCGGCACCTACATAATCGACAAGTGATTAAGAACACCTTCGTTGCGCGAAGCTTATCCGGGCGATCGAGCGGATGCGCAGGCAAGCGCTCTTGGTTCGAGACATTGCTCGCCGACGCGGCTTAAGACGACCGATGAGGCGCGCATCGTCGATGTCGCGCCGGCTCCCTGCCGCTGGACCGTTCCCGGGCCCCGGTGAGAGGCGCGGCCCCTGGGTCCCGCGTGATCCCTCCGCTGGCTTGGCAGTCGCAGGCACGTCGCCCCGCCGGTCGAACCGTACCGCTCCGGGCTCCTTCGAGGGGGACGCTCCAGCGACGCACGCGCTGCTCTTCTCACAATCTGTCGGCCTTGCCCAGCAGGCGAGAGAACCCGGATAACATGAATGAGGGAATTTTAACCATGCTCAAAAAATAGAATGGATTTGGTGCATCGATATCGTTGTGGTTAACAGGACCTATATGATACGCAATCTTCGGGGTTAACACACATTAACCTTTCGGAGTAGAACGTGGATCGATTAAAGTCCGTCCTGACCGAGGCCTATGAAAGACTTTCAGCAGAGCCTGAGCTCGGCGTCATAGACTGGCTCGCAACCGAGCTTGGAACATCGTTCGATGAGGCGATCACGGGCGGTGATTTGGAGGGATTTCAAACCTCCTGCCGTTCTCATCCGCTCTCGCAGATCCTGTTGATGGATCCGTATGCGCGGCGCGCATTCGAGAAGCCGCGCGGCTATGCGGGCGACGCGGTCATGCTTGACTATATATACAGGCCGGTACGATCTTCCTTGGACGGGCTAACCGGCGTCATACACGAAGCGACGACGAGCTTGCCGAATGCCAAAAGTATCCTGTGGCGCCAGGACTACTTGGCCAACCTGATAAAAGAGACCATGATCTCCCGGGAGACTGCGGAAGTCCTTTCGGTGGCCTCAGGCCACATGCGGGAGCTGGATCGCCTCAGAGACATCACCAGAGATACCAACGTCAGATTCACTGCGCTCGACCAAGATCCGGCCTCCATCGCCGAAGCTCGAGCGACCTATGGCGAATACGCCATATCTGGAGAGACGAAGAGCTTCGCGTCACTTATCAGGGAGCGGGTCGTCCCCAAGCGATACAATTTGATATACTCCGCGGGGCTTTTCGACTATCTGCAATACAATACGGCGATCGCCCTCATCAAGGCAATGTTCGCTCGCCTGGAACCCGGCGGCGTTCTTTCGATAGCGAATTTCACTCGGGACAGTCACGGTCGTGGGTTCATGGCCGGTTTCATGGATTGGTGCCTCGTTTACCGGAACGAGGAAGAACTGAGATCACTTGCCGACGCCGCGTGTCCGAAAGCCTCCCACCGAATATTCCGGGATCAGCCCCGCAACGTCGTCTACTTGGAGGTCTTCGCGGATCGCAACGAACAATGAAAGTTGAGGCGGGTGTTCCCGCATCCTCGCGAGCGCTCATCTCCTGCTCATGGACGGCTCGGTGTCGAATACGGTTGCCGCTCGTGGATGCGGCCGGGTTGAGGCCCGGTGAGGGCCCGGCTTTCCCTCCCGTGAACGAAGGGCACGGTACCGTCCCCGATCTCCCACCTTCGTGCCGGGAGCGCTCCGCGATGCCATGCGGACCGTCGCTCGTCTCAGCGGCCTCATGGGAGCCGCCGAGGATGCGGCCAAAATCTTCGTGCTGCTGGCTGGCTACTCGTCGATGATCGCCTATGGCGGCCTGTTCCGAAGGGCCGGGATGTGGCCGACGCTCACTAGCATCGCTCGGCGCTGCCTACGCATCTGCGTGTTCCAGGCCGGGCTGCCGCTCGCCACCCTGCTGATCGTCCGGATCTGGATGGATCACACCGGGATCACCCCGCGCTTTGGTGTCGCCCCTCTGCTCCAGGCCGGATTGCTGCAGGCCGTTTTCCGTGGATTAGCGCTGAACGCGCTTCCGAATTACCTCGACATCCTGCCGCTCTACGTCCTGTTGCTCGCTCTGTTCCCGGCCATCTACTTAGGGATGCAGTATCGGCTCTGGGGCGTGCTCACCGTGTCAGGCGCGCTGTGGCTTTTGGCCAACATCGATTACCGGCTGAACCTGCCGAACGCGACAGCCGTAGACGATGGCTGGTACTTCAACCCGTTTGCGTGGCAGTCCTTGTTCGTGCTCGGAGCGGCCTTGGCTCTCGCGTGCGCGCCGGGGACTGTCTGCTGCCGCGATGTGACTGGGCGAGAGCCGCGGCCAGGGCTTATCTGGCCTTCGCCCTCCTCCAGGGAAGATCCTGGACGGAATGGGGGCTGCCGGACCTGAAGCCGCTGGCACTGATGCAGCCGGACAAGGGCCACGTCGCGCCTCTGCGCCTCCTCGATATCCTGGCGCTGACCTACCTCGCGTTCAGCTCTGAGGCGGTTCGGCGTTTATCCACCCGACCCTGGCTGAAACCGATCGACGCTTGCAGCCGTCACTCGCTGGAGATCTTTGCGACAGGATGTCTCGCGGCCTTGGTCGGCCGCATGTCCTACCGGACCTTCGGACCCGTCTGGCCGCTGCAGATCGTGATGAACCTGGGCGGGATAATGCTGATGCTGGTTCTCGCCAACATCATCGACGTTCGTGCGCGCAGGCGCGCCGCATACGAATGCAAACCCACGCGCTGAGCAAACAGCGCCTTTGCGCGTGATGGGATATGAGGCTGTCTCGCCTTGGCTGCCGGGTAGCGTCCGCTTACGGGACCTCGTCATCGCCAGCTGAATGGCCGAGATGGGCGCCAAGCCGAACGTCCGGTCTTGCGCGCGACAGCGCTCCGGCGTGACGTAGTCTGGCCGAAAGCGGCTGGTCCGCTTCGGAGAAAGTCCGCCGGAACAGCGGACACGGGCTACGTTGCTGGACGCTCGACAGGCACGGAAGCTGCTCCCACTCGCCATCCCGGTGCGGCGCGACTACGGTCGTCCGCGCTGCCTGAGCAAAGTCGCACTGATGCCCAAGATCCGCTCCTCCGTCTGCCCGCACGACTGCCCCAGCACCTGCGCGCTGGACGTCGAAGTCCTAGACGGAGCGAGGATTGGAGCGGTGCGCGGCGCGGACAACCCGTATACGGGCGGGGTGATCTGCAACAAGGTTGCCCGCTACGCCGAGCGGATCCACCATCCGGACCGCTTGCTCTACCCGCTCCTGCGCACCGGCGAGAAAGGTAGCAGCACGTTCCGCCGGATCGGTTGGCACGAGGCGCTCGACCGTGTCGTGGCCGGCTTCCGTGCGGCGACCGAGCACCACGGCAGCGAGGCCGCTTGGGCCTACAGCTCCGGCGGAACGATGGGCCTCGTGCAGCGCGACGGCATCTTCCGGCTGCGCCACGCCATGCGCTGGTCCGGCCGCAAAGGTACGATCTGCTCCATGATCGCTGGCGCCGGCTGGACCGCTGGCTGTGGCCGCATCTCGGGCTCGGACAGCCGGGAGATGGCGGTCGCCGACCTGAACGTGCTGTGGGGCACCAACCCTGTCTCCACGCAGGTCAACGTCATGTCCCATGTCACGCGCGCCCGAAAGGAGCGCGGCGCAAAGCTCGTGGTGATTGATCCGTACCGCACCGGCACCGCGGCGGCGGCCGACCTGCACCTCGCCGTCCGGCCCGGAACGGACGCAGCGCTCGCCTGCGCGGTGATGCACTGCGCCTTCCGCGACAGCCTTGCCGACCGCGCCTACATGGCGGACTACGCCGACGATCCGGCGGCGCTCGAGGCGCATCTGGCGACGCGCGGGCCCGCTTGGGCGGCCGAGATCACCGGGCTAAGCGTCGCGGAGATCGAGGGTTTCGCGGCGCTCTACAACGGCACGCCGCGGGCCTACATCCGCTGCGGCTACGGCTTCACCCGCGGGCGCGGGGGCGCCGCGGCGATGCACGCCGTGACCTGCCTGCCGACCGTCACCGGCAAGTGGCAGCACGAGGGCGGCGGCGCGCTGTTCACCAACAAGGGCATCTTTGCCTGGGACAAGTCGCTGATCGAGGGCACGGCGCTCCGGGACCCCACGATCCGCGAGCTCGACATGAGCCGCATCGCCAGCGTCCTGACCGGCGATGCCGACGCGCTGCAGGGCGGTCCCGGCGTCCACGCCCTGCTCGTGCAGAGCGGCAATCCCGCCTCGGTCTGCCCCGACAGCAACCGGGTGCGGCAGGGGCTGCTGCGCGAGGATCTGTTCACCGTCGTGCACGAGCAGTTCATGACTGAGACGGCGCGTTACGCCGACATCGTGCTGCCCGCGACCATGTTCCTGGAGCACGACGACATCTACCAGGCCATGGGCCACAGCCACATCCAGATCGGGCTTGCGGCCATCGACCCGCCCGGCGAGGCGATCTCCAACCACGACCTCGTCTGCGCCCTGGCCCGTGGCTTTGGCCTCGACCACCCGACCTTCGCGATGACCGCCCTGGAACTGACGGACGCGACGCTGCGCGCCTCTGGCTACCCGTCTGCCGCGGAGATGGCCGAGCTGCGCTGGCTCGACGTACAGCTGCCGTTCCGGTTCGCTCACTTCCTCGACGGGTTCGCGCATCCGGATGGCCGGTTCCGCTTCCGGGCCGACTGGCGGGCGCTGGGGGACACCGAGGACCGGCTGTCCCCGCTGCCCGACTGGCTGCCGCTGATCGACGGCGCGACCGGCGACCGCCCTCTGCGCCTCGTCACCGCCCCGGCCCGGCAGTTCCTGAACTCGACCTTCACGGAGACGCCGAACGCCCGCAAGCGCGAGGGGCGCCCGCAGGTGCTGATCGCCCCAGAGGACGGCGTCCGCTTCGGGATCGCGGACGGGGTGCTCACCCGTCTCGGCAATGACCGCGGCGAGGTGGTTTTGCATGCCCGGCACGTGCCGGGCCAGCGGCCGGGCACCGTGGTGGTGGAGAGCATCTGGCCTGCCGCCTCCTTCGGAGGCCTGGGCCATGGCATCAACGTGCTGACCTCGGACGAGCCCGCGCTCCCGTCCGGGGGCGCAGTCTTCCACGATACCGCCGTGTGGATACGGTCGGAGGCCGAAGCCGTGACGACGGTCGCGGCCTGACACCTGCCAGGCATGACGACAAGGAAGCCCGGTGTCTGCCGCCGAACGGGCGGTTGACCCAGGCTAGCCCTCAGTTCTGTCGCTGGCCGAGAGCCCACACATAGGCTGCCACCGCCTTCAGGTCGGCCTGCGAAAGCTCCACGCCGCCCATCGGTGGCATCGCGTTCTGGTGCTCCTTCGGATCGGGCACGCCGGTGGCGATCGTGTGCTCGATGCCGGCCAAGCTGCCGTCGCTCCAGAGCCAATGGCCGCTGGTGAGATCGGCCCCCACGGGTGAACCCTTGCCGTCCGATCCGTGGCAGCCGCCGCAGGTGGCATCGACTACTTCGCCGTGGAAGATCCGCTCCCCGAGCGCGACTTGCTCGCGCGTCGCGCCCTTCGGCACCAGCAGTGCGGCGACCGTGCGGCCGGCATCCGGGTGCATGCCCTCCGGCGGCGGCCCTTCCGTGGACGCGGCCGCCGCATACCGCGGGCTCGGCGCGGCGTCGACCGCCACGTTCGGGTCACCGCCCGCGTAGGTCACGCGCCAGATGCGGCCCTTCACGTCGTCGGAGATGTAGAGCGCCCCGTCCGGCCCGACGGCAAGGCCAGACGGCCGGTATTCCGCCCGGCCGGGCTCCTTGACCGGACCGGCGAAACCATCGGCGAAGACGACGAACTCGCCCGCCGCCTTGCCATCCTTGAAGGGCTGGAAGACGACGCTGTAGCCACCCTGGGGGCCTGGCGCCCGATTCCAGGAGCCGTGGAAGGCGATGAAGGCGCCGTCGCGATAGGCCTTCGGGAACGCCGTCTCGGTCCCAGACCCGACGTAGAACTTCATATCATTGGGCGCCCAGTGCGCCGGGAACCACGCCACCGGCCCCTGCCGGTCGGCGCACAGCCCGACCTTGCGACCGCCGTCGCCGCCGTATTCCGGGGCCAGCACCAGCTTCTTCTGCGCCGGGTCGAAGTAGCATTCCGGCCAGCCGTAAACGGCGCCTTGCTTCAGCTCAACCACCTCCTCGGAGGGTAGCTCGTAGCCCTGCTTGGCCGTGTAGAGCTTCGGCCAGTCCTCGTGGAGCTGATCGCGACCGTGCTGCGTGGAAAAGGCCCGGCCTTGCGCGTCGAGGGCGATGCCCTCGCCGTTGCGGATGCCGGCGGCATACCGCTCGGCGGGCGTGAACGTCTGATCTCGCCCCTTCGCATCGTAGCGCCAGATGCCGCCGCGCGTCTCCTTCTCGGTGCACGGCTCGTTGCCGGGCGACCCCGGAACGCGGTTCTTCACCTCGCAGGCGTTCGTCGCCGAGCCGAGATCGACGAGGAGATCGCCCTTCGGGGTGATCGCGAAGGGGTGCATCGGGTGATCGCCTGTCAGCGGCAGGGCTGAGACGACGACCTCCCCTTTAGCCTTGGGCGCCACCTCACCCGTCTTCAGGGGGTAGCGCATGATGCGGTCGTTGCTCTCGGCGTAGACCGCGCCCTGGTACAGCGCCAGCCCGGTGCCGCCGTGGCCGCCCTCGGCCGGGCTCTCGCCGAAGCGCTCCGTGACGTCGGCCTTGCCGTCGCCGTCGGTGTCCTTGAGCGCGACCAGGAAGCCGCCCGGCGGTGGCGTGTCGTTCTTGTAGTACCGGCCGCTCCAGGTGTTGACGTAGAGTGTGCCGTTCGCCGCCACGGCCATCTGCCGGGCATGGCCGATCCCGTCGGCAAAAATCGTAGCGCAGAACCCGGCTGGCAGGCTGAGCCCGCCCGTGCCGGGCGTGCATGCCGTGTCGGCAGCCCGCGCGGGCGTAATGGCTGACCAAGCAGCCAGGAGGGCGATCGACGCGACACCAGCCGAGACGGCACGGTTCGACGGATGGATACGGGGCATGATGGGTCCTCTCGGAACGCTGCGACAAGCCACGATTGCAGGAACTAGGGCGAAGGCGGCCGGACGGCCTGGGACCGCGCCTCGCGCGGCGGCACACGTCACGGGGAGTCCAGCGGTACGGTCAGCACCCGGAACGGCAGGTCGGGCTTCGATCCCTTCCGCGCCGGGTCTGTGATTATGGCGAGCTGCCCGACCGTGATGAAAGCCGTCGCGCCGACCTTGGTGGCGCCTGTGACACCGCCAGCTATGCCATCCCGCAGGACCTCCACCTTCGCGGTGTCACCCGAGAAGGTCACGCAATCGAGCCGGCCGCCGCCCTCGGCCATGAGGAAGGAGCCGTCGCCGAGCGGCCGCAGGCCATCCGTGAGGACCAGCGGACGCGAGGGCGTCAGCGGCGTTACCTTGCCGGCCTGCCCATCCTTCACATCGATCCGGAACAGCTTGGCCGTGGTGAAGGTGTCGACATAGAGGTTGCCGTCAGTGCCGAAGGCGATGCCATCAAGCCCGGCCTCCTTGCCGACGGGCGCGAACAGCGGGTCGCTCTTCCAGACCTCAAGCGTCTGCGAGCCGAACTTCAAACGCAGGATCTGCGGTCCCAGCGTGTTGGTGACATAGGCCGCCCCATCCGGTCCGATCGCGATGTCGTTGCAGATGGCTGGGCTGACCGGGAACGGCGCGCTGACCTTGCCGGCACCCGTCTTCAAGTCAAAGCCCTTCAGCGCGGCGCCCTTCACATCGCTCGGCCCTTTGATGCCGAGCGCCGAGAGATCGTTCGAGCAGACCCAGAGCGTGCCCGAGGCCTCGTCGGCGAGCACGCCGAAGGTCGAGCGCGTCTCGAACGCTCCGGGCGCGATCCAGACCTCGTTCGAGGCCGCACCCGGCTTGATCCGCGTGACGCCGCCGCCCGCGAAGTTGCTGACGTAGAGCGTGCCGTCTGCGGTTGCCGTGATACTCTCAGGATGAGCCGCATCCCCAGGCAGTGTGATGTCCTTCGGAGTGGCCAAAGCCCCTCCAACTGCGGCTTGGATCAGAAAGCCGGCGAGAAGCGTCACGCCGAGCTTCCGCAACGGCGCGCCTCGCGAAGACGGGTTGCACACCTTCGTTCGCATCATTGCCGAACCTTTTGCATTCCGCGCGGGGCCCCCGCGCCCGCGCCGGGATCGCCGCGTCGCCCATCGGCAACCCGGAGATCCGATTGGGACCTCAGGAGACGCTTGCGCAGATCGCGGCGGGTGCGATCGCGTGCACGAAGCTCGCGAGACTGGCGCTGCGCACCGGCCGAAACGGTTTGCCGTTCGTCTCGCAGGCACGTTTCACCATGCCGATCGCCTCGTGGCTGACGCACTCGACTGGGAACAGCACCAAATCGCTCCTGCCGACGAGACCGGGCAGGAGAGACATGTTCTCTTCGATGCCGCCGTCGTGGCTGAGCAGTCGCCCACCGCGCGCTTCGACGAACCGGCGCAGCTGTGCCACCTGTCGCGGACGGCCGCCGACGTAGAGCAGTGTGCGCTCCGCGAGGGCATCATTCCGGTCGGCGCGGTAGGGTGACGGGTCGGCGTCGATCGGCTCGTTTGCGGCTGCCAGCACGGCTTCGACCGCAGCCAGTTCCGCCTCGACCGCCCGACGGCGTGCCGCTTCGGCTTCAAGGTCGGCGCTTAGCTTGCCTGTGGCGTGCACCAGAACGGCCACCTTCTCTTCGAGGGCCTCCGCATGAGCGCGCGCCCGTTCGAGATGTGCAGTCAAGCTTTTCACACTCTCACGGACCGATTCCGCCGGCTCGGTGACGGCGATGCGGGAGAGCGCCTGTTCCGCCGCGATAACGCGGTTGCGGGCACTCAAGCCGTCGCGCTGCTCCATCAGATCGACGACGCGGCCCTCCAGAGACGCGATTCGCTCGTCACGCTCCGCGAGATCGGCCTCGAGTTGGCGCAGGCGTCGGATGTCGGCCCGGTTCGACTGGCCGACCAAATGCGAGAGCATGTGCACCTCGCCGAACACGTCCTGCACGAGGGGCCAGTCGGTGGCCGGGTGCGTGATCGCCGCCCAGTAGGCACCGGGGATTTCGCCGCGCTCGACGGAGGCCCGCCAGAGCGCCCGGACCGCGTCGGCGGTGCGCGCCTCGGCGAAGCGCTCGATCTCCCGCTCGTGCCGCCGGTCGAGGGCCTTCTGGAGCAGGCGACCGCCCCCGTCCTTCCGGCCGGCAATTTGTACGATCTCGCCGTGCAGCCGATGCTCGGTGATCGTTCGCGCATCCGGTCGCCCGAGCTTGGCCAGGATCGCGCGGGCTTCTGCGTTGGTCAGGCAGGTGCCGACGATCGAGCAGTGCAGAGTCTCGGCCAGTTCCCAAATCCGATCACGCGGCTTGTCGGCTGGATCCGCACAAGGCGAGGGAACGAAGGCGGGATGGCCGCCCGACACGAGCGCGCGCAGTGCGGGACCGTCGAGATGGGCATGTGGCGGCACCGGCCTCTCCCCCAAGCGCTATATCCATTCATATATAGCACTCTGCCAAAACCGACACGATCTGCCTAGGGGGCTAATTGATTGCGTCGGTCGAGCCGGTCTGCGGCGGCGGAAACAAAGACAGGAGGTGCCCTCCCCCACAGCCCGCCAGCCTTCCGGGATCTACGTTTCCTTGAAGCCGTATTCCAGCGTGTCATCGTCGTTGCCGTAGGCAGCTTCATCTGGCCCATGCAGGCGGCGGTGATCAGGAACGGCGACAGGCCGCCGATCTCCTCGTGGATGCGCTTCCAACTCCAGCCATTCTCGCGCTTTATGTCGAGCAGCTTCTCGGTGAGATCTTCGCGCTTCATGAGTTCTCAGCCTCTGTGAACGATCAGAGCGGCCGGCCCTTGCCTGGCCGGCCGCCTGCACTCAGATCTCGGCCATTTTCTCCTTGCCGGCGTCGCTCACGCTGTAGGAGCGCGCCCCGACGCCGGCGAGTTTGCCACCCTGAACGATTAGGTACTCGTCGCGGATGGGACGGCCTTCGAAGTAGCATTCGAGGATCTCGCGCGTGCCGGCCGCATAGCGCGCCTGGGCGGAGAGCGAGGTGCCGGAGATGTGCGGCGTCATCCCGTGATGCGGCATGGTCCGCCAGGGATGGTCCTTCGGCGCTGGTTGCGGGAACCAGACATCGCCGGCGTAGCCCGCGAGCTGTCCGGACTCGAGGGCACGCACGATGGCGTCGGTGACCGCGAGCTTGCCGCGGGCGGTGTTGACGAGGTAGGCGCCGCGCTTGAACAGCTTCAGCGTCTCGTCGTTGATCATGCCCTCCGTCTCCGGATGCAGCGGGCAGTTCAAGGTCACGACGTCGCAGACGCCGTACATCTCCTCGCAGCTGGCGTGCCACGTCAGGCCGAGTTCCCGCTCGGCGCTCTCCGGCAGCCGATGGCGATCGGTGTAGTGCAGGTGCATGTCGAAGGGCTTGAGGCGCTTGAGCACCGCGAGGCCGATGCGGCCGGCGGCGACCGTGCCGACATGCATGCCCTCGACGTCGTAGGAGCGGGCGACGCAGTCGGCGATGTTCCAGCCGCCCTTCACGACCCACTGGTGGGAGGGGATGTAGTTGCGCACGAGGCCGAGGATCATCATCACCACGTGCTCGGCGACGCTGATCGAGTTGCAGAAGGTCACCTCCGCGACCGTGATGTTGTGCGCGTTCGCGCCATCGAGGTCCGTGTGGTCGGACCCGATGCCGGCGGTGACGATGAGCTTGAGCTTCTTCGCCTTGGCGATGCGCTCCTTCGTCATGTAGGCCGGCCAGAACGGCTGGGAGATCACGATCTCGGCGTCGTGCAGATGCTGATCGAGGACGGAACCCTTCCCTTCTTTCGAGGAGGTTACGATCAATTCGTGGCCGAGCCCTTCGAGGTAGGGACGCAGACCGAGTTCACCTGAGACGCTGCCGAGTAAGTGGCCCGGCTGGAAGTCGATGGCCTTCGGGGTCGGCAGGGTCTGTCCGTCGGAGTAGCACTCGATCTTCGGCAGGTCGTCGCGCGCGTAGGATTTCGGCATCCCGTCGACGGGATCGTCGTAGAGGACGAGAACGATTTTGGCCATGAGATTTCCCCTTGCTCGAAGACAAAGGAGACGACGACCGGCAGCGCGACTTGAGGCGCCTTCTTCGCAACTTTGATCAGACCGGACGTTTCCCCGCACACGCTTCGTGAGAACTGTTCCTGTCTCGACTGCAGCGGTACAAGGTCATCTTCCCGGTCGACCTAAGTCGAAGCAAATTGATTTTCGAAATTGCTTGATCGAAATCGTCGATCATGCATCCTAGGCTCGGTCGGAGCCGGATATCCGCCGATCGGGCGTGGTGCCGGAGCGAACTGCGTTCGAGATCAATGCCTTGTCAGGGCGCGGAGATCTTCTCGTTTCACCACCAGCTCTGCCAAGTCCCGCCGGTAGAGATCGAGGCTTGCTTGTCTTCGGGTCTTGAAGGCCGCGTACAGGCTGCCAACATCCGGCGCACGCATCGCGATCAGGATGCTGTCCCGCACCGCCGTGATGTCGCGCTCGATCTGCTCGAGTTCGGTCATGGAGACATCCTTCATGCCGGTCCGGAGAGGTCGGCGAGGGTCATGTCGCAGCCCGCATCGAGGACGATTCGGAACAGCGCAGCGGCCATGGGCGGCAGCGGGTCGCGCTCGGACAGGACGAGGCCGACCGACTGGCGGTGTGCAGGCTCGACCAAGTCGCACATGGCGAGGTCGGTCGTCCCGCCGAACAAGTGGCGGAAGGTGTGCGGGACGATGCTGGCGAAGCCGCCCTGGCGCAGGTGCGCGCAGATCCCGAGGAATGAATTACTGGTCACTGCCGGCGCCAGCCTGAGGTCGAGCGAGGCGGCGAGGCCGTCGAGGATGCGGCGGTTCTGCATGTCCTCGCTCAGGAGGCAGAGCGTGCATCCGGCTGCATCGGCCCAGGATACAGTGTCTCGCCCGGCCAAGGGATGGTCGGCGCGCATCGCCAGGACGTACCCCTCGCGGTAGAGCGGCACGCGCCGCACACGTTCCAGGGGCTCGTTGTCGAGATAGGTCAGCCCGGCCTCGATCTCAAAATTGTCAAGCGCGCGCTGGATCTCGCGGGAGGAAAGCGAGCGGATCTCGACACCGGCCTCCGGATGGGATTGCCGGAACCGGACCGTGAGGAGACCGACCGCACCCATTGCCGCCGGCACGACGCCGAGGCGCAGCACGCCGCGCAATCCCGCCCGCAAGCCGGAGAGGTCCTCACGTAGGCTGTCGTAGTCGATCAGGATCTGCCGCGCCCAGGCGAGCAGGTGCTCGCCCTCGACCGTGAGGCCAAGATAGCGCTGGCTGCGCACGACCAGCGGAACCTGAAGATTTTCCTCCAGCTTTCGGATCGCGGCCGACAGGGTCGATTGGGTGATGTTGCAGGCATGGGCGGCACGGGCGAAATGCTTCTCGCGGGCGAGGGCCACGAAGAAATGAAGGTGCCGCGCGAGCATCGAACGCCGCCTCCGCTGTCGGGCCGGGTCAGTTGACGAGCCCGTCCGTCCGGGCGCTGGCGGCCAGGAGCGTGCGACCCAGTTCCGCGAGCTGATCGCGCTCGAAATTGAAGGCCAGTGCCGTCGCCCCGACGCTGAAGACCAGGACAGGCTCGCCGCGCCCGTCGTCGCCGAGGGTGATGAGATCGACGGGGAAGGGCCGGGCCAACGTGGTGGACGGCTCCTGTTCTGATCCACTGCGACTGAGTGCCTGTCCGCCCAACGCGATCAGCAACCCGACCACGGATTGTACGTCGTTCCGGCATAGGACGATCTCGTTCACCTCGTGATCGTCGACGATGATCTGGAGACGGATGCGGTTTCCGTCCGTACTCGTATCGCCCAGCACCTGCGTCACGACCGGCATGCGCTTCCCCTCGACCGCCGATCTGCGCCGGCGCCGGCTCACACCGAGCGGCAGAGCGTCGGCAGGCGGCTCGGTGATCCGGACCGCGCCCATCGTTATATTCAATGTGATATACCGATCAAGCAGGAGGCCGGCCGAAGGGCGGGGCGCGCAAGGGGGTAGGCGCACCAGCTGGCTGGGGGAGGCGTTCAGGTCCCACTGTGTGCGGACAGGGCGATGCGCGCTAGAAACGGTGCCGCTGCCCGGTCGGCTGCCCGCTCGATCGCGCGGTAATGGGCGACGAGATCGGCCCCGAAGGCCGACAGCCGCGCGCCCCCACCGGCCTTGCCGCCGATCTGTGCCTCGATCACGGGCTGGCCGAATCCTTTATTCATCTCCTCGATCAGCAGCCAGGCGCGGCGGTACGACATGTCGAGCGCGCGCCCGGCAGCGCTGATGGAGCCGTGCTCTGCGACCATCTCCAGGAGCTGCACCTTGCCCGGACCGATGCGGTTGTCGGGTGCCAAGTCGATCCGAATGCTGAGCCGGGCCATCGCGTCCTTCCTCGAACCCACAGCGTGTCTACCATCCCCACGCGCCACTATCATGCACGGATGCGGTTGCCCCCTTTGACGACCGCTATATCCTAACGTGCACATCGCCCGGATGCGGCTGCCCCGCCCTCGCGGCTTGGTTCACGCTCCGGTTGACGATGGGAATAGGGAGACACCAAGCCATGAACGTCCGTGCCGACATTCCGGCCCTCTCGCCCACCATCCCGCCCGCGATCCGCGACTGGCTGTCGAAGGACCGCACACTCCTCATCGACGGCAAGTGGGTGCCCGCTCGATCGGGCAAGACTTTCGACGTCACGGATCCCGCCACCGGCGAGGTCATCGCCAAGGTCGCCGAGGGCGACAAGGCCGACGTCGATGCTGCCGTGAAGGCGGCGCGCCGGGCCTTCGAGACCGGCCCCTGGCCCAAGATGACGCCCTCCGCACGCGGACGCCTGCTGCATCGGATCGGCGACCTGATCCTGGAACATGCCGACGAGCTCGCCGCCCTCGAGGCCATCGACAACGGCAAGCCGATGGCGGTCGCCAAGGCCGCCGACGTGACCCTGTCGGCCGATATGTTCCACTACATGTCCGGTTGGGCCACCAAGATCGAGGGCAAGTCGATCCCGATCTCGGCACTCGCGGCGCCGGGCTCGGACTTCTTCTCGGTGACGCGTCCCGAGCCGATCGGCGTGGTCGGCCAGATCATCCCGTGGAACTTCCCCCTGCTGATGGCGGCATGGAAGCTCGCGCCGGCGCTGACCACGGGCTGCACGGTGGTGCTCAAGGTCGCCGAGGAGACGCCGCTCTCGGCGCTCCGCCTCGGCGAGCTTCTGCTGGAGGCCGGCCTGCCAGACGGCGTGGTCAATATTATCGCCGGCTTCGGCGAGACGGCGGGCGCAGCGCTCGCCGGCCACCCGGATGTCAACAAGATCGCGTTCACCGGGTCCACGGAGGTCGGCAAGCTGATCGTCAAGGCCGCTTCGGGGGACCTGAAGCGCGTGTCGCTGGAGCTCGGCGGCAAGTCGCCCAACATCATCCTGCCCGACGCCGACCTGTCACTGGCCATTCCGGGCGCCAACGCGGCGATCTTCTTCAACCACGGCCAGTGCTGCAACGCTGGCTCGCGCCTGTTCGTGCACCGCTCGATCTTCGACAAGGTGGTGGAGGGCATCGCAGCTGAGGCCGGCAAGATCAAGCTCGGCCACGGGCTCGACGCGGGCACCGAGATGGGTCCACTCGTCTCCGCGGTCCAGTACGAGCGGGTGACCGGCTACCTGGAGGCCGGCCGTAGCGAGGGCGCCAAGACGATCGGGTGCGGTAACGCCGTTCCCTCGGGCAAGGGCTACTTCGTGCCGCCGACGATCCTCACCGACACCAACCCCGGCATGAAGGTGGTGCGCGAGGAGATCTTCGGGCCGGTGCTCGTCGCCACGCCCTTCGACGAGGTCGACGACGCGCTGATCGCTGAGGCCAACAATACGGTCTACGGGCTCGCGGCCGGCGTCTGGGGCAAGGACACGGGTCGGGCCCAGCAGATCGCGCATCGGCTCCGGGCCGGAACGGTATGGATCAACTGCTACCACGTCTTCGACGCCGCCCTGCCGTTCGGCGGCTACAAGCAGTCCGGCTGGGGGCGTGAGATGGGCCAGGCGGTGCTGTCGAACTATCTGGAGACTAAGGCGATTACCACGCGACTGGGAACGCTCTGACGACCACGCCGGCCCCGTCTGATCAAGGGGCCGGCGGCCATCCCGTCAGAAGCCGGCGACGGTGTCGAACCGGACGATCTCGACGCTGTCGCCGGTACGGGCTGCGGGCGCCGACGCCGGTCTCACGGCGACGGCGTCGGCGGCCGCCAAGCTCGAAAGCATCGCGTTGTCCTGCGAAGGCAACGCTTTGAAGGTCAGACAACTGTTGGCCTCCCGGTCGATACGGCCGCGAAGAAAGGTCGTTCGAGGTCCGACCGCCGCGATAGGGGCGCCGAGGACCGCCCGCTCACGAACCGCGTCCTGACGACCAGCACCACCAAGGAGCGCTATGGCGGGCTTGAGGAAGACGAGTGCGGCGATCATCGCGGCGCAGGCGTTGCCGGGCACCCCGAGGATCGGAAGCGATCTCACGGTTCCGAACAGCGTCGCCTTCCCTGGTCGCATCCGCACCTTGTGGAACGCAGCCTCGAAACCCAGTCCTGCAAGCGTCCGGCTCAAGAAGTCGAAATCGCCGACGGATGCCCCGCCTGATGTCACCAGAAGGTCCGCATCGACGGTCGATAGGATCCGAGCCAGGGCATCGGGATCGTCGCGCACGATACCGAGGTCGATCGGTATGCCGCCCCAGGCACGGACGAGGGCTTTCAGCGTCGGCCGATTGGCGTCGATGATCTGTGGGCCGCTGCCGGGCGTCAGCGACTCTGACAGCTCGTCGCCCATCGAGAGGACAGCGATCCGCGGCCGACTGTAGACCCGCGCGTGAAGATGCCCCGACGAGGCCAGCAGGCCGATGTCACGTGCGCCCAGCCGGCGACCAGCACGGACGATCGGCTGACCCCTCTCGAAGTTGCTGCCCGCAGCTCGGATATGGCGACATGGCTCGGCACCCGGTCGGAGGACGATCCGTCCATCGACCTGCTCGGTGAGCTCCTGGATCACGACGGTATCGGCACCCGGTGGAATCGGCGCCCCGGTGAAGATGCGGTGGCAGGTACCGGGCGAGAGCAGAGTGCCGACGGTGTCGCCGGCCTTGATGGCGCCTGTACAGGGCAGCGGCACGCCGGCGTCGTTCCAGCGAAGGGCGTAGCCGTCCATTGCGGCAACCGGAAACGGTGGCGCGTCGAGCCGAGCGACGATGTCGATCGCGGCCACACGGCCCAACGCATCGTCGAGGACTACGCTTGCAGCGCCTACCCGATGGAGAAGTGCCGCCATCCGATCCAGTGCCGTCCCTACCTCGACCAGCTCTGCGACACCGCCCTCCGATGGCTTCGTCGCCTCCACCTCGTCCTCCCCGGATTGTCTGTCGATTCCGCAGTCAGCACTACCCGCGGTTATGCATCGTCGTATATAGCGATTCCGCGAGTTGGGGCTGTACGGTTCGCGCCTCCGCGGCAACCCGACCTGCCCTAATCGGACGTCGAGATCGAGATCTCACACTCTGGCATCTTCACGGCCTCGCTTCCGAAGGTGGCCTGAGCCAAATTGTCAGCGTGCCATCCCCACTACCGAGCAGGAACCCCACTCGCATGCACCGCCTGATCCGCTCCAGTCTGATCGCCGCACTGCTCCTCGCCGCCGGCGCGGCGCAGGCGGCCGAGACCACGACTGTTTTTGCGGCGGCCAGCCTCAAGAACGCCCTGGACGATGCCGGCAAGGCATTCACCGCGCAGTCAGGATTCGCGATCCGATCGAGCTACGCCGCGTCGTCCGCTCTCGCCCGGCAGATCGAGAGCGGGGCGCCTGCCGATCTGTTCGCCTCGGCTGATCTCGAGTGGATGGACTACCTCGCCAAGAAGAACCTCATCCGCCCGGACACGCGGGTGAACCTGCTGAATAACCGCTTGGTCGTGGTCGCACCGAAGGATGCGAAGGAGTCCACGATCGCCTTCACGCCGGAGGGTTTTGCCAAGGCGCTGGGCGTGGACGGTCGGCTCGCCACCGGCGAGGTCAATTCCGTGCCGATCGGCAAGTACGCCAAGATCGCCTTCGAAAAACTCGGCCTGTGGGCCGGTATCCAGCCGCGGCTCGCCCAGGCCGACAACGTCCGGGCCGCTTTGGCCCTGGTCTCGCGCGGCGAGGCTCCGCTCGGCGTCGTCTACGAGAGCGACGCGAAGTCGGATCCGAGCGTGAAGGTCGTGGGCGTGTTTCCGGCGGACAGCCACCCGCCGGTGGTGTACCCGTTCGCCGTCACCGCGGACGCGAAGGGGGATGGTGCGAAGCGTTTCCTGGACTTCCTCCGGAGCGCAGCGGCCAAGCCGTTCTTCGAGGCTCAGGGCTTCAGCGTCATCGACGGTGGCAAGAACTAACCAGCCCGAAACAGGCCAAGAAGGCGAACATCGTGAAGATCAGCGCGCGCAACATTATCAAGGGCACCGTGGCTGCGATCGAGAAGGGCGCCACCACGGCGCACGTGAAGATCGAGATCATGCCTGGGCAGATCGTCACTGCCGCAGTCACCAACGAGGCCGTCGACAGCCTCAAGCTCGTGGTCGGCGGTCCGGCCTACGCCGTGATCAAGGCGTCCGACGTCATGGTCGCGGTCGACTGATGATGTCGGGATCCCGCGCCATCCTGACGTTCGGACTGATGGTCTGCTGCATCGGCCCGGCCGTGGCCGAGGATGCGCCGGCGTGCGCGAGCTTCGCTTGGTCGGTGGCGCGGGATCGCACCGCGTTTGCAGCCACGAACCTGCCCCTGCTCGCCTCCGGATCGACCTTGCCGGCTGGCACGGGGGCGGTGCAGGTAGCGTTGAAGCCGGCGGCGGACGTGGCGCTGCCGGTTCAATCCGAGAGAATGGCAAAGCCAGGTGACCTGACCGGTATTTTGGACCGAGCCGATTGAGAGGCTACTGCATGGTGGCGGCGATGGGTAGCCGGAAGGCCAGATCCGGGTAGCTGACAGGCGCGGGCGGCCGATAGCCCAGGGACGAATGCGGCCGGACGCGGTT
>NZ_JAKSXX010000127.1 GCF_022829385.1 Methylobacterium sp. J-070 | reverse complement strand
GCGCCTCAGCTACTTCGGCACCGTGCGCGGCTGCCTCGGCTACGCCTTCGACCGCACCCTCGTTTACGGCACCGGCGGCTTCGCCTACGGGTCGGGCAGCGCCGACCGCTCGGGCGGCGGCTTTGCCGGCAACGACAGCTTCCGCACCGGCTAGGCCGTCGGCGGCGGCATCGAGTACGCCCCGCCCACCGACTCGTTCCTGAACTTCTTCCGCTCCGCGGCCGTCACGCTCAAGGTCGAAGGCCTGTACGTCAACCTCGACCGCAACACCCGCAACCAGGGCGCGTTCGTCATCAACGCCGCCAACAACTTCCCCGTCGTCTACAGCGGCATCGGACGCCGCTCCGACGAGTTCGCCGTTGTCCGCGCGGGCCTGAACTACAAGTTCGGCACGTTCTAGGATCGGCGACCGGCGCGGCCTGCGCCGCGCCCATAGCCAACGCAAGATGGAGAAGCCCGGCCGAAAGGCCGGGCTTTTCGCTTTCCGGAGACCCGGGCCGGGGTCTCGAATGAAGTTTTGGTCATCGCCCCTGACAAAGCGTCGCCGCGCACCCATGTCGTGTCTGCCATGCGGCGCGTTCGGGCCCGCGGGTTGGATTCGAGGAGGACAACTCCATGAACAGCGAAGAACGCGACGTCATTTCGGGCATCTTCCAGCGGCTTGAGCAGGCTCAGTCTCAGCCCCGCGACGCGGAGGCCGAGCGCTTCATCGCCGAGAAGCTTCGTGCGCAGCCCTACGCGCCCTACGCGATGGCGCAGCTGATCTACGTGCAGGAAGAGGCGATCAAGAGCCTGAACCAGCAGCTCGAAGAGGCGCGTCGCCAGGGTGCGTCGGCCCAATCCTCCGGCGGCGGCGGGTTCCTGTCGAGCATCTTCGGCGGCGGCGGCGGCCAGCGCCAGGAGCCGCAGCCGGGCTACGGCCAGCAGCGGCCGGGCGGACAGCCCTGGGGCAACGCGGGCGGGCCGCCGCAAGGCTACCCCCAGCAGGGCGGCTATCCCCAGCAGGGTTACCCGCAGCAGGGCGGGCCCTGGGCCGGCCAGCAGCAGGCGCCCGCGCGCGGTGGCGGCTTCATGGCGACCGCTCTGCCGATGGCGGCGGGTGCGGCGGGCGGCATGCTGCTCGGTAGCGCCCTGTCGAACGCGTTCGCGGGCGGTCATTCGAGCCTCGGAAGCGCGGCGGCGGCGGGCCTCGGCGGCGGCGGCGAGACGGTGGTCAACAACTACTACGGCGACGGCGGCAACCAGGATCTCGGGTCCGCCCTCGACAACAGCGGCGGCGACGCGGGCGCCTTCCAGGACGCGGGCTACAGCGATCCGGGCGGCGATTTCGGCGGCGGCCTGGGCGGCGGCGACGACAGCGACTGGACCTGATCGTCCGGTTACGCCGAAGTGCAGGGCCCGGCTCCGCTTAGGCGGAGCCGGGCCGGCGGCTGCGGACCCGATCCCGGATCACCGCGCCACGATCGGTTTCACACGGTCGCCCTCTCGCAGGAACGCCCCGGCGCGCACGACCACGAGGTCCGCTTCGGTGAGGCCGGAGCGGATCTCGGCATCGCCGCCGTTCAGGAGGCCGACCGCCACCTGCCGGGTCTCGATCCGTTCGCCATCGACGACCTGCACCACCGTCCCGTCGGCGCTGTACTGGATCGCCGAATACGGAATGCCGAGCCCGCAGCGTCGCTCGACCGTCACGGTGCCGCGCGCGAACGTGCCGACCCGACTGTTCGGGCGCGTCGTGAGCGCGATCCTGACGCGGGCGGCCTGGTCGGCGGGGTCGGCCCCGGGCTCGATCAGCCGCACGCGCCCCGTCAGTTCGCCCCCGCCCAACGGACGCACGATCGTCGGCTGCCCGGCCTTGACGGGGCTCAGCACGGCGAGCGGCACCTGTGCGACGAGTTCGATCTCACCCTGCGCGGCGATCTGGAACATCGGTCCCTGCCGCGGCGAAACCGGCTGACCGACCACGCCCTGGCTCCGCAGCACGGTGCCCGATACGGGTGCCGTCACGCTGGTCGCGGGCGTGTTGCCCCCTCCGACCGGCACGAGGTTCGCCAGCGGCTGGCCGGCGCTGACCGCATCGAGGGGCTCCACCAGGACCTGCGCCACCTTGAACCCCTCGCGGTCCGGCCCGACGTCGACAATCTCGCGCGGCGTCAGGTGGCCCGCCATCTCGACGGTCTCGGTGAAGCAACGGGTCTGGGCGGGGCGCACGCTCACCGAGCTGGTGATGTCCGGCCGCGCCGTCTGCGCGGCGGCCGGAGCAGCCAGGAGAGCGCAAACCGCCGAGACCGTCGAGATCCGCCTGCGGCCACCGTGCCGAACCTGGCGCGAAGCGGACCCGGCCGCCGGCACGGGCCACCGGATGGGGGCCGCCCGGCCGTGACGCACCGTGATCATGGCCGGCTCCTGGGAGTGTCGCGGCGCCCGACGAGGCCGTCGAGAAGGTCTCCGAGACCGTTCCCGCGCTCGAACGTCCCGCGCGGCGGACCGCCGCCGCGCGCCCGTCCGGACGGTCGGCCCTCGGGGCGCGGCGCCCCCGCGCCGTCACCGCCGAGGAGGCCCGACCCGAGGTTCGTCAGACCGTCCATCAGACCCGCCGGGTCCCGCGCGAGGCCGGAGAAATCGGCATCGACGGACGGCCTGTTCCACGGTCCGGAGATCCGGATCGGCACGTCCAGGCGCCCGCCGGCCGCGACCGTGACCGGTTTGAGCCGCAGGTCGATGGTACCGTTCATCAGGTCGAGCGCGCCGATGCCCTCGGCCTCGATGAGGTTGGTCTTGAGCCGGACATCGTTGCTCGTCGCGCGCCCGTCCGCGATGCCCACGTGCGCGCCGAGACGGTCGAGGCGGGTGGCCAGCCCGCCGCCAAGCCGCGTCAGGCCGGCCGCGCGGGCGAGGTCGAGGCCATCGATCCGCCCGTCGGTCACCGTCATCTCGGCCTGGCCCGCGGCGCTGCCCAGGATCTCACGGCCCGTGAAGCCCTGCGCGCCGACGTCGATCCGGGCGGCGCCGGCACCGTCGAGGCCCGACAGCCCGGCCGCATCCAGCAGCGGCTTGATGCGCACCCCCGAGAGCGTCAGGCTGATCTCGTGGCGCGGCGTTCGATCCCCGGGCGCGAGGACGTAGCGGCCGCGCGCCGTGCCGCCGTAGAGCGCGGCACCGTCCAGGGCGCCATCGAGCTGCCCATCCCGCGTCCGCGCGGTGATCGCCACCTCCGACGCCCGGACCGGGCCCAGCGCGAGCCGCTGGATCGTCACGCCCGCGCGCCCCTCGAAGCCGGCGAGCCAAGCCAGGTCCGGGACCCGCTCGATCCGCACCGGGACCAGGATCCCGTCGGCCGGATCGACCCGCAGGCTGGCCGCGGGCCCGGTCAGCGCCAGCGCTTCGAGCTTCAACGCCGCCTCGATTCGGGGCTTGGTGCCCGAGGCATCCACGACAAGGCTGCCGGTGAAAGGGGCACGATCGACCGTGCCGGCGATCCGGTCGATCCGAAGGCTCGAATCGCCGAGCAGGACGCGCGCGGTCGCCGACAGCGTCGGCCCGTCGCCGGGAGCCAGGGTCGCCGTGAGGGCTCGCTCCGTGCCCGCGGCACCGCCGGCGACCGCGATCGACAGCCCGCTCTCGGGCAGATCCAGCTGAAGGGCCGGGCCGGCCCCGATCTGTGCATCGGTCAGATCGACCACGGCGTCGATCGTGCCGGCGGACAGCGCGAGCGTGCGGCTCCGTTCGCCCGCCGCGACCCCGGCACCGCGGAGGCTCACCTGGATCCCCGCGAGGCCGCGCGAGGGCGTGCCGGCGCGCCGCGCCTCCGATCCCGACGGCAATCGGTCGAGGGGGAGCGTCAGGCTTGCGGCTTCAGCCTCCGCCCGCACGGCACCGCCGCCGCCGAACAGGACGGCGACGGGCGGGCGCACGAAGACCCTGCCGAGATGGGCTTCGAGCCCGTCCACGCTGCGGATCGACACGTCGTTCAGCGCGAGGCCGCGGAAGACATCGACCGCGAGGTCGCCGATGCGCCACTGCAATCCGGTCTCGCGCGCGAGCCGCTGCTCGACGAGGCTCCCGAAGCGGTTCGGAAGCCACCGGATCGCCAGAATGGCCACCGCGATCGTCAGGACGATTGCGGTCGCGGCGATCGACACCCTTCGGACGTTCGGGGACGCGGCCATCGTGAAGAGATCCGATCCTGCTTCGGTCAATCCATCCCCGTGACCCGTCAACGGACGCCGTAGGTCGCGAATTCCTTGTCGATCTGCGGGTTGAGCGCGAAGGCGCTCGTCATGTCGCGGCCGCCGGTCGCCTCGTCGCCGAGGCGCTTCAACGCGAGGCCGCGCCCGTAGAGGGCGGAGCTGTGCCGGGCGTCGCGCTTGAGCGCCTCGCCGTAATCGGAGACCGCCGCCTGCAGCGCCCCGGACTTGAGGTTCACCAGGCCGCGGCTGTCGAGGGCATCGAGGAAGCCCGGGCGCAGCCGGAGCGCCTCGTCGCAATCCGAACGCGCACGCCGCAGATCACCCGCCACCGCGTGGAGCCAGCAGCGGTTGTTGTAGGCCTCCGGGCTCGCGGGGTTGAGGCGGATCGCCCGGTCGAAATCGGCGATCGCCGCCGCGGTGTCGCCGCGCTGGGCGTGGAACTGGCCGCGCTCGTAATAGGCCCCCTCGTCGCGGGGATCGCGGCGGATCCGATCGTCGAGTTCCGCGAGGCGCTGCCGCTCCTGCTCGCCGCGGCGCTGCTCCTCGTCCTTGCGGGGGTCCGCGCGTCGCTCCTCCTCCTCCTTGCGCAAGTCCGCGCGTCGCTCCTCTTCCTTGCGTGAGTCCGCGCGTCGCTGCTCCTCCCGGCGCTCCTCGTCCCGGCGCAGCTCCGCTTTCTGTTGCTCGTCTTGCTCCGCCCTCCTCGCCTCCGCCTTCCGCTCGGCGGCCTCCGCCAGGGCCTGAGCCGCGTTGGCTTTCTCGGTGAGCGGGCCGGTCGGGTGCCGCTTGAGGAAATCCCGGTAGGCGGCTGCGGTGCCCGCGCGTTCCGCCGTCTGGAAATCGCGGGTCGCCTGCTCGCGCTCCCGCTCCGGACGCGTCTCGGACTCGTCCGGCTTGGCCACCGGGGGCTTCGGCGCGGCCGGCGGAGCCGCCTTGGGCTCGGGGGCGGGCGGTGCGGCCATTGCAACCCGGGGTCGATCCGGATCGAAGAAGAACGTCTCGCGCAGGTCGGAGGTGATCGCCGGAGGCGGCACGTTGGGTCCGCGCTTGGCCATCGCGTCCCGCACCGCCTCGAAGGCCTTGTCGACGCTGGCATCGGTCGCGATCTGGCGGACCAGCTCGGTGACGAACGGGCTGCGCGGGCCGGCGCCGTCGCCGACCACGCCGCCGGCCGCCGCCGCCGAGAGCGCGATCACGCCCGGCGGCGCCGGGATCGGGGCCAGCCCCTGGGAGAAGCTGCGGAAGCGCCGCTCGAACGGATTGCGCCGCGACGCGTCCAGGATCAGCGCGCGGATCCCGGCCTGGCGCTTGGCCAGGGCGTCCATCAGCCCGTCGACGGAGATGCCGTCGCGGGCCACGTCGGACTCGCTCCAGACGCGCGCATCCAGCGGGATCAGGTAGTTCCGGCGCCCGACCTGGATGCCGTAGCCCGCGAAGAACACCAGGGCGACGCCGTCGGGCTCGACCGTGCGGACGAACCGGTCGACGGCGGTCTTCAGCGTGTCCCGGCCGGCATTGTCGGCGGTGGTCACGGTGAACCCCCGGCGCCGCAGCGCCTCGGCCATGGCACCCGCGTCGCCCACCGGGGTCGGCAGGACCGCGTCGCTGTCCGGGTAGGCGGCCTCGGCGACGACCAGGGCGGCGCGTCCCTCGGCGGCCGCCGGGCCGGCGACCGCCAGGGCGGCCGCGGCCGCGCAGGCCGCCAGCACGATCGTGCGCAGCCTCCCCGGAAACCGCGTCGCGGACCAGCCCGACCTGCTCATGCCGCGTGTCCCTCCGGTCGCGCCGCGCCGTGCCGGTCCGGCGCCGGCACGCGGCCGCGGCGCGGGACGCGCAGGTCAGAAAGTCGGGAGACCGCGATGAACACCGCGGGGACGAAGATCAGCGACAGAATCGTCGAGAGGATCAGGCCGCCGATCACCGCGAGCGCCATCGGCGACCGGAACTCCCCGCCGATCCCGAAGGCCAGGGCGGAGGGCAGCATCCCCGCCACCATGGCCACGGTGGTCATGACGATCGGCCGGGCCCGCTTCTGCCCGGCGTCGATGATCGCCGCCTCGCGCGTCATCCCGTGCCGGACCCCCTCCAGGGCGAAGTCGACCAGCATGATGGCGTTCTTGGTGACGATGCCCATCAGCATCAGGATGCCGATATAGACCGGCATGGTGAGCTGGTTGCCGGTCGCCCATAGGGCGATCACCGCGCCGCCGAGCGACAGCGGCAGCGAGAACAGGATGGTCACCGGCAGCAGGAACGACCCGAACAGCAGGACGAGCACCGCGTAGACCATCATCAGGCCCGCGCCCATGGCCGTGGTGAAGCCGTCGGCCAGCTCGGCCAGGCTCTCGGCATCGTCGCCCTTGTCGACGGTGACGCCCCGCGGCAGCGACGCCATGACCGGAAGCGCGTCGATCGCCCGCTGCACGTCGCCCAGCGCGGCGTTGGCCGTGAGGTCGCAGGCCACCGTCGCTTGGCGCATCCGGTCGTAGCGGGTGATGTTCGTCGGACCCTGCTGGAACTCCAGGTCGGCGATCGCCGCCAGCGGGATCGAGCCGACGCCCTTGGGCACCCGCAGCTGCTCCAGGACGCGCCGGTCGACCCGCGCCCGGTCGTCGAGCTGCACGCGCACCGGCACCAGCCGGTCGCCGGCATCGAACTTGGCCAGCGCCGGGCCGACATCGCCGATCGTCGCCACGCGGACCGTCTCGGCCAGGAGCGTCGGCGAGACGCCGAGCCGGGCGGCGAGGTCGAGGCGCGGCCGGATCCGGAGTTCCGGCCTGTCGAGGGTCGTGCCGGACACGACGTTGGCGACCCCCGCGAGCCGGCGCATCTGCCCGGCGAGCTCGTCGGCGACGTTGGCGACGATGCGGGGCTCGGCGCCGCGCACCACGAGCGAGACCGCGCGCAGGCCGTTCTCGTCGACGAAATAGAAGCGGATGTCGGGCACCTGCCGCAGGCGCGCGCCGATCTCGCGCTCCAGGTCGCGCTGCGTCACGGCGCGGTCGGCCTTGGGCTTGTAGGTGACGATGAACGAGGCGCGGCGCGACTCGATGGGTTCCTTCGGCACGCGCCCGCCGTCGACGAACACGCTCCGGACCTCCGGCAGCCCGCGGATCACCCGCGCGACGTCCTCGGTGACCTTCTCGGTGTCGGAGAGCTGCGTGCCGGGCGGCAGTTCCAGCGCCATCACGGAGCGCGCCGAGTCCTGGGCGGGCAGGAATCCCTTCGGCAGCAGGTAGAGCGAGCCGATCGAGGCCGCGAAGCAGGCGAGGCCCAGGACCAGCGTCAGCCCGTAATGCCGGACCGAGAAGGTGACGATCCGCGTGTAGGCGCGCGAGGCCGCCCCGGGCGGGCGGACGCGCTCGGGGTGCGGCTTCATCAGGTAGGCCGCCAGCATCGGCGTGACGAACCGCGCCGCCAGCAGCGAGAAGAACACCTGCACCGCGACCGTGACGCCGAATTGCTTGAAGAACTGCCCCGCCACGCCGGACATGAAGCTCGCGGGCACGAAGATCGCGATGATGGTGAGCGAGATCGCGATCACCGCGAGCCCGATCTCGTCGGCCGCGTCGATCGCCGCCTGGAGGGCGGTCTTGCCCATGCGCATGTGGCGAACGATGTTCTCGATCTCGACGATCGAATCGTCCACCAGGATGCCGGTGGACAGGGTGATCGCCAGGAAGCTCACGAGGTTGAGCGAGAAGCCGAGGGCCTCCATGGCCCAGAAGGCCGGGAAGATCGACAGCGGCAGCGAGACCGCGACGATCACGGTCGCCCGCCAGTCGCGCAGGAACAGGAATACGATCACCACCGCGAGGATGGCGCCCTCGAACAGCGTGTGGATCGCCGCATCGTAATTGCCCAGGGTGAAGTCGACCGAGGTGTCGATCAGGTCGAGGCTGTATTCCGGGTTCTCGGCGCGGATCCGCTCGACCCGCTGGGCGATCGCCTTGGCGACGACCACATCGCTCGCCCCCTGCGCGCGCTTGATGCCGATGGCGACCACCGGCTCGCCGTTGAGCCGCGCGAAGGTGCTCCGGTCGGCCACCGTGTCGGTGACGCGGCCGAGATCCTCCAGGCGCAGCTGCCCGCCGGCCGGCAGGGTGATCATCGTGCCGGCGAGCTCCTCCAGCGTCCGCGCCGAGGCCAGCGTCCGGATCGCCTCGTCCTGGCCGCCGATCTCGGCCCGGCCGCCCGTGACCGTGACATTGGTGCCGTAGAGGCGCCGGCTCACGTCGACGGCCGTCAGCCCGAAGGCCTCGATGCGGTCCGGGTCGAGCGAGACCAGGATCTCCCGCTGCACCCCGCCGATCACCGCGGCCTCGGCGACCCCCTTCACGTCTTGGAGCGAGCGCTTGACCGTATTCTCCATGAACCACGAGATCTGCTCGGGACTCTTGTCCCGCCCGCTCGCCGCGTAGGTGACGATCGGCAGGCCGACCACGTCGACCCGCTGGATCAGCGGCTCGCGCGCGCTCTGCGGCAGGTTCGCCCGCACGCGGGTCACGGCGTCCTTGACGTCGTTGAGCGCGCGGTCGGTGCGGGTCTCGAGCCGGAACGCGATGGTGGTCACCGAGAGACCGTCGGTGACCGACGAGATGATGTGGCGGGCGCCTTCGACGCTGGAGACGCCGTCCTCGACGACCTTGGTGATCTGGTTCTCGATCTCGGCGGGGGCCGCCCCGGGCTGGACGACGACGACCGAGATCAGCGGGATGTCGGCCGCGGGGAGCCGCGTGACCGGCAGGCGGGTGAAGCTGACCCAGCCCAGCGCCAGCAGGACGATGGCGGCCACGATCGACGGGAGCGGGCGCCGGATCGCGAGGGCCGAGAAGTTGGCGGACATCAGCGCGCGTCCCCGACCTTGCCGGTGATCACCGGGGTCACCCGGTCGCCGGTCCGCAGGGCCTCGCCGGCGCTGGCGACCACCGACTCGTCCTCGGCCAATCCCTCGCGGACGCGGACGACCTCGTCGCCGGCCAGCCCGGTGCGGATGCCGCGGGTCTCGACCTTGGTTCCGTTGAGGACCTGCACCGTCGGCTCGCCGTCGCGGTAGGTGATGGCGCTGCGCGGGACCGCGAGGCCGCAATCGCGGGCAGTCTCGATCGTCGCGCTGGCGAACTGGCCGGAGCGCAGGGCGTCGGCCGGCTCGACGGAGATGCGCGTCCGGCCGAGCTGGGTCCGCGGATCGACCTCCGCCACGGGGGACCGGACGGTGCCGCGCGCTTCGAATCCGTCGTCGCGCCGGATCTGCGCCGCTGTCCCGGCCTTGATCTTCGGCGCGTGGAGGCTGGGGACGTCGACGATGAGGTCGATGCCCTGGTCGGCCGCGATGCCGACCATCGGCTCGGCGGCGGAGGCCGCCGCGGTCAGGGCGCCCACGCGGGCGTCGAGCCGCGTGATCCGCCCCGCGATCGGCGCGCGGACCGCGTAGGTCTCGGGCGCCTGCGGTGCGGCCGAGGCGGCGCCCTGCCCGCCGCGCGCGGCGCGCAGGATCTCCTGCCCGGCGGTGACCGTGTCGCCGAGGCCGACCAGGATCTCGGTGACGCGGTAGCCGTCGAACGGGACGCCGGCACCGCTCTCCTCGTGCGGGCGGGCGAAGCCGGTCAGGCGCACGCGTTCGGTCAGGCAGGCCGAGCCCGCGCGCACGCCGAGCACGCGCGTGCCCTCGGGGGTGCTCTGCGCCGCCGCCGGGCCGGCGGCGAGGATCAGCAGACACCCGACCCGGACAGGGTGGCACCGCAGGAGAACGAGGGCGCGCAGGGTCCGGCGCTCGGCCGAGACGCCGGTCCCGCAGCCGCGGGGACGTCCCCCGCCCGCGCCGGTCATCGCGAGGCCGACTTGGCCTGCAGCATGTTGACCGCCTGCACGCGGCGGTTCTCCTGACCCTCGGGGTCGGTCGGGTTCTTGAGCCGGCTCTTGCCGTAGCCGACCGTGATGAGGTCGGCGGCGGGCAGGCCGTAGGTTCGCACCAGGAACTGCTTCAACGCGTCGGCGCGACGCTCGGAGAGCTTCTGGTTGAGCGCATCCGAGCCCCGCGCATCGGTGTGCCCGGCGATCATGACGGTCTGCCCGCGCATCGACGGATCCGACAGGGCGCGGCCGAGGTTGTTGGCGTTCTCGAGCGCCTGCCCGTGCAGGACGTCCGAGTTGCGATCGAACTCCATGGGCAGATCGATCTGCGGCTTCGCCGCCGCGACGGCACCGAGCTTCTCGCGCTCGCCCATGGACAGGGACCGGCTGGACCGGCCGCGCAGGCTGTCGACGAAGGCGGTGTCGACTGAGGCGGCCGGCGGGGGCGGTGCCTGCGGTCCGAGCGTCAGGCCGCGCGTCCGGGGCGCCTCCGGCGCCGGCGACAGCGCCTTCAGGATCTGCACGTCGCTGACGGTCTGCGCCCGGGCCGGGAGGGCAGCGAGACTCAGCGCCGCGCACGTGAGGGCCAACGACACTTTCTGTGCGCGCATCGGTTTTCCGAACATTGCAGGAGATCAGTCACGCGGGCGCAAATGCCTTAGGCTTCGCTTTTCCCATGACTCTATATCGAAATCAATACCTTGATTGCCGTCCGAGTTCGGATCCGGCTGGTTCGAGATCAGTCCAGACTACCTATTCCGCGGAAGCTACTCGTCCCAAGACCGCCGCACCGCAAACAGGCCGGCTTGACAAGGGACAGGAGATCGCGCGTGATCATGGCCTCGATTGGCCGGACGCCCGGTATGCCAGTCTTTCCCTCGGCCTCCAGCGACGACGCGGACGTGAATCCAGTACAGGATCGCCGCCGGTGAAGCGGACGATTGCGGCGATCCTGGCCGCCGACGTCGCCGGCTATTCGCGCCTGATGGCCGAGGACGAGGAGGCCACCCTCCTCCGCCTCGCCGCCGCCAAGACCGTCTTCGCAGAGGCCATGACGCGCTTCGGCGGGCGCATCTTCAACACCGCCGGCGACGCGATCCTGGCCGAGTTCCCAAGTGCGGTCGAGGCGCTCCGCGCCGCCCTGGCGATCCAGGCCGAACTCGCCGCGCGCGATCGGGACACCCCGCCGCAACAGCGGGTACGGTTCCGCATGGGCCTGACCATCGGCGACGTCGTCGAGGTCGACGGCGATCTCCTGGGCGACGGCGTCAACATCGCCTCGCGGCTGGAGGGAATCGCGGAGCCGGGCGGGATCTGCATCTCTCGGTCTCTGCACGAGGCCGTCTCCGGGAAGGTCCAGGCGGCGTTCCGCGATCTCGGCCCTCAGAAGCTCAAGAACCTGCCCCGCCCGGTCCACGCCTTCCGCGTCAGCCTGCCGGGCGCCCGTGCGGAGGCCGGACGTCCGTCCCTGGTCAGACGGCTCGGCGGCCGCCAATGGCTGACCGCCGGGATCGGGATCCTATTGGTGCCGATCGTCTCCGGCGTCTGGTACGCCGCCCGCCGGGGCGAGAACCCGGACGGCGGCGACGGGCGGAACGCGGCAGGCGCCGCGGCCGCATCGGACCAGCTGATCTCGATCTCGGCCAGCGTCATCCGTGCGGACCAACTCTGCTTTCCGGACGGGGTCCGGGTCACCGGGCGGATCGCGCCCCTGCGCGAGGTCGAGGTGCGGCCCGGGACCGACGACCTGGGCGCCGGCGACGCCCACCTCCTGGTCCGGCCGCTCGAAGCGGTGAAAGCCGGGCAGGTGCTGGCCGAGTCGCAGCGGGCCGGCACGCGGGACCGTCGGGCGGGGGGCGTCCGGAGCCCGGTCGACGGCGTGCTGCTCCAGGCGTCGGCGGACGGGGCCCCGACGGGGTTGCCGGTCTTCCGGATCGCCGCGGATGCGGCCTTCGCGCTGCGCGCGGAGGCGCCCTGGGCGGCGCTCGCCGGGATCCGTCCCGGGCAGAGCGCCACAGTGACGCCGCTCGGTGACGAGCCGCGGGCGGGCCGGGTCCGCTTCGTGGCTCAGGATCTCGACCCGGCGACCCAACTCGGGCGCGTGGACATCCAGCTCGACGGCGACGGGGATCCCCCGCCCCGGGCGGGCCAGTTCGCGACGGCGCTGATCGCGCTCGGCGAGCGCTGCAGCATCGCCGCCCCCGCCTCGGCGATCGTGCACACGCCCGACGGACCGACGGTCTACGTGGTCCGGTCGGGGAAGATCGAAGTGCGCCCGGTCACGACCGGGCTGTTCAAGGGCCGGCAGGTCGAGATCCGGAGCGGGCTCTCCGAGAACGAGGCCGTCGTGGCGCGCGCCGGCGCGTTCCTGCGCGAGGGCGACACGATCCGGCCGGTCGCCGTCGAACCGCGCTGAGTCCGCCGGCCCCGTCGCGCGGCCCGGCCGCCGCTCAGTAGGCGACGCCGAGAATCAGCAGGCTGACGTAGCGGCTCGGCACCCTAATCGCCGGCTCCGGGAGCAGGAGGCCGGCCTGGGCGGCGACATCGTGCCGGATCGCGTGGTGACGCGTGGCCAGGCGCGGGCGCCTGGGCTGCGCGTCGGCGACGGCACAGACGCCCGCGCAACGGACGCCGTCGTGACGGAGGGTATCGGCCCGGACGGAGCCCGGAAGCGCCGCGGCGCAGCAGAGGGCGAACGCCGCCGCCTGTATCAGATTGGGTACGATGCGCTTCACCTGTCCGTCCTCACTGAAGTGACCGAGCGTGCCCCAACGGCACGCCGCTCGATCCGGAGGCGGCGCCATGCCGCCTCTCGGCTCACGATCTCCGCGTTCGCGGGGTCGTGGCTGCGCAGGGCGCCCCTCCCCGTCAAAATCCGATGCCGATCATCGTCGACGCGCCGCCCGACGCGCGCGGGGCCGGGGCGGCGGCGCGCGCCTCGGACCGGATCCGCGCGGTCGGTGCCGCCTGGGGCCGGGCGATGCGGGCGCGGGCGGCCTGGGCGGCGTCCTTGGCGGCGGCGCGACGGCGCTGCTCGTTCGCGACCGCCTGCTCGGCCCGGCGCTCCGCCGCCAAGGACGCCGCCCAGGCCGCC
>NZ_JAKSXX010000120.1 GCF_022829385.1 Methylobacterium sp. J-070 | reverse complement strand
CGACGTTCAACCGCCTCAAGGACTTCCGCCGCATAGCCACCCGCTACAACGAACTCGCCGGGAACTACGCCTCATACTAACCCTCGTTGAGCGGGACTCACCAGGGGTAGCGGCGGCGGACCGTTAGTGATTCTGTCCTTGGGTTTGGAGCCTGAGGAGGATGGCATGGCCGCTCCGGTGCCGCTGCGGTCGGACTTCGACGCCGAAGGCTTGCGCATCCTGGCCAAGGGTGCGCGCGATCCCGCCCAGACCCGTCGCCTGTTGGCTTTGTCTGCGATCTACGCGGGCGGCTCGCGTACGGAGGCCGCCGCATTCGGCGGGGTCGGGCTCCAGACGGTGCGTGACTGGGTCGTGGCGTTCAACGCGCACGGTCCGGACGGGCTGATCGGCGGCAAGCCACCCGGTGCGCGGCCGCGCCTGAACGCCGAGCAGCGCGAGGCGCTGCGCGCCTTGATCGAGCAGGGGCCGATGCCAGCCGCCCACGGGGTGGTGCGCTGGCGGCTGATGGATCTCGCCCAGATCCTGTTCGAGGATCACGGCGTCTCGGTGTCCGAACAGACGCTGAGCCGGGTGCTGCGGAGCATAGGCTATCGGAAGCTCTCCGCCCGTCCGCGCCACCACGCCCAGGACCCGGACGCCATTCCGGCTTTTAAAAAGGCTTTTCCACCCGCTTGGCGGAGATCGTGCAGGCCGTCGGAGGCAAGTCGATAGAGGTCTGGTTCGTCGACGAGGCTCGGGTCGGCCAGAAAAACACGATCACCCGCCGCTGGGCCAAACGCGGCACGCGCCCCGCGGCACCCAAGGACCAGCGCACAGCCTCGGCCTATATCTTCGGCGCGATCTGCCCCGCCCTCGGCAAAGGGGCGGGCCTCGTCATGCCCCGCTGCACCACCGAGGCGATGGGGCTGCACCTGGCCGAGATCGCCTAAGCCATCGCCCCCGGCGCGCACGCCGTGCTGCTGCTCGATCAGGCCGGGTGGCACACGACCAAGAAACTCGTCGTGCCCGCCAACATCACCCTGTTGCCCCTGCCGGCTCGCTCCCCCGAACTCAACCCCGTCGAGAACCTTTGGTAGTTCACGCGCCACAACTGGCTCGGCAATCGGATCTTCAACTCCTACGCCGACATCCTCGACCACTGCTGCGACGCCTGGAACAACCTCATCGACCGACCCTGGCGCATCATGTCCATCGGATGGCGCGCATGGGCCCAAGGGTCCTGATCAATGAGGATTGGTATCAGCCGTCGCCCTGGCTGCCGTCATCGCCTCGGTGCTGATCAAGTCAAAGCCCTAATGCGTGGCCGCTGCCCCGCTCACGCGCCAGACCGTGTTGCCGACATCGTCCGCGACGATCAGGGCGCCTGTCCGATCAAGCGCCACGCCGACCGGCCGTCCGCGGACAGTCTTATGGTCGTGAGCGAGGAATTCGGTGACCACCGGAATCGGTGCTCCGTTCGGGTGTCCATCGACGAAGGGGACGAAGATCACCTGGTAGCCGTTCAGCGGATCGCGGTTCCAGCTGCCATGCTCACCCACGAAAGCGCCATCGGCGAATTGCGGCGACACCTTCTGACCTTGGGTGAACGCAACACCGAGGGTCGCGACGTGGGAGCTCAGTCCATAATCCGGCTTGAACGCCTTCGCGACCATGTCCGGCCTCTGCGGCTGGACGCGGTCGTCCACGTGCTGCCCCCAGTAGCTGTAGGGCCACCCGTAGAAGCCGCCCTCCTTGATCGACGACAGATAGTCCGGATCCGCATCCGGCCCATTCTCGTCGCGTCCGTTGACGACGGCGAACAGCTGTCCTGTTCCGGGCTGGACGGCGAGGTTCGTCGGATTACGGATCCCGGTCGCATAGAGGCGTTTGGCGCCCGTCAGCCTGTCGACCTCGAAAATGGCCGCGCGATCCCCCTCGATATCCATCCCGTTTTCGGCGACGTTGCTGTTGGACCCGACTCCGACGTAGAGCTTTGATCCATCTGGGCTGGCGACCATCGCCTTGGTCCAATGATGGTTGATCGGGCCGGCCGGGAGATCCACGAGCTTGATCCCCGGCTCCTTGATCTCCGTCTGCCCGGGCTTGAACGGATAGGCCATGATCGCGTCGGTGTTGGCCACGTACAGCGTATCCGCTACCACCGCGACCCCGTAGGGCGAGTGCAGATTGTCGACGAGCACCGTCTTGATCTCCGGAATGCCATCGCCATCGGCATCGCGCAGCAACGTGATGCGATTGCCGCCCTTGTCTGCAGCACCGCCGCGGGCCTTGATCAAACCCGAGATGTAATCCTTCGGCCGAAAAGGCTTGGTGCCGGGGCCGTTGCTTTCGACGACGAGGATGTCGCCGTTGGAGAGCGGGTAGACGATACGCGGATGCATCAGCCCGTTCGCCATGGCTTGGATGCGCAGGCCGGCGGGAACCGTTGGCGTTTCCCCCTCCTTCCAGCCGACGGCTTGTGGCACGCTCATCGGGGGGACGAGGTACTCGCGGGACTCCGGAATGTCCGGGTTCGACCCGTATTGTTTTGCGGGATCGCCCCCCTTGTCGTTGCAGCCGGCCAGCAGGGCGACGACCATCAGGCTGGAAGCCGCGCGGAATCTCATCATGGTCATGCGTTGTCTCCCTGGGTGGGCATCTTGAGGCCGGTCACGCACCAGCCGCGAAAGCCGGATACGAGGAGCAGGATCGCGACGATGGCCGACACGGCGATCCCAGACGGAACGACAGACCTCCAGCCGTCGCGCGTGTGGATGAAGACGTTGATGATCGAGAGGATCGCGACGACTGCAAGCAGGCCGAAGTCTGGCCAGATGATCGGCCCAGCCCTGCCGAGCACGAGGTCGAGCACGAGCACAAGCGCGGCGATCAGGGCCAGCACGAGCCCGCCGGTGATCAGCCACGCCGAAAAGTTTGCCCACTGCATCAGCGCATTACTGAAGTACATGTAGTCGGTGAACAGGGCGGCCATCAGCAAGGCCCCGCCTAGTCCGACGAACAATGGGTGCAGCGGCCTGGGCGTACGGCTCGCGCCGATTTGCATAGCCATATTTTTCTCCCTTAGCTCGACGACTCGACAGTGCCCGATGGGCGCAAAGCGGAACGCGAGCATAAGGCGATGCGGCACGATGAACATCCGCGTGTCCCATTAGGAGCACGCAGAATTGTTGGATCAAGGCTTCACGTTCGGCCTGTGGCTTCACCTTACGTCAAGCGGAAGCGCAGTTCACCCAGACCTTCCAGCTCCGACACGATCTCGTCGCCGGGCTTCAGCCACACCCGCTCCTTGCGCGGGGTCTTTTCCCCGAAGATCACCCCTTGCGGCGTGCCGGTGTAGAAGATGTCCCCCGGCTTGATCGTCATCACCTTCGAGGCGAAGCTGATCAGCTGGCGGCAATTGAAGATCATGTCGTTGGTGTTCCAATCCTGGCGCACTTTGCCGTTCACCACGGTGCGGAGCTTCAGGTTATTGGGGTCTTTCACCCGATCGGCCGTGACGAGATAGGGACCGAGAGGGGCGAAGCCGTCCGAGGTCTTCCCGATCATGAACTGCGAGGTCAGAGTCTGGAGATCACGCGCGCTGAAGTCGTTGCCGGTGCTGTAGCCTGCCACATAGTCGAGGGCATCCGCCTCGCTCACGTTCCTGCATTCGCGTCCGAACACGATGACCAGTTCCGTCTCGTAGTCGAACTCACGCGCCGCTTCGGTCGGCAGCTTGATCGTGCCACCATGATAATTGAGGGTATTGTTATACTTGTTGAACAGCGGCGGATCCTTCGGGATCGGCGTGCCGGTCTCCTCGGCATGGTGCTTGTAGTTGAAGCCCATCATGATGATTTTTTCCGGCCGCGTCACGACCGGGGCGTAGTCGATCGCAGACGCGTCCAGCACGAGCCGCTTGTCAGGCGTCGCCCCGACCGCGTCAATGAGCGCCCGCAGGACCGGGCCGCGACTGTTCTGCAGCAAATCGTCCATGTCGGTCGGGAACGGCATTCCCAAGGCGCGGCCGGCGGCCCCGACGTCGAGCACGCCGCTCGTCATTTTGACGCCGAGCGTGTAGCCGCCATCTCGGCGCATGTTGATCAGTGTCATGTCCCGCGGCATTCCGGTCGGCTCGGGCGCGAAAGCGTCGTTCTTCGTCCGTCCGTCAGTCGCCTGCGCCGGGGATGCCGCGGCGGCTAGACCCACCGCCGTAGCCGTCAGAAATTGGCGCCTGTTGCTCATGATCGTTTCCTCTTAAAGGCCCGTCTTCGCGGGCCGTATGCGGCGCAAGGTTCACCCCAGGCCGTGCCGCGAGCCTGCGCTCACAGGGACCCAATCAGTACAGCATCTTCCACCGAAGCGAATGCCGCCTCGGCGTCGAACAATGCGGCAAGAATAACGGCTCGGCGTTTTCTGTAATTCTTAAGTCACGCGGACCAGCAAATTTGCCGGCGACGGCACCAGGGTCTCACTGACGGAGGTCGGCAGCCGTCTTCTTCCACAGCTCCCACGCGCGCAGATGGATCAGATCGAGGGCCTTGTTCGCCTTCTCGCCTTCCTCGACATCCAGGTAGGTGATCGGGCCGCCGAGTGCGATCGCCTGTGCCTGGATCTTGGCGTTCACCTCAGTGTAGACCGCGCGGAAGACTGTGAGGGGATCGTCGGCCCAACCACGACATCGCCGTGGCCGCGCATGAGCACGACACTCTTGCGCCCCAGTGCATCGGCGAGGAACATTCCGCGCGGCCCCGTCCGGACCAGCATATCTGTCATACCGTCCGCCTTCCTGATGTCGAAAACCGGGACGCCGTCGGCCAAGAAAGCAGCCAAGTGATACGCGGTGCGCATCGGCACCTGCGTGATACCGAACGGGATGACGGCGGGCGAGTGACTGTGCACGACGGACTGAACGTCAGGCCGGGCTTTGTAGATCTCCGCGTGGATGAAGCGCTCGAGGAAGACCGGGCGTCCCTGTCCGTCGATGGCATTGCCGTCGAGGTCGAACTCCATGATGTCGTTTGGCGTGACGAGGGAGGGTGCCATCGAGCGCGACATCAGGAAGTGGTTCGGATTGGAAGGAAGCCTTACGCTGATGTGACCGAAGCCGTCGACGACGCTCTGGTCAGCGAGGATGTGGCTCGCCGCCACTAGAGCTGTTCCCGGTCAGGTAGCGACGGCCAAGTCATCCTCATAGCCAGCTGCGGCAAGGTAGTTGCGGCACTCCTGCGGAGTAACGATTACCGCTGCTTCTGGTCGCTCAACTTCGCGATCCAGCGGGCCACCTTCCTGGCGACCGGCGGCTTCGACGAGCGCTACACCGGCTATGGCGGCGAGGACACCGACTTCGGCAAGCTCCTCGACCGGAGCGGCATCCCAATCGCCTGGATGAAGGGCGCGCGCGCCTATCACCAGTACCACCCGCACCACATGCCGCCGGTCCATCACCTCGAGAGCGTGGTGCGCAACGCCGAGCTGTTCGAGGCCAAGTGGGGCTACCGCACGATGGGCCACTGGCTCTACGCCTTCAAGGTGATGGGCCTGATCGACGACACGCCCGACCGGCCAATCCGCATCCTGCGCCGGCCCGACGCCGCCGATCTTGCGCTGACCGGCCAGCAGGGCCACCAGCCCTACACCAACTCAGCTGCGGTGATCCGTGCCATCGAGGCCCGGGCGGGCGAGCCCGCGCCGGTGACGGCATGAGGATCGCGCTCCTCGCTCATCTCCGCCACCCGATCGCCCCGCCATTCGCGGGCGGCCTTGAAGCCTACACCTGGAGCCTCGCGGACGGCCTTGCCGCCCGCGGCCACGCGGTCACGCTGTTCGCTTCCGGTGACAGCGACGCGCGCTTCGCCCTGGATCCTGTGATCCCGGTCCATCACGAATGGAGCCATGCCGGCCTGGAGCACCGGGGCGATGTGGGGCTGAAGAGTCATCTCGACAGCGGCTACGCCGCCGCCTGCGACCGGATCGCGGCCGGAGGCTTCGACGTGCTCCACAACAACAGCCTGAGCCGATTGCCCCTGGAGAAGCGGCGTACCGCCGCGACGCCGACCGTCACGTCGCTGCACGTGCCGCCCTACGATGCCCTCCGCTGGTTCGTGCAGGCGAGCCCCGCCCCGGGACACCGGATCACCGCGACGTCCCGGGCGCAGCTGGATGCGTGGTGGCCGGACGGGGTGCCCCCGGAGGCATCGGTGCTCCACAACGGCATCGATCCTGCCGCCTGGCCCTACCGACCGCGCGGCGACGGCAGCGCCGTCTGGTGCGCGCGGATCACGCCGGACAAGGGCGCGCCGCACGCGATCGCGGCGGCGCGCCGGGCCGGGCTTCCGCTGACCCTGTTCGGCCCGATCGAGGAGCCCGGATATTGGGAGTGGCAGGTCGCGCCGTTGCTCGGAGGATCAATCCGCTACGGCGGTCAACTCAGCGGTGCGGATCTAGCTGCGGAGGTCGGCCGCGCCTCCGTGTTCCTGGCCACCCCGTGCTGGGACGAGCCGTTCGGGCTGGCGGCGATCGAGGCGATGGCCTGTGGCCTGCCGGTCGCCGGCTTCGCCCGGGGCGCCGTCCCGGAGGTCGTCGGCGAAGCTGGATCCCTCGCTGCGCCGGGGGACGAGGAGAGTCTTGCCCGCGCTATCGGCGAGGCGATCGCGATCCCGCGGCCGGTCCCGCGCGGGCGTGTCCTGCGCCTGTTCACCCGCGCACGGTGGCTCGACCGATGCGAGGCGCTCTACGCGCAGGCTTGCGCCGTCGGGTGACCCCACCGCTCTTCCCGCATGGCTGCCCCTTCTGCGCCTTCTCAACAGCCTGAAATCAGAGTGACATGACCCGTCAGGACCTGATCGCCGCCCTGTGGCACGGCCGCGACCCCTTCGCGGATCCCCCGACGGACCTACGCGCCGGCGACCTTCAAGGCTGGCGCAGCATCCATCCCTACCTCGAGGAGGCGGTGATCGAGTTCCGGCCACGCGTGGTCGTCGAAATTGGGACTTGGAAGGGAGCCAGCGCGCTCTTTCTTGCGCGTTCCATGGCCGAGCACAACGTCGCCGGCACCGTGATCGCGGTCGATACGTGGCTCGGAGCCGTCGATCATTGGGCGGACGAGACGCTTTTCGCGGAACTCGCCACCGAGCATGGCTATCCGAGCCTCTACCGAACCTTCCTGGCCAATGTGTTGCGCGAAGGCATGACGGACCACATCGTGCCGTTACCGCTCGACTCGGTGAATGCCGCGGAACTTCTGCGTCTGCGCGGCGTGACCGCCGATGTCATTCATCTCGATGCCGGGCACGAGGAGGCGTCCGTTGCGGCGGACCTGCGCGCCTGGTGGCCGGTCCTGCGACCTGGAGGCCTCCTGATCGCCGACGATTACGACCGCCTGGGCGGCCGCTTCCCGGGTGTGACCCGGGCGGTCGATACGTTCTGCGCCGAGGCCGGAGCGCGGGGATCGTGGTCACTGCGGGGCAAGTGCAAGTTCATCAAGCCGGATTAGGGTTAATCAAGTGCTTTGCCTGTAGGCCGGCGACTCCGCCTAAGGTAGGCCTCCCTCGACTTGGCGGCAGAAAAACCAGTCCAGAGTTGATGTCTGCTTTCGAGATGTCGGCGGCACGACCTCTTCGTCAGAATTGGGCGCGAAGCGGCCAGCGGGAACTGGCCGTTTACTGCCGTTCCGGTTTCGCGCGCAAAACCGAAGAAAGCGGACGCTCGGCAATTGGCTGAAACTGGCCGAATGCCGACCGCCTGCCTTGAGGCGGATGGAGACAGTTTCGGGAACTTGATCACCGCACGAGGACGCACGCGTTTGAGACAAACTTCCGCGAATCGGGACCGTGGTCGCGAAGCCGCGATTCCCGACGAAGGGCGACGATACCTCAGTGGGGGAGAACTTTGCTCAGGAAGCGTTGCGCCCTTTGCGAAAGTGTTCCCGGATCGCCGAAGAAGACATCGGTCGCGCAATCCTCGACGATAGCTCCGTCCTCCATGAAGACGACCCGGTCGGCAACGCGCCGGGCAAATCCCATCTCATGAGTCACCACCATCATCGTCATGCCCTCGCGGGCCAAGCCGGTCATTACATCGAGAACCTCATTGACCATTTCGGGATCGAGGGCGGAAGTCGGTTCATCAAACAACATCACCTCGGGGTCGAGGGCGAGAGCACGTGCGATCGCGATGCGCTGTTGTTGTCCGCCGGAGAGCTGGGCGGGCATGGCAGAACGCTTATCGCGCAGGCCGACGCGGTCCAGTAGCGCCGAAGCCCGTTCCTCGGCCGCCGGCCGCGACCGTCCGAGGACAGTGCGTTGGGCGAGACACAGGTTCTCCATCACATCGAGATGCGGGTAGAGCTCGAAATGTTGAAACACCATGCCGACCCGCCGGCGCAGGGCGCGCGCGTCGAGCGACCCTCGACCGAGCACAGCCTCACCGATTCTGATCGTGCCGGACTGGAACGGCTCAAGCGCATTCACGCATTTGATCAGCGTCGACTTGCCGGAGCCCGATGGCCCACAGATCACGACCACCTCACCTTGCCGGACAGTAAGGCTGACCTCTCGCAGCACCGGTTTGTCGCCATAGCACTTGTCGACCCGTTCGAAGACGATCACGGAGCGCTCCTTCGCATCCTGGCGACCGCCGCAGTCGCTCCAAGACAGACGAGGTAGTAAACGAGGCAGGCCAGGAGGTAGGTCTCTACGAGCCTGCCGGCCCGGTTTGCGACGATCGAGGCCGCGGTCAGGAAGTCGTGCAGCGATACGACGAAGACCAGCGAGGTGTCCTGGAAGAGCACGATCGCCTGCGTCAGGAAGACGGGCATCATGGCCCGGAAGGCCTGTGGCAGAACGACGTATCGCAGCGCCGCCAGATGGCTCATCCCGCAGGCGAGCGCGGCGTTCATCTGTCCGGGGCGAACGCTCGCGAGACCGCCGCGGATGATCTCGCTGTAATAGGCCGCTTCGAACAGGACGAAGGCGACAACCGCCGAGGCGAAGGCCCCAACCGGCCGTCCGAGGATCAGCGGAACCATGAAGTAGAACCAGAAGATCACGAGGATCAGCGGCACTGCCCGAAACGCGAAGACGTAGACGTCGACCACCGCGCCGCCGGCGCGGCCCCCGAACAGGCGCAGGGCGGCGAGCGCGGTCCCAAGCGAGAGGCCGCCGAGGACACCGATCGCCGTCAGGCCGAGGCTGAGGGCCAGCCCTTCGACCAGAAACGCGGCATTGTCCCAGAGCGCGTTCATGGCTCAGGTCCTTACTGCAAGCGCGCTTGGCCGAAGCCGCGCCGCCATCCGGTCGAGACCGAACGCGATCACGACATAAATCAGCGTCGCCGCCCCGAACGCCTCGAAACCGTGGAATGTCATGTCCTCGATCTGGCGGCTCTCTGCGGTCAGCTCGACGACCCCGATCGTGAGGGCGATCGATGAGTTTTTGACGATCGAGAGGAACTCTGACGTCAAAGGTGCCAGGATGATGCGAAAGGCCTGCGGCAGGATCACATACTGGTAGGCCTGGGCGCGGGTCAGGCCACAGGCGAGCGCGGCCGAGACCTGCCCGCGCGGCACCGCGTCGATCCCTGAACGAAAAAGCTCCGCTAGGCGGCCGGACGTGTACATGCCGAGCGCCACGACCGCGGTCGTAAATTCGGGCTGGGGCATGTCGCGCTTAACCCACAGGCCGAGATCGCGCGGCATCAACTCCGGCACGACGAAGAACCACACGAACATCTGCAGGATTAGCGGGATGTTGCGAAACACCGAGACGTAGAACCCGGCGAGCCAGCGGATCGCGGGTGAGCCCAGCACCCGCAGGAGCGCGACAGGAAGCGCGAGGATGAGGGCGAGCGCCCATCCGGCCGCCGAGAGCGCGAGCGTCCAGGCGACGCCCGCGATCAGCCACCCCGCATAGGGTTCTCGAAGCACGAGACCCCAATCCCAGGCGTAGTTCATTCGGGGATCCCCTCGATCTTGAAGAGGGCGACGGTATCCGCATCGATCGGGCCCGCGTAGGGAGTCACCCAGCGCCCGTAGAGGCCCTGCAATTCACCCGACCGGGCGAGGCGGGCGATGACGCCGTTGATCACGGTGAGCAGCCCCGAATTGTTCTTGCCGACCATGAAGGCGACCTGCTCGAAGGAGAGCGGCGTGCCGACGACGGCGAAGCGGTCAGGTTCGGTCGCCGTGCGAACCACGCCGCCGAGCAGCACCGCGTCGTTGATGAAGGCGTCGGCGCGTTGTGAGGCGACAGCCAGGAGACCCTCGCCGTTGTCCCGGACGGTGAGGATGCGGGCCGTGAGCTTCCGCGCCTCCAGCGCCGCTCGAACGTAGCGGTCGGCGGTGGTGCCGGCGGCCAGTGCGATCACCTTGCCGGCGAGATCGGGCAGGTCGCGGATACCTGAATCCTTGCGGACGAGGAGCTTGCCCTCGCTCAGCGCGACCGCATAGCTGAAGTCTACCTGCTGCTGGCGGGCCAGCGAGTTGACAGTCGTGCCGCACTCGACATCGACGGTGCCGTTGGCGATCAGAGGGATCCGAGTCTGCGGCGTGACCGGCACGAACCGGGTTCGGATCTCGTCGACCTTGAGGGCCTGAGCCAGCGCGCCGGCGACGCGCCGGCAAACCTCGACCGAGTAGCCGGACGGCTGTTGCGAGCCGTCGAGGAACGCGAACGGCTCGGCCGACTCGCGAAAGCCGATGGTCAGCGTCTTCGTCTCCTGGATCCGGTGTAGGGCGGTGTCGGCGACCTGCGCGGCGGCCGGCAGTGATCGAGCAGCCAAGAGGGCGGCGCAGAGCGCCAGGATTGGGGCGACGCGCATCGGGAGGGCTCCTATGTGATCAGCGGCAAGAGGGAAGCGACGTCATCGAGAATGACGTCGGGTCTGGGCACGGCCGGATCGAGCGCGACGCCGCGGCGGTTGATCCAGGCGATGGTGAGGCCGAGCGGCTTGCCGCCGACGAGGTCGGTGAACTGTGATTGCCCGGCGTGCAGGATCCGGCCGAGCGGCGCGCCAGTCTCCCGGATCAGGTAACGGAAGAGCGACCCGTCCGGTTTGTAGCCGCGGGCGCGCTCCGCAGTGCAGGCGAGCGCGACGCCGGATGGCAGGCGCGTGCGCGCCAGGAGGTCGTCGTCGATATTCGACACGATCGCGAGGCGCCGCCTCTCGCCGACGCGGGCCAGCGTCGCCTCGACGTCGGGATAGAGCGGAAAGCCTGGGAAGGCGTCGAAATAGCGCTCGATCAGTGCGGAGTCGCCGTGGAGGCCGTAGTGAGTGAAGGACTCTTCCAGGGATAGGGTGCAGATATCCCTGTAGCTGCGGTACGGTTCCCAGTAATGGGAGATGTTACGGTGCTCCCAGAACTCCCAGAAATCGCGCAGATTGACATGACTTCCCCCGCAATCATCGAGAATGGATTGGAAGGCCGCATAGGAACCCTCGCGAACACTGATGAGCGTACCGAAAACATCGAAGGAGACCCAGGTCGGGTCGTAATGCGGGGGAGGATCGCGATCCGGCGGCGGGATGTCGGCTTGGTTCATCGTAGGGCGATCCCTTCGGTGTTGACTCAAACAAGTGCGGCGAGGCGCGGTGACCGGGATGCCGAAGCGATGTGGGCGATGGTCGACCGTGTATCGTCCGCGTCCGGCATCACCGAACACGGTAGTCGCGAGACCCGATACCGGACGATTGCGTAGTTCGAACGATCTAATCGCGCGTGCCCGCGTCTTTCGAGGATCAATTGAAGATCGAATTCAATTCCAGATCATCGTTAGACAGGCATCTGAGCTTGACGATACGATTGGACCGACGATCCCGTCTCGGATGGAAATGAGCAGACTGGGCCCCCCACATCGGCGAGGCAGGCCAACGTTACCGTGCGATCGATAGCCCGACAAAAGATACCTTTTCAGGGGGTAGTGAGTTTTCTACAACACCCTATGGCCCACATCCCGCCCCTTGCCGCCCTGTCGGCTTTCGAAGCCACGGTCCGCCTGGGCGGGTTTGCCCGGGCCGCGGCGGAGCTGAATGTGTCCACCAGTGCCGTGAGCCATCGGATCCGGGCGCTTGAGCGCGACTTAGGAGCTAGGTTGCTGGAGCGGAGCACCGGCATTGGCGGCATCCAAGTGACGCCTGCCGGTGCGCGGCTTTTGCCGGCCGTCGAACGGGCGCTTCTGGCGCTCGAAAATGCTTGCACCGAGATCAAAGGCATCAAGAACAGGCTGACCGTGTCCGCGAACCTGCCGTTCTCAACAATGTGGCTGCCGCGACGGCTCGCGGATTTTGCGAAGGTTCATCCGGGATACTCGATCAACGCGATCATCCAACCTGACGAACCCGACTTTTCGCGACACCCGATCGACCTCGCGATCGTCTATGCGCCGGCCAAGCAAATCCGAACCGACGATGTTGTCCTGTTGGCCGAGCATGTCTTTCCCGTATGCAGTCCGGATCTCACCCCGGTCACATCCGATTTCTTTCGTCGTCACCGTCTTCTGCAGGAGGAGTGCGAGGGCAGTCCGGAGCTGGACTGGAAGAGCTGGGCTTCAGACCTTGAACTGCCGGGCGACGTCGAGTCCCGCGTGATCCGGTACGCTAGCTTCAGCCAAGTCGTCGCCGCCGCCCTCGATGGAGCCGGGCTCGCGCTTGGCCGCTCGCCGCTGATCGACTCCGAACTCGCCAGCGGACGCCTCGTGCGGATAGAGCCGTTTACCCCCCGGCTCGCATCTTGGCGCTTCGTCGCGCGCTCGGGGGTGGGTCGTCCCCACAGGTTAGTGGAGCCACTCATTGAGTTCCTGCGGTCGGAGGCGACCGTGGAAGGGGAAACTGATCTCCCCAAGACGGGCCGGTCCCGGGGAGGAGATGCTTGAGCGTGGGTCGTCGTCCTAGGTCGAGTGTCGATCGGCTTGTGCCATGCCGGCCAGATGCCGATGCTCGCGCCACGGTAGCGGATCAAGGGATTGCCTGAGCGCTGCCAGAAACCTCTCGGTCCTCGCCGCGCGTGCGCGCCGGTTCGAGCCGAGCAACGCCACGACCGGAGCCGGAGGCAGGGCATAGCCTTCAAGGACGCGAATCAGCCGCCTCGTCCGCAGGTCGTCCGCGACATCCCACTCTGAGCGCACGATCACGCCAAGGCCCGCGAGGGCCCAGCCCCGTACTACCTCGCCGTCGTTGCTGGTGAGATCAGCCTCGATCCGGACCCGCTCTTCCGTGCCATCGGTTGAGCAGAGGCGCCAGAGCGTGACATCCTCGTCGTTCTCGCGCAGCGCGATGCAGACGTGATCTTTCAACTCGGCGGGCGTCAGAGGAGCCGGACGCTGCGCTAAGTAGGCGGGTGCCGCGCAGAGGACACGGTCGTTCGGCGCGAGCAAGCGGACAGTCAGGCTCGGGGTTGCTTCCTTGATCTCACCCACGTGGATGGCGAGGTCCCACATCTCGGACGGCATGCGGCCGAGGCGGTCCGAGAGCAAAAGGTCGACTCTGACCCCTGGATGCAGGATGCGGAAAGCCGCCACGACCGGTGCGACGTGACGGCGCCCAAAGCCGAAAGGCGCGACGACCCGCAAGTGGCCGATCACCTCCCCGCGACGCTCGGCCAATGCATTGTCGAGGTCGTCGAAAGCTGCGAGAAGGTCGCGCCCGTGCTCGGCCAGCAGCTCACCTTCGTCGGTGAGAGTGAGGCCGCGACCGGAACGGTCCATCAAGTGGACCCGCAGTCGTTTCTCCAAAGCTCGCAATCGCTGCGTCACGGCAGGCGGTGACACGTTCAATGCGCGTGCGGCGGCGGCGAGGGAGGGGCTGGCCGCGACGACAGCGAAAAAGCGGAGGTCTTCTGTGTCGATCATTAAGGCCCCCCTTAATCCAACATGAAGTAAGGGTTAATAGCGCTTCTTCTTCCGCTATGATTTTTCACTCGGATCAGCAAGCGCGGGAGGCGGGCGTGTTGAACGCCGGATCCGATACCACGATCAATCCGGGGCGAGTCGACTTGGCGTCGCCCGTACTATCGACCCCATGCCTTATATTGGACGAAGCGCGCCTCCGGGCGAACCTCGCGGGGATGCATGCGCATCTTCGGCAGCTGGGTGTCGGATTCCGACCGCACCTCAAGACGGCGAAGTCGATCCAGGTCGCCCGTCTCGCCATGACCAGCCCGGCGGGTTCTGCAACGGTCTCGACGCTGCGCGAGGCGGAATATTTCGCTGAGGGCGGGGTGCGGGACATCCTCTACGCAGTGGGAATCACCCCCCAGAAACTCGATCGCGTCGACATGATCCGAAGGCGTTGGGACACGACGCTTACCGTGCTGCTCGACTCGGTCGAGCAAGCGGAAGCGGTCGCGTCCTGGGGTGCCCATTCCGGCCATGTCCTGCCGGCGCTGATTGAGATCGACGCTGACGGACACCGCTCCGGTGTGCCGCCGGAGGACGCGCAGACGATTGTCGCGATCGGACGCGCGTTGGGCACGGCGCTTCGGGGGGTGCTTCTGCACGCCGGCGACAGCTACGGCCTCAACGAACCCGAGGCGCTCACCGAGGCCGCGGAGCGCGAGCGGGCGGCGGCGGTGGCCGCGGCCGCCATCTTGCGCGATGCGGGTTTGCCTTGCCCAATGGTGAGCGTCGGTTCGACCCCGACCGCGCGCTGGGCCCGGGATCTCTCCGGCGTCACCGAGGTCCGCGCCGGTGTGTTCATGTTCGGCGACCTGTTCCAGGCAGGAGTCGGCTCCGTCGCGGTCAGGGATATTGCGCTCAGCGTGCTCGCCACCGTCATCGGACATCGCCGCGACAGGGGCTGGATCATCACCGATGCGGGCTGGATGGCGCTGTCACGGGACCGGAGCACGGCGCGGCAGGCGGTGGACCAGGGATACGGCGTGGTCTGCGACCTTGCGGGCCGCCCCTATCCCGATTTGCTCGTCGCCGAGGTCAACCAAGAGCACGGCATTCTCGCCCTCCGCCCGGGCACCGGAACCGATCTGCCCGACCTGCCCATCGGCGCACGGGTCCGCATCCTGCCGAACCATGCCTGCGCCACCGGTGCCCAGCACGATCGCTACCATGTGCTCGACGGTGACGGACGAGTCGGCGCCGTGTGGCCGCGCATCAACGGCTGGTAGGAGACGCCAACGATGAAAGCACCAATTCAGCGTGTCGCGACCGCCCGGGCTCCGGCACCGGCAGGCCACTATGTCCAAGCCACAGCATGGGGGGACCTCGTCTTCGTCTCGGGGCAGCTCCCACTCCGACCTGACGGTACCCACATGGCCGACGCGACAGTCGAGGCCCAGATCCGACGAGCGCTCGCCAACTTGCTGGCGATCCTGGCCGAGGCAGGCTCCTGTCCGGATCACGTGCTGCGCGTGACGGCCTACCTCGTCGGCGTGGAACACTGGTTGGTCTTCGACCAAATCTTCGCCGAGCTGTTCGGACCGGCGAGGCCGGCTCGCGCGGTAGTGCCGGTTCCGCAGTTGCATCACGGCTACCTCGTGGAGGTCGAGGCGATCGCTACACGCGCGCCCTGACGTCCCGACTTAAGGCACCCTGGCGATAGAGACCGACCGCCAGCGCGCCCACCCGCCACGCTCGGACGACATCCGGATGCTATTCTCGGAGATGCCAGCAATGACCGCTCACCGTTTTCGACGCCGTCTTGTTCAATCCCTTGACGGCCCTGCTCGACGGTTGGTCTTGTGGAACGCGGTCGGGCTGTCGGAATCGGCGTGCTCGCGTCGCGTGCGCCAACGCGAGAGATCGGGCGTCATTCGCGGCATGCCGCACTCATCGGAAGCGCCCTAGCCGAGGGTGCCCTCGTCGTCCTGATCCAGATCACCCTTGAGCGGCAGACAGAGGAGTTTCTCGATCGCTTCGAAAGCGCGATCCGACGGTGCCCTGAGGTCGCAGCGTGCTTCCTGATAACGGGGATATCAGGTCACCTCGTGCGGATCGAGGTTGCAGACGCGGCCACCTACGAGCACCTGCATCGCGAGACGCTCTCGCGACTACCAGGCGTCTCGCGCCTCCAATCGAACTTCACCATCCGGACGGTCGTCGGAGCGAAATCATTGACGCGTGGCAGGGACTGATAACGCGGCACGATCGGGAGACCGGCCGCGACATGTCGGCTGCCGGTCCGCCCGCGGCATGATGGACGGCACACGCGGGCGACAGGGACGCGATCGATCAAAGCTAGTGGCGTGATAGGTGTCGTGAAAGCAGCCTGGACCCGCGCTCGCGGTCCATGCCGGCACGATGCGGATGCGACGACCAGGGCACCACGCTTGCGAGCGGAGCGATACGAAATCCGTATACCTCATCGAACATTCCGATTTCACCACGAAGAGCATTCTGGCTACCCTCGCCGATACCTTTCGACCGGCAGAGATGCAGCACTTGAATCAGTGGTGACGTCTCGCCTCGATCATCCTTGGAGGATGCATGTCAGGGGACCGTATTTCGGAGCGCTCGACGACTGCGGGGCATCCCGACCGACGGACACTCGTGTTGGGCTTCGGGCTCGCACTCGCCGTTCCGCTCGTCCGGCCCGGATCGGCACGAGCGGACACGGACCAGACGGGTGCGGCATTCGATCCGGCCGGCATCAAGGCGATCGTGTTCGACACCGTCGGCACGCTCTTGGACATGTACGGGTCGATCACCGCGAAGGGCACGCAATTTACCAAGGCCCGCGGCATTGAGGTCGACTGGATCAGGCTTCTGGACGAATGGCGCGCCGCGTGGCGAAAGCTTACCGATCAGATCGCTCTGGGAACCGCGCCCTGGCGGTCCGCCGACCTTGTCTATCGTGAGGCCTTGGACAGGGCATTGGCTCCCTACGACTGGGAAGCGAAGATCAGCGCAAGCGATCGGGATCAGTTGAATCACTTATGGTACGAGATCGAACCCTGGCCCGATACGCGGCCGGGTCTCGAACGGCTTCGAAAGCGCTATACGGTGTCGACTCTATCGAATGGTAGCATGGCGTCGTTGATTACCATGATCAAAGTCGGCCGCCTGCCCTTCGACTGCATCTTGACGGCCGAGCTAGTCAGATCCGCGAAACCCGACCCGAAAGTGTACGAACTCGCGAGGAGTTCGCTGAACCTTCGCCCGGAAGAAATCCTGATGGTGGCGGCGCACAAATATGATCTGGCAGCGGCAAAGAAGTTCGGGTTTCGCGTGGCCTTCCTGCCGCGACCGCTGGAATACGGCCCACATGGTAAGGTCGACATTATGCCGGAAGACTATTTCGACCTGATGCGACCCGATCTCGTCAGCATCGCAGCGGCGCTTGGGACGTGACGCGACGAGCCCCACCGGTCGGCTCTCGGCGGCGACGATCATCGCGCGCATAGCGCACGAGCGTCGCTTGGCTGGAGCATCGTCGCGCGCGGGTACGCGCCGCAGCTGGCGCGGGGTAGGCGGAGGGCTTCGGTCCCGGCGGACGGCGGCGGGGGTCAGCCCGTCCGTGTCGGTCGATGGCGTTTCCCCTTGAGCCGGATCTGACGGGCGGACCGGGTGCGCCCCTCGGCGATGGATCTATCGTAGGCGACTGGGGGCAGGCATCGAAGGGGCTCGGATCGTGCCATGTCAGCCCACAGGCGTTGAACCGGCTCGCGGCCGCCGCCGTCGCTCGACCGATAGGCACGGATCTCCAACGGCAGGGTCCAGCGTCCGCCGCCGGCGGCGACGAGCTGGCCAGCCTCGAACTCCTCCTTGACGGCGAAGTAGGGGAGCCAGGCGACGCCGCGGCCCGCGACCGCCATCGCCTTCAGCCCCGCCGCGAGCGCGCTCTCGTAACACAGATCGAGCGACGGGAGATCGGACTGCATCTGAAGGATGCTCTCGACCAGCCGGGCTAGATAGGCGTGGTTCGAGAAGCCCAGGTAGGGGATCGGCTGGTCACCGGCCGTATCGAGGCTGTAGCGCGGCGTATGGTCGGCTTTCGGAGCGCAGACGGGGATCAGGTGCTCCTCCGCGATTTTGATCGAAGTGTAGCTCCTGTCGTCCGGTAGAACGGCTCCAGCGGTCGCGTTGTAGCTGAAGACGATGTCGCACGATTGCGACGCGAGGGCCTCGAAGCAGTCGTAAATGCTGCCCCCCTGCACGCTGGTTCGGAAGGAGCCGAGGCTTCCTTCCACGTGCGAGAGCCACCGCGGAAAAAAGCTGGTGGCGATCGTCTGAACCATCGCGAAGGCGATGAACGCACGTTTCGGCCGCGCCACCCCGCGAGCCAGATCGCGCTCGCGATAGAGTGCCTGGACCAACTCCTCCGCGGCGCGGCGGAACTCGGCCCCCTCTCTCGTCAGCGCGACGGGGAATACGGTGCGGTCGACGAGCGCAGCCCCCAGCCACAGCTCCAACTGCTGAATGCGTCGGCTGAATGTGGGTTGGGTCTGGTTCCGCAGCACGGCTGCCCGTGAGAAATTCAGGGTCGTGCTGAGCATCAGAAAGTCTTCGAGCCATTCCGTATCCACGTTCAGTCCCGCTTTTTTCGATGGTGTTCAAGTAATCTAAAATGTTCCGATCATTCCATATCGACGGGCGACGACCGAACCCGTCGATGGCGGCTCGGCGAGGAGAACCTGGTCTCAGGATCGTGGGCCATGACACTAATTATCGAGTCGCCTCTCGAAGCACCCCGCTCTCGCTGGTGCTAGCGCTACAAACAAAAATGATCCTCGGCCAGCCAATACGAAATTTGCATAACTGATGCAAATTTCGCAATTTAGCTCGGATGAGGATGGTGCTAGCCTCTCAAGATTACGTACCGCAGCAAGAAATTTAAATAAAAAGTTGGGTGGACAGACATATCGATGCGACACGTCGGAGAACGGCTGTGATGAGCGATACTCTGGCTTCGGAGCCTAACGTGGAGGCACTCGATCGATCTGCGATTGAAAGGCAGACGATGCGTCGCGTTTTCCGTCGAACGTTACCGTTTGTCGTATTGGCCTACGTCATTGCGCATATCGATCGGTCGAATATCGCGGTCGCCGCATTTCAAATGAACAAGGATCTCGGGTTGAGCGCCGCCGAGTACGGGTTCGCCGCCGGGATCTTCTTCATCCCGTATTGCCTGCTCGAGATTCCCAGCAATCTGGCCCTCGTCCGCTATGGGGCGCGCCGATGGATAGCCAGGATCATGATCTCCTGGGGTCTCGTCGGCTTCCTGATGGCCTTCTGTGTCACAGGTCCGTATTCCCTGTACGTTGTGCGTTTTCTATTGGGGGCTGCGGAGGCGGGACTCTATCCGGGCGCCCTGTATTATCTGTCTCTCTGGTTCCCGGTGCAGTATCGGGCGCGGGTCTTCGCAATCTTCGGCACGGCCCTACCGATATCCAATCTCATCGGAGCGCCTTTGGCGGCATCGCTGCTCGAACTGGACGGCCTGCTCGGCCTTCGCGGATGGCAATGGGTCTTTATCATCGAGAGCCTGCCGCCCCTCATCTTCGGATACATCTTCCTGAAGATCATGGCGGACAAGCCTGAGGACGCAGATTGGCTCGCGCCGGTCCAGCGTGCGTGGCTAACGCGGAGCCTTGCTGAGGCGGCGCCTGTAGCTGCCAACGGTCGTTCATCCGGTTGGAGACAACTGCTCAACCCCGAGGTGCTCGGCTTGTCTTTAGTCTTCGCCGGCAGCGCCAGCGCGACCACGGCGCTGGGGCTCTGGATGCCGCAGATCCTCAAAGAATTTGGCCTGTCAAATTTCGGCGCCGCGACCCTCAATATGTTTCCATACGCCTCGGCTTGCCTGGCGATGTTGTGGTGGGGAGCGTGGTCCGACCGATCCAACGAACGCTTCTGGCGAACGGTCCTTCCCCTGCTCGTCATCGCGGTCAGCCTCGCGGCGACCCTCTTCACCGGGTCGCTCGTCACCTTGCTGATCCTGCTCTCGTTCACACTCGTCGGCACCTACGCGGTGAAGGGTCCGTTCTGGGCGCTGGTCAATGAGTGGATTCCCGCGGGGAACGCTGCGGGATCGATCGCGCAGATCAATGCACTGAGCAACCTGGCGGGTTTCGGCGCCACTTACTTGCTCGGATACATCAAGAACGAGACCGGTAGCTTCTCGCAAGCCTGCCTGCCGCTGGTCGCGTCGGCCTTCGCTGCCGCCATCACTCTGAGGCTGCTGAGGCGCAGACGGAACAACTTCGCCGCGGCCTGATCGTGTCGTGCGGCGGCACGATACAATCGTTAAAAGGAGATCAAGATGAAGATTATCGGCGTCACGCCTCTTTTTGTAGATCGGTTTCTTTTTGTCCGTATCACGACCGACAAGGGTATCTCCGGGGTCGGAGAATCGGGCGCTTGGGGCCATCTGGAGGCAAGTGCAGCAGCCGTCCGCAAATTCGGTGAATACCTGATCGGTAAGGATCCCAGGCGCATCGAGCATCATTGGAATGTGATGCATCGCTTTCAGAACTTCACGGGGGCAGCGATCAGCGGCGCCATTTCCGCGATCGACGTCGCGCTCTGGGACATCAAGGGCAAGCAGCTCGGCGTCCCGATCTATGAGCTCCTTGGCGGCGCGATGCGCGATACGGTGAGACTGTACGGCCACTGCAAGGGGCGAACCGTCGACGGGCTCGTCGCGCGCGCGCGGGATTTGGTCGCCAAGGGCTTCTCGGCCGTGGGCTACATGAACCCGCTGCTGGAGGAGGGTGTGAAGGATCCCTGGTACAAGTCGTATGTCGCCAAGATCGACGACGCCGTCGAGGCCGTTCGTCTGGTGCGCGAGGCCGTGGGACCGAAGATCGATCTCTGCGTGGAGCTCCACACTCGCATGAAACCGGGTGAGGCGATCGCGTTCGGTCGGGCGATCGAGCACCTCAGGCCAATGTACATCGAGGACCCGATCCCGCCCTACAATCTCGACGCCATGGCCCACGTGGCTGCTCACCTCCCCGTCCCGATCGCCACCGGCGAGCGGTTCATCCACATCCACCAGTTTCAGATGCTGTTGGCCCGGCGCGGTGCCGAGTATCTCCGCCCATGCATCTCGGTCTGCGGGGGGATCACGGCCGGCCGGAAGATCGCGGCGCTGGCGGAAGCGCACAACGTCGACATCGTCTACCACAACCCGCTTTCGCCCATCAATTTGGCCGCGTGCCTCCACCTCGATGCCGCGATCCCGAACTTCGCGATCCAGGAATACCCGCTAGACACGATCGAATTCGATGGACTCGACGCGCTCCGCGGCAGTCAGATCGTGACGGGGCTCGCTGCACCGGAAGGCGGCTTCCTCTCCGTCCCGGACGGCGCCGGCCTCGGCCTGGACCTGCCCGAGGATGCCCCGGACCGTTTTCCCGCGCGGCAGAAGCCCGTCGCCATGCGTTCCCATCTCGACGGGTCGGTGGTCGAAGAGTGAAGCGTGGCAGCGAGCAAATCGAGCGATGGCGCGAGGTTTCCGACCATCGCTGCGGGATCGGTCGCACGGGGCCGATGCGCCGCTTGACGGACGGCGACATCGCGGACGCAACCTCTCCTCCTGATTGAGATCTAGGCCACGAACCAACTGTCCCCAGCCGCGAGGCAAGCGACGGGCTGTGTCCGCTTCGAGTAGGTCTTCCAGCCCTCGGGGACGACCGGAATGGGCGCCAAGCGGAATGTCGGCTTTCGGGCGGCAACCCAATGACGGCTCACCACCCCAAGCGGACCTCGCGCGTGGGTACCAAGCGTCAGATTTCGACCACTAGGCATCTTGTAGGGAAATACCCCGTGCTTTGATGTAGGCGAGCGCAGCCGCCTCGATCCCGGCATGGTCATCGTCGCGCCAGTCGCCATCCAGGGTGCCGATCAGTTCGCCATCGACGGAGACCCGCAGCCGGACAATGCGAGTTTCGTCGTCGTCATCCGCCCAAGCGCCCAAGCTGACCGAATGACGGCCCGCTAAGAACACGGAAACTCCCGCAAGTGTCGGCATGTCTGACTGGCTCCCGACTTCGGACACCGACCTATATCCGCACGGGACTCACCGGCGAAGCTATTAAGGGGTAGGGTTAGGGCTGGGCTTCGGGTCCGTCATCGAGAACACCAGACATTCCGGACGGTCGCCCCCTGCAGTGAAAAGCGTAGCTTCGGAGTCTGCTTTTCCATATTATCGCCTGGAAGCGGACCAGCGGAAAACCACCTATCCGAGACGTTCAGCCGAGCGATGTGTGGCGGCAGCGGATGGCCGAAAGCGGAACGTCCGCTTCGGAGCTTAGACTCTGAAAAAGCGGATGGGCTCATGCCGGCCCATGGAATCCGTAGTTACGGCAGTCAGCGCAATGCGGAAGGGCACAGCGTTGCCTTGGGTCGATGAGCTAGCCTTGAAAGTTCGGATGTAAGTATTCGTTCTATTAGACTGAATTTCCGACGCATCCATTGCATGCCGAGATGATAGCTCGGGCAGATCACACCGAACGTGATGCGGTTGGGCTGTTATGTCCGCACTCCCGCGCGCGTCAGGCTGCGTTACGCTTTCGCTGACGGTGACACCGGAGGCGGCACGACACCTATGCCCGCCCTCCAGGCACTGCCGAGAGAAGCGCCCGCGTGTAGGCATGCTCGGCCGAGCGGAAGAGATCGCCCGTCGCCTTCAGTTCGACGATCCGTCCTCGATGCATGACGGCGATGCGATCGCTGACCTGCGCCGCGACCCGAAGGTCGTGCGTGACGAACAGGATCGCGAGGCCGAGCTTCTCTTGGAGTTCCTGCAGGAGGCCTAAAATCGTCGCCTGGACCGAGACGTCGAGTGCGGAGACCGGTTCGTCCGCGACCAGGATCTCCGGCTTCGAGGCCAAAGCCCGCGCGATGCCGATCCGCTGACGTTGCCCTCCCGAGAATTCGTGGGGATACCGATCCGCGACTTCCCTCCTTAGGCCGACGAGCTCGAGCAGATCACCTGCGTTCGACAGAGCTTCGCGCTTCGGCGTACCTTGGGCGATGGGACCGTCCGCGATGGTCCGTCCGATCGTGCGCCGTGGATCGAGCGAGGCGAACGGATCTTGGAACACCATCTGGATGCGCCGCCGTATCGGTCGGAAGCGCGATTGCGACAGGCCGTCGACGGACGTCCCGCCGATCCGGATCGAGCCGCCGTCGGGTTCGGTCAGACGTACGAGACATCTGCCGACGGTGGACTTGCCTGAACCGGACTCCCCGACGAGGCCGAGGGTCTCGCCGCGTCGGATCTCGAAGGAGACCGCCTCCGCGGCCGCGACGGCCTCACCCGCGCTCAGCAGAGGCTGCGAGCGATAGGTCTTGCGGAGGCCTGCGACGGCGATGGCAGGGATTCCGGGCGCGATCTTCCGCGGAGCTGGCGGCTCGAGCGACGGGAGTGCCGCGAGCAGCTTCCGCGTGTAGTCGTGGGCGGGTGCGGAAAGTACGTCGATCGACCTACCCGCCTCCACGAGCCTGCCGTTCTGCAACACCGCGACCCGGTCAGCCACCTCCGCGACCACCCCGAAATCATGGGTGATGAAGAGAATCGCGGTACCGTGACGCCTCCTCAAGGCATCCAGCAACTTCAGGATCTGGGCCTGCGTGGTCACGTCCAACGCGGTCGTCGGCTCGTCGGCGACGATCAGCTTCGGCTCGAGCGCCAAGGCCATGGCGATCACCACACGCTGCCGCTGGCCGCCGGACAGCTGGTGCGGGTACCGCGCGGCCATGGCTTGCGGATCCGGCAGTCCGACCTCCCCGAGCAGTTCCAGCGTCCGCCGGCGGCGTCCCGGGGCATCGTGGACGTCGTGGGCCTCGAACACCTCAGCGATCTGGTCCCCGATTCTCAGGACGGGGTTCAGGGACGTCATGGGCTCCTGAAAAATCATGCCGATATTCCGCCCGCGCATTTCGCGCATGTCGCGGTCCGAAAGCCCGACGAGTTCCCGACCGTCCAGGCGTATCGATCCCGATACCGGGCGCACGTTGGACGGCAGCAGCCCGATCGCCGCCAGCGCGGTCATGGATTTGCCGGAGCCGGACTCGCCCACGACGCAGAGCGTCTCCCCCCGCTCTATCGACAGCGACACATTTTCGATCGCGAATGGGCGATCGGCACCCGGAGGCAGAGCGAGGCTGAGCTTATTGATCTCGAGTATCGGCGGCATCCGGGATCCAGTGGAAATACGCCCGTCGCGGGCGGTACGGTCGATGCCGGGACGATCGTCCGGCGCGGAGCGTCAGGCGGCTCGACCGACGTCGTCGTCCGGATGCACGATCCTGAACCGGGCATCCCCGTCGCGTTCGATCTGCCCGACGAGACCGACCTCCCAGGACAGGTACTCGCGCATGTGCGCCTCCTGGTCCGTCGTCCAATCGTAGGGCTTGTACCAGACGTCCTCGCCGATCCCGATCACGCGGTCCTCCGACCCTTCCTCCAGCGGCAGCTCCGCGGCTATCCAGGCCGCCGTACCGCCGAGCAGGACCCGAACCTGGCGACCTGAGTCGGCGAGGTCCTCCGCTGCCAAGGTCGCGAGCACACCGTCGCGCGACACGAGGACGATCGCGGCGTCGGCCGGCACCCTCCCGAGAAGTTCGGAGAACCGGCGGCGGGTCGCGAACCACGCGCCGGGGATGTGGCGCTTCCGAAATTGAAGACTGTTGTCGACGTCGATCACGACGGCGGCGTCCCGGCCCAGGAGATCGTGCAGCGTGTGCGGGTCCACCAAGGCCGGGTCCGTACCACGCCCGGGCTGCACGCGCAGGGGCTCCGGTCCGATTTCGAGTTCTCCGGTTCCCAGGCCGTCGAGAACGTGGACTTCCGGCCAGCCCAGCTGCACCAGCCAGGACGCCGTCATGGGAGCGCGGACGCCCTCCCGGTCGACAAGGACGATGCGGGCATTCAAGGTACCGACGTACAAATCGGTCGACTGGACGAGCTGCCCGCCAGGTGCCGAGCGCGAGCCGGGCAGATGGCCGGAGGCGTATTCCTCCGGGCTGCGGACGTCGAGCACGAACAGAGAGCGCCGATCGGCTTCGTCCCGGAACCGCGCGAGATCGGCATGAGTGATGGTCGTAACGCCGGCCCGCGTCGCAAAGGCCTGCGCTTGGGTCTGGGACCGGGCGAGCGCTCCGGCCGAGGGCGGAGGCGCGACGCGCGTTTCGCCATGGGCCAAGGGAAGGCCGGCGAGGTGCCAGCCCATGGTGCCGTCCTTGAGCGCCACCACGCGGTTGCGGACGCCCGCATTAATCAGCGACTGCGCGCCTATGATCGAACGGGTGCGGCCCGCGCAGTTGACGACGACCAGAGTGTCGGGGGAACGGACGACCTCGTTCACGCGGTGAACCAGCTCGGCACCCGGGCAGTCCAGGCCGCCCGGGATGGACATGACCCGGAACTCCTCGATCGGGCGGCTGTCCAGGACGACGAGCTCCATCCCCTGCTCGCGCAGCGCCTGGATGTCCTGGGCCTCCAGACGCGGCGTACCGAGCTCGTGCTCGACGATCTCACCGAAGGCCTTGCTGGGAACGTGGACGCCCGAGAACAGCTCGTAGCCCGCATCCCGCCATGCCGCGATGCCACCGCGCAGCACCGACACATCCCGATATCCCCAGCCTGCGAGCTTCCCGGCCGCCCGGTGGACGAGATCCTCGCCCTCGTCCGTCAGGATGATCCGGGCCGAGCGTCTCGGGACAAGCCGGTCGACGACCAGTTCAAGGCGGGAGAGCGGTGCTGGAGCGGCGAAGAGGAGGTGCGCACGCGCGAACACGCCTTCGTCGCGTACGTCGAGTAGCGCGAGTTCCCGCCCGTCGCGGATGGCCGCCTTGACCTCCTGCGGGCTGAGTCGGGGCACCGCGCCCGAAGGCGCGGCGCCGTCTCCTCTTGCGGACGGGCATGCATCGAAGGCGTCGATCCGTTCATCCATGCGAGGCTCCCACGCGTCGGAATGAGTCTGGTCGGTCGGCGGCGGACCGAAGTCAGAGGCGCAGCCCGGCCTGTTTCAAGAGTGGCAGCACGGCCTCGCCGAAGAATGCGAGGTCAGGGGCGAAGTCGAAGAAGGTGAGCTGCGCGCCGTCGATCCCGGTCGCCTTGAGGGCGACGAGCTTCTCGACGACCTGCTCGGGCGATCCGATGATCTGCACGTTGCCGCCGAGAACGCGGTGGTCGGCCCGATGATTGGTCCAGGCGCGGCTGTCGCCGGCCGCGTGATGGGCAACGAAGTTCCGCACGGCATCGGCGTCGGCGTGCGCGAGGATGGCGGCGTGATAGTCCCGCGCCTCTTTCTCGGTCGGACGGCAGACGATCATCGGGTTGATGATCGTCCGGATCTCGCGGCCGACCGCCCGCGCCTGGGCCTTGAGCGCACCAATATGATCGGGCAATGCTGGAATGGCGGCGTCGATGTCGGCGCCGGCCGGGCTCGTCACGAAGGCGAGGTCGGAATGGGCCGCCGCGTAGGCGAAGCCGGCCGGCGAGCCGGTGGCGTTGACCAGGATCGGTCGTCCGTAGGCCGGCTTCGGCGTCACGTAGGCCTCTTCCAGCCGCCAATAGCGACCGTCGACCGTCACGTTCTCGGACGCGCCCCAGAGCCGCTCCAGCATGCCGGCAAACTCGGCCGAACGCGTGTAGCGCTCGTCGTGCTCGATCTGCGTCATGCCGAACATCCTCGGTTCGCGCGGCGCGTACCCGGTGACGACGTTGAGGCCGAACCGACCCTTCGAGATGTGGTCGAGGCTGGCGGCGAACTTCGCCAGATGCAGCGGGTGCCAGGGACCGTACAGGATGTGGATCGTCGAGATCAGGAGGATCCTGGAGGTGACCGAACTGAGGGCGGCCACCGTGACGAATGGATCGAGCGTGGTCTCGCGATAGCGCAACTCCCCGCCGTACCCGCCCTTGCCGATCCATTGCGCGAGACCGAAGACGAGGTCGAAACCGAGTTCCTCGGCCTTGCGCGTCAGCGCGACGTTGTAGTCGAAGCTCCAATCGGTCGTGCGCGGCAGCGTCGAGGGCGACCATCCTCCGTTCTGGATGGGCAGGAAGAGACCCAGCAGGAACGGCTGCCTCAGGACCCGGGCAAGCGGGCTGTCGGGGAAATCCGCCGGCGACCGGGCACGGACGCCGACGTCTTCGAGCCCCGCGCTCGAAACAGAATGGAGGGTGACGGCGCTCATGGACACTCTCCTTCGAGTGGCGCGGACCGGGGTCCGCGTTCAGACGTTCCCGGCACGCGGATTGAGGACGTCGTTGAGACCGTCGGCGAGGAGGTTCAGCGAAAGCACGACGGCCGTGATGGCGAGGCCTGGAAGCGCGGTCATGTACCAGGCCGTCCGCATGGCCTCGCGCCCGGCGCCGATCATGCTCCCCCAGGAGATCTCGTTTGGATCCCCGAGCCCGAGAAAGGCCAGCGCCGCCTCGGTCAGGATGGCGGAGGCCACCAGGATGGAGCCGGTCACGACGATCTGGGGCAACGCGTTCGGCAGGATGTGGCCGGCCACGATGCGCAGATGCCCTTCACCGACCGACACCGCGGCCTGGACGAACTCGCTGTCCCGGAGGCGCAGCGTCTCGGCTCTGACGATCCGGGCGATCTGCGGCCAGGATGCGATGCCGATGCCGCAGGCGATCGAGCCGACGCTTGGCGACAGAACCGTCACGACGACCACCGCGAGGATCAGGGGCGGCATGGTCTGGAAGACTTCGGTGAGCCGGGAGATCAGGCCGTCAGTCCAGCCCCCGAAGTAGCCGGCCAGCACGCCCAGCGACACGCCGAGGATCGTGGACAATGCGGCAGCCGCGAACCCGATCGCGAGCGAGACGCGGGCGGCGTAGACCAGCCCGACGAGTATGTCCCGACCGAGCATGTCCGTGCCGAGCGGGTGGAGCCTGTCGGTGAACGGCCACGTGTACGGGCGCCCGACCATGTCGAGCGGGTCGGCGTCGAAGATCGCCCCCGCAAAGACCGCTGCCAGCGCCGCGGCGATCAGCACCGCGCCGCCGAACGTGGCCGACCGGTTGCGGAGGAGACGTCGGAGGAAACTGGACGATGGCCACTTGGCGCGTTTGCGACCGGACAGGAGGGTCGCGACCCGCGTGGCCTTGGTAAGCAGAACCACGGTCATCGGACCTCGATCCTCGGATCGAGCACCGAGTACAGCAGGTCGGTGCAGAGATTGGAGACGACGACGAGGCAGGACGAGAACAGCAGCACGCCCAGGAGCAGGTTGAGGTCCCTTTGAAATACGGCGTCGAAGGCGAGCCGCCCCATCCCGGGCCATGCGAACACGGTCTCGATCACCACCGATCCGGACAGGAGCGTGCCGAACTGGAGCCCGGTCATCGTCACGATCGGCAGGAGCGCGTTCCGCAGGACGTGACGCGCCATGACCTTGCGGGGAGCCAGCCCCTTCGCGCGTGCGGTCCGGACGAAGTCGAGATCGCGCACCTCCAGCACCGCCGAGCGGGTCATTCGCGCGTAGATCGCGACGTAGAAGACCGCGAGGCTGAAGACCGGCAGCACCAGATGCCGCGCGACGTCGAGCAGATACGGCAGCCCGGTCCGGCCCGCCTCGACGTCGGTCATGCCGCCGGCCGGAAGCCAGCGGAGATGGACCGAGAACAGGACGATCAGCATCAGGCCGATCCAGAACAGCGGCGTCGCGAAGCCGACCGTCGAGATCGCGGAGATCAGGGCGTCCGGCCAGCGGCCGCGCCACCGTGCGCCGATCGTGCCGAGCGCCACGCCCCCGACGAGGGCCACGGCGAGGCTCGAGAGCATCAGCAGCGCCGTGTTCGGTAGGCGCGAGAGGATGAGGTCTAGAACGGTCGTCGAGTTCCGGAAGGAGTAGCCCAGATCCAGATGTGCGAGCCGCGACAGGTAGTGGAGGAACTGCGTCCAGACCGGCTGATCGAGGCCGTAGAGCTGGCGCAGCATCGCCATGTATTCCGGCGTCGCGGCACCGGCCTCGCCCGCCATCGTGTCCACGAGATCGCCCGGGGCCAAGCGGAGGAAGAAGAAGTTGAGGACGGCGATCGCGATCACCGTCGGTACTGCCTGCAGGCACCGCAGGCCAAGGTAGCGGAGGGCGCGGCTCGTGCCGGCGACGGGAGGCGGCTTCGACACGGTCAGACGCTCGTCGAGACGGTCTTGAACGACTGGTAGCCGCCGAACGGCGCGAAGCTGATGCCGTCGAGGTTCTTCGCGTACACGCGGAAGAACTTGAGTTCGAGCAGGTTGATGGACGGCAGCTTCTCCTGCGCGACGGACTGGAAGCGGCGGATGAGCGCGTGCCGCTCCGCCGGGTCGCCCGCGACCTGGATCGCCTCGATCACCTGGTCGAGATCGGGATCGGCGACCTGGGAGGCGTTGGACGAGGGCGTGCCCTTCTTGATCGCTTGGCTCCAGTACCGCCGCTGCACGCCGATCTGCGGATCCGGGTAGGCTGAGTACCAGGCGGAGTGCGTGTCGAAGTCGTAGTCGGTGAAGATCACGCGAAGGTAGGTGGGCAGGTCGAAGGTCCTGACCCGCAACTCGACGCCGATCCGTTTGAGCGCCTGCCGGTAGAATTCCGCGGCCCGTATGTAGTCGTCGCCGTAGGCGCACGGCACATGATCGATGCGCAGACGCACGCCGCCCGGTCCACGTTTGAGGCCGGCCTCGTCGAGAAGAGCCTCGGCCTTCTTCGGGTCGAACGCGTACTGTGGCGTATCGGGGTTGTAGAAGGCCTTCTGGTAACTCGGGATCGGGCCGGTCGCCGGCTCGGCCAGCCCGTACCAGATCGTCCGGGCGAGCGCCGTGCGGTCGAGGGCGTGCGCGAACGCCTGCCGTACCCGGATGTCGTCGAACGGCTTCCGGCGCATGTTGAAGTCGAAGAAGTACATCGGGGCGGAGCCCTCGAAGCCGCGCGTCTCGACGGTCAGGTCGGCCGATCCGCGCAGCCGCTCGGTGTCGGCGAGGGACACCGGGTTCATGGCCCCGTACTGCGCCTCGCCGGCCTCCAGGGTCGCGGTGCGGGAGCCGGCGTCCCGGATGGTGCGGAAGACGATCCGGTCCAGGAGCGGGCACCCCTTGTCCCAGTAGTTCGGGTTGCGCTCGAGCACGATCCTGTCGCCGCGGATCCATTCCTTGAAGACGAACGCGCCCGTCCCGACCGGCTTCGCTGTCCAGGGATTGGCGATCGGATTCGTGCCTTCGTAGAGGTGGCGCGGCAGGATCTGGGTCTCGGTTCCCTCAAGCGCCGCCCAGACCACCGGCGACGGGCGCGAGAAGCGGAAGACAGCCGTGTGCGGATCTGGCGTCTCGACCGCCGTGAGGTTCGCGAACACGGCGTTGCCGCGCGGGTGCGTCTTCTTGGTGACCTCGATCAGCGAGTACTGGACGTCGGCCGACGTGAACGGCTTCCCGTCGTGCCACGAAACGTCCTTCCGCAGGCGAAAGGTGATCGACAGGCCGTCCTGCGATGTCTCCCAGCTCTCGGCGAGTTGCGGACGAGGGGTGAAGGTTTCGTCGAGAACGACAAGCCCGTCGAAGATGTTGGAGGACACAGCCACTGCCGGTGCCGAGATCGATATGCCGGCGACCAGACCCGCCGGCTCCGGATCGAGCACGACGACAAGCGTGCCGCCGGGCTTCGCGACGTCGCCTGCGTGCGCGCCTCGGGACAGACCGGCCGCGGCCAATCCCGCGGTTCCGGCGGCCAAGAGCGAGCGCCTGGTCGGAAGCCATACGAAAGGACGATGCATCGCGTGCCTCTTAGAAGAAGCCGGAGCGCGGCAATGCGATGCCATTGACCAGATGGTCTCCGATCACGCGGGCCTTGAGCGCCTTCGGGTTGTGGGATGCGAGCGTGCGGACGTTGCGCCAGTGCCGGTCGAGGTTCTTCGTTCTCTGGGTCGCAGAGGCGCCCCCGACGTCGAAGAGCCGCGAACCGGCGCGCAGCGCGAGGTCGTCGATCACGACCTTGGCCTGGGCGGCCGCAAGAGAAGCGCGCTCGGCCAGATCGCCTTCGTCGTCACCGACAGCTCTGACGGCATCGACGCGGTCCAGGACATCCGCGGCGGCGAGGACGATCGCCTCCGCGGCGAACGCCGAGCTGGCCAGCTCCCCTATCGCGTTCTGCAGAAGCGCGTCGTCCGGCGGCTTGTCCGGGGAATAGTAGAACGGGCGGGTACGGCCGGAGACCAGCGCAATAGCGTCCCGCAGGATGCTGCGCAAGATGCCGGCTTCGATGGCGGTCAGGTACAGTTGCGGAAGTGTGGCGGAATAGGCGACGCCGAACCCGGAACCGGCACCATCGATGACGACCTCGTCGGCTTCCACCCGCACGTCGGTCAGGATCGTGGTGCCGCTACCTGTTAGGCGCTGCCCGGTGCCGTCCCAATCGTCGAGCCGTTCGACGCCGGTTCGGTCGGTTGGGATGATGGCGGAGGCGAGGCTGCCGTCGGGCGTCGACGCTCTCACCTGGACAAGATCTGCGTAGAGCGTACCCGTGCTATAGTACTTGCGCCCATTCAACCGGTAGGCAATGCCGTCACGGGTCAATTTCGTGGACATCGGAGCACCGCCGATGGTGGCACTGTCGAGTTCTGTGTTGGCCAGTCCGACCACCGCGCCGTCGACGACTAAGCGCTGCCATTGGCGTTCCTGATCAGTGCATGGCCGGCGTGCGAAACGCTCGACAAAAGTGAAGTGGTTCCGGAATATGTGAGCCACGTTCGGGTCGGCGTCGCCCAAAGCGATGACCGATCCCAGCAGGTCACGGAAAGTCGCGCTTTGCCCTCCGTCTTCGCGTCCTATTCGTAGTGCTCCGAAGCGCACCGTCCGCAGCAGATCGAGCTGCTCAAGTGGATGAGTGCGCTCCAGCTCCCTCAGGGATGCATGTTGTCCGACCTCGAGGAATACCTGCTTCAGGACAGAAAGCCGATCATTTTCTGCATCTGGGGAGAGCGGTCGCTCGGACTGTGATTGCAATGTGGTCATCTGCTGCATGAATCGCGGCGCAGCAAATCATGCAGCGAAAACTCATCGCTACCTTCAGAGCTGTCGATCGTTTTATTCTGTAGAAGAATGTTGGTCTTCGATCGTTGGATTGTCGAGGGAAAATTATTCTTAAAATATGACTCGCGAGGGGTTCGCTAACTATAGATCGGCGAATTTGGCGTTGATCATTTCTTTCCATTTGCCGATGTTAAGAACGCGAGGCGAGACCTCACCGGCGGGCTGAAGTGCGCGCTCCTCAATCAAGTCGGCCTCGGGGGTGGCATCCCAGCACCCTGTCCGGGGGTTAGCGCCAGCACGTGGCCATCGCCCGGGCTCTGGCCGCCGAGCCCGCTCTGATCGTCTGCGACGAGCCAGTGTCGGCCCTGGACATCGGCATCCAGGCACAGATCCTGGATCTGCTGGCCGACCTCCAGGGCCTGCTCGGCACCACCCTGCTGTCCATCTCTTGCGACTGGGGCGTGGTTCAGCACATCGCCGATCGAGTGCTCGAGTTCTAGGATGGCCGGATCGTCGAGCAGGGCAGCATCGTCGATGTCTTTGGAAGCGGGGGCCTGAGGGCTAGCCTGCCACATCTGGGTGCGGCTTGACTGGCCGCGGAAGTACCTTCAGCGGACGACGCCCCAGCGACGCACCGTCACCCGCTCCAGGGTGGCAAAAACGATGTTTTCGACGAAGAGACCGATCAAGATGATGACGAGCAGGCCGGCGAAGACCCGGTCCGTGTAGAGCTCATTGCGGTTCTGGTAGATGTACCACCCGAGGCCGCCCTTGCCGGAGGCCGCGCCGAACACGAGCTCGGCGGCGATCAGGGTGCGGCACGCGAAGGCCCAGCCGATCTTGAGGCCCGACAGGATCGCCGGCAGCGCCGCCGGGATCAGGATCTGCCAGACGTAGGCCAGCCCAGTCAGTCCGTAGTTCCGGCCCACCATGCGCAGGGTCTCGACGTGTCAGCCGACGTCGCCGATACGGTGCCGGTCTTCGCGCAGACGGCAGGGGCGCGGGTCAGCTACCTGGCGCAGGAGGCACCCTCGCCGACGGCGAAGGCGATCCTCGTGCCGAAAGACTCTGCCGTAAGGACTGTGGCCGACCTGAAGGGCCGCCGGGTTGCGGTCACGAAGGGAGCTGGCAGCCATTTCCTGCTCTTGGCAGCGCTCAAGGAGGTCAACCTCGCCTTTCGCGACATCCAACCCGCCTATCTGACTCCTGCCGATGGGCGCGCGGCCCTGGTGAGCGGCGGCGTGGAGGCTTGAGTCGCCTGGGACCCGTTCCTCAGCGCGGCACAACGTCAGTCGCAGTCCCGCGTGGTGCGGGACGGCCAAGGCCTGTCGCTCCACAAGCGCTACTACCTCGCTTCCGACAGCTACGTGGCCGACAACGGGTCGGTGCTAGGCGTACTGTTCGACAAGCTCTCCGAAGCGGACACCTGGGTGAAGGCTAACCCGGCCGAGGCGGCAAGGCGGCTTGCGCCGCTTTGGAAGATTGAAACCGACATCATAGAACAGGCAAACGCGCGTCGCAGCTAAAAGGTCGAGTCGATCACGCGCGACGCGCTCTCCGAGCAACAGTCGATCGAAGACACCTTTCGCACCGAGAGTTTGAAGCCACGCGCCATCGACACGTCGGAACTCGGCATCTGGACCGCACCGACGCGCTGAGTCGGAATCCATGTGTGCAATGTCTTCGGGCAAACTGCCAGACGAGGTCGGGCGCGGGTCTGGTAATTTCGCGGCGCCCAGCGCGTTCGACCCGCCGCAGAGTGCGAAGTGTCATTCGCAAGTCGTTGATATCCGGCTGGTTGTTGCGGAAGGCGAGCGATGCCCGCACCTACTGGTCCTCCCGGGACCAACGGAGCGTCGGCAGAGCTTGACGTCTTCCGGGATCTCTCGGAGCGACGTTGACCGGCGACAATGGGCGCATTTCGGACATGGCGTTTCGTGCCCCAGTAGGTCGTCGGCCGGCAACACAAATCGAGCCGCCGTCCGACTGTATCTCTTGCCCGCGGTCAGGCTTCAGCCGCTGCGGCAGCGTTCGGGTGTAGCAGCGCCATTTCATCGCGCCGGCGCAACAGCATCGGCAGGTCCGGCCAGTCGCGCCACTGCAGTGTAAACTCGCCGCCGGGCTTAGAGGCGACGACGACGGCCTCGTACCAGCCGTCCTCCTCGCCCTCGGTGATCAGCACCAAGCTGCCGATCGCGATGCCGGCCCAGCTACGCGGGTAGCGGGGATCGGCCGGGCCTGATCCGCCGAAGCAGCGGTCGTTGCCGTCAGCGGGCTTCCCAGGGCTTTGAGCGGCCAATCTGATGGTGGTCGCGTTAGCATCCATAGGTCCGCCAGCGAGGGCTTGTAAGCGCTCGTAGACCTCCTTGGCGACGAACGGCACGTAGGCTCGCCCCGAGCTGAACACCCGGCCCTGCGGCAGTTCAGCGGCGGCCGAGCATTGAGCGTCATCACAGTCCAAGCGGGCGCGGATGGTTCAGTCCCGCTTGCGGACCGCCGCCAGCCCCTGCGGATCGTCGGCCTGGCCGTGCTGCCCGGGCATGGGCTCCAGAGGGAGATCGGTAGGGCGGGTGTCGAGGCACATCACCTCTGACAGAAAGAGGGCTGCCCCCGAAGGAGCGGCCCGAAGTCCTGGGAGGAAACGCCCTGGAGGGCTACGAGACCGCGGCGTCATCGCTGCCCCGGCGTACAATTCTAACGTGATAAAACTTAACAAACAATCTCGTATAAGTTGCATTCGCGCTCGAGACCACGCAGGTGGCGTCGGAGCAGTCACTCCGTCCGAAGGCTGCGTCCAGAAAGTTCCTGAGCTTCCTTCCGCCAAGCATCGCGCTTGGCTTGAACCGACTCTATCCGGGTATGCAGGTAGCCGGCTTCGTTCGCAGTCTTTATCAGCAGCTCCTGGCTGGCGGCGGATATCGAGACGAGCTGTCTACTAGTCAGCTACCGGCTCAGCCACGTTCCCGTGTAGGTCAGGGCCGCCAGGTAGACGGCTTGACCATCCCCACCAGGCGGCTCCGCAAAGTGCGGAGGAACGATCCCATCCGCGGAGGGTAGCCCTACGGCGCACCTCGCGCGGACGGAGCTACCCGCATGTTCATGAAGATCGACCGCCTCCTCACGGAACTGCCGGAGCCGAAGAAGCCCGAGCCCAACGCGGCAGCCGCCCTGCAGGAACTGCTCGGTGGTAAGTACGGCGAGATGTCGACCCTCGGGAACTACATGTTCCAGAGTTTCAACTTCCGCAACAAGGAGAAGCTCCGGCCGTTCTACAGCCTGGTGTCGAGCATCTTCGCCGAGGAGATCGGACACGTCGAGCTGGTTTCGACCGGGATCGCCCTGCTCAACAACGGCCCGGGCAACCCGAAGACGGACGTCGACATCTCCAAGGCGCCGTTTGCCGAGATGCAGGATATCCGGCTCGCCGGCAGCTTCCTGGCCAACGGCGGCGGCGCGACGCCGGTGAACTCGAACGCCCAGTCGTGGAACGTCGACATGGTCACCACGACTGGCAACCTGATCATCGACCTGCTGCACAACTTCCACCTGGAGTGCGGCGCACGCATTCACAAGCTGCGGGTCTACGAGACCATGATCGAGCCGACGGGGCGCGAGGTCTGCGGCTACCTGCTGGTGCGCGGCTCGCTGCACGCACACGCCTATGCCCTGGCGCTGAAGAAGCTTACCGGCGTGGCCATCGAACAGATGCTACCGACGCCCAACATCGACCTGTCGCGTATCCCGGAGTGTCAGAAATACCTCGACGAGGGCAAGCACCGGCGACTCTACACGTTCAGCGAGGCGGACTACCAAGAGGCGGCTGGCGTCTGGTCGAACGATGAGGTCGCCTTGCCAGGTGATCCGCCGGGCAACCTGGAAGTCGTGGACGGGGCACCTGAAGGTGGCAAGATCCCGGAACTCGACGGTAACTACGGCGCCTTCGCTCCCGACTATGCGCCGGAAGAAATCTTCGAGATCGCCAGCAAGCTCTACAAGAAGAGCCGCTAAACCATTTAAGGGCCAGCGGTATCAGCTGACCCGATAGAAGGCTGGCCGTAGAGGAGCCCCGCGGTATCAAACCCGCGGGGCAGGTCTCGGTCACATGCGCGAACGACGCATATGGTGGCGGCGGTGATGCTTCATGCGCATCATGCCTCGCTGGCCGCCCATACGCTTCTGCGACGGGCTCTACACGCTGCCCGGGTTGTTCATGTTGCTCTGTGCGCTGCCTCCGCCAGCGGGCATCTGCGCGAGAGCCACTCCCGTGACTGCGAGCGTGAACGCAGCAGCGAGGGCAAGTGTCTTCAACGACATGGCGTTTTCCTCCAGACG
>NZ_JAKSXX010000108.1 GCF_022829385.1 Methylobacterium sp. J-070 | reverse complement strand
TTGATCTCGCGCCCGGCTGTGAAGATGGCGAACAGCTTGAGGGCGTTCCGGGCGAGGCGTTCAACGGCGTCGCCGGCACTGTCCAAGCTCTTCTCGATGCCCTTGCCTTCCTTGACCGCGCTCTCGCGGGTCTTGGCGAAGAGGGTCATCGCCTGCTGCTCGCACCTGACGAAGGCGGAAGGATCCAAGCCTAGGCTGACGGTGAGCGCGTCGATAACGGTCGGCATATCAGTCCCTCCCGATGCTGAGGCCGAGACGTTCCCGGCGTGACGCGGCCATGGCGGGTTCGGCCAAGTGCCGGAACTTCTCCACGCTGCCGCCGGCACGGGCGAACGCCGCGAGCGTGCACATGGCGAAATACAGTTCCGGGTCAGGATCCGGGGCTTTTGACACCTTCCAA
>NZ_JAKSXX010000024.1 GCF_022829385.1 Methylobacterium sp. J-070 | reverse complement strand
TAGGAGTTCCTCACGCCTGCCCGGTGTTCGACGACATCGCGTAGGCGCGGCCCTTCAGGCTTTGCTTCAGGTCGCCGATCAGGCCATCCGCATTCGAGGCGCTGCTGTTGACGATCACGTCGCCGTGCATGTGCGTGGTGTGTGTGCGGACGGAACTCTGCCGGTTGTCGTTGGTGGTGTTGGCGATCTGCGCGGCCTGTGCGGCTTGAGCTTGGGCCACGAACAGGCCGGCGTTCGGGATGCCGTTCCAGGCTGACGGGGCCGGTGCCACCGGCTGGACAGGTTGCCGACGCGCGTCGTTCGGGTCGGCGAGCACGTCGGGCCTGCGCGCGGACGGAGTGCCGGCCCGCAGGTTCTTTGTGGCCGCCTGGATGGTGGCGATGTCCCTGTCGCGCTGTGTAGGTGCGCCTGAGAGTTGCGGTAGCCACTGCTGCGCCAGAGCGGCACGGCCGCCTTCCTCACCGGGGCCGAACCGCTCGCTCAACCGCACGCCGTGGACGGCATCCGATAGCGACGGGTTGCCCTTCAGGATGGCGCCACCGCGCTCGGTGTTCCGGTTGTCGTAGATCGGATCGCCGGGTTTTGCGGTGTGCTCTGCAACCCATGCCTTGGTCTGCCACGCGGCGTCGTTTGGATTGCCGCCCTGGCTCTCAATCCAGCGCCTGACCTGCGCCCAGCGCCGGTTGTCCCACTGCCATAGACTGTGGTGCCCGTGGTTATAGCTGTTCTCCGGAACCGCCGGGTTCAGGCCACTTTCCGTCTGCATCGAACCGACCACCGCAGCGATGGCGTTGTCGTTGTACCCGGCCTTACGCAGCTCACCGATGATCGCCTGTGCGTTCTGGCCACGCGCCAGCTTGGTCATGCCGCGACGGGCGCGGGTGCGGATACCGGCCCCGCCGTCAGCCGCCTCGGCCTCTCCGCCGCCGAAGACCCGCTTGACGGCATTCCAGCCCCGGCGGACGGCACCGCGTACCCGCCCGCGGCGCTCGATGCCCTCGCGCTGCAACTGCGCCCGATCCGGATCGGCGGCGGCCTCCTCCGGCGTCTGGTAGCCGTGGCCCGTGGCGACGGCACCGATGGCGACCGGCAGACCAACCCGCAGCATGGCTGCCAGGAGGGAGGTGTTGCCCGTCACCAGCGCCGCGCGGATCAGGCCGATCTGCGCGAGCACCGCCCCGACCTTGGTGGCGACCCAGAGCCCGAAGAACGCCTCCGCGACGGTC
>NZ_JAKSXX010000106.1 GCF_022829385.1 Methylobacterium sp. J-070 | reverse complement strand
CAGCCGACCTCGGCGCGGGGGCGGATCGATGCCGGCGCGGTCGCGCATGCCTCCATCCACCGGGGGCGCGCCAATCGCCCGGCCGTCTCCCCGCCCGCTTCCGCACCGTCCACGTCCTGGACGCTGCCATCCGCCCTCGCGCCGACGGACTAGCGCGATGCCGCCGCCTCCCCTTCACCCCCGCGAAGAAGGAATGCCGTGTTGTCGAGACGTCCGATCTCCTGCCGGACCCTCATCGCTGCCCTGGCCGGCCCAGCGCTGCCGCGGGATGCCGCCGCCGCTCCGGACACCTCGGCGGCCACGTGGCATATGCCCTGGCAGATCGCCCCGATCGGACCGGCCTCCGCCGCGGCCGGTGAGCAGACGATCATGTCGATGGTGCCCG
>NZ_JAKSXX010000105.1 GCF_022829385.1 Methylobacterium sp. J-070 | reverse complement strand
GCGTCGGCAAAGCCTGGACCGGCCGCGCTCGGCCGGCCATTCTGAGCACCGTTCGGCATTGGGCAGTTACTCCGGGGCACTCTCGACCAGAAGGAACCGTAAGCGCCCCATACAGTTCCGCTGCACCGCCGGCTGCGTGGTTCTACCGTCGAGACGAATGGCCCTGATCACGCGTTGGTGGCCCGATGCCCCAATCCGTTCGGATATCGAGGAGGAAGTGCCATGGACGAAGATCGTGTCAAAGGCGCCGCGAAAGAACTCGGCGGCAAGGTCAAAGGCGCGGCCGGCGATCTGACCGGGGACACGCAGACCCAGGCTGAAGCCAAGGTCACCGAGCTGAAGGGCTCGGCGCAGAACCTGTACGGGCAGGCCAAGGACACGCTGAGCGATGCCGCTGGGCAAGCGCGCGAGTTCGCCGGCGACGCGTTCGATCGCGCTCGCGAGCGCTATCCGGATGCTCA
>NZ_JAKSXX010000098.1 GCF_022829385.1 Methylobacterium sp. J-070 | reverse complement strand
GGCGGACGGGTAGTTGGACGCGAAGGGGTTGGGCGGCGCGCCCCGCCCGGAGCCGCCGAAGAGCTTGTCCAGGAAGCCCTCCTCGGCGTGAGCCGGCGCCGCGATCAGCAGAACGGCAAGGGCGAGGATCGGTCGAAGCTGCATCGTGGTCGCTCCGGATGCGCAGATGACGCGCCGGTAGCGGCACTTTTCGGCGGATCGGAGGCCGCGTCGCCTGGAACCGCCGGGCGTCCGGTAGGTTCGCGGTCAACGATATCCAGCGCGTAAAGGAGGCGTGATGTCCGAGGTCACCTATCGCATCGTCGAGCACGATGGCGGATTCGCCTACAAGGTGGGCGATGTCTTCTCCGAGACCTTCCCGAGCCGCGAGGAGGCGTTGCAGGCGGCCCAGGCCGCGGCGGCCGAACAGCAGGTGCCGGGCTCGACCGAGGGTATCCGCTATCAGGACCATGCCGGCGGCTGGCACGACGAGACCGCCCGCGGGAGCGACCGGCCGCGCGCCAAGGTGGTGGAGTAGCCGCGTCGGGACCGGCGACCGTGCTCGATAGGCCGCATCGACGGGGACGGACGTGGCGCGTGCGCGGCGTGTGACCTCGGCACCGCGTCCGAAGCCGGCCGGCCTGCCGAAGGGCGCGCGGCGGACGACGCCGTCGCCGGAGACGCTCGCCGCGCTCGGGCCGGATCGGCTGATCGCACTGATCCTGGACGAGACCGGACGCAATCCGACCTTCAAGAAACTGGTCAGCGCCGCGCTGACGGCGCTCCAGGGGCCGGAGGCGGTGGCGGCGATCATCGACCGGCGACTCACGGCCCTCGAAGGGGCACGAAGCTATATCGACTGGCAGAGGCGCCGCGCCTTCACCGCCGACCTCGACACGATCGTGACGGTGATCCTGACCGAGTTGCGCCCGCTCGATCCCGGGGCGGCGCTCGAGCGGCTCCGGCGCTTCCTGGCCGGCGCCGACACGGTGCTGAACCGCGTCGACGACGGCAACGGGACGGTGCAGGCCGTCTTCGAACGTGCCGCCGACGCCTTCGTGGAGATCGCGGGCGCGTTGCCGCCGCCGGATGCCGGGCGGGTGGCGGGCCATCTGGTCGGCGCCTTCGTTGCCGATCCGCTGGGGCCCCTGCGCGCGGTCCTCGCCGACATGATCCCGACGCTGGCCGAGGACGCGCTCGCCGATATCGACGCGCGGCTGGCCGAGGCGGACGCGGCGTTGCCGTCGGGGGGCGATCCCCGCCGGGCGCCGACCCATCATCGCGAGGCCGCGCGCATCCAGATCGTGCGCCTGCGGCAGGCCATCGCCGACCGGCGCGGCGACACGGACGGCTTCATCGCCCTGGAGAGCGCCCTGGTGTCCGGCCGGGAGAACCGGGTGGCGGTCGCCGAGCGGCTGCTCCGCGCCGGACGGCCGGACGCGGCGCTGGACTGGATCCGGCGCGAGACGGCGCCGGGGTCGCGGATCGTCACCCGGGCCGATCTGATCGCCGGCTTCGATCCGCGCGGCCCCGAGCGCGAGCGGCAGGCGCTGGAGATCGCGATCCTCGATGCCCTCGGCCGCCCCGACGAGGCGCAGGCGCTGCGCTGGGCTCGTTTCGAGCGCGATCTCGACGCGCCGATGCTCCGCGCCTACCTCGCCAAGCTTCCGGATTTCGACGACGAGGAGGCGTTGCTGCGCGCTTTGGATCACGCCGAGGCCTTCCCGCAGCCTCATCGGGCGCTCGCGTTCCTGACGGCGTGGCCCGACCTGAACCGCGCCGCGCGGCTCGTGACCGGCCACCCCCTCGTCTGGCAGGGCGATCAGTACAGCGTGCTGGCTCCCGCGGCCGACCTCCTCGCCCTGCACCATCCGGCGGCCGCGACGATCCTCTATCGCCGCCTGCTCGACGACATCCTCGAAGGCGGTCGCAGCGCAGCCTACGCCCACGGTGCGCGCTACCTCGCGGAACTCGACGGCCTGGCCGGCCGGCTGACGGCGGGGACGATCAGTCCCGCGGCGGATGCATACCGCGCGACGCTGCGGCGCACGCATGGTCGCAAGTCCGCCTTCTGGACTCTCGTGCCGGACTGAGCGGCGGCCGCGGGCCGCCGATCGACGGCGGCGGCACCGTGTCAGTCGGTGACCTCGATCGCGTCGACCCGGTCCGGATAGAACGCCACGTGGTCCCGGATGGCCGCGACGGCGGGGTAGGGGTCCGCGTAGCTCCAGACCGCGTCGGGCCGGCGCGTTCCGTCGACCACGAGGTCGAAGTAGTGCGCGTCGCCCTTATAGGGACAGTGGCTGGTCTGGGCCGACGCGACGAAGTTCTCGGCGCGGATGTCGGCACGCGGCACGTAGAACACGGCCGGATACCGGGCCTCCTCCAGCCGCAGCGCGTTGCGCGTGTCGGCGACCACCGCGTCCCCGACGCGGACGCGGACGCGCCGGGCTTCGGGAGCGATGGTGATGGGGTGATCCGGTCCGGGCAGCTTCACGGCGTTCCTCCGTCATTGGTCGGTGTCAGCTCGACCGTTCCGAGCGCGTCGGCGAGCCGCGACCGCGCGCTCCCCGGCCGGAGCGGCTTCTGCTGGCTCTCGTGCGGCACCCAGCCGGACAGCCACAGAATCTCGAAGGTCGCCCGGACACGGCCATCCGGATCCGAGAAGCGCTCGGCGTAGATCTCGGCGGCCCGCAGGAGGGTGGCCCGGCGGAGCGGGGTCCGGCGGCGGTCGGTGAGGACGTTGGTCAGGCCCATGGCCCGGAGATCGCGCATGAGGCCGAACGGATCGGCGTAGCGCACCGTGATCGTGTCGGTGTCGGCCACCGGAAGCGCGAACCCGGCCCGCTGCAGCAGGGCGCCGACCTCGCGGACGGCGGCGAACGGGGCGACCCTCGGGCTGATCCCACCTTCGATCTCGCTCTCGGCCTGCCCGAAGCTCTGGCGCAGCTCCGTGAGGGTAGCGCCGCCGAGCAGGCACCCCACGAACAGACCGTCCGGCCGCAGGGCGCGGCGCAGCTGGATCAGCGTGCCCGGCAGATCGTTGACGGCGTGGAAGGACAGGAGCGAGACGGCGAGGTCGAGGCTCCCGGGGGCGACCGGGAGCAATTCCGGATCGCCGACGATGACGCCGCCGCCGGACTCGGGCAGCGGCGCCAGCCTGAGGAGCCGCGCCTCCGGATACCGGGCCGCGAGGATCCGCGCGGCCGCCGGCGCCGGCGTGGCGACATCGAGCACCGTGGAGAATTCCCGCAGGACCGCGCCGAGGCGTTCGTCCAGATCCTCGGCGAGCCTGTCGATCAGGAAGTCCGCGTAGCCGGCGCGCCCGGCGCGGGCGAGGCGGCGTCGCGCAAGGGCGGTGTCGAACAGAGGGGCCGGGGCATCCATCGCCACTCAGATGGCGCTCGTGCCGGTCCACCGCCAGCACCCGATCGGTTCCCTCCACCGGTATGCACGGAGCCGTGAGCCGCGATAGGATGGCGGAACGACTCGGCAGCGCCGCAGTTCCTGCTGCAGCCGGCCGTACGGCCGAGATTGAGCGGGGAGCATTTATCATGAAGCGCGTGTTCGTCGGGGCCGCCGTCGCCGTCGCCGCCATCGCCGCCGCGGGCGGCGCCGAGGCCAAGGGCTGCATCAAGGGCGCCATCGTCGGCGGCGTGGCCGGCCACTACGCGGGCCATCACGGCCTTCTGGGCGCCGCGGCGGGCTGCGCGATCGGACGCCACCGGGCGAATGCCCGCGACCGGCAGGTGGACCAGCAGCAGATGGGCCAGCAGGGCCGCCCGGTCTCGTCCCGCTAAGCCACGGCGCACGGCCCGGCCGGCGTGACGGCGGTCGAGACCGTCGCCTCCGCCCTGCGCGGCCTGCCGCGCGGGGTTCTGTCGTTGATCTACCCGCCGACCTGCGCGGGGTGCGGCGCCGCCACGGCCGACCCCGCCGCCCTGTGCCCGGTCTGCTGGTCGGGCCTGCGCCTGATCGAGGAGCCCGTCTGTCAGCGCTACGGCACGCCGTTCGCCCTGGATCTCGGGGTCGGCCCGCTGCTCTCGCCGCGGGCGATCGCCGACCCGCCGGTCTTCGAGCGCGGCCGCGCGGTTGCCCTCTATGACGGCGCCGCCCGGCGGCTGGTCCACCGGCTGAAATACGACGATCGGCTCGACCTCGCCAACGTGATGGCCCGGATGATGGCGACCAGCGGACGCACGCTCGTCGCCGAGGCCGATTGCCTGGTGCCGGTGCCGCTCCATCGCGGGCGCCTCTGGCGCCGCCGCTTCAATCAGGCCGCACTCCTCGCCCGGCGTATAGGGGACGAAGGCGGGCGTCCCGTGGAGCCCACCGCGTTGGTGCGCGTCCGGGCGACGCGCTCCCAAGTAGGCCTGAGCCGCGCGGCGCGGGCCGAGAATGTGAGCGGCGCGTTCCGTGTGGCACCGGCCGAGGCGCACCGCATCCGCGGCCGGCGGATCCTGCTGATCGACGACGTGACCACCACGGGCGCCACCGGAAACGCCGCCGCCCGCGCGCTCAGGCGCGCCGGAGCCGCTTCCGTGGACCTCCTGACCTTCGCGCTGGTGGGCGACGGGGTCGGGTGAGCGGGGCGCTCCCCGCTCAGGCGGGGGTGCCGTCCCGGTCCGGGAAGCTCACCGCCAGGGAGAAGTCGAACGTCTCCGCGATACCCTCGTACCAGAGCGAGAAGGGCGTGGGCCGCGCGAGGTGCAGAGCGCCCTCGATCTCGCTGCCCGCGTGCTGGAGGGCCGCCCCGTGCTTGGCCGCCAGCCGGAGCATCGGGCCATTCCCCGACAGGCAGCGGACGTGCAGATCCTCCACGCCGCGATGGCGCGCCGAACGGGCGATCCGGGCGAAGAGATCGGCTCCGATGCCGCGGCGCCGGAACGCACGCTCCACCGCGAAGGCCGCCTCGGCACGCGGACCGAAGCCGAAGCGTGACGCCCCCATGGGTCGGAGTTCGCCGAGCCCGCGCAGCGCACCGTCCACGAAGGCGCCGTACAGGATGCCTTCGGCGGTCACCGCCTGCGCGGCATAGGCCCGCACGCCGGCTTCGCTGACGTTACCCATGAATCGGCTCGCCCGGGTCTCCGGATCGAGCCGCAGGAAGTAGTCGAGTACCGCGTTGCGGTCGGCCGGCCAGAGGCGCCGGATCCTGTGGGCCGGCACGTCTCGCGCCTGAACGGCCATGCTGAGTCTCCGGTCTGTGCGCGCATGCGCGCAGGGTGATCCGGACGTTCCTCCCCAGAGACGCCTCTGATTTCGCAGCTCGGTCGTGATTGTGCAATGCAGCGGACGGCCCGCGGGTCCGCGAGCGGGGCTGCCATGCGCGCCCGCGATGGGACGCTTCGGCTCCGCTGTCGGGACCCGCACTTGATTCAGGTTGATCTTGCACGCCACAGGAGAGGCCGGGGTCGTGCGTATTGTCGCCGCGGGTCGCCGTCGCGGGCGGCCGGGGCCGGTCCGGCAATGCGGCGAGGGGCGAGGGGCGAGGGACCGGCGGCGTGAACGAGAGATCCGGCAAGCAACAGGCCCCCTCTCCGGAGGCGCGGGCCAGCGCGGTCTCACCCGGCCCGGTTCACGAGCGCTACGAGGGGCTCGTCGCGACCGGGGCCATCGAGCGCGATCCGGCGCAGACCCGGCTGGTGCGTGCCCTCGACCGGTTGATCCAGGATCTGCAGCGGCAGAGGCGCGCCAGCAAGACCAGCGCACTGGGCTGGCTGTTCCGGCGCAGGGACGAGGCCGAGCGGCCCAAGGGGCTGTACGTCTGGGGCTCGGTCGGACGCGGCAAGACCATGCTGATGGACCTGTTCCACGAGGCCGCCCCCGAACCGAAGCGCCGGGTCCATTTCCACGGCTTCCTGGCGGATGCCCACGAGCGCATCCACGCCTACAGGCAGGCTCTGAAGGCCGGCACGGTGAAGGGCGACGATCCGATCGGGCCCGTGGCCGACCAGCTCGCCGACGAGGCGACACTCCTGTGCTTCGACGAATTCACCGTCACCGACATCGCCGACGCGATGATCCTGGGCCGCCTGTTCGGCCACCTGTTCCGGCGGGGCGTCACTGTGGTGGCGACCTCCAACGTCGAGCCGGACCGGCTTTACGAGGGCGGCCTGAACCGGGCGCTGTTCCTGCCCTTCATCGCGACGCTGAAGGAGCGAGTGGAGGTGGTGCGCCTCGATTCACGCACCGACTTCCGCCTGGAGAAGCTCGGCGGTGCCGCGGTGTACCACGTGCCCGCCGACGAGGCCGCCCGGGCGGCCCTCGACGCCGCCTTCAAGAATCTCACCGGCAAGGCCCGGGGCCGTGCCGCCACCATCAAGGTTCACGGCCGGGACGTTGAGATCCCCGAGGAGGCGAGCGGCGTCGCCCGCTTCCATTTCGACGATCTGTGCCGGCAGCCCCTGGGCGCTTCCGACTACATGGCCCTGGCGCGCGCCTTCCACACGGTGATCCTCGACGGTATCCCGGTGATGAAGGAGGCCGAGCGCAACGAGGCCAAGCGCTTCATCACGCTGATCGACACCCTCTACGACCGCCACGTGAAGCTCGTGGCCTCCGCGGCGGCCGAGGCGCAGGACCTCTACGGCGCCGAGACCGGCCGGGAGGCGTTCGAGTTCGACCGGACCGTCTCGCGCCTGATCGAGATGCGCTCCCGCGAATATCTCGGCCTGCCGCATGGCCGTCCGGATTCCGAGGCGTCGGGGGCGAGCACCGGGCTGGTGGAGACGTGAGCGGCGCGCCGGCCGCCAATTCGATCTTCGGTCTGCGCCGCCGGAACTGGCGCGGGGCCGGCGCGCTCGGACCGCTGCTCGGGTCGCCCGCCGCCTTCATCCTTCTCGTCGTCGCCCTGGCCGCCGGCGTCGCGAACTACATCGCCAGCGAAAGCGACCGCGCGGCGACCGTTCGCCTGAACGCCGTCGTGGCGGGCGTCGAGCGCCTGATCTCCGAGGTCAAGGATCTCGAGACCGGCGAGCGGGGCTTCGTGCTGGTCGGCACCGAGGATTACCTGACGCCCTACGGGGTCGCGCTGAGCCGGATCGAGACGGAGCTCTCGAGCCTCGGATCGGCCGCGCAGGAGCCGGTCCGCAGCGGCGGCCCGTCCCTCGCCGGCCTGATCGCGCAGAAGCGCGAATTCGCCGCCCGGGTGATCGCGGCGCGGCGCGGGCAGGGTTTCGACGCGGCGACGGACCTCGTCCGGACCGGCGAAGGCAAGCGCCTGATGGACGCGATCCGCGCCGAGGCCGCGTCACGGCAGGCCGCCGCCGGGCAGGACCTCGCGGCGTTGCAGACCCGCGAATTCCGCCGCGGACTGATCCTGTTCCTGCTCACCGGTGCGGCGGCGCTTGGCGCCATCGTCCTGCTCGCGCGCCTCGCCCTGGTGCGGCGGCAGGAATCGCTGCGCATGTCGCGCCTCCTCGACGGCGTGCTGGCGAACGCGCCGGTGGGGCTCGGCTTCCTGGACCGCGACCTGAAGATCCGCCACATGAACCGGGCGCTGGCCACCATGAGCGAGCGCGGCTTCGGAGCCGACTGCGGCGCGCCGATCTGGGCGATGCTGCCGACCCTCCAGGAGGAACTCGCGCCCAAGCTCGCCGCGGCGCTCCACGAGGGCCTGGTCTCGCCCAACGTCCCGGTGGCCGTGCCGGCCGCCTCGGCGCCCGGGGGCGTCCGGCAGTTCGCGATGAGCTTCTATCCACTCCGCGGCGACGACGACTCTGCGCCGGACCGCAGCGTCGAGGGCGTCGGCCTCGTGGTCGTCGACGAGACCATCCGCCATCTGGCCGAGGCCCGCCTGCGCCGGAGCGAGGAGCGCTTCCGCTCGCTGATCGAGGCCAGCGCGGCGATCGTCTGGACCGCCAACCCGGAGGGCAGCCTGCAACGGCGACAGACTGCCTGGAGCCGCTTCACCGGCCAGGACGAGGCCTCCTACGCCGGGATGGGCTTCCTGGACGCCGTCCATCCCGAGGATCGCGAGCGGACCCGGACCGCATGGTCGACCGCGCTGGCGCAGCTCCAGCCCTACGCCACCGAGCACCGGCTCCGGGCCGCCTCCGGATCCTACCGCCACATGAGCGTGCGGGCCGTGCCGATCCTCGAACCCGACGGCAGCCTGCGCGAGTGGGTCGGCACCCACACCGACATCACCGAGCGCAAGGAGGCCGAGGCGGCGATCGAGGCGGCGCGGGCCGCCGCCGAGGCCGCCAATGCGGCCAAGAGCCAGTTCCTGGCCAACATGAGTCACGAGTTGCGCACCCCGCTCTCGGCGGTGATCGGCTACTCCGAGATGGTCCAGGAGGAGCTGGAGGACATCGGTGCGGCCGACCTCATCGCGGACATGAAGAAGATCGAGGCCAATGCCCGGCACCTCCTCGGCCTGATCAACGACGTGCTCGACATCTCGAAGATCGAGGCCGACCGGGTCGAGATCTACGCGGAGGATTTCGACGTCGCCGATGTGGTGCGCGAGGTCGCCGCCACGGTGGAGGGTCTGGTGGCCAAGACGGGCAACACCCTGGCGCTCGATCTGGCGGAAGGCCTCGGCACGGCCCACACCGACGTCACGAAGCTGCGTCAGTGCCTGATCAACCTCCTGAGCAACGCCGCGAAGTTCACCGCGGACGGGCGGATCGGCCTTCGGGCCGAGCGGGTGGGGGACGATCTGCGCTTCCGCGTGTCCGATACGGGGATCGGCATGAACCCGGAACAGCTCGGAAAGCTGTTCGAGCGGTTCAGCCAGGCCGATGCGTCGACGACGCGGCGCTTCGGCGGCACCGGCCTCGGCCTCTCGATCACCCGCGCCTTCGCCGAGATGCTCGGCGGCGCCATCGCGGTCGAGAGCCGGGAAGGGGAGGGCACCACCTTCACGCTGACCCTGCCGGCCCACGTCGCGGCACCGGACGCGGAGCCGAGCGCCGAACCCCAGCCCAGAGCGGACACCGCGCGGCCGATCCTGGTGATCGACGACGATTCGGCCACCCGGGACCTCCTCGCCCGCTTCCTGGAGCGGGAAGGCTTCGCCGTCGCGGTCGCGGAGGATGGCCGGCGCGGCCTCGAACTGGCCCGGAGCCTGCGCCCCCGGGCGGTGCTCCTCGACGTGACCATGCCGCAGATGGACGGCTGGGCGGTCCTGCGGGCGCTCCGGGCCGATCCCGAGATCGGTGGCACGCCGATCGTGATGGTCACGGTCCTGGACGAGCAGAATTTCGCCTTCTCGCTCGGCGCCACCGACTATCTTCAGAAACCGATCGACTGGGCCGGTCTCCGGCAGATCGTCGACCGGTTCCGGCCGGCGGCGGGCGGCGGCCCGATCCTCGTCGTCGACGACGAGGCGGACGTGCGCGGACATCTCTGCGCCTATCTCGGCCGGGAGGGCTTCGAGGTCCGCCAGGCCGAGAACGGCGTGCGGGCCCTGGAGACCGTGGAGGCGCAACGGCCCAGCCTGATCCTGCTCGACCTGATGATGCCCGAGATGGACGGGTTCGGTTTCCTGCGGGCACTCCGAGCCCGGGCGGATTGCAGCGACGTGCCCGTGGTGGTGCTCACCGCCAAGGACATCGCCGCCGAAGACCGCCGCCGTCTCGCCGGCCACGCCGACCGCGTGCTGGCCAAGGGATCGACGGGGCTCGCGGATCTGGTCCGAGAGCTGCGGGCGCTGCTGCCGGCCGGGAGCGAGACCCCCTGATCGAACAGCCGGTTGAAAGGCCCGGACAACGGGCCGCCGCCTGCGCCCGTGGGGCAATTCGGCCGTGTGCGGCGCCAAGACCGACGACCGCGCCGAGGCTCCGGATCCCCGCGCTCGACCCGGGACGATAGCGCGGATCGAACCCGTGGACTTCAGAAGCCCCGGAACGCCATCGCCAACGCCCCGACGGCGATGGCCCAGAGGGCCAGGGTCGACCAGATGGCCCTTCGGCGCTCGTCGCGGGCGAAGCGCTCCAGGCGGTGCGCATCGCCCGTGCCGGCCTCGTCGAGGCGGACCAGCACGCGCTTGACGCGAAGGGCGAGGTCGGGGACGTCGCCGACCACATCGGACATCACCCGCAGGGCCTCCAGCCCGCTCTGGGCGCGGCCGACCGGACCCAGGTGGCGGGTGATCCAGGCCCGGACCACCGGTTCGGCGGTGGTCCACATGTCGAGGCGCGGATCGAGCGACCGGGCGACGCCCTCGACCACCACCATGGTCTTCTGGAGCATCACCAACTCGGTGCGAGTGCTCATGTCGAACAGCGCCGTGATGTCGAAGAGGAGCGTCAGCACCTTGGCCATGGAGATCTCGTCGGCCCGGCGCTGGTGGATCGGCTCGCCGATCGCCCGGATCGCCTGGGCGAAATCCTCCACGGAATGGTGGGCCGGCACGTAGCCCGCCTCGAAGTGGACCTTCGCCACCCGGCGATAGTCGCGCAGGATGAAGCCGAGCAGGATCTCGGCGAGGAACCGGCGCTCGTTCGGCCCGAGACGGCCCATGATGCCGAAATCCACCGCGACCAGACGCCCCTCGGCATCGACCAGAAGGTTTCCCTGGTGCATGTCGGCGTGAAAGAACCCGTCGCGGATCGCCTGCCGCAAAAAGCTCTGGATGACCGTCCGCCCGATGACCTGCGGGTCGTGTCCCGCGGCCACGAGTTCGGCGGCACTGTGCAGGCGCACTCCGTCGATCCACTCGGCGGACAGCACCTCCCGGGCGGTGAGTTCCCATTCCGGCTTCGGGACCCGGAAATCGGGATCGTCCCGGGTGTTCTCGGCGATCTCCGAGGCGGCCGCCGCCTCCAGCCGGAAGTCCATCTCCATCAGGACCGACCGGGCGAGGATCTCCACGACCTCGCGCGGGCGCAGGCGTTCGGCCTGCGGCGAGAGCGCGTGCACCACCCGGGCCATGAAGCGCATGACTTCGAGGTCGCGCATGAAGCGCTCGCGCACGCCGGGCCGCATCACCTTCACGGCGAGCGCGCGCTGGGTCCCGTCGGCATCCTCCACGACCGCCTTGTGCACCTGCGCGATCGACGCGGCCGCGATCGGCTCGCTGAAGGACAGGAACAGTTCGTGGACCGGCTTTCCGAGCGCCGCCTCGACCGCGCGCAGCGCGATCTCCTGCGGGAACGGCGGGACCCGGTCCTGCAGCCGCTCCAGGTCGGCGGCGGCCCGCATGCCGACGATGTCGGGTCGTGTCGCCAGGAACTGGCCGAACTTCACGTACGAGGGGCCGAGGCGCGTCAGGGCCGCGGACAGCCCGACCGCGCCGTCGCTGCGGCCCGGCTTCTCCAGGGAGCGCCCGATCTTCAGGGCGAGGCGCAGATGCGCCGGCAGTTCCGACGGATCGGCGAAGGCGAGGGCGCCCTCCCGGGCCAGCACGAAGCCGACGCGGGCACCGCGGAACAGGTTGATCGCGGCGCTGATCACCGGCGGATGACCCCGTCGCGCAGACCGGAGGTCAAGAGACCTTCCAGCCGGAATGGATCGCCACGATCCCGCCCGACAGCGGCCGGTCGGTCACGTGCCGGAAGCCCGCGCGCTCGATCATCCCCGCGAAGGCGCCGCGGGTCGGGAATTTCCGGATCGACTCGACCAGGTAGCGGTACGATTCGGCATCGCCCGCCACCCGGGCGCCGATCCGTGGGATCACGTTGAACGAGTAGGCATCGTAGATCCGGTCGAGCAGCGGGATGTCGACGGCGGAGAATTCGAGGCAGAGGAAGCGCCCCCCGGGCTTCAGCACGCGCCGCGCCTCGGCGAGCGCCACCTCGATCCGCGGCACGTTCCGGATGCCGAACGCGATGGTGTAGGCGTCGAAGGCCGCGTCCGGCAGGGGCAGGCTCTCGGCGTTGCCGGTGACGAAGGCGATCCGGTCGCCGGCCTCATCGACCTTGCGCTCCCGGGCGCGCTCGGCGCCGACGCGCAGCATCGATTCGTTGATGTCGAGCACGGTGACGCGGGTCCGGGGGCCGCCCGCGGCCAGGACCCGGAACGCCACGTCGCCGGTCCCTCCGGCCACGTCGAGATGGGCGAAGGCGCGGGTCTGCGATGGCCGCAGCATCGAGACGAGCTGCGCCTTCCAGGCCCGGTGCAGGCCCGCCGACATCAGGTCGTTCATGATGTCGTAGCGGCGGGCCACCGAGTGGAAGACGCTGTCGACGCGCCCCTGCTTCTCGTCGAGCGCCACGCGCTCGAAGCCGAAATCCGCGCTCGCGCGGTCGGACGTCCCGTCGCCGGCCTTCATGATGCTCCCGTTCCTCGATCGGCGCGTCATAGCGAAGGTCGCGCCCGTCCGCCATGCGTCGAAACACGCGGACGCGGCTCGCCGCCGGCCTCGCCCTCATCCCGCGGTAGCGGAGCCGAGAGTCGCGGAGACCGGCTCGTGAGCGCGGCTCTCATCCGACGCGGGCGCGGAGCGCGTCCGCCACCGCGCCCGCCATGGCGCGGGTGCCCATCGGGTTCGTATCCGCGCCGGCGATGTCGGCGGTGCGCGCGCCGCCCGCCAGCGCGTCGGTGATGGCGCCGTCGAGGGCGTCGGCGGCCTCGCCGAGGCCGAAGGAGTAGCGCAGGCACATGGCGAGGGAACCGATCATGGCGATCGGGTTGGCCCGGTCCTGACCGGCGATGTCGGGGGCCGAGCCGTGGACGGGCTCGTAGAGCGCCCGCCGCAGGCCGCCGGCATCGACCGCGCCGAGGGACGCCGAGGGCAGCATGCCGAGCGAGCCCGTGAGCATAGCGGCGATGTCGGAAAGCACGTCGCCGAACAGGTTGTCGGTCACCAGCACGTCGAACTGCTTCGGCCGGCGCACGAGCTGCATAGCGCAATTGTCGGCCAGGACGTGCTCCAGCTCCAGCTCGGCATAGTGCTCGCCATGGACCTTGGTGACGACCTCCTTCCACAGGACGCCTGACTTCATCACGTTGTGCTTCTCGGCCGACGCGACCCGGCCGGAGCGCTTGCCGGCGAGGTCGAAGGCCACGTGGGCGATCCGCTCGATCTCGGCGGTCGTGTAGACCTGGGTGTCGACCGCCCGCTTCGAGCCGTCCTCCAAGACGGTGATCTCCTTGGGCTCGCCGAAATAGACGCCGCCGGTAAGCTCGCGCACGATCATGATGTCGAGGCCCTCGACCAGCTCGCGCTTCAGGGCTGAGGCTTCGGCCAGCGCCGGGTAGCAGATCGCCGGCCGCAGGTTGGCGAAGAGATCGAGGTCCTTGCGCAGGCGCAGCAGCCCGGCCTCCGGGCGCTGCTCGTAGGCAACGCCGGCCCATTTCGGGCCGCCGACCGCGCCGAGCAGGATCGCGTCCGCCGCCCGGGCGCGCTCCAGCGTGGTATCGGCGAGCGGGACACCGTGCGCGTCGAGGGCAGAGCCGCCGACGAGGTCGGTCTCGGTCTCGAAGGTCGCGAGGCCGGTCTCCCGGAGGGCGTCGAGCACCACCTGCATGCCGCCGGCGACTTCCGGGCCGATCCCGTCGCCGGGCAGGAGCAGGAGCTTGTAGCTGGCCATGGCGGTCTCGCGGATTCTCTCTCGACGTGCCGGCGGGCTTTATCGAGGCGGAACCGCCGTTGGCAAGGCGCGGACCGCGCCGACGCGTTCAGAGCAGCGCGACCCTTCCGGTGGCGATCTCGTAGAAGCCGCCCACGACCCGCAATTGCCTGCGGGCGATCGCCTCCGACAGGATCGGGCCCGCCTGCTCCAGCCGCCGCACGTTGTGCCGGACGTTCTGCGCGATGGCTTCGGCCAGGGGATCCTGCGCCTGCGCCTTCGCGGCCAGATCGACCGCCGGGCGGATCGCGTCGATCAGCATGGGGAGATGGCCCGGCAGGACGGCATCGGTCTTCATGACGTCGATCGTCGCCCTGACGGCCCCGCAATCGGAATGGCCCAGCACGAGGATCAGCGGAGCTCCCAGCACCTGCACGCCGTATTCGAGGCTGCCGAGGCCGTCGGCGTTGACGAAGTTGCCGGCGACGTGGACGACGAACAGGTCGCCGGGACCCTGATCGAAGACATAGTCCGGCGCGACCCGCGCATCGGCGCAGCCGACGATGCAGGCGATCGGGTATTGCGCTGAGGCGCGCGCGGCGCGGCCGGCGGAGAAGTCCCTGTTGGCCGGGGCATTGGCCGCGTAGCGGGTGTTGCCGTCCATCAGCCGTGCCAGAGCCTCCTCGGGCGTGATCGCGTTCGACCGCCCCGCCTCGGCCGCGTCGGCGCCGCGCGGTCCGAGGGAGCCGCCCACCAGCGTGCCGGCCGCGACGGCCGTCAGGAGTCCGCGCCGCGAGAGGGCGCGCTGATGCAGTTCGCACACGATCGAGGGGTCCTTTCGCCTTCGTTGCCACCCGCATCCGGCAGGGCACCCGCACGCGACACGCAAGCCGACCCGTCTCTGGGGCGATACGCCGGCGCGTCCCATCCTTGCCGGACATGCTGGACTGAAGCTGGCGGTTGGATCGCCTTCGAGGGTGGATCCGCGCCCCGGAGATTTCGTGCCGACGCCGCGGTTGGCATAGCAGGACGAGTCCCCCCGGCCGGAGGCTGCTTGGCGACGATCTCGCGGTGGCGCTCCCTGCGCCGCCGCCGCGCGCGGCAGCGACCTCCGCGCCGTCCGAACCCTTCCGATCGTCGGATCCGGTCTCGCTTGTGTTCCTGCGTCTCCGGGGATACCTACGGACCTGCGCCGCGCGGTGAGAACGTCCCGCGCGGGTCGCCGACAGGAGAGACGAGCCTTGGCCAGAGCCGGCTCAGCGCCCGAGACCGCCCGCGCCGCCACGACGGCGCCGCGGTCGTGCGCGCGCCGCGTCGGGCTTGCTCTTCCGCTTCTGCTTACCCGCCCCTGAGGGCCGTCCGGGCGCGCGCCTGGGCCTTCAGGGGATTTTCGACACTCGCGAAACCGCCCGCCAGGGCACCACGCCGCGCCGCGCCACGTCGAGCCGGGCGGCCCGCGATAGGGTAACGCCATGACAACGACCACCAGCACCACCGCCCGCGACCGGATCGTGATCTTCGACACCACGCTGCGCGACGGCGAGCAGTGTCCCGGTGCCACCATGACCTTCGACGAGAAGCTGGCGGTGGCCGAGCTGCTCGACACGATGGGCGTCGACATCATCGAGGCCGGCTTCCCGATCGCCTCCATCGGCGATTTCGAGGCGGTCTCGGAGATCGCCCGGCGGACCAAGCGCGCCACCATCGCGGGCCTCGCCCGGGCGATCCCGGCCGACATCGCCCGGGCCGGCGAGGCCGTGCGGCACGCCCGGCGCGCGCGGATCCACACCTTCGTGTCGACCTCGCCGATCCATCTCGCCCACCAGATGCGCAAGACCCAGGACGAGGTGGTCGAGATCATCCTGAAGACCGTGGCGCAGGCCCGCGACCTCGTCGAGGACGTGGAGTGGTCGGCCATGGACGCGACGCGGACGCCGATCGACTATCTCTGCCGCTGCGTCGAGGCCGCGATCAAGGCCGGCGCGACCACGATCAACCTGCCCGACACGGTGGGCTACGCGACGCCGTCCGAATACCGCGAGATGTTCGCGAGCGTGCGCGAGCGCGTGCCGAACGCCGACCGGGCGGTGTTCTCGGTCCATTGCCACAACGATCTCGGCCTCGCGATCGCCAACTCGCTGGCGGGGATCGAGGGGGGTGCCCGCCAGGTCGAGTGCACCATCAACGGCATCGGCGAGCGCGCCGGCAACGCCGCGCTGGAGGAGATCGTGATGGCGCTGCGCACCCGCGCCGACGTGCTGCCCTACGAGACCGGCGTGGAGTCGACCATGCTGACCCGCGCCTCGAAGCTGGTGAGCCACGCCACGAATTTCCCGGTGCAGTTCAACAAGGCGATCGTCGGCCGCAACGCCTTCGCGCACGAGAGCGGCATCCACCAGGACGGCATGCTGAAGAACGCCGAGACCTACGAGATCATGACCCCGGCCTCCGTGGGCCTGGTCAAGACCTCTCTGGTGATGGGCAAGCATTCGGGACGGGCGGCGTTCCGCTCGAAGCTGGACGATCTCGGACTGCACCTGTCCGACAACCAGTTCCAGGACGCCTTCGATCGGTTCAAGGCCTTGGCCGACCGCAAGAAGCATGTCTACGACGAGGATATCGAGGCACTGGTCGACGAGAACCTCGCCACGGCCCACGACCGGATCCGGCTGGTGTCCCTGTCGGTCATCGCCGGCACCCGGGGGCCGCAGCGCGCGACCCTGCGGATCGCCGACGAGGCCGGCACGCGGATCGAGGAGGCGGACGGCAACGGGCCCGTGGACGCGGTGTTCAACGCGATCTCGGCACTGGTGCCGCATCAGGCCCAGCTGGAGCTGTATCAGGTCCACGCCGTCACGGGCGGCACCGATGCGCAGGCGGAGGTCTCGGTGCGCCTGCGCGACGGCGAACGCAGCGTCACCGCCCGCGGCGCCGATCCGGACACCCTGGTGGCCTCCGCGAAGGCGTATCTCTCGGCCTTGAACAAGCTCTCCGCCCACGCCGTCCGGATGCATGCGCAGCATACCGCCGCGGAATGATAAAAAGCGGCGGCCGGGGGTGGACAGCCCCCGGCCGCGTTGGTATCAGCCCGCCACCCCGGACGGACTTGGTGGCCGCCGGGCGATCGCGAACGCGATCGGGCGCATAGCTCAGTTGGTAGAGCAGCTGACTCTTAATCAGCGGGTCCTAGGTTCGAACCCTAGTGCGCCCACCAAGCCTGACAGGCACTTAGCTCGTGGTAGCAAAGCGGCCTTAAGCATCTAGCAACCACATAGCTACCACAGCGGGGATCGCTGTGCGGCATCGGCCGCCGACAGCCGGTTAGTGAACCGGTTACACCTTTCAGCGTGATGCCAATTCATACCGACTCACCGGTGCCGCTTACCCCGAAGCGTGGCGCCAAGCTCGGTATGGATCGACAGCCATGCTCAACGACACAATCCCAGCCTTTCGGTTTAACCGACCTAGTCGTCCCTCCCCGATAGCCCGACCTTTGCGCCATCATGAATCAGCGAAGGCGCTCGACGGGCCAAGGGCGACAAAGCCTGTAGGTGAACCCGCCGAAGAAGGTCGAACCAGCGCTGAGGGTGGCAGCCGCGAAGCTGTAGCCGCCGATGCGGAACGCTTCCTGCATCAGGTCAGAGGTGCCGGGTCGCAGCCCCTTGGCAGCGCGGATTGGATGCAGCGGGCGGGCTTGAACATCCGCAAGGCGTCAGACGCACAGCACCTCGAGGCCATCGCGCTCGCCTACGCGACCTACATCCGAATCAGCGCCAGCCTGCTGCGTGCCGCGATCATGGCCGAGCTGGAGATCTTGAGCGGGCGCAAGCGCTCGCGCACCACTCACGACCTGCATCTCATCGTCGAGCGGTTCGTTTCCTACGGCGGCGAGACCGCGGCCGAGCGGCTAGCGGCGCGCAAATTGATCAGCCGGGATGTGCGGGCGATCCAGCACCTCGAATCAGCTAAGGTGTTGCCGAGCCGTGTTCAGGCGTTAGCGGCGACTCCAGGGCAAGGGCTGCACGCCTGGGCACGTCAGCGGGCGGTAGCAAAGCGGGTGTGCTCATCCTCAGCGAATGCCATGGCGGAAGCTCGTCGAGCGAAAGCTGAGGCACAGCAGCGGGCGCTGATCCACGAGGTCAGCATGACGACGCGGCGGCCGGACGGATCCCAGAAGGCAAAACGGCGCTATGCGATCACCGGCGTGTTGGGAGCGGAGATTGTTGGGCTGCGGCGGCGCTTGAAGGGCTTGGAAGGACGAAACGCGCGCAAAACCTTGAATCGCTGACTAAGCAGGCGGCTCGATTCAGTTCCGAAATGCGCCATCAGCGGACATCAGGTGCTTGCCCAGAAGCTGACATTGCCGAGGCGCCCGTCATGGCAGCGCTGCGTGCGCGGGGTCTAGATCTGCGAGCGGGACGGAAGCGTGAATCTGCGTCAGCCAAGAATTGTTAGGCTCTTCATCGTCGCGGCCGCTCCCTCAGGCGCCAGCCGCCGCTCCGAAGGCCTGCTCCGCTTACGCCCATCAGTGATCGCGCCTTCACGAGAGACCTTCCCCACTTGCCGGACCCGACGATCCGTCAGCATCCGCTTCCATCTCTACCAGCAGGCGTCGTCGGCTTCAGCTCGCTCAACGCATGCTTGCACGAACCGTCTAGCCAGCCGATATCGAGCGCCCTGCCTGTCGTTGATCAATCCCGGAGCGGCCGCGCGTTCGATCCGGATGCGTGCGGTGACGTCCGATGGAAATCTGCGGCGATAGCTTGGATGAGATCCTGATCGATTTGTATAAATCCTTGTTGGGATCAGGCCGTCCAAACACCGGGTCCCGCGGCTCTACATACGAAGTCCTGGGGGCCGCGATCCGGCTTCGAAGGCCTCGGGCGCGCCTCAGCCGCTCTGAGAACCGGGGCAAGCCTTTCAGCGCGCTCGCCGAATTTCTTTGGTATCTCTCCGGCTCGGGCGACCTAGAGTTTATCCGGCCATACATTCGAGAGTATGAGAAAGAGGCAGTCGACGGTAAGATCCCGGGCGCCTATGGACCTCGCATATTCTCCATGCGGTCTGGCATCGATCAGTTGGACAACGTCACGAAACTCCTCGACTGGAAGCCGACGTCGAAGCGCGCCGTCATACAGCTCTTCAATGCGGAGGACATCGCCCTCGACTACGCCGCCGCCCGGGGCGAGGGTTTCGTCTACCGCGAGGTGCCTTGCACTGTCAGCCTACAGTTCCACCTGCGCGAAGGACTGCTGCACCTGTCCGCTAATATGCGGTCCAACGACGCGTACAAGGGGCTCCCGCACGACGTGTTCTGCTTCACGATGATTCAGGAGATGATGGCTAGGCGCCTGGGCGCGGAACCGGGCGAGTACCTCCACTACGCGGGCAGTATGCACATCTACGAACCGGACCTCGACGAGGTCCGCGGCTACGTTACGGAAGGCCACCAGAAGATGGTCGAGATGCCGCCGATGCCCCCCGGCGATCCGTTCGGGCTCGCCGAGACCCTGGTCGAGGCGGAGGGCAGGATCCGTGCTGGAGAGCCCTTCTCGGCGGCCGAGATGGCACCTTCTCCCTACTGGGCCGATTTCCTTCGTCTCCTGCAGGCCTTCTGGGCGTCGGGAGACGAGGCCAAGCTCGATGCGCTCAGGGCGGACATCGCGCCGGGCTTTCGGATTTTCGTCGACAGCCGTCGCGACAAGCCGAGGCGTCAGCCCGCGCCGCGCCAGGCGCGGTTCATCAGGGGGAGCGTGCTCTGATGTGGCCGAGCTGGGTCCCTGAACACGAGCGTCTGACCCACGCCCTTCGAATGCATGCGGGCCCGCTCCCGGGCTTGGCGGATCCCCGCGCCCTCGACGTCCTGGCATGGCAGTTCGTGGCGAGCCTGCGGCGCGAGAGCTATTACAGGCAGGTGCAGGCGAAGTCCGTTTCAGCGGAGCGAGCCGACCCGAACGACCCGAGCTTCGACGCCGAACGGGCGGTCGCATACCACGTCCGTCAAGGCGACGTGGACGAGGCGGGATGGCTCATCTTCCTCATGACCCATTTCGCACGACCGGCCGACAGCGGCTGGCGACGCTTGCAAGACGTGTACGGCCGCCTCGGCACGGGCCGTTGGGATTGGGTCACGGTAAGCGCGAACCCCGGAGCGTTCGCCGCCTGGCTCGCCGCAAATTGGATGTCGGTCGGCGGCAAATTCGGGAATCACAGGAAGTACGAGAGCCTCAGACCCGACTCGAACCGGCCGATGGCCGACGTCGTCGCCGCCTATGTTCGCTGGATCGGACCGGGCGGCCACGCCCGCTTCTTCGCCGACGTCGTCAGGCGCACGGGCAACGATCCTCACGCGATCTTCAAGGTCCTTTACGGAGATCTTCGCGTCCCGACCTTCGGCAGGCTCGCTAAGTTCGATTATCTTTCTCTGGTCGGGCGGTACGGCATCGCCCCGATCACGGCGGGCTCAGCATACCTGAAAGGGGCCACCGGTCCGGCGAACGGCGCCCGCCTTCTTCTCGACGGGCGGCGGGACGGCTCTTCGTCGATCGAGCGGCTGCAAGCGGGTCTCGACGTGCTGGACGGAGACCTCGGCGTCGGGATGGCGGTGATGGAGGACGCGCTCTGCAATTGGCAGAAGAGTCCGACCAGGTTCGTGCACTTCAAGGGCTAGGCCAGGGCCGGATCGATCTCGTCCCAGGTCCAGGTCCTTCGGAGCTTGTTGAGCCAGTTGCGCTGGATCAAACCCCTGTGCTGCATCTGGCCCAACGTCAGACCAGGGGCGACGCGCAGGCTGCGGCTAAACCGGATGACCGACTCGTAGTCGGCCCGGAGGCTCGCGAGTTCCGGTTGCCGGTCTGGCGGGATGATGGTGTCGGCCGCGAAGGCGTTAGCCTCGCGTTCGAGCTCGTCGTCACTTACGCCCTCCTCGTCGATGAACGTGCGCCCGCCGTGCAAGAGTAGGTGGCCGATCTCGTGGAGCAGCGTGAACCAGAAATGGTCGTCCGAGCGATGCCTGAAGCTCGCCAGGACCATCGCCTTGGTCGGGGACAGCATCCGCGCCGCTCCGCTCGCCCGGCAGCCCTCGGGGGCCCTCACGACCACCAACGCGACGCCGAACCGAGCCAGCAGCGCTCTCAGCCGCGGGAGAAAACGCACGGGCTGGCCGATCCGGCTGAGCTCAACGATCTCGCCGATTGCTGTACTCAGGCCGTCGGGATCCCACGCGGCCGTCGAGATTAGTGCGGCCTCAAGCTCGCCCTGCCGCAGCCACATCGCCGTGGCGCCCGGATGCACCTCAAAGGCCGCCGATTCCCGAAACCGCGTATCGCAGCGCAAGCTCCCGTAGCGGCGGGACCACGTCTCAGCCCCGTTGACGTCGAAGAACACGAGGCGCCGCTTGATAGCGGCGCGGCGGCAGTTGGCGGTCGTTGGCCCGCGGTTAGTTGCGTCGTCCGACGTCGGCACCGGGACCTTGGCAAGCCACGCGTCGCCATCGGACGCCAACACCGCATCGACCACGCGCCCGAGGGAAGCCTCGTACAATCCTTGTCGGCGCAACCAGAACGTCGTCGTACCACCTACAGCGGCCGCGAGCCCTCCGGCGACCGCTTCGTCGATCGCGACATCACCTGTCAGCAGACCGCGAAGCGTGGTGAGGCCGCCCGGCAGCCCTTGGGCGACATCGAACGGGGCCAGCCGCTTGCGCTGCATCATGGCTAGCAGCGAGTCGGCGGGCTTCGAAAACCAGTCGCGATGGAAAGCGGGATCTTGCGTCATGGGCGCGACAAGGCCGTCAGCTTGAGATATTTGACGGTTGACCAATCGGGGCTCCCGTCGGGGCGTTGTTGATAGCGCACGCCGACCGGTACGAGGATCGCACGATGTTCGCGTCCCACGGTCACCGCGATGGCGTTGCCCGACAAGACTCTAGCATCGTCTACCGCTAGTTCTAGGAACTCATTCGCGGTATCCAAAGCCTCGATGTCTGACAGGGTCGTGAGGAGCGAGCGAGCATCGTCCGCCCCGAGCTCGCGCTCGGCAGCATCCAGGCTGGCGCACAACGAACGCAGGGCGGGGGTTTCGAACGAGACGATCACGTCAGGTTGATGTGAGCCAGAAGAGCTAGTCCAAGGCGATCGTCGGGATCCAGCGGCACGGATCGAAAAGGCATCCGACCTAGGGTTGATTGAAGGACCATGCCCGGTTCTCGTCGACGGGACAAGGTGGTCCGGTCGCTCCCAGCCGATTCTGGATCCCGCTAACGTCGGAAACTGAGCTATAGCGCCTGAGGAACATCCAGATCTGCTCATGACAGGGGCAGGAAAGTCTCCTCGCACTTGACGAGCCATACTGCGCGGCGCCGGAGGCCGCCCAAGTGGTATGAGGCCCCATGTTGAACATGGCCCCGGCCTACGGCAGCCACCTCTTGGCTTCCGCGTTCCGCCATCGTCAGCCACTTGAGCCAATCGTCAAGATACCCGGAAGCGGACCTTCCGTTCTTCTCCAACAGGTCAGAAATCTCCGCACGGGCTGACCGGCCGTGTGCCACATCCAGTCCTGAAAGTCTTACCGGAAAGCGGCCGTTCCGCTTTGCGCCCATTGCAGCCGTACAACCGTCCCCGACCGTATCCCAGAAGCAGACGTCGTCACGGCGCAGGGATCCGGTCTACAGCGCGCCTTAAGTCGACGTCAGGCGCGCAACACTCGAAGGCAGACCACGATCGACGGCGGAAAGTCGGACGATCGGTTTCATCAGTAACCGGATGCTTCGACCAAAAACATCGGTTTACTCACCCGATCGGTCCCATCAAGGGTCGGCCGGTCAGGTCACGTCAGCCCTCCGTGATAATCCGCTCCAGCGGAATGTCGTGCCTCTGGGGGCAGATCGTTTCTAGGCGTCCGAGTTCGAAGCCGACACCAATGGAGCGTGGCCTCTCTGGCATTGCGGCAATGGTCCGGTCATAAAAGCCGCCGCCATAGCCGAGACGGTAGCCCTGCCGATCAAACCCGACCAGCGGCACCACGAGGAGGTCGGGGAAAACGGCCTTGCCCGACTCAGGCATCGGGATCTTCCAGGTTCCTTGCACCATCAGGCTGCCAGGGGACCACTCACGGAAGACGAGCGGCTGACCACGTTCGACGATCACCGGCAGAGCAAGGTGTGAGCCGCGCTCTTGCATCGCGGTGAGAACGGCTCGTGGATCATACTCGCCCCTGAACGGCCAGTAGAAGCCGATCAGTCTGCCGGCGTACGGCTCGAGAGCCGCTTCTAGGGCGCGGCTGATCCTCTCGCTCCAAGCGGACCGATCCTCAGCCGAAATGCTTCTCCTCTGCGCGATCAGTCTGTCCCGGGTTTCCTTGCGCCAGTCACGGATCGTCGGCCAATCCGCATTGGCGGCTGGCCATGCCGGACCGAAGCCAGTCACCTCACACACCTCATTCACGGAACTCATGGTCTCGCTCCCGCCGCTCCCGTGTTGCTGCCTATGAAACGCCATTGGTCAGTGAAGGTGCATCCCGTGCCGCATCAGCTATTGCCCGCCGAAGGCGCGCAGGGGCCTTCCGGCTTCCGAGCGGTGCATCATCACGGCCGTTCCTGAAGCATCATCGATCGCGGCAAGCCGAGGCCCCACGGCTGCATGAAGGGACATCTCGCTGCGATCCAGAACGAGGTTGACGCGCTCGCACCACTCGCTGTCCGGGCTGTTGGCCGCTTCTGCTTCCCGAAGCGCCTCGGCGATCACTTGACGAACCTCCTTCTCGAGTTGGCGTGTCAATGGTGGCCGTGTTCTAGCAGCATACGCATCGCTGATAATGCCGGCCCACTCGTCTGCCGTTCGACCAGGGTGTGTGCTCATATGCCCTCCGTCGCGCCTCGAAGTGTACTCAATATTCAAATCGTGTTTGAGTGATCACACATGCATCAAGAACCCAATACACTCATCAGTAACGAAACCAAAATATTGGCATGAACAGCGATTCCACGACGAGAATTGGCCGAGGGAATAGCCGTACAGCTCCCAGCAATCCTGAGGAGGCGACTTACACGAGGGAGCCAGCCGACCCGCGCCCGTCCTCGGTACGGCTACGGTGAGCGATGGATTGCGCACCAGGGCAGCTGCAAATGACGGCCGCCAACATGAGCATGGCAAGCGGTGAATCATTCGCGTCAGAACAACGCTAGCCGGCCATCTCACGCCTATCCCGGCAATTCGGCCAGCTTTGAGGACGTCCCGTAAGCGGTTGCTACCGATTGCGATCGGCTATTCGAATGCCCGATCTGGAAATGACGGGATGGAGGACGAACCGGAAATACGATGTTTGTCGGCAAACGATGCGCCGACAGTTCCTCGCTCCAATTTCGCCTTCCGTTCCTCAGGACAATGTCGAGGATGGAAGCGGCCTTGCCTTCATGGACAAGCGGTCTCGACCTTCGAGAAGATGGTTGTTTCGAGCGCGATGTGACCGTCCATGGCCTGTGGCTGCGAACACCGATCGACGGCATGGAAGACCGCATGGATCTCCTCGGCCGTCTCTTCGTCGGTGCGGACGAGCCGCCCGGTCCAAGCCGTGATTTCCTGGGGCGACGACGTGCTGGTCACGAATCCGATGATGTCGCCCTCGGCCGTGCCGACGAGGATGCGGCTTCGATGCGTCTGCGGAAAGCCGGGATTGGCGGCGGTGTAAGTCCCGGAGACGGCCTCGCCCATCTGGAGGAGGCGAAGTTCCGCGCCTGCTTGGCTCCGCCAGACACCATCGAACATCGTTGCCCAAGCCTGCCGATCGAGCGGCCGCTCACGGCCAATCACAAGCGAGATAGCAGATTTGATATAACGGAAGCCCGAGCCCGGCAATGCTCGGGCGCGGCCTTTGTCTGGCGAGGCTCTAGGTACGGCCTTGCTACCAATGGGTTTCGTGCGGATGGAACCGCACGACGTCGCCCGGCACGACCGCGATCCGGCCGTCCTCCAGCTCCACGAGACCGTCGGTTTCGGTGAGCGATGACAGCATGCCCGCGCCGTCGCGCTGGAACTTCCGGGCTTCCCAGGTGCCGTCGCTGTCCCGGGCGAGGCTAACCCTAACGAACTCCCTGCGGCCCGCCCGCTTCCGATAAGAGAAGGCCGCCCTGACGGTGAATCCGGGCGGCGGCGCGTAAGCCTCGCCGGCAAGCCGGGCGAGGAGCGGCCGCACGACGAACAAGAGGGTAACGTAGACGGCCACCGGGTTGCCCGGCAGACCCAGGAACGGCTTGCCGTCGATCATGCCCATCGCGACCGGCCGTCCCGGCTTGATCCCCAGCCTCCAGAATACGAGGCGCCCGATAGTCTCGACGGCGGTCTTCACGTGATCCTCGTCGCCGGTCGACACGCCGCCCGAGGTGAGGATCACGTCATGCTCGGCAGCCGCCGCTGAGAGCCTCGCGGCGAGGGCCGCCGGATCGTCACGGATGATGCCGAGGTCACGCGCCGCGAAGCCCATCCGCCGGATAAGAGCGAGCAGCAGGACACGGTTCGAGTCGTAGATCGCGCCTGGCCTCAAGGGCGCTCCCGGCTCGACGAGCTCGTTGCCCGTCGAGAACACGCCGACCTTCAGGGTGCGGCGGACCTTCAAGGTGCGGAGGCCGACCGCGGTCGCCAGAGCCAAGTCCTGCGGCCGGAGACGCCGCCCGGCTGCGATGATCGACGAGCCCTTCGCCGCGTCCTCGCCGGCGTCGCGGCTGTTGGCGCCGCGCTTCAGCCCGAGCGGCAAGGACACCCGGCCGTCGGGAAGGACGTAGACGTCCTCCTGCATGAAGACGGTGTCGGCCTCAGCCGGCATCGGGGCTCCGGTGAAGATCCGGGCGGCCGAGCCCGCCACCGACACGCCTTCGGAGGCGACGCCGGCCGCGACGACCGCGCCGACCGGCAGGACCGTCGCATCGGAGGCGCGCAGGTCCGCAAAACGGACTGCGTAGCCGTCGACGGCCGAGTTGGGGAACGGTGGGACGTCGATGGGCGCAACGCAATCCTCGGCCAGGATGCGTCCGTCGGCGTCCGAGACGGGAACGTCCTCGGTGCCGACGACCGCTACGAGCCGCTCGCCGAACAGCGCGTGCGCGTCCTCGATGGTCATCAGAGGACCGCCGAACGCGAAGCAGTCATCGCTGAGCTGGGCCATCCGGCTAGAGCCTCCCGAGGACATTTTCGAAGGAAACGGCTACGTCGAGCATCAGCCCTGTCACCGCCTCCGCATCGTTCAAATCTACGATGGGAATGCCCGATGCGGGAAATGCGACGTCGCTCGCGATGCCCACGACGGTGGGGTCCAAAGGATAGAGGGGCGGGCGGCCGTTGTCGGCGCGATGGACCTCGATTTTGGGGATCGGCTCCCGCTTGTACCCTTCCACGACGACGAGGTCGCAGGGGCTAATCCGCCGCAGGAGCTGAGCTAGGGTCGCCTCCTGCTCGTCGCGCAGCTCGTGGACCTGTGCCCACCGGCGGCCCGAAGAGACTAGGACCTCGCTCGCTCCCGCCCTGCGGTGCTCGTAGGAATCCTTCCCAGGCCAGTCCGTGTCGAAGTCGTGGTGGGCGTGCTTGATTGTCGCCACCTTAACCCCGCGGGTGACGAGCACGGGGATGGCCCGAACCAGCAGGCTGGTCTTGCCGGCCCCGCTCCACCCGGCAAGTCCGATAACGCGAATGCCGGACACCGCTGACCACCTCCCTCGTGCCGTTTCCACTGCCCCGCGTTATGGCTCAGGGCAAGCGTCAGCCACGCCGTCCTGGCGCGTGACCGCGGCGCCACGCAAATTGAAACGACTTCAAAAACGATATAACACCTCCGCTATAACGGCTGCCATTTGGTATGCCACGAGCGAACGCCACACCAGCGGACCCGAACGGGCACGCCATGCACGACTTCAACCTTCCCTCGATCGCGCAGGCATGAACATGGGTGACGCATCCTCCGCGGCGGACTGGGCCACCATCGTGACGGACGCCTACTGCGCCGACGCGAAGCCGCCGCTGACGCAGGAGCTCAGCGGCCGGGTCCGCGACGCGATCGCCGAGGCGGTTGATTCCCTGGCCGGAGACGCCCCGAATTCCCTGATGGACCGCCTGAACGACGTCCTCGACGCGTTCGAGATTGAGCTCCGCTCCGTCGTCGGACCCAGGGTCACGTCCCTGGACGAGGCGACGGCGTCTGTCACGATGAAACACCGGTCCGAGGCCGGTCAGCCGCTCCGAGCCTTCGGCGGCCAGTAGGCCCCAACCGGACCTCAGGACGCCGCGACCACCCGCCCCAGCAGTTGGAAACCAGATACCGCATGAGTGAGGCACCGGGGACAGTCAGGAATTTCTCGCATCCCGGCCGGGGGCGGAACAAGGCGCGCAGCGTCCCCAAGGGGCGCCAGGTCGAGCCGCGGGCGAAGGTCGAGATCGAGGAGCTTCTCGGCTCCCGGTCGCGCCAGCGCGACCTGCTCATCGAACACTTGCACCTGATCCAGGACACCTACGGCCAGATCAGCGCAGACCACTTGGCGGCGCTGGCCGATGAGATGGCCTTGGCTTTCGCCGAGGTGTTCGAGACCGCGACCTTCTACGCGCATTTCGACGTCGTGAAGGAGGGTGGCGCCTCGATCCCGCGGCTGACCGTTCGGGTCTGCGACAGCATCACCTGCGCGATGTTCGGCGCCGAGGAGTTGCTGGAGACGCTCCAGCGGGAACTCGCCTCCGACGCCGTCCGCGTCGTGCGCGCGCCCTGCGTCGGCCTGTGCGACCACGCGCCCGCCGTCGAGGTCGGGCACAACTTCCTGCACAAGGCCAACCTCGCGTCCGTGACGGCCGCGGTCGAGGCCGGCGACACTCACGCCCACATCCCCGACTACGTCGACTACGACGCCTATCGGGCCGCCGGCGGATACGCGACCCTCGACCGGCTCCGCAACGGGGACCTCCCGGTCGACGACATCCTGACGGTGCTCGACGATGGCGGCCTGCGCGGCCTCGGCGGCGCGGGCTTCCCGACGGGGCGCAAGTGGCGCTCGGTGCGCGGCGAGCCCGGGCCCCGGCTAATGGCGGTCAACGGGGACGAGGGCGAGCCCGGCACCTTCAAGGACCAGCTCTACCTCAACACCGACCCGCACCGCTTCCTCGAAGGCATGCTGATCGGCGCCCACGTCGTCGAGGCGCCGGAGGTCTACATCTATCTGCGCGACGAGTATCCCATCTCCCGCGAGATCCTGACGCGCGAGATCGCGAAGCTCCCCGAGGGCGGCCCCCGCATCCACCTGCGCCGCGGCGCCGGCGCCTATATCTGTGGCGAGGAATCCTCGCTGATCGAGTCCCTCGAAGGGAAGCGCGGGCTGCCGCGGCACAAGCCGCCGTTCCCGTTCCAGGTCGGCCTGTTCAACCGTCCGACGCTGATCAATAACATCGAGACGCTGTTCTGGGTCCGCGACCTGATCGAGCGGGGCGGCACGTGGTGGAAGAGCCACAGCCGCAACGATCGCGTCGGCCTGCGCTCCTACTCGGTCTCGGGGCGCGTGAAGGAGCCGGGGGTGAAGCTCGGCCCGGCCGGCCTCACCATCCAGGAACTCATCGACGAGTATTGCGGCGGCATGGCGGACGGCCACACCTTCGCGGCCTACCTGCCGGGCGGCGCGTCGGGCGGCATCCTGCCGGCGTCGATGAACGACATCCCGCTCGATTTCGGGACGCTGGAGAAGTACGGCTGCTTCATCGGCTCCGCCGCCGTCGTAATCCTGTCGGACCGGGACGATGTGCGCGGCGCCGCGTTGAACCTGATGAGGTTTTTCGAGGACGAGAGTTGCGGGCAGTGCACCCCCTGCCGTTCTGGGACCCAGAAGGCCCGCATCCTGATGGAGCAGGGCGTCTGGGACACCGAGCTCCTGGGCGAGCTGTCCCAGTGCATGCGGGACGCCTCGATCTGCGGCCTCGGCCAAGCCGCCTCAAACCCCCTCAGCAGCGTCATCAAGTATTTCCCGGATCTTTTCCCCGCGCCACACGCCGCGGCGGCGGAGTGAGGCAACCGATGGCGCCCGTGAACCCTATCCCGATGTCCGAGCCAGGAGCGGCCGCATGAGCAACGCCCCCGAACAGCACGGCGACAAGACCGAGAAGTCCGAGATCCGGGCCGACGGGCTGCAGGATGCGGGCGGCCCCGCGCAGGGCCCGAAGCCGGTGGCCGGCGGCTCCTACTCGCAAGGGGCGAAGGCGGGCGGCCAGGCGGCCCCGGAGCCGTCGGGTCTGCACGATCTGAAGGAGCGGCCGACCGCACCCCCAACCATCATGTTCGAGCTCGACGGACAGAACGTCGAGTCCGGCCCCGGCGAGACGATCTGGGCCGTCGCCAAGCGCCTAGGCACCCACATCCCGCACCTCTGCCACAAGCCCGAGCCCGGCTACCGCCCGGACGGCAACTGCCGCGCCTGCATGGTCGAGATCGAGGGCGAGCGCGTGCTGGCCGCCTCGTGCAAGCGCACGCCTGCCGTGGGCATGAAGGTCAAGACTGCGACCGAGCGCGCAATCAAGGCCCGCGCCATGGTTCTAGAACTGCTCGTGGCCGATCAGCCCGAGCGCGAGACCTCGCACGACCCGACCTCGCACTTCTGGGTTCAAGCCGACTTCCTCGACGTCTCCGAGAGCCGCTTCCCCGCGTCCGAGCGCTGGACCGGCGACTTCAGCCACCCGGCCATGAGCGTCAATCTCGACGCATGCATCCAGTGCAACCTCTGCGTCCGCGCCTGCCGCGAGGTCCAGGTCAACGACGTCATCGGCATGGCCTACCGCTCGGCTGACGCCAAGGTCGTGTTCGATTTCGACGACCCGATGGGCGGCTCGACCTGCGTGGCCTGCGGCGAGTGTGTCCAGGCCTGTCCGACCGGCGCGCTGATGCCGTCCGCCTACCTCGACGCCGAGCACAACACCCGGACTGTCTACCCCGACCGCGAGGTGACCTCACTGTGCCCCTATTGCGGCGTCGGTTGCCAGGTCTCCTACAAGGTGAAGGACGAGAAGATCGTCTACGCCGAGGGCGTGAACGGTCCGGCCAACCACAACCGGCTGTGCGTGAAGGGGCGCTTCGGCTTCGACTACGTCCACCACCCCCACCGCCTGACGGCGCCTCTGATCCGCCTGGACAACGTCCCGAAGGACGCCAACGACCAGGTCGACCCGGCCAACCCGTGGACCCACTTCCGCGAGGCGACCTGGGAGGAGGCGCTCGACCGCGCAGCCGGCGGCCTCAAGGCGGTCCGCGACACGCATGGCAGCAAGGCGCTGGCCGGCTTCGGCTCCGCGAAGGGATCGAACGAGGAGGCCTACCTCTTCCAGAAGCTCGTCCGGCTCGGGTTCGGCTCGAACAACGTCGACCACTGCACGCGGTTGTGCCACGCCTCGTCGGTGGCGGCCCTTATGGAGGGGCTGAACTCGGGCGCCGTGTCGGCGCCGTTCTCGGCGGCTCTCGATGCCGAGGTCATCATCGTGATCGGCGCCAACCCAACCGTAAACCACCCCGTGGCGGCTACCTTCCTTAAGAACGCGGTGAAGCAGCGCGGCGCCAAGCTGATTGTCATGGACCCACGCCGGCAGGTGCTGTCGCGGCACGCCTACAAGCACCTCGCGTTCAAGCCCGGCTCGGACGTGGCGATGCTGAACGCGATGCTCAACGTGATCATCGAGGAGCGGCTCTACGACGAGCAGTACATCGCTGGCTATACCGAGAACTTCGAGGCGCTGAAGGAGAAGATCGTCGAGTTCACGCCGGAGAAGATGGCCTCGGTCTGCGGCATCGACGCGGAGACTCTGCGCGAGGTCGCCCGGCTCTACGCCCGCGCCAAGTCCTCGATCATCTTCTGGGGCATGGGGATCAGCCAGCACGTCCACGGCACGGACAACTCGCGTTGCCTGATCGCCTTGGCCCTCATCACGGGCCAGATCGGGCGCCCCGGCACCGGCCTGCATCCGCTGCGCGGCCAGAACAACGTCCAGGGCGCGTCCGACGCCGGCCTGATCCCGATGGTCTACCCGGACTACCAATCGGTCGAGAAGACCGCGGTGCGGGAGATGTTCGAGGAGTTCTGGGGTCAGAAGCTCGACCCGCAGAGGGGCCTCACCGTCGTCGAGATCATGCGAGCGATCCACGCCGGCGAGATCAAGGGCATGTTCGTCGAGGGCGAGAACCCCGCGATGTCCGACCCGGACCTAAACCACGCCCGGCACGCTCTGGCGATGCTCGACCACCTCGTCGTGCAGGACCTGTTCCTGACGGAGACCGCCTTCCACGCCGACGTGGTGCTGCCGGCCTCCGCCTTCGCCGAGAAGGCCGGCACCTTCACCAACACCGACCGTCGCGTGCAGATCTCGCAGCCGGTGGTGTCGCCGCCGGGCGACGCGCGGCAGGACTGGTGGATCATCCAGGAACTGGGGAAGCGCCTCGGCCTGCCCTGGAACTACGGCGGCCCGGCCGACATCTTCCGCGAGATGGCCATGGTGATGCCGTCGTTCAACAACATCACCTGGGAGCGCCTAGAGCGCGAGGGCGCCGTGACCTACCCGGTCGACGCGCCGGACAAACCCGGCAACGAGATCATCTTCTACGCCGGCTTCCCTACGGAGAGCGGGCGCGCGAAAATCGTCCCAGCCGCCGTGGTGCCCCCGGACGAGCTGCCGGACGAGGATTACCCGATGGTCCTGTCGACCGGCCGCGTGCTCGAGCATTGGCACACCGGATCGATGACCCGGCGCGCCGGCGTCCTCGACGCGCTGGAGCCCGAGGCGGTCGCCTTCTTGGCCCCGAAGGAGCTCTATCGGCTCGGGCTGGAGCCCGGCGATACAATGAAGCTGGAGACGCGACGCGGTGCCGTCCAGCTGAAGGTGCGCTCTGACCGCGACGTTCCGGTCGGCATGATCTTCATGCCGTTCTGCTACGCCGAGGCCGCGGCCAATCTGCTGACGAACCCGGCGCTCGACCCGATGGGCAAGATCCCGGAGTTCAAGTTCTGCGCGGCCCGGGCCTCCGCCGTCCACGCGACCCCAATGGCCGCCGAGTAGGCAGCGCGACCTCCGGCGGCGCGCCCAGGCGTGCCGCCGAACCTTGATGGTGGACAGCAGGCGCGTGCCGCGGGCAGCGCCGGAAGCAGCAGGCTTGCGGGCACCAAGCCGCGGGCTCCCGGGCTAGGCCGACGCTCAACCTCGCGACTCTGCTCCTACTGGATGCGCGCCTCCGCGCGGCGGCGTCGATCCTAGGAATCGGGCTTCATCAGCGAAGCGAGGAGGTCGAGTTCGCCCGCCACGGCCTCCGAGGCGAGCCGCTCCATGCGCAGGTAACTGTCGAGGATAGTGTCGCCCGTGCTCGTCAGGATGGCGCCGCCGCCCCGGCGTCCCCCCTTGCTTGCGGAGACGAGCGGCTCCTGGAATGCCTTGTTCAACGTGTCGATGAGATACCAGGCTCGCTTGTAGCTCATGCCCATCCGGCGCCCCGCGGCGGCGATGGAACCAGTGTCGCGGATGCCGCTTAGGAGGGCGGCCTTTCCCGGTCCGAGCAAGGTGTCCGAGCCGAGCTCGATCCGTAAACTGATGCTCGTGTCCTCGCCCAACGCATACCGCCGCTTCGATGGAGGCCCCAGCGCCTCGCGGGCGTCCTTACGCGAAACGGCATCGTCGATCATCCCGGCGGGCGACAAGATTGTCCGTTTCGTTCCATCGAGGTGGGTCCACCGCGGGGCCGTTTGGCGGATGCGAATGCATGCGATCTCGGCCAGGTCGGGCGGGGGCGCGCCGCCCGCGACGAGGCCGGCAAGCTATGTGCGCGTCACGAGGATTTTGCGGCGGCCGAGAAGCCCAGATCGCGCAGCGCCGCGGCCGTCTTAGGCTCGCCGAGCAGTCTCAGAAAGGCTGCTAGCGCCGGCATCCCCTCGGCTTGCTCGCAATAGGCCAGGTCGTAAGCCTCTTCCGTCAGCGGGCGGAAGCCGAGCCCGTAGGCATCCGCGACGCTTGCTATCGCCACGCCCCAGTCAGCCCTGCCTTGCGAGACCGCCGCGGCGACGGCGTTATGCGAGCGCGGCTGGTTCCAGAATCCCGCCGGCCGGGCACCGTTCAGCAGCCCATCCACGAGCAGGCGCGTGCCCGATCCAGCGTTGCGGTTGACCATCACGGCGTCGGAGTCGGAGAGCGCGGAGGCGACCGCGTCCGCGGCGTCCCGACCTTCGAACCTAGCGTCGCCGCGGCGAAACACGACGCCTTGGAGGCGGCGCCAACCGGGGGCGAGGGACATCCCTTCGGTGAGGAACGGGGTGTTGTACCGGCCCGTCTCGAGATCGAAGAGGTGCATGGCGGCGACATCGCATTCGCCGCGTCGCAAGGCGGCGAGGCCGCCGGCCGACCCGACCCAGATGGTACGGGCGCGGTAGCCTCGCTCAGCGAGCAGGCCGACCACCCGGTCCAGACCGATGCAATGGCTGCCGACGATCGTCAGATCCGGCGCCCGGACGCCGGCGCCTAGGCGAACCACGGAGACGCCCTCTCCGGCCTCGACGCCTGCGCGCGCGGCTGGAACCGCGAAAAACCCGTCCGCCTGCGAGAAGGCGGTGACCGAACCCGAGCCCTTCGGCAGCGGCAGGGCGATAGCCCCGTCGGAACCGTGGGCGAGCGAGGTCATCACGAACTCGGTCCGACCGAGCTCGGAGGGCACCCGTTGGGACACGCGCGCCTCGATCGTCTCGTCCTCCCGCGGCGGCAGTCCGGCAAGCGCCCGCACGAAAGGGACGACGAAATCGTGGAAGGTGAACATCGCGGAGGTGGGGAACCCCGGCAGGACGATGACAGGCTTTCCTTGAGCCACCGCCACGCAGAGTGGCTTCCCAGGCTTCAGGGCCACGCCGTGGAACAGGATGCCCGGCTCGCCGAGGCGGGACAGCACACGGTGCGAGACGTCGCCAGCGCCTTTGGACGTACCCCCCGAGAGCACGACTAGGTCGCTGTCGCGTAGGGCGGACCGGAGGGCGACCTCGAGGACGGCAGCATCGTCGCGCACGATCCCGAGCCGAAGCGGTTCCCCGCCGTTCTCGGTCACCGCGGCCGCGATGATCGCGCCGTTCGAGTCGTAGATCGCGCCTTTGGGCAGGGGCTCGCCCGGTGCGACCAGCTCGTCCCCCGTGGACAGGACCGCGACGCGCGGGCGTCTGGTGACGTCGACGGCCGCGAGGCCGCACGCCGCCAGCATACCGATTTCGCGGGCGGTGATCCGTGTTCCCCTGCGCAGCACCGTCTCGCCGCGGGCCATGTCAGCCCCAGCATAGCCTACGAACTGCGCGGGCCGAACTGCGGTCAAAACATCGACGGCGAAGCTCCTGGCGTCGAACTCCGAGTGCTCGATCATCACCACGGCGTCGGCCCCGCGTGGGATCATGCCGCCAGTGGAGATCGGCGTCGCCGTTCCCGGCTGGACGACGATTGTCGGCGCGACGCCGCAGGCGAGGATCTCGCGGTTCAGCGTGAGACGCCGCGAACTCGCCGGCCCGGCTCCTTCCGTGTCTGTCGCCCGCAGGGCGAAGCCGTCGACCAGGGAGCGGTCGAAGGGCGGAACGTCCATCGGGGAGGCGACGTCGCGGGCGAGCACGCGCCCAAGCGCTTCCTCCAAGGGTACCGTCTCTGAAGGCAGGCGCGTGTGCGGGACCGCCGCCCGGAATCTTGCGAGCGCCTCGTCCCGGCTCATCACCCTGAGAAACTGCTCCTGGCTCGAGGCCGCGGCGAGACGCTCGGCGAAATCCGCCGCCTCGTCACGGTCTGCGTCGGCACTCACAGGGCCCAAACCTCTGCCTCCTCGCCGGCCCGAAAGCCTTCGCTTTCTGGCTCGACCACGATGATGCCGTCCGCCTGTACCAACCGAATGAGGGGAAGGTCGGCTGCACCGAGAGGCTCGACGCCATCCGACCCGCTTCGGATGAAGAAGACCTCAGACAGCCCGATCGACGAGACGATCTTTCGTACGAGGACGTGCCGCCGAGACAAGCGGTCCTGCGCGCCGGCAAGCCTCGCGATGAGAGGACGGCCGAGTGCCAAGAATGCGGCGAGCGCCGCCTCGGGACGCCCGGGCACCAGGAGAACCGGCCTGCCGGCTGCGAAGCCGACGGCGGTGGTTTCCCCAGGCCGCATCGCGATGCCATGCGCGCGGACTTCTCCGGCAAGGGCGAGGGCCGCCGCGCTATGGTCCGAGCGGCCGAAACCGCTTCCCCCGACGACCAGTACCGCGTCCGCCGTACCGCCGCGGATAGCATCGACGATGTCGCCGACACCCTGGGCGCGAACGGCGTCGGTCGCCCCGCCTGCCCGCTCGATCAGACGCCTGAGCAGGGGCGATACGGTATCGAAGCTGGACGCACCCGCGGTGACGACGCGGACGCGTGGCTGACGGACGTCTACCGACTTGAGGCCGACTGCCTCAAAGACGAGCAGGTGAAGCGGCTCTATCCGGGTGCCCGCCTCGATCAGCCTCTCGTTGGCGGCAACGTCGTCCCCCGCTCCCCGCACGCCCTCCCGCGTGGCGATGTCCGCGACGACCATCCCGTCCGCAAATCCCTCCGGGGGCAGGACGGCATCGGTGCCGGACGGCAGCGGCTGTCCCGCCTCGACCCATGGCGGTGGTCGCGCCAGGAAGATCGGCGCGTAGGCCGACGCGCCGCCCACCGCAGCGGCCTCGACCGCGAAGCCGTCTCGCATCGCCGTCAGGCCCGCGGGCACAGCGGCGTGCGCGACGACCGTTCCTGCGGCGACGCGTCCGAGCGCCGCTGCGAGCGGAACGGTCGCGGGGGCGACGGGAGCAACCTCGCCGCTGAGCAGGTTCGTCGCCTCCCGAAGCGGGATCAGCGCCGAGGACGCATTTCGGATCATAGTGGCGGCGATGCGCCATCCGGGTTCGATGATCAAGGGCCGGCGTGGCGGTCGACCCAGCGCGCGCCGCGCTCGCGTACCGAAAGAAGCCGTGTCGGCGAGAATACGCGCGGCGCTGCCTGGAGTGCGGCACAGACGACGCCCCGCAGCGAGCAAGTCACCCCGAGAAGGGGGCTTGCTCACATCCCCGACGGATAGCGATGGCCTCGTCGAACGTCCCGACGACACGACAATGGTCGCCCCGGGCGATATGCTCGCCGCCTATCCGCACGCGCTCCCCTGGCAGCCATGACAGGTCCATTCCACCGAACTTGCGTCTCGAGGTCGGACTCGGCGGCTGATCTCACCATCCGCCCCGTCCCATTCCCGCGGACCGGCCCGGGCGCATGATGCAGACGCTCCAGGAAATCCTATCCCGCCTGTGCAGTCTGGATCGGGACGTGCTGGCGATCGCGTGGCTGTCGCTGCGTGTCAGTCTCACCGCCGTCGGCATCGGTCTCGTGCTCGGCATACCCCTGGGTGCGTTCCTGGCTGTCGCCCGCTTTCCCGGACGGGGCGCGGCGGTCGGCCTACTGAACGCCTTCATGGGGCTGCCGCCGGTGCTCGTCGGCCTCGCACTTTACCTCGTCCTCTCTCGCTCGGGTCCGCTCGGACCGCTCCGCCTGCTGTTTACCCCGGCCGCGATGATCGCCGCACAGGCGACGCTCGCGACCCCGCTCATCGCCGCCCTGACGCAGCAGATCGTCGCCGACGCCCGGGTGCATCTCGGAGAGCAGTTGTGCTCCCTCGGGCTTTCCGCACCGCGTCAGGCCATGGCGATGATCTACGACGTGCGCTTCTCCCTCGTAACCGCGGCGCTCGCCGCGTTCGGCCGGGCAATCTCGGAGATCGGAGCGGTCCTCGTCGTCGGCGGGAACATCGACGGGTATACCCGCACGATGACGACGGCGATTTCGCTGGAGACCCAGAAGGGCGATCTCAGTCTCGCCCTGGCGCTCGGCCTCGTGCTGATCGGCCTCGTTCTGGTGGTTAACGTCGCCGTGGCCGTGCTCCGCCGGCACGCCGCGCGAGTGTATGGATGAGCGCGACGCCAGCCATTCGCCTCGAAGACGTGACTCTGTCACTCGACGGCCGAACGGTGCTCGACCATCTCTATTTGGAGATTGCTTCGGGCAGCGTCACGGCCATCATCGGCCCGAACGGGGCCGGCAAGAGCGTCACCCTCAGGGTCATCGACGGGCTACTGCGACCCGACGGCGGAATGGTTCAGGTCGGCCCGCACCGGCGGGCCTTCGTGTTTCAACGGCCGGCGCTGATCCGCGCAACCGCGTTCGCGAACGTCGCGCTGGCTCTCGGAGGCCTGCCCCGTCCTGCTCGTTCCGCACGGGTGGAGGAAGCGCTCGCCCGCGTCCGCCTCTCGAAGCGCGCACGCGATGCCGCGACGCGGCTCTCCGGTGGCGAGCAGCAGCGGCTGGCGCTGGCCCGCGCCTGGGCGGTCGGACCTGACCTGCTTCTCCTCGACGAGCCGACCGCCAACCTTGATCCAGCCTCGACCGAGATCGTCGAGGGATTGGTGTCCGCGATGGCGCGGGCGGGCACCACGGTGGTGCTCGTCTCACACAATCTTGGGCAGGTGGCGCGCCTCGCGGACACGGTGATCGTGCTGGCCTCCGGCCGCGCCGTCGAGCATGGTCCATCCCGCCAAATCCTGTTCTCGCCCTGCACGTCCGAGGCGCGGGCCTACCTCGCTTGTGAGTTGCCGTGGACCCCTTTCGTCGTCGCCTCCTGACCCTGGGATTGGCTGCACTCCTGAGCGCGGCCGGCCTCCTGCCTTCGGCCGACGCCGAACCAACCTCGATCGTCGTCGCCTCTACGACCTCAACCGAGCAGTCCGGCCTGTTCAAACACATCCTCCCGCTCTTCCGGGAGACGTCCGGGATCGACGTGAAGGTTGTCGCCCTGGGCACGGGACAGGCGCTCGAAGCCGCGCGCCGCGGCGATGCCGACGTGGTGCTGGTCCACGATCGTCCGGCCGAGGACAAGTTCCTCGCCGAGGGCTTCGCGGAGAGGCGGTACGACGTGATGTACAACGATTTCGTGCTGATCGGCCCGGCCTCCGATCCGGCGGGCGTGCGCGGCCGGGGCGTGAGTGAGGCCTTCGCCAAGCTCGCGGCCAGCAAGGCGGCATTCGTGTCGCGCGGTGACCGCTCGGGCACCCACAGTGCCGAGCTGCGCAGTTGGAAGGAGGCGGGAGTCGATCTCGCGGCCGTGCGAGGCTCTTGGTACCGGGATGTAGGCCAAGGCATGGGTCCCGCGCTCAACGCGGCCTCCGCCCTCGGCGCCTACATCCTCGCCGACCGGGGGACGTGGCTCGCGTTCAAGAATCGCGCCGACCTAGTCATCCTAGTTCAGGGGGACCCGAGCCTGTTCAATCCCTACGGGGTGATGCTGGTGAACCCCGATAGGCGCTCTGGCGTGAAGGCGAAGCGGGGACAGGCCTTCATCGACTGGCTTGTCTCACCAGAGGGACAGCAGGCGATCGCGGGTTTCAAAATCGGCGGCGAACAGCTGTTCTTCCCGAGCGCCGGCGCGCTTGTGACGCGCTGACCCGGTAGCCGTGAGTTGGAGGACCGGACTGGCGTTGACGCGTTGTACCAGAGCGTCAGGGCAGTCGCCGATCGCTCCACTTCATCACGCCCGAACGGCTAAGCAAGCGATACTGGGAGAGTACCGCAAGACCATTGCGACAAGAGTGAGCCGCTGTGGCTCGGACGTGAAGTCACATCGGATCAGAGCTGCCGCTACTCGAGACTAGCTGCTGACGCAATGCCGGATTGGCTGGCCGCCTGATACGCGCATCCTGCCTGTGCTCGAAATAGGTCGCGAAGCACTCATCTGCTCATGCGGCATCTATCCTCAGAAGCGGACGGGCGGCTTTCGGCCAGAATGCGCCACGTGGGATTGCCGTCGCGCAAGACCGGACGCCTGGTCCGCTTAAAGAGCTAACGACTGACTGCGCGCCTTTCTTTGGCATTAGGCGACGAGAAGGTGCCGCTCGGATTATCGGCCATCACAGCCAACATCGCGCCAAACGGCCCAGCATGCTCACTCTGCACGGTGAGAAATGCGGTCATCTCCTTCGGATCGCACTTCCGAGCCAGAAGTGGAACATCGGCCAGGGCGGCGATCGCTCCAACGTTGCAGGCTATGCCCTTGGCGGCAGCCGCGAGGAAGACGTTGAACGGTCGAGGATCGAAGACCGCGATCAGCGCGGCCGGGCGATCGAGCTGCTTGGCATGACTCCCAAGGACGACTGCAACCGCCAGGATCGCACCGTAGCTCATGTTGCGGGTCAGACCGAGCCAGTTCCTAGTGTCATCAACGGCGACGCGACGGAGTGCGCTCAGCGCGCGCTCTCCCCCTGGCCTGTCAGGATGGACCGATGCGTCATGCGGGCGGTCGGCTGACCTGCGTAGGACATTCGGTCGCGTGTCATGTCGCGCAGCAGCAACAAGCGCCATGGACCCAGTCACCGCGACGATTGCGGTCACGCGGTCATCCATTCTCGGGTGCGTCGCCAATCCGCCATCGACCGCGCCATCGATCATCATCGCGTCCTGTCCGAGGGGGAGTCCGGCGATCGCACTGTTGCCGTGCACCTTCCGCAAGGCCGAGATGAGGGCGGCGGGGTTCTGCGTCACCTCCACGGCGACCGCGTCGGCGACAAACTCACGGGATGAAGAAATCAGAAGCCGGATGAGCCGGCCTGCCTTCAAGGCCGACTGAGCGATGAAGTTGACAATCAGCACGAACACGAGGATCGGGGGAAACCACAACGTCAGGATCGGGAGACCCACGAGTTCCTTCAGCGGCGTAGTCTGCTTCATCCGTGATGTGATCAGCCAGTCGAGCAGGCGCAGGCATACGTTGGCCGCGGCCATCAGGCGGATGTCGCCATTGCGGATGTGCGCGAGCTCGTGCACGACCACGGCTGCCAACTCGTCGTCGTCGAGACCGTCGATGAGCCCGCGCGTCACAACGACGACAGCGTCCTTGCGCCGTATGCCGCACGCAAATGCGTTCATCGCAGGCGAGGAGATCACGCCGACATAAGGTAGCGGTAGGCCCATGCTGATCGCCAGCGGTTCGACGATGCGGCACAAGCGCGGCTCGTCCTGCTCGTCCACGAACGTGAAGGCCATGATCCTGCGCACGGCATGGACGTGCCAGAGAAGAAGCGCAACGAACAGGATGATGCCGGCAAGCGTCACCAGAATCAGGTAGCGGCTCGCGTAGCCGGCCCAGGTGAAGCCCGGCGCATGCTCTGGGTCGAGAGCAGCGAGCGGCAGGTAGAGCGCCAGTACGGCTCCGACATGGAAGGCGGCGAGAAAGCCGGCGAACAGAACCAGTGAACGTCGGTCGTTCGCCGCGATCCAGCCGAACAGGCCGTTGACGCGCAACATGTGGCTCTCGCAGGCAGTTCAGAACTTGAAGGCGACAGGTTCGTCGATAAGAACGCGCTCGATGCCAAGGTCGAACGGCCTGCGCAGCTGCATCTTCCAGAGCCGCGCGACGAGGCTGCCGGGGAACTGGCGCAGAGTCGCCCCGTACTCGCCGACAGCGAGGTTGTAGAAGCGGCGCGATGCAGTGATGCGGTTCTCTGCAGAGACGAATTCATCGCGCAACGCGCCGAATTGACTCGACGCCTTCAAATCGGGATAGCGCTCGGCCGCCCCGATCAGGGCATTGATGGTCTGCGTCAGGTTCTTCTCGGCCTCGAGACGTGCCTCGGGCTGGATTGCGGCGAGGGCGGCTGTACGCGCCTCGGTGACGCCGAGCAGCACATCGTGCTCGTGCTTGGCATAGCCTCTGACCGTCTCGACCAATCCTGGGATCAGGTTCTGCCGGTGTTTGAGGTGCGCATCGATGTCGGCAAACGCCGTCTCGCAGCGCTGATCGAGCGCGACGAGGCGATTGCGGGTCGCCACGACGATGTAGAATGGAGCGGCGGCCAACGCGATGGCCAGCAGGACGAGACCGGTATCAACCATGAGGGCACGCCTCTCATCGAAACGCCTGCCACGATGGAGCTGCCGGGTATAGAAACTGTTTATCTCGCCGAGAATTACTGCTCGGTCTTAATCAAAGCTCAATAAGCGTTAGTCGATCTTACATCGTGGGTGCTGTCGAGGTGCGCTATGTCTGAATCGATCTTTTCACGAATGTCGCGAATTTTATCGGCTTCGGTCGAGGACGCGATCGACAGGCTGGAGGCCGCCGGTGGCCCGGTGCTGATGCGCGAGGCTATCCGCGAAGCGGAGCGGGCCATCGATCAGGCGAAGGCAGAGCTCGACAGCATGACAGTGCGTCGTCTGCAGGCGGCGCGCCAGCAACAGCTGCTGGCTAAGCGCATCGAGGATCTGGGTGGCAAAGCCGCCTTCGCCGTCGACGAGGGCCGGGAGGATCTCGCCGAGGCGGCGTTGTCCCGGCAGATCGATTTCGAGACCCAGGCCAAGGCGCTCGAGGATGTGCAGGCGCAGGTCCGGGCCGAGGAGGCGGAACTGGAGCCCGGCCTCGCGGCACTGGTGGCGCGCAAGGGGCAGATGGAGGAAGCGCTTGCCGCCTTCGAGATCTCAAAACGCGAGGCGGGGATTGGCTACTGCCCCGTACGTCGTGAACACTCACCTGGTCAGCGGCTCGACGTGGCGGAGAAGGCGTTTGAGCGCGCTATGAAGGGTGCGGGTGGCGTCGGCTTCACACCTGCCGAAGCAGGGACGATCCACCGGGTTGCCGAGATCGACGCGCTTCAGAAGAGTGCGGCCATCGCCCAGCGGCTGGCTGCTCTCAAGGCAGGGCGGGCAGCCTGATGATCCGCAAACCGACCGAAGCTTGGGGGCGCGAGCGCGCGATCGTCACCGGTGCTCGATCGGCGGCCGTCGCCGGTGCTGCGGCGGCCAAGGCGGGAACGTACTACCTCCGCGGCCTGATCTGCTGGGGTTTTGCCCTCCTCTGGGGCTTTGCGGCGCTAGCCGGTAGCCTTCTCGCGGGTAGCTTGCCGACGTTGCTCGGCGTCGGCGCCATGGCGGCATTCATGGCGTGGTCTGGCACGCGGATGTTCGCCAAGGCGCGGGCCTTGTCCTGGGTCTGACGAAGAAACCCTCGGCCCGCTCTAGGGGCGGCAGACAGCACCAATTACGTGCATATCGGAGGCAGACAGATGGTGCGCGGTTTCTTGTTCCTTGCCGCCGTGGCGTTCACCCTCATCGGTCCTCTGGTTTACGCCGGCCCACAGCTCGCAAGCGACCTGCAAGTCGGCGGCCGGTGGGTGTTAGTCGACGACCTGGCGATCAAGGAGTCGAAGTGCACGCGCTGGTACTATCTCGTCTCCACCTGCCACATTGAATACGTCGCTCGTGGTGACGCGAGCCGCGTTGGCGGGACGCTCAACTATCTCGTTTTTGGAAGCTGGTCCGGTGAACGTGCGCGTTTGCTGCGTTCGACCACGGATCCGAACCGGATCGGAACCACGCTCGGTTTGGAGCACATGCAGCAGCGGGTTATCTCGTTTAGCGTCTTTGTCTTGATGCTGGCAATGTTCCTACTGACGATGATCCGATTTGGCTTATCGGCCTCGCGGACAAGCAAGCCCTCTGTAGCCGACCTGAAGGTTGAAGAGTCTGTGCCGACGGCTGGCGTCCGGTCCTTCGATCGAAGGCAGAATGGGGGTGCCCAGGTAACGTGAATGCTAGATCCTGAGTCTAGCGTCTCAGATCCGACTCGTAGATCCGATAGCACGGCCGGTAAATCAGATAAGACTCGTTGCCGCAAACCGGGTCGGTCTATCGAGCTTTAACTGACCAGTCCCTAAATCTTTTATGGTGTGCGGTCCGACATTGCCTAACAAAGCCAGGACACAAGGTCCGCTTCAGCCACTGGATCGCCTGCAAACGGGCATCTGCATTTAGCCGGCTTAGCCGTCTACGGAACAGAGTTTCACGTCCGCTTTCCCGGCAAGTCTTGTTCGAAGCGGACCAGCCGCTTCCGGCCACCTTCGGTCATTCTGGTTCGATCAGACCTCCAGCAAGCGGACCTTCTGAAGGTCTGAGAAGGGTCATACCACGACGTCGTAAGCGGCGAGCTCAGGCAGCATCGCCTCGACGACGAAATCGACGAAAGCTGCCGGCACATCGAGGTAGAATTCCCGATCGGAATAGGCGCCGACATGAGCTGGCAGCCCGCTGGCGAGGAACCACGCGGCCAATCGGTCGAGGTCGGCTTTTGAGGTGTCGCTGAGGAATGAGATTTGCGAGCGCTCCCGGTCGTGATCCCGATGCCCGGTGTCGCTACGGCTGAGCTGAAGATCCACGTTGGCCCCGGGCTGTCGCAACCACACGGCGCGTTCGATCCGCCGCAGCTCGACGAACCCCAGCTGCCCGACGAATATGTCCACGACGGTCTGGAAATGACCCGGGTTCACCCGGTTGGCGACATGGTTGAACCGCACGATCCAGCTCCGTCCCATCCCCTAGGCGTTGGCATAAAAGACGGGTCCGAAGGCGTCGAGCAACTGACTGACGGCATTGGAGCCGAGGTTCAGCTAGGCCGAGCACCTGCCTTGCCGCGTCACCCCCAGCCGAGCTTGGCCATATGCATCAAATTGATCATGGGGAGTGGAAGGCAGGCAAACACCAGAACCCTGGTTGGCGGTTTCTTCAGCTTGGTTGAGCCGTTCGAAGGCGGGTTTGAGGGGTTCGAGGGGCTGGTTGATGAGGTTGGGCAACTGCACCTGGGTGCCGACGCCTGTACCCCTTACCTACCCTCGCAAAAGCCCGTGCATCGCGTGTATCCCGTGCAGGGCATATCGCTTCGGCTGGCGGACCATGACAGTCGAGTCGCGAATTCAGCCGGATGATCCCTCTTCATTCACGCTCAGCGTCGCTTCCGTCCCGCCGACAGGGGCGACGGCTCGGCCTCGTCGCTCGCCGGCACAGCCAGCAGGTCGAGGATGTCGACCGCTAAAGCTGTCGCCAAGCGGTCGAGCAGATCCACGGTCGGGTTGAAGTCGCGCCGCTCGATGCCGTTGACGTAGGTGCGGTCGACGCCGGCATCGACCGCCAGACCTTCCTGGGTGATGCCCCGCTCAACCCGCAGCCGCCGCAGGTTCCAGGCGACGCGCGCTCGGCCTTCCATGCCGGCACTGGCATCACCTTGCCCGCCGCAAAAACACCGAATATATTCGACATGAAACCAACGTCAGGTTTCGCCTGTCGCCCGGCTCCTATCATTGACGGCTTCAATATCCTCGAAGCTCGCCTCCCCGAACTCCAGCCACCATCAGCGCAGCCAAGGACCAATCATGCGCATCGCCGTGCTGATCATCGGGCTGTGCATGTCCCTCGCCGTCGGCCTACAATCCTGCGCCGTCAGCCTCGGCGGCGGCATAGCCAAGGATTAGGCGATCAGCGCCGGCGGTGCTGTCGGTGTCCTCGTCGCCCTGCTCTACCTACTCGGCTCGGCCTTTGCCCTCGGGCTGCCCCGGGCCTCGGTCGCCATGTTCCACATCGCCGCCCCGCTCGGCATCGGCGTCGGCAGCAGCTTAGGTTTTCACGACTTGCGGATCTGGGGCTTCGTCGCCCTCGCGCTCGCCGCTATGGCCTACCTTGGCGTGCGCGAGCAGCGCCGCCGCAAGGTCCCTGTAAGCGGGGAAGTGAGCTCATGAGGCCGGCGGCAATACGTTTGCCCACTTCCGGCGCTTTAGGAGCCTTCCTAGCCAGTCTCGTCGGATTCGCTGAGCCGATCGAGAACCAGGGGACGAGGATGATGACGAGGAGGCCGGCCAGGAGGGCCACGATGTAGCCGACGATCGGGCGCATCCCGGCGTCGGGATGGATGCGGCTGATCGCGCAGGCGGCGTAGTAGCCGACCCCGAAGGGCGGGGCGAACAGCCCGATGCCCATGGCGAGGATCACCACCATGGCGTAGTGGACCTCGTGCACGCCCACCGCCCGGGCGATCGGGAACAGCAGCGGCCCGAACAGCACGATCGCCGGGATCCCCTCCAGCACCGAGCCGAGCACGATGAAGGCGGCGGCCGAGACGAACAGGAAGCCGAGCGTGCCGCCCGGCAGGCTCTTCATCACCTCCGCCAGCGTCTGCGAGAAGCCCGACTGGGTCAGCGCCCAGGCCATGCCGGTGGCCGCGCCGATGATCAGCAGGATCGCCCCCGACAGCGTCGCGGTGGTCACCAGCATCGGGTAGAGCCGCCGCCAGTCGAACTGCCGGTAGATCAGCAGGCCCGCGAGCATCGCGTAGACGATGCCGATGGTCGAGACCTCGGTGGCGGTGGCGATGCCCTCGACCACGGCGAAGCGGATCACGAACGGCAGGGCCAGCGCCGGGATCGCCACCAGGAAGGCGCGGCCGATGATGCGTCCGGAGGGCCGGGCCACGTGGCTCAGGTCCTCCCGGCGGTAGCGCCACCAGACCAGCGCGCACAGGGTCGCGGCGAGCACGAGGCCGGGCAGCAGGCCGCCGGTGAACAGGGCGGTGATCGACACGCCCGTGACCGAGCCGATGGTGATCAGCACGATCGAGGGCGGGATCGTCTCGGTCTGCGCGCCGGTGGTGGCCAGCAGCGCCACGAGGTCGCCCTCCTTGGCGCCGCGGGCCTTCATCTCGGGGAACAGCACCGGGGCGACCGCGGCCATGTCGGCGGCCTTCGATCCGGAGATGCCCGAGACGAGGTACATCGCCCCGACCAGCACGTAGTGCAGGCCGCCGCGGACATGGCCCAGCAGGGAGGCCAGGAATCCCACCATGGCCCGGGCCATGCCGGTCATCTCGATCAGCAGCCCGAGGAACACGAACAGCGGCACGGCGAGCAGGATCAGGTGGCTCATGCCCTCGTCCATGCGCCCGACCACGACCATCGAGGGCGCGTTGGTGGTCAGCGCGATGTAGGCGAAGGTCGACAGGCCGAACGCGAAGGCGATCGGCACCCCGGAGAAGACCAGGGCGCCGACGCCGAGGACGAAGAACAGCAGCAGGTTCAGGTTGCCGAGGTCCATCAGCCAGGGCTGCAGCGCCACGAGGCCGGCGGCGACGCCGGCACCCAGCACGAGCGCCCCCGCGGTGAGGCGCCAGTCGGCGGTCTCCAGCAGGCGGATCACCGCGACGATCAGCATCAGGCCGAGGCCGACCGGCAGGGCGGCGGCGCGCCACGCGTTGTTGAGTTCCAGCGCGGGGGTCTGGACGAAGGTCTCCTCGCTGGCGAATTCCCAGGCCGGCTCCAGCAGCAGCGCCACGAAGATCAGCCCGGCCACCAGGGCGACCGTCTCCAGGAAGGCGCGCAGGCGCGGGCCGCTCATGGCGACGAAGGCGGTCATGCGCATGTGCTCGGCCCGGCGGAAGGCGACCACGGCGCCCAGCATGGCGAGCCACAGGAACAGGATCGAGGCGAGCTCGTCCGACCAGACCAGCGGCTCGCGGAACACGTAGCGGCTGACGACGCCGCCGAGCAGCACCAGGATCTCGGCCAGCACGAGCGCCGCCGCCGGGATCTCCACCAGGTAGCCGAGCCCGTCGTCCAGCCGGCGCAGCCAGCTCCGCGCCCGCAGGGGCGGACCCGTCAGCGCAACCCCCGCCGTCGTCTCGACGGCCGCAATATCGATCTGCATGGCGCCCTCCC
>NZ_JAKSXX010000087.1 GCF_022829385.1 Methylobacterium sp. J-070 | reverse complement strand
CGGCCGAGGTCGAGGGCGCGGAAGGCGTTCCACTCGGTGACGATCACGAGGGCGTCGGCGCCCTCGGCGCAGGCATAGGCGTCCTCCGCGTAGGCGACGTCGGGCATCAGGGTCCGGGCGTGGCCCATGCCCTCCGGATCGTAAGCGCGCACGGTGGCGCCGGCGTCCTGCAGGCCGGCCACGATCGCCAGCGAGGGCGCGTCGCGCATGTCGTCGGTGTCGGGCTTGAAGGTCAGACCGAGCAGCGCCACGGTCTTGCCCCGCACCGAGCCGCCGCAGGCCTTGATCACCTTGCGCGCCATGGCGCGCTTGCGCTGGTCGTTGACCGCCACCACGGTCTCGACCAGCCGCAGCGGCGTGCCGGCGTCCTGGGCGGTCTTGACCAGCGCCAGGGTGTCCTTGGGAAAGCACGAGCCGCCGTAGCCCGGGCCGGCATGCAGGAACTTCGGGCCGATGCGCTTGTCCAGCCCGATGCCGCGGGCCACCTGCTGGACGTCGGCGCCGACCTCCTCGCACAGGTCGGCGATCTCGTTGATGAAGGTGATCTTGGCCGCCAGGAACGCGTTGGCGGCGTACTTGGTCAGCTCGGCCGTGCGCCGGTCGGTGACCAGGATCGGCGCCTGGTTGAGGTAGAGCGGCCGGTAGACCTCGCGCATCACCGCCTCGGCGCGGGCGTCCTGGGTGCCGACCACGATCCGGTCGGGCCGCTTGAAGTCGGTGATCGCCGCGCCCTCGCGCAGGAACTCCGGGTTCGAGGCCACCGACACGTCCGCGGACGGGTTCGCCTCCCGGATGATCCGCTCGACCTCGTCGCCCGTCCCGACCGGGACCGTCGATTTGGT
>NZ_JAKSXX010000082.1 GCF_022829385.1 Methylobacterium sp. J-070 | reverse complement strand
ACACCACGCACATGCACGGCGACGTGATCGTCAACAGCAGCGCCTCGAATGCGGATGGCCTGATCGGCGACCTGAAGCAAAGCCTGAAGGGCCGCGCCTACGCGATGTCGTCGAACACCGGGCAGGCGTGAGGAACTCCTATTTGAAGCCCAGCATACTGAAGACCCGCTGGGGAAGTGCGTCCGCCTTTGGAAGTGGGATGACTTCCGCCTGCATCTTCTCAGGTTGTTCATCGCTCCCGCTGTCCCGCGTGCGGTCTTCGTCATAGGCCCGCAACGCCTCTGTGAGAATGTTAGACGGCGGCACTTCATAGTTCTGGAGGACCGCGGCGGCATCCTGCAAGGCTACAGCCTCGGTCGCAGTGATAGACTGACCGGAAGCGCGTTTTTTCAGTACATGGTCTGCAAGTTTGCTGGATAACCGCAGAAGGTCATAAATTTTCGGCAATGGCTCATCATGCATAGGGCTTTTCCCAAGTCAAAGAACCCCAATTATTTAACAAAATGGCGAAGCTTCGATTGGTTCAAACTGAATTGAGTGATGGTTATTGAATTATCAGTCTCTAATCAGAAACATTTCAGTGCCAAGAACTGTCTTCAGCTACAGGGGCGCAGATCGCGGAGATCGGAACGCGCCTACGCGATGTCGTCCAACAGCGGGCAGGCGTGAGACGTCGAGGGCGTGACCTCACCTATTTGACTGCACGACGAGCCTTAAGAACGTCCTCGTCACGTTCCATCAGCAACGCACCGATCAGTGCGGCCGGATAAAACATCAGTGCTCCGAGGATAACGATGCCGATCTTCCGCCCTTTGAAGTAGGCGATCAGCGGCGGGATCAACAAAGCCACCAAGGCGATGGTCGCAAGTATGGCGAACTGCGGGTTCATGCGTCACAGGATAGGCGCCGGGGCATAGGTGTCGAGGCTACGCTAGCGCTGCGGAACACGCAGACGGCTACGGTGTAAGGCTCACGTGCATGTGAGGCGACAGGCAATCGCAGTCGAGTACGATTTGCCCGTTCACCCCTCCAAGGTTGAACAACCTTCAGCCCGCTCGGCGCTCCGCCGCAGCGGGCTTTCTTGTTGTCGGAGAGCGAAGCCTGCCGGGCTTACGCGATGGTGGCCAACAGCGGGCAGGCGTGAGGGCCGCATCTTCCGCGACATGGTGCAGAACCACGGGCGGCAGATGGCGAAGGCGGATAGGGGGTGACTCAATCACCCAGGGTTCGACTAGGAACGCCGGTAGCAAGGCCCCGTTGTTAAGGCCATGCCGGTGTGGACCGGCTTATCGTGAGAGTGCCATGACCAGCCGAAGCGTTCAGTCTGCTCTTCTCGCCCTCGCGCTCTTCGCCGCTAGCGCCGGGATGGCCGCCGCGCAGAGCACACCCAACGGCAACACTTCGACCGGCGGCGCTCCTGCTGGATCTGGCAGCTCCGGCAATGGCGCCACCGGCAGCGGAGCGGCACCCAGCGGGAAGTAACGGGATCAACGTTCAGGTCTGAGCCCGCCCGGCCCAACGCCGCGGCGGGCTAATTTCTGCCGGGGTCTGGACCTACCGCGGGCGCAAGGCGGCTTCGATCCAACCTAACCGCCGAACCTTCAGCCCCGCCGGCAGCTGCCGCGCGGGGTTTTTCCTGCGCTGCATCCTTCGAACGGGGGATAGGACGCATCGCCCGAGGCTGGTACTCAGGGCACGAGACTCCAATACCCACCTCAGCCCGCCCGGCTCACCGCCGCGGCGGGCTTTTCTTTGCGATGAGCGGTGATACGATCACGGCTGACGCTCGTTCGATGACGTGCGTCCTCCACCTCAGCCCGCCCGGTTCGCCGGCGCGGGCTTCATTGTGCCGACGCGCCGCCGCTGGCACTCTGCTCAAGGGTGTTGTGCTTCTTCTCGCCTTCGAGGTTCAAGGAGCTTTGCAACGAGGAAGAAGCAAGCGACGCCAGCCGCACCGACGGCGTAGGCCGCATACCTGCTACCGCTCAGGTCCTCCAGCCAGTGCGCGAGATAACCCGCAGCAAAGGCCACGGGAAAGCCGACGATCAGCGAGACCAACGTGATGAAGATCTGAAGCCAGCGAGCCACTAGTGAACGGCTTCTGGTGTCGACAGCGCCGTACACTTCTCGGGCATTTTGCCTCGCCGGTCGGCCGGGAGCGCCCGCCACACCTCACAAGTCGAGTCCACCGGCTCCGGATCCGCCTTGAAATGTTGTAGCTGCGGCTCCGGCGCCCGCGCGAGGAAAGTGTAAACGAAGCCTGCAGCCCCAACGAGGATGACGATAGCCAGTGTCAGGGAGAGCCATAGAGACATGGCGTGATGGTAGCACGGCTGCCCTATTGCGCCATCTGGTCCGAGGGCCCCTCCGCGCAAACGTGCAGAACTGCAGGAGGTAGGGGGGCGAAGGTGGACTGAGGCCAAGTTACGGTACGTCGGATTACGGAAACTGATTACTCAGTGATCATTGACCGAGCATGTCCGCTGCTGATGCGAACTGGGTAGTTCTCGAAGCTGTTGATTTCGCCGATATGCTGAGCCGCCTCCTCCGTACAGTAGATGAAGAGGCAGGTCACACGGCCATCAGCGGTCTCGGTCAGACCGATACCGACGTTGGCGCTCGGGACACCCTGGGTCGACAAGAACTCCTGCAGCCGAAGAGCCGCCGCGCGATCTTCCTCGGTCATGAACCACTCCTCGGTGCAAGGGATGGTCTGCAACGCTCCCACTGAAAGGATCTAAGCGCCAACCATGCCGCTGGTAGGGGAGTGAAAGTTCACACCTCCGCTATCTGGCAAATCCTTCGCGTTCGCTGCCCATCATGGGCAAGCGAGAGGATGCGGCTTACTGGCTGTTGAAGTACACATGAGCCAGGACGCATCCTTCCCGGTAGCAGACCACCGGCCCGGTGGCCGTGTGCAGCCAGCAGGGGTGCTGTGAGGGATTGCTAAGGGCCGCCTCTCTGTCGATCGCCCACTTGGCCGCGAAGGCCGGGGTGCAGTTCCTGTTCGGCGCGGATCTGCCTTCAGCCGACAGGGCTGCTGAGCTGATGGCAATGAGCAATGCAGGGGCAGCGGCGCGGCGCATCGTGGCAGGATAGCCGCCGGGATGGCGGTGTCGAGGAACCGGAGAGATGAGACAAGCACCCTAACCGTGCGCCCGCTTGCGCACTCGCTCCGGAACAATTCCAGGCTCTTTCAAGCTACAAGAGAGTGCGCCGTCGCGACATTCTAACGCTAGCATGTCATTGTCTGGGGCGATTGCTAGATTGCCCTTCTCTACGAAAAACCTTTGAATTCTGATGGTTCGCTTTTTCTTTTTAATAATACTCGTAACAGTAAATCGCTTTAGATTGCTTTCATTTGAAAAATATCCTTCCTCGTCTTCCATGAGAGCGTCAAGAATATCTTCAGCATACTTTTCGAGGTGCTCAATATGTTCGTTTAGTATTTCACCATGAGTCGCTAAATCGTCGACTATTTCTAATCCTCTTTGACGGGTCTCAGGCGAGTCAGTAGCCCGCATGATTTGAGCCGTTCCCATAAGGGCGGCTGCCATCTTCGTCAGGATCGCAAGAGCCTGGCCGTCAAACTCGACGGCCGGGTCGCACGACCATTCCACGATCTCGCCCATCGGAACAAAATCCCTTGCGCTGTCACCGCACAATCCTCACTTATATGAAAACCACGCGGAAACCAAGTGATGAGCGCGCGGTTAATGATTGACTGTTGCGCGGTTTCTCCACTATGGTGGTGGCCCGAACGCCTTTCGGAGACCCCTGGTTATGACCGATAGAACCAAGCAGTTGTCCTTCGTGGCCGATGAGGAGACGCTTGCCCTAATCGGAGCCCTGAAGACCGAGCTCAAAGCGCCGACCACGGCCGCTGTCTTCCGCAAAGCCCTTGCGCTCGCCAAAGTGGCGGCCGATCAGGCGCGTCAGTCTGACGGCATCGTCACAGTTCGTGGAAAAGGTCAGCCTGCTGCCGAAGAAATTGCGGTGGCGCTGAGAGCGTAAGACAGCCCAGTCGACGATGAATGATCCGATACCGCTTAGCCGCTTAGCTGGAACTATTCCCCTTAGAAAACAGCTTCTTAGCGAAAAGATAGCTCACGAGCTTCTGAAGCTTTTCAGGTTATCGGTCTTATTCACAGTATTGTTGACCGCCGCCCTCGCGGCGGTCGACTACTATTTTATTGCGCATAAATTGATGATGCCGGCTGACCGACTGGTTACTGAGCATGTACTAATGGCCATTATTGGGGCCACCATTATTCAACTTGGCGCCGTTGTTGCAGCGATAGTGTACGCAGTTTTCAAAATACCTCCTGCCGAGCGGGAGATTGACGCCACCGATAGCGAATAGATCACGTCACAAGAGCCGCGCTAGCAGCTCCAACCAGGCCGCCAGCACCTCCCGGCGTTTCTGCCGATTAGCAGCCGCTGCCTGCGTCCGCTGCCCGTGACGATAATTGCCGTTCCGGTTAGCGCTCGTCAGCCTACGCCTTCCGCAGCCGCACGCCCGGCCCCTCGCCGTTCTCCTCGATGAAGATGACGCCGGCGGCTTCACGACGTCGATGAACTCGCGGGCTGGATCAGCCGGTGCGAACTGGTGCTAGAGCGCTTGAGCGCGGTCCCCGCTGCAGCTTGCCTGCCCTCCTCGGTGACGGTCCATTCTTCGCGGCCGAAGCGATCCTGGCGGCCGGTGCGAGCGATTAGCCCGTTCCGAGCGAGGCTGTTCAAGGTCGAGCTGCCAGGCCTGTAGAAGCGATCTCGTTCGCTCAGTAGCCGGAGGCGGTTTCGGTAGGTGTCACTCAGAGGGCCTATCATGCATCGGCCCAAGCAGCTCGTGTGCCGACCCCGGAACGCATGGCTCAGGGCAGCCCTGCATTGAGCGCCCCTTCCACGAGGCAGGGGATGAGGTCAGCGCAGCGTCCAGACCCTCGGGTTCGTAGCGACAATGGCAAGGACGTAGAGGGCGACACCGAGCGGCGTGCCGTAGGCGATCACGACGACGCCGATGCTGATCCAGGTAGCCAGCAGCGCGGCCATGATGGCTAGCACGACAGGGTTCATGGCCGTCTCCGTCAAGTCCGCTTCAAGGCACCTAGGTATGGGGTCAGGTATAAAGCGACATCACCGTTCTGAAGCAGGGCAGGAGCAGCGTTCGGCTTCGCTTCCGCTTGTTCATTGCGCATGGCAATTTCTTGCACGCGATGCTCTACGGATGGCGGCCAAAGCACATCATTGTTTACGAGTATCAATGTAGCGCGAACGAGCAACCTGAACTGCTCATCCGAGATCAGCGTGCCCGCTTCGTGCTGTTCGCGAATGCGATCGGCGGTAGCTGCGGCTAGCCCGGCGACAGCGGCCAACTTATCAGACAGGCCACTGGCCTCCGTCATTTTAGATAGCCCTTCGCCTTCAGGTGCTCGGTCAGAGCTTCGCGGTCAGGCGTCGTCATCTTCAGTGTCGCCATCCCTGAACCCATCGAACCCGTCTAGGGGCACACCGGTTCGGTACACGTCGTACTTGCGACCCAGAGCGTCGAGCTTCTTTCCCGATGTTCCAATCACAGTGTCCCGAGCGCCGTCAGGGACTTCTCTCAGCAGGCGCTCGCGGAAGTCGGTGTCAGGCTCGGGAACGCTCATGCGTCACCTATGATCGCTTGGCCTTCAGGGCTTCCTCGACGAGACGGCGGATGGCTTCGGAGCGGCCGGGTCGATCAGGCTGCTGATCAGACCAAGCGTCGATCTCTGAGCGCAGCTCAGGTGACAAGCGAATTGAGGTAGCGGGATCCTTGCCGGTGGCAGGTCGACCGCGCCTTTTAGGTGTGACCTCAATTGACATCAGCATTCTTTAAAGGTACGACATAAATCGGGCCGGAGCAAGGTTGCAGCCTTCCCCGGCCCTGACCCTGCAACGTCTGGGATGAACCGTCACATGGCTATCCACCACCCTACACCGCCCCTCGGCGGCGGTGAACGCCCGCGCTTGCCTTCAGCACAGGTAGGACCGGTCACACAGGCCATCCACGCGATGCGGGCGGCTGAGCCGGTCAAGAAGAGTTGCCAAGTTGGCGACTCTACTGCCCTCAGCCACAGCACCTTCACCCACGGCATCCGCGCCCTGTCCCGCACCGAGGTCGAGACCCTGGTCGAGGGGCTGATCGACCTCCTCGACGCCTGGGACGGTGACGGGGACCGCGAGCCGGACGTGGACCACGAACCAGATGTGGATCGTGAGCCAGATGAGCAGGACGGCTGCGCGGCCGAGTGGTCCGGCCGGGGCATCCACCGCTTCAACGTGGGAGAGGCCGCATGAGCGCTCCCACGAACCGCCATGACAACCTCGCCAACGTCATCTTCGACATGGAGACGATCGTCCGCGACTGCGTGAAGTGGGGCGAGGCCGTGCGCGACTTCGGCCTCTGTGAGAACGACGTGAAGGCCAGCGGCCTCTGGGTCATCGGCAACGCCATCATGAAGAACGCCCGGCAGGTCGAGGCCGAATGGGAGCGCTGCTTCGACCTGTCCCGCTCGCTGAATGGGGGTAACTGATGGTTACCCCCTCCACCCGCCGCGCCGCGCTCGGCGCCATCCTCGCCGCCCCGCTGGCATCCGTGCCGGTGGTGGCCAACTTTCCGGACTCCGGAAAATTGCCGGACGATGAAGCCCGGTTTCTAGCCATCGGTCCGCAGCTCGTGCAGCTGCTGAACGAGTATGACCGCCTCTGGGCCGTCGCCAAAACTGCGCATGCAGACTGGTGGAAGGCAGGCGAACACCTGCCTTCCCCGCGCTGGCCAGCGATGGAGTCCTTGCCAGAGTGGAAGGTCTACAGCGATCTCGTAGAGCCGGCTGAGAAGGTGGGCGACGCTATCCGGGCTCTGTATGAGCCATTCGATGGCCTTCATCTGACATCGCTGCGAGCCGTCCTTCTGCGATGCCGTTGGGCGGCAAGCTTCGGTTGTGAGGAAGAAGCGATGGCCGACATCGTGCGGCTATGGCGAGAGGGCACGCTATGCGCCTGATCAGCCCGTTCATCGTCGCGGTGGCGTGGTGGCACACGCGGCGGGTCCGCCGTGCCACCTACGACATGCGCCGGGCGAACTACTACGCCACGCGCAGCCTGCGGACGCTGATCGCGGTGGGGCGAGGTCCGATCCCGCTCACGGCCAGCGGCGTGCCGGCGATCCCGCCGATGCCGGTGCTGTGTCGGTAGGTCGAACGCAGTTCTGCGTCGGTTCAAGTGGCCAACTTTGCCACTTGATTGGATGAGGGTTCGCCAAGCTGGCGAGGGCTAAGTTGAGCTTAGGGTGGAGGATGCGTCCCCCACCTTGGGGGCGCAAATGCGAAACGATTTCGCTTTTGACCATAACGGACACCGTGTCCGTTTTGCGCTCCCCAGATCCGGGGAAACCAAACACGACACCGTGTCGCCTTTGAAAACGGAAACGGTTTCCGTTTTGCCGCGCCGGATCTCAGCATCCACGCCCGCCCTCTGATGAGCCTTGGGGAGCTAGAGGGCGAGCGTGGCGGTCGGCGGGATGAGGACCACCGACGTAGGCAAACTCGATGTTGGCTGATCGGTCACCGCGACGAATTTGCGCCCCTCACGAACGCCGCTCGCGCATCCGGTGCGGGCAGCAAACTCCACCCCGATCCAACAGGGCTTATTGGACAACGCTTGGACACGATAGGGCACGGAGCAAGCTAAGCATCTGATAGATATGCGCTATTGTGTACGCGCATCAGCCAGATTGCTGCCATCGTAGGGCGAGAGCACCGCGTCGAGACGCGCGTTGCCGTAATAGGCCGAGAGCAGGTTATCCATCCGCGCCTGGGCGGTCGCCGGGTCCCAGCGCAGGATCGAGACCTTGGCCATGCCGAACTGGCCCGAGCGCACCACGAGCTTCTTCGCGTCCAGATACGGCTTCAGCACCGATATGGCGCCGTCGTAGAAAAAGTATGCGTTATTGTCGTCCGGCGAGCCGCCGAACAGCTCGATGTTGAACGGTCCCTTACCGTCCTTCAGCCCGAGCGCGTCGACGATCGAGGTCGCCTGCTGCACACCGACTTTGTAGTTGTCGAACGTTGCGTAGAAGTCGACGTTGGGTGTTCCCTTGATCAGGCGATCGTAGGCGATGACCTTGACGCCCCGCTCGCGGGCTTTGGCGAGCACGTCGCTGAGCGTGGTTCCGTCGATCGAGGCGATCACCAGCACCTTCACGCCTTTGGTGAGCATGTTCTCGATCTGGGCGAGCTGGGTCGGGATGTCGTCGTCAGCGTATTGCAGGTCCGGCATGTAGGCCTTGGCCCGAAGCAACTTCACGATGTTGTTGCCGTCGTCGATCCAGCGCTGGGACGACTTGGTGGGCATGGCGATCCCGATCGGGTCACCCTCGGCGGCCCGCGCGACTGGTGCGGCCAGACCGCCCAGAAGCAACGATCCGAAGACGAGTTTGAGAAGGTACTGCTTGGCGCTCATAAATCCCACCGGTATCAACCCTGCCGTCCGGACTTTCTTGAAGATCCCGGATCGGCCCGTCCGCTCGTTTATGTTCCGCGGCCTCGTTCAGGAACGCTCGCCAACCTTCAATCATGCCGACATTGCCGCGAGCGCGCCGTTTTACTGGCCGCTCCGGACAGGACACCGGGCTATGACGCATCGAAGGATGCCTCGGCGCACCGAGATCTTGCTCGGAAATCCGACGGCAGTGCGGTTGAAGTCGGTGCGCCGAAGCGCGCGTTCCTGGCAGAGGCTGCCGGGTTGAACCCCAGCCGTTCTTCGTTCCACGATTTGTATGAGTTATCGAGCGGGCCGTCAATCGTCCGGGATGGCGCGCGGGCGCAGGTCGCGCGTCTGCAATGGGTCGCGGCGGGTCGGAGGCGTCGACGAGCGCGTTTCGAAACGGTCAGCGACCGGGCGTTCGGGGGGTCCCGCCCACGCCCGCATCCTGACGGGCCGCGTGCCGAAGCCCGCGGACGCGCCCGGGACGCGTCAGCGTCAGCATCGGGTGCGCCGTCATCGCGGGAGCCGCTCGGGCCCCCCGGGATCGACGGCGGCGGTCCCTCAGCCGCGCCCGACGAACGGCATCTTGGTGGCCATGATGGTCATGAACTGCACGTTGGTCTCGAGCGGCAGGTTCGCCATGGTGAGCACCGCCTGGCCGACATGGTCCGGGTCCATCACCGCCTCGGGGCGGAGCGACCCGTCGGCCTGGCGGACGCCCGCCTTCATCTTGCCGCCCATGGGCGTGTCGGCGTTGCCGATGTCGATCTGACCGCAGGCGATGTCGTAGGCGCGCCCGTCCAGCGAGGTCGCCTTGGTCAGGCCGGTCACAGCGTGCTTGGTCGCCGTGTAGGCGATCGAGTTCGGCCGGGGGGCGTGCGCCGAGATCGAGCCGTTGTTGATGATCCGGCCTCCCCGGGGATCCTGGTCGCGCATGATCCGGAAGGCGTGCTGCGTGCACAGGAACAGGGCGGTGAGATTGGTCTCGACGACCTGCCGCCAGGTCTCGAGCGGCAGATCTTCCAGGGGCACCGCCGGGGCACCGATCCCGGCATTGTTGAACAGCAGATCGAGGCGTCCGAACTCCGTGCGGGTTCGCTCGAACAGGTTGGCGATCGAATCGGGATCGGTCACGTCGGTGGGGACCGCCAGGGCGCGGTCGCCGATCTGCACCGCCACGTCCTCCAGGGGGCCGGGCCGCCGGCCGGAGAGCACGACACGCCAGCCCCCGGCCGCCAGTGCCAGGGCCGCGGCCTTGCCGACCCCCGTTCCCGCCCCGGTCACGATCGCGATCCGATCCGCCATCGACATGCGTTCCTCCCGGCTTTGCTGTTGTCCGCCTGTAGCGGATGGCGGCGGCGGCGCGAAGAGACCTGCGTTTCAGATGCCGTGCGCGGTCACGCGATCCGATCGCGTCGCGATCGGGCCCGGCTTCGACGTCTTGTCGCGACGCGCGCCCCCACCCGGACCGGTATCCCTGGCGGCGCAGAGCGCTCTATGGTGGGACCGCAATCGGAGGCGTGGAGGATACGGCCGTGTCCGGGGAGAAGCCTGCGCCCTTCGGCCGATCCACCGGCGGATATGTGAGCCCACCCGTGATCCCGTTCCTGGACGGGCTCGATCCGTCGGCGGTCGAGGCGGTCCGCGCCCGCATGATCCCGGTGGCGGTGCCGGGCGGCCGGACGCTCTTCGAGCAGGGCGCGTCGGGCGACGCACTCTATACCCTCGTCTCAGGCGCGGTCGGCGTTTCGGCGCGAGACCACACCGGGAGGCCGACGCGCATCGCCCGCCTGCGACCGCCCGAGACCTTCGGCGAGATGGCGCTGCTGTCCGACGCCCCCCGGGCGGCGACCGTCATGGCGCTGCGCGATTCGCACCTCCTGAAGCTGACCCGGGACGCCTTCGAGGCGGTGATCGCCGAACATCCGCAAACGCTCCTCTACTTCGCCCGGATGCTCGCCGATCGACTGCGCGCCCTCTACGACGGCTACTCGGTGCATCACGCGCCGCGCATCTTCACCGTCCTGGCGGTGACCGAGGGCCCGGATCCGGCGCTTCTCGCGCGGCGGCTCGCGGCCGCGTTCGACGCGATCCTGCCCGGCGAGACCGGCTGCCTCACGGACTGGCCGGAGGGCGCCGACGAGGCCTGGTTCCAGGCCTTCGAGCGGCGCCACACGCGCACGATCCTCGCGGCGAAGGAGATCGACTGCCCCTGGTGCCGGCAGAGCCAGCGCCGCGGCGATCACGTGCTGCTGCTCGCCGAGCCCGGCGCCCCGCCGCGGGCGGGGGCGGCGGCCTATCTGGAGCGCGTGCGCTCCGACTGGATCCGCATGGACCTCGTGGTCCGGCAGGATGCCGGGGCGGCACGCCCGAAGGCCCTGCATCCGGCGGTCGCGGCCCTGCCCGGGGCGTTACGGATCCAGCTCCGCGACGGCCGGCAGGCGGACCTCAGCAGGCTCGCCCGGCTCGTCAGCGGCGCGGCCCGCGGGCTCGTCCTGGGCGGCGGCGGTGCCCGGGGCCTCGCCCATCTCGGGGTCCTCAGGGCGTTGGATGAGGTCGCCTGCGCGCCGGACTTCGTCGGCGGCACCAGCATGGGTGCGATCATCGCGGCCGGGCTCGGGATGGGCTGGAGCACGGCCGAGATCTACGCGCAGACCGCGGCGTTCTTCGGATCCAGCAACCCGATCAACGACTACACGGTGCCGGTCCACGCCCTCACGCGCGGTGCGAAGGTCGATGCCGGTCTAGCGGAGCGCTACGGCGGCGCACGCATCGAGGACCTGTGGCTGCCGTTCTTCTGCGTGTCGTCGAACCTCACCACCGGCGGCACGATGGTGCACCGGTCGGGCGACCTGCCGACGGCCCTGCGCGCCAGCATCGCGATCCCAGGGCTCCTGCCGCCGGTGCTCTGCGACGAGGGCGTCCTGGTCGACGGCGGCATGATGAACAACCTGCCGGCCGATGTCGCCGCCGAGCTGGAGCGCGGACCGGTCCTCGCCGTGGACGTGGGCAGCGACCGGGCGTTCCAGGACATGCCCGCGCGCGGCTTGAGCGGCCGGCTCCTGCGGAAGCTGCTCGGCTCGCCGCCGGCGATGCCCGGGCTCGCACCGCTGCTGCTGCGGGCCGCCACGGTGTCGAGCGACGCCCAGAGCCTGATCGCCGCCGCCCACGCGACCGCGGTGCTCAAGCCGCCGCTCGCCGGGATCGACCTGCGGGCGTGGTCGCGCTTCGCGGAATCGGCCGAACTCGGTTACCGCGCGACGCAGGCGGGTATCGAGGACGGGACCCTGGCGCGCTGGCTCGACCCCATACGGTGAGGTGTCCGCGTGCGGCCGCGCACGCCCGCGGTCGGCGGACCCGTAACCCTGAGCGCCCCGCGCCGATCTGTCTTGGACGACACACGGAGCGCCTGATCATGACCCACGACCCTATCGATCGCACCGATCTCGCGCCGACGGAGGGCGCCGTACCGGCACGGGTCGGCGGCGGTCTCCTTCAGGGGGCGGCCTTCGTCCTGCTGTGCCTCTGGACCCGGACGTCCCCGATCCGTCTCCGGGATCAGCTCTCCCCGGAGGCCGGAGCCTGTGCGACACTGGGATTCTGAGCGCGTCGGCCGCGCATCACGGAGCTTCGAACCGCATGGCTGTGGCAGGCGTCAGCTTCCGCCGGATCCGCCTGCCGGAGGTGAGCCTGCACGTCGCCGAGGCGGGGCCGGAGGAGGGGCCGCCGACCATCTTGCTGCACGGCTTCCCGGAATTCTGGTACGGCTGGCGCCATCAGATCGGGCCGCTCGCGGAGGCGGGATTCCGGCTGATCGTCCCGGATCAGCGCGGCTACGGCCTCAGCGACAAGCCGTCCGGCGTGGCTGCCTATCATCTGGACCGGCTCGCGGCCGACGTGATCGCCCTCGCGGATGCCTGTGGCGCTCCGGCGGTGCGGCTGGTCGGTCACGACTGGGGCGGCCTCGTCGCCTGGTGGGCGGCGAGCCTCTACCCTGAGCGCATCGAGCGGCTCGCCATCCTCAACGCGCCGCATCCCGCGGTCGTGGGCGACTACATACGGCACCATCCGGGCCAGTTGCTGCGCAGCACCTATGTCGGCCTGTTCCAGCTTCCCCGCCTGCCCGAGCGGTTGCTCACCGCCGACCGCTGCCGCGCCCTGCGGCGGGCGCTCACCGGCACGAGCCGGCCCGGTGCCTTCGCGCCGGCCGATCTCGACCGGTACGTCGAGGCGTGGCTGCAGCCCGGCGCCATGACCGCCATGCTCAACTGGTACCGCGCCCTGGTGCAGCTGCCGCGGGCCACGCCGCCCCGAGTCCGGATGCCGACGCTGATCCTCTGGGGCGAGCGGGACACCGCCCTGCAAGCCGGGCTGGCCGAGGCGAGCCTCGCGGTCTGCGACGCGGGCCGGATCCGTTGGTACCCGGATGCCACGCACTGGATCGCGCATGAGGACCCGGCCGCCGTCAACGCGGATCTGGCGCACTTCCTCGCCTGAGGACCGGCTCCGCAGCCCGGTCGTGCCTGACAGGAATACGCGCTTTATAGTTTTAGCACGCTTTATAATTTTAGATTGTCGGCCGGAACAGGATCCGGACCACGCAATGGCCGCCCGTTTAATCCCACGCCAGTCTAAATGAATGGCCTTGTCTTTTCGATCCTGCTCCGGAACATTCCAGCGACCTCACGCTTTCTTGGAGTCTCATGAAATCGTGTTGGAGTTACGTGACGATGTCCTTTCGCAGAGTGTTGACCGCCGGCCTGTTCCTCGGCGGTCTGATGGGTGGCACGGCGGCCGTCCAGGCCGCCCCGGCGATGCCGCAGACCGGTCTGGCCGACCGCGGCATGGTCGAGACGATCGCCATGCATCACCGCCATCACCGGATGCACCGTCATCACAGCACCCGGCACGAGCGCCGGATGCGCCGCATGAACACGATGCGCCACGGTGATCCGAATGCCCGCAACCCGTCGCGGCCCGGCTATCAGCAGCAGCTCGGGAACACCACCGGCGGCCCGCGCTACTGAGGGCCGGCCGGCTCCGCGCCCGGCGATCATCCACCGCCGACGCGGCTTCTCCCCAGCCGCGTCGGTACCGGCGTCCTGATTCGCGGGCCGCGCTCTGCTAAGAGGCGGCATGGTCCGAACCGCCGCCCGACCCGCCGCCGACAGGGCACCCGCCACAGAGCTCGATCCGGCCGGCGCCACGCCGATGATGGCGCAGTACATCGAGATCAAGGCCGCCAATCCGGACTGCCTGCTGTTCTACCGGATGGGCGACTTCTACGAGCTGTTCTTCGAGGACGCCGAGATCGCCTCCCGGGCGCTCGGCATCGTGCTGACCAAGCGCGGGCGGCACGCGGGCACCGAGATCCCGATGTGCGGGGTGCCGGTCGACCGGTCCGACGACTATCTCAACCGCCTCATCGCGCTGGGCCACCGGGTCGCGGTCTGCGAGCAGACCGAAGACCCCGCCGAGGCCAAGAAGCGCGGGCCGAAATCGGTGGTGCGCCGGGCGGTCGTGCGCCTCGTCACCCCCGGCACGATCACGGAGGACCGGCTCCTCGACCCGGCGCGCGCGAACCTGCTCCTGGCGCTCGGCCGGCGCAAGATAGGGGAGGGGGCCGTCGCCTACGGTCTGGCGGCCCTGGACATCTCCACCGGCCGCTTCTCGCTGAGCGAGGTCTCGGGCGGCGATCTCGCCGGCGCCATCGCCCGCCACGACCCGCGGGAGATCGTCATGTCCGAGGCGATCCACGCCGATTCCGCCCTGGCGCGGCTCTGGCAGGAGAGCCGCGCGGCGATCGTCCCCCTCGCGCAGGCCGAGCTTGAACCCGCCGCCGCCGAGCGGCGCATCCGCGAGCAGTACGGCGTCGCGACGCTCGACGGCTTCGGCCAGTTCACCCGGGCCGAGATCCAGGCCGCGGGCGCGGCGCTCCTCTACGTCGCCCGGACGCAGCTCGCCGCCCGGCCGCCCCTGGCAGTGCCGACCCGCGAGGATTCCGGCGCCACCCTCGCCATCGACTCGGCCACGCGCGCCAACCTCGAACTCACCCGCACCCTGTCGGGAGAGCGGACGGGCAGCCTTCTCGCCACGATCGACCGCACCGTCACGGCGAACGGGGCGCGGCTGCTGGCCGAGCACCTCGCCGGGCCGCTCACACGTCTCGACGCGATCGGCCGGCGGCACGCGGCGGTGGCGCATCTGGTCAACGACCCGATCCTGCGGGCCAGCCTGCGCGACGCCCTCGCCAGGTCCCCGGACCTCCCGCGCGCCCTGTCGCGCACGGGGCTCGGCCGCGCCGGGCCGCGCGACCTCGCCGCGATCCGGGACGGGCTCGCGGTGGCGGTGGACCTGGGGACGCGCCTCGCTGCCATCCCGGACCTGCCCGAGGATCTCGCCCGCCTGGGCGGCCATCTGTCGGAGACCGATCCCGACCTGATCGCGACCCTAGCGGCGGCGCTCGCCGAAGATCTGCCCCTGAGCCGGCGCGACGGCGGCTTCGTCCGGCCGGGCTACCACCCGGAGATCGACGAGGCGCAGGCACTGGGCCAGGATTCCCGCAAGGTGATCGCCGCGCTGCAGGCGCGCTACGCCGAGCAGACCGGATGCCGGACCCTGCGCATCAAGCACAACAACCTGCTGGGCTACTTCATCGAGGTCCCGCAATCCGTCGGCGAGGCCTGCCTCAAGGGTCTCCAGGGCGAGTTCGTCCACCGGCAGACCATGGTGGACGCCATGCGCTTCACCAGTGTCGAACTGGGGGAACTCGAGTCGCGGATCTCGGGCGCGTCCGACAGGGCGCTCGCGTTGGAGGCCGCGGTCTTCGAGGACCTCGCCGCCCGGGTGCTGGCCCAGGCGGCGCCGATCGCCGAGGCGGCCGAGGCGCTTGCGGGGCTCGACGTCGCCGCGAGCCACGCCGAACTCGCCGTCGAGCTCGACTGGCGGCGGCCGGTGGTCGACGATTCCCTGAGCTTCGTCGTGGCGGGCGGGCGCCATCCGGTAGTCGAGGCGGCCCTGCGCCGGGCGGGCGAGCCGTTCATCGCCAACGATTGCGACCTGTCCGGGGAAACGCGCGGCCGGATCCGGCTGATCACCGGACCCAACATGGGCGGCAAGTCCACGTTCCTGCGCCAGAACGCGCTGATCGCCGTGCTTGCCCAGATGGGCGCCTTCGTGCCGGCCGCCGAGGCGCGGATCGGGCGCGTGGACCGGCTGTTCTCCCGGGTCGGCGCGGCCGACGATCTCGCCCGCGGGCAGTCGACCTTCATGGTCGAGATGGTCGAGACCGCCGCCATCCTCAACCAGGCGACACGTCGCTCCCTGGTGATCCTCGACGAGATCGGCCGCGGCACCGCGACCTTCGACGGCCTGTCGATCGCCTGGGCCTGCCTGGAGCACCTGCACGAGGTCAATGCCTGCCGGGCGCTCTTCGCCACGCACTTCCACGAACTCACCGCCCTCGGCGACCGGCTGGCCCGGCTGGAGAACGCCACGCTGAAGGTGGCCGAGCACCGGGACGGCGTCGTGTTCCTCCACGAGGTGGTTCCGGGGGTTGCCGAGCGCAGCTACGGCCTTCAGGTGGCGCGCCTGGCGGGTCTGCCCGGCGGGGTCGTGGCGCGGGCCGGCGCGATCCTCAAGAGCCTCGAGAAGGCGGAGCGCGGCCGGCCCGCCCGCGCCCGGATCGACGACCTGCCGCTCTTCGCCGCCCTGGCGCCGCCGCCGCCGCCCGAACCCCCGCCCGAGGATCCTCTGGGGGCACTCCTGGACGCCATCGATCCGGACGCGCTGACCCCCCGGGAGGCGCTGGACGCCCTCTACCGGCTGAAGCGCGAGCGGGCGGGGCGGGGACCCGCGTGAGACGGTCGCTCCCGCGGCCGGCGGGCTGCGGGCGTTCCGGCCGGATACGGTCCGGAGGGCACCGGCTTCGGCGCGGCGCGGTCCCCTGTGCGTTCGCCCGGCCGCGCGACGACGGCCGCGTTGACAGACGGGCGCGTCCCGCGCCAACAGAGCGCCCATGTCGACAGCCCACGCCCCGTCGCCCGCACCGCGCTCATCGAGCGGCGCGCTCGCCGCATGGGGCATCGCGGTCGTGGTGATCGCCACGGTGCTCATCGGCGCGCTGGCGCCCGCCCATCACACGGCACCGGCCCGCTCGGTGGCCGAGGATCCGGCCTGCCTGGAATGGACCGACGGCTGCACGGTATGCCAGCGCCGCGCCGAGGGCCCGGCGTGCTCGCTCCCCGGCATCGCCTGCCAGCCCGGCGCGCCCCAGTGCCTGCGCCATCGCGACGGCTGAGGCCGGATCCATTCGGATCCCCCGCTCGATCTGGCCGACGGTCCGTGTCGACCCTCGGGACGCGGCTTGATCGTAGAACGGAGCGCGACGGGTTCGCTCCGCCGTGCGCAAGCATCCGGCCGCGGATGACGGGCTGGCCCGCGGAGGCCGGATGAGCGCCGACGGTCCGGTCCTGCGCTTCGCGCCGAGCCCGAACGGGCGGCTCCACCTCGGACACGCCTATTCGGCGCTGCTCAACGCCGATCTCGCCGCCCGGATGGGAGGCCTCTGCCGGCTGCGGATCGAGGATATCGACCCGCTGCGCTCCAAGCCGGACTTCGTCGACGGGATCGTCGCCGACCTCGGATGGCTCGGGCTGACCTATCCGGAGCCGGTGCGGCGTCAATCCCGCTTCATGGCGGCCTACCGGTCCGCCCGCGACGGGCTGATCGGCCGCGGGCTCGCCTATCCCTGCTTCTGCTCGCGCAGGGAGATCCGGGCCTTGGCCGCTGCGGGCGGCGACACGCCCCGCGATCCGGACGGCGGGCCGCTCTATCCCGGCCGCTGCCGTCGGCGCGATCCCGCCGAGGTCGCCGACCGTCTCGCCCGGGGCGATCCGCACACGTGGCGCCTCGACATGGCGGCCGCCCTGGGCTGCGCCGGGTCGCCGCTCGGATACCGGGCCTTCACGACGGGGGGCGAGCGCTGGGTCACCGCCGATCCCGCCCGCTGGGGGGACGCGGTGATCGCCCGTCGGGACGTTCCGACGAGCTATCACCTCGCCGTCGTCCACGACGATGCCGCCGAGGGGATCACCCATGTGGTCCGCGGCCGCGACCTTGAGGCGGCGACCGACCTCCACGTGCTCCTGCAGGTCCTGCTGGGTCTGCCCGTGCCGCGCTACCGGCACCATCGGCTGCTGCGCGATGGATCGGGCGAGAAGCTCGCCAAGTCGCGCGGCTCGCGGGCGCTCGCCGATCTGCGGCGGGACGGCGTCTTGCCCGAAGAGATCCGCGCCCGTCTCGGCTTCGCCTGAGCCGGGCGCCCCGCGTCAGCGCACGATCGCGTCGCGCTGGGCGAGGGCGGTGGCGCTCTTCGACTTCTGCATCGTGGCGTCGATCTGCTCGCGCTGGCGCCGGAAGTCGGCGAGCAGCCGGCCGTCGAGCTCGCGGCCCCGCGGGACGCGGATCTTCATCGGGTCGACGAAGTGGCCGTTGATGATCACCTCGTAGTGGAGGTGGGCGCCGGTCGACAGGCCGGTGGAGCCGACATAGCCGACGACCTGACCCTGCCGGACCTTGACGCCCTCTCGGATGCCGCGGCCGATCCGCGACATGTGGTTGTAGGTCGTTACGTAGCCGTTGACGTGCTGCAACTCGACGCGATTGCCGTAGCCCGAGGTCATCTCGGCCCGGATCACCACGCCGTTGCCCGCCGCCATGATCGGCGTGCCGACCGGGTTGGACCAGTCGACGCCGGTGTGCAGCTTGGCGTAGCCGAGCACCGGATGGCGCCGATAGCCGAAGCCCGAGCGCATGATCCCGTCCGCGATCGGCTTGCGCAGCAGGAACTTCTTCAGGGAGCGCCCCTGCTCGTCGAGGTAGTCGATGGTGCCGTCGTCGGGGGACTGGAAGCGGTAGACCTTGCGGGTCTCGCCGCCGAGCGTCAGCGCCGCGTAGAGGAGGTCCGGCCGGTCCGCCCCGGCCTCGTCGTCGTAGGTGTAGAACACGTCGAGGCCGTCGCCGCTGGCGATCCGGCGCTGGAAGTCGAGATCGTAGCTGAACACCCGGACGATGTCCTCGACCGTGGCCCGCGGCAGGTCGTGCCGGGCGGCGGTCTCGTAGAGGCTCTGGTAGAGGCGCGGGCCGGAGCCCGAATCCTCGTCCTCGTCCTCGCCGGCCTCGGCCTGGGGCTGCGCCTTGGGGGAGGGGGCCTCCTCTGCGGGGGGGGCCACCGAGACGAAGGCGCCCCGGTCGTTGAGGGCGGCGATTCCCTCGATGCCGGCCTCGCCGTAGAGCACCACGCGAGTCACCTGACGCGGGTCGCCGGGCCGGGGCCCGGGGGCGATCTGCACGCGCATCGGCTGCCCCTCGCTGAGGGCGGCGGTGCGGGTCCTGCCGCCGAGCGCCGCGACCACGCCGCGGATCGCCTCGTCGCCCGCCAGCCCGGTGGCCTTGAGCGTGCTCTCCAGGGTTTCGCCGCGCTTGAGCGCCAGATCCCGCTCCTCCACCAGGGGCGCCTCGTTGGGTTTCAGCTCGACCTTGGCGACCTTGGTGACGTTCTCGGGGACGACGAGCACCTCGATGGACTTGAACGGGTTCACCTCCTTGGCGGAGGCGCCGTCGCCCGCGCCCTGCTGCAGGGTGCGCGACAGCAGGATCTGGGGGGCGATCGGGATGGCCGCCCGGCGGCCGGCCTCGGCGGCGATGCGGCGCTCCTCCTCGACCTGGGCGGTGACGTCGTCGTCGGTGAGCGCGGGGGCGTTGGCCTCGATGGCGGCGTCGGTCAGGTCGCGCTTGACCACGGTGACCTCCGCGCTCGGGGTGTCGGCGGCGTCGGGGGCGCGCTCCAGGGGCTCGTCGGAGACGAATTTCATGGGATCGAAGCGGGGCGGCTCCGCGGCGTAGACACCGGTGGTCATCGACAGGGGGGCGCTGAGCCGGACGAAGGCCTTGGCCTTGATGATCTCGCGGTCGCCGAGCCGGACGGTGACGGGCGCGCGGAAGCTCTGCTTGGCCGAGGCGATCATCAGGTTGCGCACCAGCCGGTCGCCCTTGCGGGCGATGTTGGCGCCGCTCTCGCTCGGCTGGGGCCGGGCCACGACGGTCGCCTTCTCGGGGATCGCCGCGAAGGAGAGGTCGCCCTGGAGCGACACGTGGAGCGCCGCCGCGATCAGGGCGGCGCCGGTGAGGCCCGTGAGCGTGCTGGCGCAGAGCCAGCGCAGGTTCACGGCGCGCCGGTCGATCTGGGTCGTGGTGGCGCCGAGATGGTCGAGGGGGGCCTGCACCCCGCGGACGGCGGAGAAGGCGGCCACGTCGCCGATCTTGAGTCGCTCGCGCTTCACTCGAAGGCCCTGAGAAGACGATGGCGAACGGGTCCGCTGACCGGGTTCTACCATGCCGCGCGTGATGCCGCGCCCGCCCGGTCCATCTCACGAGGCAGCGTGTCGAGATTGAGGCGCCTGAGGGCGCCGCCCCGGCCGGCGGCTGACGCACCGCCCGGCGCCGCGGCGGCCCGTCCGCCGGGGGCGGCGGGACTTTTCCGGCAGGGAGGTTTTGACGGCTGTGATTGGTGGAGATATACCCCGGCTCATCGGCGCCGGCCGCGAGAGGGGTCCGGCGGCTGGTCTATCTTCTGACAAGCGGCGCGACTGGCCGGCGGGGTTGCCGGGCGGTCTTCTGTTTGCCGCGTGATGCGCTCCGGCGACGGGGCGGCTCTTTGACCAGTTGGATTTGAGGAAGGGAGACGCGGGCGGCGTTGGTCCTTGCGGCTGGGGCTTAGGCGCTGGCGTGAGAGACTTGTGCCGATCGTGTGTTTCTCTTTTTGAGCTCACCGACGGGTATTTGGGCGCTGTGAAGCG
>NZ_JAKSXX010000073.1 GCF_022829385.1 Methylobacterium sp. J-070 | reverse complement strand
GTGGATCAGGATGTACGGATCCTCGAGCTCGGCGACCATCTTCTCCGCGTTGGTGATGAAGTACGGGGAGAGGTAGCCGCGGTCGAACTGCATGCCCTCGACGACGTCGAGCTCGGTCTCGGCGGTCTTGGCCTCCTCGACCGTGATCACGCCCTCGTTGCCGACCTTCTGCATGGCGTGGGCGATCATCTCGCCGATCTCGGTGTCGCCGTTGGCGGAGATCGTGCCGACCTGGGCGATCTCCTCCGAGGAGGCGACCTTGCGGGCGCGGGCGCCGATATCCTTCACCACCGCGGCGACCGCGAGGTCGATGCCGCGCTTCAGGTCCATCGGGTTCATGCCGGCGGCGACGTACTTCACGCCCTCGCGCACGATGGAGGCCGCCAGCACGGTGGCAGTGGTGGTGCCGTCACCCGCGGCGTCGCTCGACTTCGAGGCGACTTCGCGCACCATCTGGGCGCCCATGTTCTCGAACTTGTCGACGAGCTCGATCTCCTTGGCGACGGTGACGCCGTCCTTGGTGATGCGCGGGGCGCCGAAGCTCTTCTCGATCACGACGTTGCGGCCCTTCGGCCCCAGCGTCACCTTCACCGCGCTGGCGAGCAGCTCGACGCCGCGCAGCATCTTATCGCGGGCATCGACTGAAAAACGGATGTCTTTAGCGGACATGGGGGAGGCTCATCATCTGTCGTTTGGCCCCGAGGCACGCCACAGCGGGCGCCTCGAAGGGCAGGGCGGGGTTCGAGACCGGGCGCGGCCCGACCGGAGCTAGGCGACGACGCCCAGGATGTCGGATTCCTTCATGATCAGGAGGTCCTGACCGTCGATCTTGACCTCGGTGCCGGACCACTTGCCGAACAGCACGCGGTCGCCGGCCTTCACGTCGAGCGGGTTGATCTTGCCCGCCTCGTCGCGGGCGCCGGGACCGACGGCGACGACCTCACCCTCCTGCGGCTTCTCCTTGACCGTATCGGGGATGATGATGCCGCCCTTGGTCTTCTCCTCGCCCTCGATGCGACGGAGCACCACGCGGTCGTGCAGAGGCCGGAATTGCATTGTCAGATCCTGATCGGTCCCAAGCGAGTTCCGGCCGACATGGCTGGCACGATCGCGGGACAAGGCCGGGGCGAAGCAGAGCGTCGCGGCTCGACCGGACCGTCCTTAGCACTCGCATCACGGAAGTGCTAATGCATTGACGGTCCCGATGACGCCGGCGGATCGGGCTGTCCCGGAGCGACGCGCGGCGGCCGAGGTGCGGCATGGCAGTCCCACGGGCTTGTTCCGGGCGCCGGCACCGCGAATCACGGCTGGTGTCTGACCAACCCCGGGACGCTGCGGCAACGCGCCGTCGCGGGCTTCGGCGTCCCGTCCGGGTATGAGGGTCGCGGGCGCCGAAACGGCAGCGCTGCGGTCACGATTCCGGAACCGCCCGCCTTGCCATGCAATATAATTCATGCGGGCGGTTGCATTCTTCCGGGGCTGGAACCTATAGTGCCCTCGGGTGCTGGGGATACCGATGTCGGGAACGGCAGGGATCGACGAGACGGGCGAGCGCGTCAGCCGACGCCCCGGTCTCAGTCACGGCGCGGCCGCGCATCGACGCGCCAACCTCCATGCCGACCTGGCCCAGATCATCGAGGGCGAGATCCTTCCGCGGCTCGTCCTCGCCCACCAGGGGGACCGCCGAGCGCCTCCGGGACAATCCCCCACGCCTGAGCGCGTCACCGCCTTCGCCGAGGCGCTCGTCGGCGGCGATCCGGACGAGCAATGGATGCGCGCGCTGCTGGAGGAAGGCCTCCCCCTGGAGGGCCTCCTGCTCGACCTGTTCGCCCCGGCGGCGCGCCACCTCGGACGGCTCTGGGAGGAGGACGAAGCGAACTTCCTCGACGTGGCGGTCGCGCTGGGTCGCCTCCAGAGCCTCGCCCGCGCGCTGTGCGCCCGCCTGGAGGGCGCCGACGTGCCGGCGAACGGACGCCGCGTCCTGCTGATGCCCTGTCCGGGGGAGACGCATCTCTTCAACCTGGCGCTCGTCGCGAGCTTCTTCCGCGAGGCGGGCTGGAGCGTGGTCCTGTCGGGCGGCGCGGACGAGGACCCCGCCGCCCGGGTCCGGGCCGAGCGATTCGACCTGATCGGTATCTCGCTGTCCTGCGACGTGCACCTGCCGGTGATGACCGATCTGGTCGCGACGCTGCGCGGGGCGTCCTGCAATCCGGGCGTCCGCGTGATCGTGGGCGGTCCGCTGTTCCTGCGCGACCCGGCCCATGCCGCCACCGTCGGCGCGGACGCCACCGCCCAGGACGGGCGTTCCGCCGTCGAGGTTGCCGAGGCCCTGTTCGCGCGCTGACGGCGGCGGGTCTCCCGTCGAGGCCTGCGGGAGGGCAGGGCGCGGATCGTGCGGGCGAGGCCGGGACCGGTCGAGGGTGCGCGGCGGGGCCGGACTGGCCGGGCGCCGACGCATATCCGGCGCGCGTTCGTCCGGGGCCTCGTGCCCGACGCCGGTGACGGAGGACGCGCTTCGGGCGCGCGCCGTCAGCCGCTCCGCACGCCGCAGCGGGGATCGCGGTCGCGATGCGGGATTCCGCAGTCGCCGGGGCGGTCGGGCCCCGCGTCCGGGCACACGTTCAGGGCCGTCCGCGCGCGACGCGGCCGGGGACGGCTCGAACGGCGCGCGCTCCGATCAGCCCCGAGGGGCTCGGCGTCCGGCCGCCCGCTCAGCGACGCCCGGACGCGGCATTCGGTTTCAGCGCCCGCTCGACGGCCTCCATGGCGCTCTCATGCGCCTTCTCGGCACTGCGATGCGGTCGGTCGGACCGTTCGATCAGCTTGCCGCTCCGCCGGATCGCCCACTGGAAGTGGCCCTCCGGCTTGGCGAGCGGCGAAACTTCGATGGAGTAGGGGTGTGGAACTTCGTCGGCCATCGGCATGCTATGCCAATCAACTGCGGGCAGCGCTACCCTTAAACGCACCCCCGCCGGCCGAACACCCGCGGATCCGGCCCGCGCAGGTGGGATGACGGGACGCCGTCGCCCGCATAGATACAGCGCCGGGATCGCCGGCTTTCGGCGTCACAGGCTCAAGGAGACCCGAGGTGGCAAGCCCAGAACTCGGCACGAAGCGGATCTGCCCGACCACGGGCAGGAAATTCTACGACCTCAACAAGAACCCGGTGATCTCGCCTTATTCCGGCGAGGTCGTCCCGACCTCGGTGGCGACGACCCTGAGCAGGGGGGCGGCGCCCGTGGTGGCCCGCAAGGAGGCGCCCCCCGAGGACGAGGACGAGACGGACGGCCCGGAACTGGTGTCGCTCGACGAGGTCGAGGCCGAAGATGCCGACAAGGATACCGATACCGACACCGAGGGCGACGACACGCTCGATGTCGAGGAGGACGGCGATACGGTCGAGGACGACACCCTCGTGGTCGATGAGGACGACGATGACACCACCGATCTCGTCGAGGTCAGCGACGACGACGACGAGTAGCGACACCCGGTCCCGCCGCGCCGGGCCCGGGGCAGCCACCCGGGGCCTGGCCCCCACGGGGGCGCGCCCGGGCCGTGGGCCTGGCCATGAGCAGGGCGGCGCGCACAGCCATGCGCCGCGCCGGTTCGTCGGCCTCGCCGTCGCGCATCGTGGCGGGTGCGACGGCGTGGGCCGCGACGGCCGCAGCCAGATCGAGGCTGTGGTGCGGCCCGATCGGGTGATCCTGCGTGGTCGGGTCGGCGAGGTAGAGATCGACCGCGGCACTGAGGTCCTCGATCGCGATGCGCTCGTCGATGACGAGGTCCCAGAGCGTGGCCTCATCCGGCATCGACGGCGTTCCGCACCGCGCAGCGCGGATCGCACCCCTGTAGCAGCGAGGACGGCCTCATCGTAAGGGACACGCGTGGTCGCGGCGGCGGCCGAGAGACATCGCCGCAGACGGCCGAGACGCGCGCCGCAGCGCGATCCTGCGGCTCATGCACGGTCTGCTGCCGGATCCTGGCGATCGAAGCGCTCGGCAAGCCGGCGGGGCTCCTGTGTCACCACAACACCGGCTCGGCGTGCGGGATCTACCGCGAGCGCCCGGAGGCCTGCGCCCGGTGGTACTGCCTGTGGCGCAAGATCGGCGCGCTGCCGGATGCGCTGAGGCCCGATCGGGCGGGCGTCATGTTCGCGCTGGAGAATCGGTCGCCGACCACGCCGGCCGTCGAAGGAGCCTGCATCGTCGGCCGCGCCGTGGACGGGATGCGGGCGTTCGACCGGTGGGAGGTGGTCGAGGCCTTCGCCATGTTCGCCCGCGAGGGGGCGCTGCCGGTGTGGAAGGTCGCCGGCCGCCACGCGCACGTGATGCCTCCGGGCCCGCCCGTCCCGGGACCGTGACGTCGGCGGCACCCGAGATCGGGCGGCCGCCGGTTTCATTGGCGCGAGCCGATACCCAACCTGGCTCGCGGCAATGACGATAGGGGTCCGATCACCCGGGGCGCAACGCCGTGCGTTGGCCGGTGTCCGGAATGGGGAGGCTCAGGCGCTCTTCAGATTGGCGGCGCTTTCCTTGCCGCTGCGCCGGTCGGCCTCGACGTCGTAGGAGACCTTCTGCCCCTCGATCAGGTTGCGCATCCCGGCGCGCTCCACGGCGGAGATGTGGACGAACACGTCCTTGCCGCCGTCGTCGGGCTGGATGAAGCCGTAGCCCTTGGTCTCGTTGAGCCACTTCACAGTGCCGGTAGCCATCGCGATGTCCTAATTGTTTCTATCGTCGGCTCGCCTAAGCGGCTCGCCATGAGGCACGAACCGCCTGTCCGGGCCGACCGTTCCGTAATAGGCATAAGCCGGGGGGCCGTCAGCAGGCGATTGCACGAAACCCGACCGGGCGTGCCGGGCACGCCCGTGCCGCGCCATTCCCGCCGCCCGGGCTATCTTTGCCGCGCAGAGGGGCGCAGGATGCCCGCATCGGGGACAGGCGGCCTCAGGCTCCAGCGGCCTGTGGCGGGCGTCCCCGGCCTGGAGGGGGCGGACGCGCGGATGGCAGACGTCGTGAGCTTCCCGACCGGCCGCCGGTCCTCCTGTGCGATCTCGCCGTATCGCGCGTACCGGTTCGCGCCCGATGGCAGCGTCAGATCAACCATACTGATCGAGGCCGACACCGACGCGGAAGCGGCTGAACGCGCCCTGCACCTGAGCGACGGCGAGCGCGTCGAGCTCTGGTCGCGTGCCCGATTCGTGGCCCATGTCGGGCCGCCGGACACCCCGATCGCGACCTCGGTCAGATTGCTCGGGGACGAGCCGACGATTGACCCCTGAGGGCGGCATTCCGCCTGCGATGCCAACGAGGAGCGACATCATGGCCACCGAGAAGCCGCGCGGCAACCGCGAGACCAAGAAGCCGAAGAAGGCCGTGCCGAAGACCATCGCGGCGGCACCGTCGACCAAGGGTACGGTTGCCGGGGCCGCGAAGACCTCCGGCCGAGGGTGAGGCGCGGGCCGCTGACCGGCCGGCATAGCGCCCGGCCGGTCAGCGGCGCGGGCAGGCCCGAAAGATCGAGGGCAGTCGGCGTCCGCGGCTGAGCGGACGCCGGCATCGTTGCGGTCCCGTGAGCCCGGTCGATGCCGGCGGTCGCGCTCTCAGGCGCGGGTGAACGGATTGCCGGACTTGAAGGTCTTGCCTTTCGGCTCGGCCTTGCGGGGGTCCGGCTTGTCGGCGAGCAGGCGCTTCACACGCTCGTTGAAGTCCTCGGGCGTAACGGCCTGAGCTTTGCCGGTCGTGAATTCGCGAGCCATCTCGGCCTCCGTCCTGCGGCCCAAAGCACACAATTGCGCGGAGGGATGAGGTTCTATGCACCGTCTCGGAACGCGGCGCTAGAACAGCATTCCGGAAATCGACGCCAGGACGATGGTCCAGCGCCTCGAATCGGCATCATCTGTTTCCGAAAACCCCAAGCCACCTTTCGGGATACGGCTAAAACACCTGCGCGGCTGGACGACCCCGGCTGTTGCCGCGACGGGAGACGGGCCTCACGCGGTGGGTTCGGGCGCGCCAGCGCCTCCCCGTTCACGCGCGGCCGGCGCCTTTCCCTGGCGTCACGGCCGCCGAACCGGTCGGCTTCAAGACTGCCCCCGTCCGGATCAGCGTGCGTCGGCATCCTCCGCGGTCAAGCACAGCACGGCGCGCGGGCCTGAGGTTATCGGTACTGCCTGCATGTCTGCCCCCATCGGATGCGTGGTTGTGATTGTCTCGCGGATGGCGTACCAATGGGTCATCGACTTTTGGCCAGATATTCGGCCGCACCGCCTGAACAGGGCGCGCGTTCTGCATCTCTCCCATTTTCGACGACCAGAGACCGACCGCGTGCAATGCACGCGGTCGTCCCATTCGTTCGCCTAAATAGATATGGAATACCTATGAGCATCGGCACCGTTAAGTGGTTCAACGACACCAAGGGCTTCGGCTTCATCCAGCCGGATGACGGCGGCAAGGACGTGTTCGTGCACATCTCCGCCGTCGAGCGCGCCGGGATGCGCAACCTGGTCGAGGGGCAGAAGATCTCCTACGAGATGGAGTCCGACCGCCGCACCGGCAAGCAGTCGGCCGGCAACCTCCAGGCCGCCTGAGCCTCGCTCCTCCGCTGACGACGCGTTTCGAAGCCGCTCGCTTGTGAGCGGCTTCATCTGTTTCTCGCCACCCGGCCGAGCCGCGGTGCGCATAAGGAATCTACGTGGGTCAATTCAAAACCAATCAGCTCGCCGATCGCCTCGAGGCGGTCGCCCTGGCGCGGCAGGCGACCCTTGCCCGGTTCCGGGCGCGCCCGGCGGCTGATGATCCGGCGGTTCTCGCGCGGCAGGCTGCGCGGCAGGCCGTCGTCCAGGCCCGCGACGTGCGGATCTCCGAACGGGACATCGCCCGTCACGCCGCCGAGGCCGAGCGCGAAGCGGAAGCCCTGGCGGCCCGCGAGCGTGCCGCGGCGGACCTCATCCGGCAGGCAGCCGAGAAGGCCGAGCGGCAGGCAGCCCTCGCCGCCGAGCAGAAGGCCGCGCGCGACGCGCGCTTCGCGGCCCGCAAGGCCAAGGCCCGGCGCTAGGCCGGTCCCGGCCCCCTTCATCGCCATTCCTCTGGAGGACGTGACATGTCTCACAAGTTCAAGGTCGGTCAAAGCGTCCGGCAGATCGGGACCATCTACGCCGGCAACAAGGCCATCGTCGACGGCTCCTTCGAGGTGGTTCGGCTCATGCCGGACGACCGGTCGGGCGAGCCGACCTATCGGATCAAGTCCGCGACCGGCGAGCGTGCCGTGCGGGAAGACGATCTGGTCCTCGCCTCCTGAGCCGTCGCGGGCGCGCGCCGAGCCGCCCGCGGGAACCCGCCTTCCGGGCGGCTCCTGAACGTGGCGGCTCGCCGGTTCTGAGCGTCCTCCGAGAGCTTCGGACCCCGGACGACACCCGTTCTCGGGGCCGAGACCGCCTTTTCGCGGGCCGGACAGGCCTGCGGGGGCCGATGGGCCTGTCTTCGCGCCGGGAGGAACCCTTCGCAGGGACCTTCAGGGCCTTCGCGGTGCCGCGCGCGACGACGGGCGTGCCGGCTACACCACCTTCTCGGTGATCCGCTGCGGCGTGGGCTTCGTCGCCTGGAAGGAGGGCCGGCGCTCCATGCGATCGCTGTAGGCGGCGAGGTTCGGGTGCTGCGCGCGCCACGGATAATCCGGCCAGCGGACGTCCAGATACCCGACGACCGTCCCCGCCGCGATGTCGCCGAGCCCGAAGCTGTCGCCCACCGCGTACTCGCGGGTGCCGATCAGGCGTGCGATCTCGCGGACCCCGCCGTCGACCTTCCGCCGCTGCCGGGCGATCCATTCCGGGCTCTGCCGTCCCGGCTCGCGCATCTGCTCGAAGAACATCAGCACGAACGCGTCGCAGGTGCCGTCGCACAGCACCTCGAACTTGCGGGCGAGGAGCCGGCCGTCGACATCGGCCGGCACGAGCGGCGGCGTCGGGTACTTCGCCTCGATCCATTCGACGATGTAGTGCGACTCGTAGACGGCGCTCCCGTCCTCGAGGATGAGCACCGGCAGCTTCTCCAGCGGATTGTACTGCGGGGTCACCGAGGTGCCGTGCCAGGGCACCTCCGTTTCCAGCGCGAAGGGGATGCCCTTCTCGGCGAGCGCGATCCGCACCTTGCGGGCATAGGGGCTCGGCGTGGCGCTGATCAGCTTCATCATGGCGTGATCCTCGGCGGGTTCATTCCGCGGCCGCCGGCACGGGCGGCGCTGTCCGGCCGATCGAGGCGCTCCGCTGGTGATCGATCCGTGCCTGCGGACTCCTGTCCGTCACCGACACGACATAGCAGACCAGGAACGCCAGCGGCATCGTCACGATCGTCGGCGGATCGATCGGGAAGATCGGGGTCGCGTAGCCCAGCACGCCGACCCAGACCGGGCGGCCCAGGACGGTGAAGAGCAGCGCTGTCCCGAGGCCGACGCATCCCCCGGCCACCGCGCCGCGCGTCGTGAGCCCCGGCCAGTACAGGACGAGGATCAGGAGCGGCAGCGTCGACGAGCAGGCGACGGAGAACGCCAGGCTCACCATGTAGGCCACGTTCTGGTTCTGGAACGCGATGCCGAGCCCGATCGCCACGATCCCCAGGATCACGGTGGCGTAGCGCGAGACACGAACCTCGGAGGCCTCGCTGGCGCCGGCGCGCCGGAACACGCTGGCATAGAGGTCGTGCGACACCGCGGTCGCGCCCGCGAGCGTCAGGCCGGCGACGACGGCGAGGATCGTCGCGAAGGCGACGGCGGAGATGAACCCGAGCATCAGGTCGCCGCCGACCGCGTGCGAGAGGTGGATCGCCGCCATGTTCCCGCCGCCGATCAGGCCGCCGGCGGCGTTCACGTAGGCCGGGTTCTTCGCCACGAGGGCCAGGGCTCCGAACCCGATGACGAACACGAGCGCGAAGAAGTAGTTCATCCAGACGGACGCCCAGAACACCGAGACGCGGGCCGCCCGGGCGTCGGGCACCGTGAAGAAGCGCATCAGGATGTGGGGGAGGCCGGCGGTCCCGAACATCAGCGCGAGGCCGAGCGAGATCGCCGAGACCGGATCGCGCGACAGGAATTGCGGCGTCAGGATCGCCTCCCCGCGGGGGTGGCGCGAGACCGCCTGCCGGAGCAGCGCCCCGTAATCGAAGCCGAAATGGCCCATGACCAGAAGTGCGATCACCGTGCCGCCGATGAGGAACAGCACGGCCTTGGTGATCTGCACCCACGTCGTCGCGACCATGCCGCCGAACAGGACGTAGCAGATCATCAGGATCCCCACGATGAACTGCGCATAGAGGTAGTCGAGGCCGAGCAGCAGGCGGATGAGCTGACCGCCCCCGACCATCTGGGCGATGAGGTAGAACGCGATCACCACGAGGGAGGCCGAGGCCGCGAAGATGCGGATCGGCTTCTCCTGAAGGCGCGTGCAGGCGACGTCCGTGAAGGTGAAGCGGCCGAGCGCGCGCAGGCGCTCCGCCATCAGGAAGACGACGATCGGCAGCCCGGTCGTGTAGCCGACCGCATAGATCAGCCCGTCGAACCCGTTCCCGTAGACGAGGCCGGCGAGCCCCAGGAAGGCGCCCGCCGAGATGAAGTCGCCGGCGATCGCGAGACCGTTCTGGAATCCGGTGATCCGTCCTCCGGCCGTGTAGAAGTCCGACGCCGATTGCGTCCGCTTCGCCGCCCGGTAGGTGATGAACAGCGTGCCCACCACGACGGTGGTGAAGAGCGCGATCGCCGTGAGGTTGAGGCCGCCGGCCGCCCCCGTCTGCGCGAGCGCGGGTGCCGGTGCGAGGGCAGTTGCGAGGGCGGCGAGACCCGCCAGCGCGCGGCGCGACGCCGAAACGGTCATCGGACGCCCGCGCGGTTCGCGACGAGCACGTAGATCCCGGTCAGGGCGACGCCGAGGGCGATGACGAACAGACCGTACGCGAAGGCGATCGTCACCGTGCCGCCTTCGACCAGGGGTCTGGCCAGGACGGCCGGCGCGAAGGCGCCGAGCCCGACGAAGCCGAAGTAGAAGACGATCAGGATCGCCGTGAGGGCGAGGCCGAGCCCGGGGCGCCCGATTTTGTCGTCCGCCACGGAAGGCGGGGAGATCTGCACAGTCATGGATGTTTCCGGACGCGTCCCGGAGGCATCAGCAACTCGGATGCCAAGCCGAAGACCGGTTCGGGAAGGAGACCCCTCGACCGGGACGGATGCCCGCTCCGGGAGCCCGGTCACGCACCTTGCGGCGCCGGCCATCGGGCCGGCCCGCGGACCCTCCGGCTGTCCGAGCCGGCCGCCCGTTGCCGGCATCCGGAGATCGCCGTATCCGCAACGGCGATGCCCCGCCGATCATCCCGCGCCATCCGGTTCGACACCCTCTTCGCCGAGGTCGGGGCGCGGCTCCCCCTGTTCGAGGACCTGCCCCCCGACACGATGGAGCAGCTCACGGCATCGGGCTTCGGCCGCGGCCTCCTGACGGCCTCCCTGCGTTCCCGCCTGCGCAAGGCCGGGTTCCGGGACCTCGGCCATCTGGCCGGGTCCTCGCCGGACGCGATCACCGGGATCAGGAAGTTCGGCCCGGTCCGGCTCGAGCGCCTGCGGACGTTCCTCCTCGGCGAGATCGCACGCGGGTTGCCGGGCGCGCGCGCGATCCACGCGGCCGAGGCAACCCGGGACCGGCGGCTCGGCCGGTTGCGGGATATGCCGGTCGGCAGCCTGCCCCTGGATGCGGACGCCATCGCGGCGTTGGGCCTCGCCGGAGGGTCCTGCGCGGACCTCGCCGGCCGTTCACGGGACGACCTCCTCGGCACGGGACGCGTGACGTCCGGCGATGTGGATCGCATCGTCGCGGCGCTCGCCGGCTTCCTCGGAGCGGGGCGGCCGATCGCGCCTCGGCCCGCGGAGGACTCCGGGGACGCGCCGGCGGCGGCGGTGGAGGCGATCGCGGCCCGTCGTGCCGCCCGGCTCGCGGAGCAGGATCGCGAATGGGAGGAGGCCGCTCCCGTCGGCGGTCGGCGGGGTGGGTCCCGCACGGGCTGAAACCGGTGCCGCGGACGGCGGAGCGGTCAGCCCGTCATCGTCCGGCGGCAGACCGGGCGCCGGAACCCCCCTATACTGACGAGCCGGGGCAACGACCCTCCGGCGCCGCCTCTCCCGGGGAGCGCCCGTTCCGAGCGGGTGGGGCGCGGCTTTGCAGACGAGCGGACCGGCCGACGATGACCATCCATGCCGGGCATCCGCCCGCCCGGAGCCAGCGCCGGTGAACCCGCAGAGGCCGGACGGCCCACCACCGCGCCGCGTCCTCGTCCTCGGCGGCACCGGGACCATCGGCCGGGCGACCGTGCGGGCGCTGGTGTCCCGCGGTCATGAGGTCGTCTGCCTCGTCCGGCGCAACGCGCAGGGCTCTGATCCCGCCGGCGCGCTCCCCGGCGCGGCCCTGCGGTTCGGGGACGTGACCGATCCGGCGTCGCTCGCCCGCGACGGCCTCCGCGGCGAGCGGTTCGACGTCCTGGTCTCGTGCCTCGCCTCGCGCACCGGATCACCCGACGATGCCTGGGCGATCGACTACAGGGCGCATGTGAGCGCCTTGCAGGCGAGCCGGGCTGCCGGCGTGACGCAGATGGTCCTGCTCTCGGCGATCTGCGTCCAGAAGCCGAGACTCGCCTTTCAGCACGCCAAGCTCGCCTTCGAGGCCGAGCTGGCCGCCTCGGGCCTCGCCTACACGATCGTGCGGCCCACGGCCTATTTCAAATCGCTCTCGGGGCAGCTCGACCGATTGAGACGGGGCAAGGCGTTCCTGGTCTTCGGCGACGGCCTGCAGACCGCCTGCAAGCCGATCAGCGACGACGACCTGGGCGCTTACCTCGCCGATTGCATCGACCATGCGGGCCGGCGCAATCGCATCCTCCCGATCGGCGGACCGGGGGACGCGGTCACGCCGAGGGCGCAGGGCGAGCGGCTGTTCGCCCTGCTCGGGCGAGAGCCGCGGTTCACCCATGTGCCGGTGGTGATGCTGGACGTGATCATCGCGATCCTGGCCACCCTCGGACGGGTGATGCCGGCGCTGGCGGCCAAGGCGGAACTTGCCCGCATCGGGCGCTACTACGCCACCGAGTCCATGCTGGTCCTGGATCCGGCGACCGGGCGCTATGATGCGGCCGCCACGCCGTCCACGGGCTCCGACACGCTGTTTGACCATTACGCGCGCCTGGTCCGGAGCGAAGTGATCGCGGAGCGGGGCGACCACGCCGTGTTCTGAGGACGCGCGGATCACCCACCGGCCGCCGACCCCCCGCCGCTCCCGGCGGACGCGGAGACGACCGCGTTGTCGCGGGATCCGGACCGCCGCGATCCGCTGGCGGGCGTCATTCGACGCTGGTCCCGAAAGGCCGTATCGCACGAGGAACACGGCGCTCCGCGTGCGGTGAGTCCGCGGATCCGCCGCCCGACCGGGTGCGGACGCGGGCGCCGACGGTGTCGCCCGCCCTTCCGGACCCGAGGATCGCCGAATGGTCACGCTGCAGATCCATCACCGGACCCTGTATCGCTATGCGCGGCCCGTGAGCCTCGGGCCTCACCGGCTGATGCTGCGGCCCCGGGAGAGCCAGGACGTGCGTCTCGTGGCCAACGCGGTGACGCTGACGCCCGACGGCACCCTGCACTGGGCCTACGACGTCTTCGGCAACGCCATCGCGACGGCGACCTTCGGGGCGCCGGCCGACACGCTGGTGATCGACAGCGTCGCCCGGGTCGAGCTCTCCGCAGCGGTCTATCCGGTCTTCGACATCGCCGCGTCGGCGATCACCTATCCGTTCCTCTATTCCGATGACGCGTGGACCGATCTCGGTGCCCTGACCGTCCAGCAATACCCGGATGACGGGCGCCTGCGCGCCTGGGCCCGGGGGTTCGTCGCCTCCGACCCGACCGACACGCTCTCGCTGCTCCAGGACCTGAACGCCGGCGTCGCCGACAGCATCGCCTACAGGGCTCGGGAGGATGAGGGCACGCAGGCCCCGGACCAGACCCTTTCCATCCGTCAGGGCTCCTGCCGGGATCTCGCGACCCTGTTCGTCGAGGCCGTTCGGAGCCTGGGCTTCGGGGCCCGGATCGTCTCGGGCTACCTCCACGACCCGACCCGGACCCTCGTCGGCTCCGCGGATGCCGGATCGACCCATGCCTGGGGCGAGGTCTACGTTCCCGGTGCCGGCTGGATCACCTTCGATCCGACCAATCGCAGGATGGGCGGCGCGAATCTGATCCCGGTCGCGGTCGCGCGGGACATCCGGCAGGCCATGCCGGTGGTCGGCAGCTTCATCGGGCTTCCGGGCGACTTCCACGACATGGCGGTCGAGGTCCACGTCACCGAGGCGTGAGCCGGGGCGATCCTCGTCGGCGGCCCCGCCCGGCGCCGGGCTGGATGGCGCACCGGTATCGGCGCGCTGCGCGCGGTCCCTTCGCCGGTCGCGCGGCGGGCGGGTTTGGCAGAACGGCCGCGCCAGGCCCGGGCGCCAACGAGCGGGCGATCACTCTGTATCCCGGCCCCGCGGGCGGGCTCGACCGCGCGTTCAGAGCGGGGCCGCCGCCGCGGGCGGTGCGGACCGCCCCGGCTTCGTCAACCTCACGCGGTGACGGAGGCCTGTGCGGCCTCGATCAGGTCACCCGCCAGCGCCTCGTCGTCGACCGCCCGCGCCAGCACGATGGCGCCGACCAGCGTCGCCAGGGTCGCCAGGGACCGTTGCCTGCGACGCTCCTTGGCCCCCCGGGGCGTCAGGCCGGCGAGGATGGCGGCCAGGCCCTCGACGCCCCGGGTGAACCGCGCCCGGACGGGGCTGCCCGGCGGCTCCCGTGCCACGTCGTTGGCCAGGGCGGCGAGCGGACAGCCCCGGCCAGGCGACCGGACGTGCCCGAGGGACAGGTAGTTCGCCACGAGGGTGTCGAGGTCCCCGCGGTTGTCCTCGGCAAGCGCGGTGTCGAACGCCTCTGCCGCGAGCGCCTCCTTGTTGGCGAACTGGCCGTAGAACCCGCCATGGGTGAGCCCGGCGGAGGCCATGATGTCGGCGACCCCGACGCCGTGGAGACCGCGCTCCCGGAACAGGGAGGCGGCGACCTCGACGACGCGTCGGCGGTTGAGCTTGGCCTGCTCCTGCGAGACCCTGGGCATTGCCTGATCCTCCGGCGTTCCTGCGGGCTATATAAATGCGTTCCATCATCTAAAGAAGGGAGCGGCGCGCGCTGCCCGGTCAGGCCCGGTCACGGGGCCGCCTGCGCCGGCATCGCGTCGGCGGCGGATGCGACGCCCGCCCGGCCGGGCTCCCGCGCCACCCGGAACCACAGGGCGTAGAGCGCCGGCAGGAACAGCAGGGTCAGCAGGGTCAGCAGGGTCCCGACCCCGACGCCGCCGATCAGCACGTAGGCCAGCGCTCCCCAGAACACCGAGTGGGTCAACGGGATGAAGGCCAGTATGGCGGCGGCCGCCGTGAGGATGACGGGCCGGGCGCGCCGCACCGTCGACTCGACGATGGCCGCGTAGTCGGACAGGCCCGCGGCGCCCCGTCTCGAAGGCCGGTGCCGCCTCCGTGGCGCCCACGCGGGCCGCCCCGGAATCCGCGTGCCCGTCAGGGGGATGATCGCGTCGTCATGACGGTGGCATGGACCCCGGCGCGCGCCGGAAGCCTGCGCGGCCGCCCGACGACCAGCCTGACCGCTCAGGGCGGCGGGAGCGGCCGCGGATCCGCGCGTCAGCGAGACGGCAGCGGATGGACGTAAGCCGGGCTCTGGTCCCGGGTCGCCTGGAGGGCGACCGCGAGCTCGCCCAACTGGTAGGGCTTGGGGAGGATACCGACGCCCTCGGCATCCGCCTCCCGCTTCGCCGCCTCCGCGTAGCCACTGGTCAGCAGCACCGGCAGCGCGGCGCGCCGCCGGCGCAGCTCCCGGGCCAGATCGATCCCGTTCATGCCGCCCGGCATCATGATGTCGGACAGCACGATGTCGATCCTGCGCCCGTTCGCCAGCGCTCCCAACGCGGCTTGGGCGCTGGCGACGCGGATGACCTCGTAGCCGAGATGGGCCAGCATCTCGTTCACGAGCGCCGCAACCTCGTCGTCATCCTCGACAAGAAGCACGTTCCCGATCGAGCCCGTCTTCGGCCGATCGAGATGCAGGTCGATCAGATGCGACTGCTCGGCGGCGGGGGTCCGGTTGGACCGCGGCAGGATCAGGATGACGCGCGTGCCCCGGCCGACCGCACTCTCGATCCGCACCGTCCCCCCCGACTGGGTCGCGAACCCGTAGACCTGCGGAAGGCCGAGCCCCGAGCCCTTGCCGATGTCCTTCGTCGTGAAGAAGGGCTCGAACACGCGCTCCTTGACCTCCGGCGGCATGCCGGTCCCGGTGTCGATGACCGAGAGCCGCACGGAATCGCCGACCCGGTCGCCGGAGCCGTCGTCGGAGCGGGCAGGCGCATTCTCGCCCCGGACCACGATCGTCCCACCGTCCGGCATCGCGTCGCGCGCGTTCACCGCAAGGTTCAGGATGACGAGTTCGAGCTCGCCGGGATCGACCTCGACCGGCCAGAGATCGTCGGCGAATTCGAGCCGGACATGCACGTCGCCCCGGAGGCTGCGGTCGAGCAGCTCACGCATGGCCCCGATCTGCCGCGCGAGGTCGACGGGCTCGGGCCTCAGCGCCTGCCGCCTCGAAAACGCCAGGAGCTGGCGGGTCAGTCCGGCGCCGCGTTCGGCGGCCTGGCGCATGCCGTCCATGAGGCGCCGGCGCCGCGTCGGGTCGGCCTGCCGATCCAGCATCTCGAGGCCGCCGGAGACCACCATCAGCAGGTTGTTGAAGTCGTGCGCCACGCCCCCGGTGAGCTGACCGATCGCCTCGATCTTCTGGGCCTGCCGCAGGCTCTCCTCGACCCGGGCCCGTTCCGCCATCTGCCTTTGCAGCTGACGGTTCGCCTCCTCGAGCTCCCGGGTGCGGGCGACCACGAGGGCCTCCAGCTCCTGGGCCGCCTGCTCACGGGCCTCCAGCAGGGCGCGGACCTGATACTGGCGCTGGCGCGCCCGCACGGCGGCCTGGATCGTGCTCGTCAGCGTGATCGCCTGCACCGGCCGCTCCAGCAGCGAGACGTTGCGCAGGGCGGCCAGCAAGCGCTGACGCCAGGCGGCGACGGCCGGCTGATCCTGTCGGCTGGTCAGCACCACGAACGGCAGATCCGACCACGCGGGCTGGCCCTCCACGAAAGCGAACAGGGCAGACAGATCCTTGCCGAACAGCCCCTCCTCGGCGACGAACACCGCCGCCGCACCCGCCGCGATGCCTTCGACCAGCTGCGGCAGCGTGGGACATATCTCGGCCGTCAGGCCGCTGCGGCGGAGCAGGTCCGCGGAGGCGGGGGCATCCCGCCCGATCGGCGCGTGGACGAGAACGCGTAGGTTGCCCCCTTCAACGATCGTGGTGTTCATCGACCACCATGAGGGGTGCGTTGTCGCCGTCGTAACGCGGCGTGCCCGTGAAGATGCCGCTGAAGTTGGGCAGCGGACGCCCCACCGTGATGCCGTCCGGACCGAGAAGGAACTCCCGGATCGTGTGCTCGTGGCTGCCGCTGCGCTTCTTCACGACCGAGAGGGCGCGCCGGACGGTGCCGCTCACCTCGAAGTAGCGCAGCATCAGCACGGCATCGCTCAGGTAGCTGAGGTCGATCGGCGTATCCATGGGGCCGACAAGCCCGTTCTGAGCGAGAACCAGGGCCGTCAGCACCCCCTGCTGGCCGAGATAGCTCAGAAGCTCGTGCATCTGCAGGATGAGGAAGCGCTCGTCCGGCATCGCGTTCAGGTAGCCGTTGAGGCTGTCGATCACGACGACGCGCGCGCCGTCGACCTCGACGCTGTGCCGGACGGTGGCCGCGAACTCGCCGGGGGACAGTTCGGCCGGATCGATCTGCTGGAAGGTCAGCAATCCGGACGCGAGCACGGGCTCTAGCCCGAGACCGAGCGACTTGGCCCGCGCCTCCAGCGTGCCCCGTCCCTCGTCGAAGGCGAAGAATGCCGCCGGTTCGCCGCGTTTGGCGGATGCGATGGCATACGCGAGGGCCAGGGAGGACTTTCCCACCCCGGCCGCACCGAGGAGCAGAACGTTCGTGCCGAATTCGAGGCCGCCGCCCAGCAGCTGGTCGAGTTCGGGGATGCCGCTCAAGGCGAACGTGCCGACGAAGCTCTTCTGGTGCTCGGCGGCGACGAGCCGCGGGTAGATCGCGAGGCCGCCCTTCTCGATGGTGAAGTCGTGATGGCCGCCCCGGAACTTGATGCCGCGCATCTTCACGACACGGAGGCGCCGGCGCTCGGCGCCGTAGTCGATCGCAAGTTGTTCCAGGAGAACGACGCCGTGGGAAATCGAGTGAAGCTGAAGATCGTTGTCCTGGGACGTGAGATCGTCGAGCAGGATCACGGTGCATTGTCGGCGGGTGAAGAAGTGCTTGAGTGCCAGGACCTGGCGACGATAGCGGAGGGGGCTCTGCGCCAGCAGCCGCAGCTCGGACAGGCTGTCGAACACGACACGCGAGGGGTTCGTCTCCGCGACCTTGTCGAAGACGAGCTTGGTGGTCTCATTGAGCTCCATCTCGGCCGGATGGAACACGGTCAGCTCGCGATCCGGGTCGAGACTGGTCTCCGGCGGGACCAGTTCGAACACGTCGACCCCATCGAGCGACCAGCCATGGCGGTTGGCGACGAGCCGCAGTTCCTGCCGGGTCTCGGACAGCGTGATGTAGAGGACCCGCTCTCCCCGCCGGGCACCCTCCATCAGAAACTGCAAGGCAATCGTGGTTTTGCCCGTCCCCGGTCGGCCCTCGTAGAGGTACATGCGGTTGGCGTCGAGGCCGCCGCCCAGGATGTCGTCGAGCCCGGCGCTGCCCGTCGAGAGACGCGGCGGATCGTCGGTATCGTCCGGTTCGACTGCGCTCATGGGCGCACCTGGAACCCGAACACGTGGATGAACTGCAGACGCTCGGGGGTAATCGACATGTTCTTCGCGATGCGTTTTGGCATAGCCGTCCAAAGGCAGCAGCTTTCGACGTGTCGCGCATGCTGACACGGCCGACGACAACACTGCCGAAGCCACCCGGGTTCCTGTAAGCCGCGGCCGGCGGAACGATCCGGCTCCCGTCACAACGTCGATTTGCGATGATCCGCTGCAAAGGACGGCCTCGGGCGGCCGCTCCGACCGACCGGGATGGTTTGCGGTCGGTCCACCGACGGTCGTAAGGGGTTCGAAGCGGACATTTCCGCCCTCCGGCCCAGGACCGCCCGATGCCGAACGCAGCCGTCACGATCCGGACCCGCGATGGGGACTGCCCGGCATACGTCATGACACCAGACCGCGGCGGACCATGGCCTGCGGTGATCCTCTACATGGACGCCGGCGGCATCCGGCCGGCGATGGTCGACATGGCGCAGCGGCTCGCCGGGGCGGGCTACGTCGTCCTGCTGCCGGATCTCTTCTACCGCTACGGACCCTACGGACCGTTCGTGCCCAGGGAGGTGTTCGCGGGCGACTTCCGCGCCGTCCTCGGCCCGCTGATGGCCACGACCGGCAACGACAAGGCCGCCGGGGATACGCAGGCCTTCCTCGGCTACCTCGATACGCGCGACGACGTTGCGGGCCGCAGGATCGGTGCGGTGGGCTTCTGCATGGGGGGCGGCATGGCTTTGGCGGCGGCGGGAACCTATCCCGACCGGTTCGCGGCCGCGGCGAGCTTTCACGGGGGCAACCTCGCGACCGACGCGCCGACGAGCCCCCACCTGTTCGCGCCGAAGCTGGAGGCGGAGGTCTACGTCGCGGCGGCCGAGGCCGACGGCAGCTACCCGCCCGCGATGGCCGAGCGGCTGGAGAAGTCCCTGACGCAGGCCGGCGTCCGTTATACGACGCGCACCTATCCGGCCGCGCATGGCTGGATGATGCCGGACTTTCCCGTCTACGATCACGCCGCCGCCGAGCGTGGCTGGACCGAGATGCTCGCGCTCTTCGACCGGACCCTGCGGGGCGGCGCGTGACGGCGCGCTGAACCGATCCGGCCTCCGCTGCGAGCCAGGGGTCCGGTCCGCGTCGGGGCGAGTCCGGATCGGGCGCTGCGCCCCAGCGGCCGGGATGCACGGGAGACGCGACATGGAGACGATCGGCCGGGACCTGCGCGAGATGCAGCGCGTGCCCCTCGCGGCATCGCATATCGCGGCGCTTCAGGCTGCCGGCGTCGAACGGCACTACCCGGCCGGGACGTTCCTGGCGCGCGCGGGCGAGCCTGCCGACCGGTTCGTCTACGTCGAAGCCGGCGAGATCGAGGTGGTCAATCCCTTCACGGGCGAGCGTCACCTTCCGTTCACCCTCGGGCCGACCCAGTTCATGGGCGAGATCGCGTTCCTGAACGGCGGCAACTGGTCGATGCCGATGCGGGCGGTCCGGGATACCGCCGTGGTCGAGGTGCCGCGGCTGGAGATGCTGCGTCTGATGTCCGAGATCCCCGAGATGTCGGACATCGTCATCACGGTTCTGGCCGCGCGGCGCCGGCGCCAGCTCGACGCGCGCGACGGCACGTTGGTGCTCCTCGGCGAGGACGACGACCGGGCCGTCCGGCGGATCGCCGAATTCGCGAGCCGCAACCGCCTTCCCTACCGATCCCATGCCCTCGGAAGCCCGGAGGCCGGCGCGGTCGCACGCACCTGCGCGATCGCCTCCGGCCAGCCGGCCGTGATCTTCGGACGCGACATCGTCGTGACGGACCCGACGCCCGACAAGGTCGCCCAACTGCTCGGCCTCAACTACAACCTCATCGATGACGAGGCCTTCGACGTGCTCATCGTCGGTGGCGGGCCGGCCGGCGTGGCGGCCGGGGTCTACGCGGGCGCCGAGGGGCTGCGCGCCCTGGTGGTCGAGGACGTCGCGGTCGGCGGCCAAGCCGGCACGTCGAGCCGCATCGAGAACTACATGGGATTTCCGACGGGCATCTCCGGGGCCGATCTCGTCTGGCGCGGCGAGGTCCAGGCGATGAAGTTCGGGACCCGGTTCGCGATGCCGCGGCGGGTGGCGAAGCTGGAGCGGCTCGAGGACGGGGCCTTCTGCGCGACCTTCGAGAATGATCAGCGTGTCCGGGGCCGGGCCGTCATCGTCGCGACCGGCGTCCAATACCGGCGCCTGCCGATCGATCGGCTCGAGGCGTTCGAGGGCGCGGGCGTCTATTACGCCGCGACGGAGATCGAGGCGCGCTATTGCCGGAACGCCGAGACGATCATCATCGGCGGCGGCAACTCCGCCGGGCAGGCGGCGATGTTTCTCAGTCGCTCGGCCCGGCACGTCCGCCTGCTGGTCCGCGGGCCGTCGCTGGCGGCCTCGATGTCGCGCTATCTCTCGAGCCGTCTGGAAGCGGACCCGGCGATCACGATCGAGTACGGTTCCGAGGTCAGCCTGCTCCACGGGGATGACCGCCTCGAAGCCGTGACGATCCGCAGCCTGGTCGACGGGACGGTCCGCACGATCGCGACCTGCGCCATGTTCGTCATGGTGGGGGCCGCGCCCAACACCCGCTGGCTCTCGGGCCTCATCGCCCTCGATGGCCACGGCTTCGTGCTGACCGGGGACGCGGTCGGCGCGGACTCGCCCTACGCGACGTCGCACCCCGGGATCTTCGCGGTGGGCGATGTGCGCGCCGGCTCCGTCAAGCGCGTTGCCGCGTCCGTGGGCGAAGGGTCGGTCGTCATCTCCAGGGTCTGGGACTACGTCCGGGCGGCGTGAAGGCCCCGCGCTCCCCGGGGGCGGGGGCAGGCACGCGCGTCTCCCGGAACGCGGCCGGGTTCCCGGGGCGAGGGCGCGCGGCCGGACCGGCTTGGCGCCCGGAGGGCTTTCCGGACGTGCTGCGGCTGGAGCGTTCCCGGTTCGATCCGGCGCGTGGCCTGCGGCAGCGAAGACGGCGCAGGGAGCTGGCCGGCCGGAAGCGGTCCGCACGCTTTCGCTCTCGGACACGGCAAGTTATTTCAGTCCAGTAAGTAATAACAATTCATTCTACACATTCCGGCTTATCGCGGCGGCGCCGGACCGCAGCATCGGCATCAGAAGCATCGCGATCTGCGTCCGATTGCGGAGCTTGTACTTGCGCATGATGTTGCCGATATGCGCGCGCACCGTATTCGGCGAGATGCCCATCTCGTGGGCGATGACCTTGTTAGGATGCCCCAAGGCGATGAGCGCGATCAGTTCACGCTCCCGGGCCGTCGGGCGATCTCCTGCGTCATCGCGCTTCTCGCGGCCGGACCGGCACAGCCGGATCGGCCGCCTGACCTCCACCGTCGCTTCACCCCACAGTGCCGATTTCATCGTTTCCTCCTCACCGTGCCGTGCCGCGAGACCGTCAGTGCTCGGTCATTCGGCCCGGAGTGCATCAACTGGATTGAGCCTGGACGCGCGGTAGGCCGGGTAGAAGCCGAAGAACAATCCGGTCAGCGCGGAGAACCCGACCGCGAGAATCACCGCGCCCGGGTCGATGACGGTGGTCCAGCCCGCGGAGCGCGCGACGGTCAGGGAGACAAGGCCCCCCAGAGCGACGCCCACCAAGCCGCCGGTCAGGCAGAGGACGAGCGCCTCGCTGAGGAACTGCAGGCGGATATCCCGGGCCCGGGCCCCCACGGCGCGCCGGATCCCGATCTCGCGGGTCCGCTCGGTCACCGATACGATCATGATGTTCATGATGCTGATGCCTCCCACGAGCAACGAGACGCCGGCGATCGAGGTCAGCAGGATGGCGACGGTGCGGGTGGCGCCGCGCTGCGCCTGGGCCGCCGCGGCGGGGTCCGCGACCTTGAAGTCGTCGTCCTGGTCCGGCGGTATGTGGTGGCGCTGGCGCAGGAGGTCCTCGATCAGCTCCCGGGCCCGGACCATGCTCTCGTCCGAGGTGGCCTTGGCGATGATGTAGGCCACGGCATCCCGGGTCATGCCGCCGGCGCTGCCGAGGAACCGGAGCTTGGCCGTCGACAGCGGAACGAAGGCGACGTCGTCCTGATCGGGGCTCTTCGGGGCGAGCACGCCCACCACCTCGAAGGGAACGTTCATGATGCGGATCTCCGATCCGATCGGATCGGCGTCGGCGAAGAGCTCGCGGGCGACCACGCTGCCCAGGATCGCGGCTTTCCCCGCGGTGGTTTCCTCGGTGCCGTTGAAGGAGCGGCCGGCCGCGAGCGCCCAGTCCCGCACCAGGAAGTGGCTCGCCGTGGTGCCGTTGAGGGTCGTGTTCCAGTTGCGGTTCTCGTGAACCACCTGTCCGCTGCCGGAAATGGAGCCCGCGGCCGCGCGGATCTGCGGCACCTGCTCCAGGATGGCATCGACGTCGCCCTCGGTGAGGGTGGTGCGCGTCCCCGCCTTCAGGCGGACCGCACCCTGGCGGGCGGCCCCCGGATTGATCATCAGGACGTTCGCCCCGATCGCGCGGATCTGCTGGTTGACCTGGGTCTGCGCGCCGTTCCCGATGGCGAGCACGGTGACGACCGAGGCGACGCCGATCACGATCCCCAGCATGGTGAGGACGCTGCGCAGCGGGTTGTGCCGCAGCGAGCCGAGCGCCATCAGGAGGGCCTGGGACAGCATCACGCCGGCACCCGGACCAGCCCGGGTGCGGTGTTCGCTTGGTCGGAGGCGATGCGCCCGTCGTGCAGCCGGACGATACGGCCGCAGCGTGCCGCCACGCCGAGATCGTGCGTGATGATCAGGAGCGTGCGGCCCGCCCGGTTGAGGTTCCGGAACAGCGCCAGGATCTCCGTGCCGGTGTTGCTGTCGAGCGCCCCGGTGGGCTCGTCGGCGAGGACGATGCCCGGGTCGGTCACCAGGGCGCGCGCGATGGCGACGCGCTGCTGCTCGCCGCCTGACAGGCGCGACGGGAGATGATCGGCCCGGTGGGCGAGGCCGACGGATTCGAGCGCCGCCTCCGCCCTTCGGCGGCGCTCGACCCGGCCGACCTTCGCGTAGAGGAGCGGCAGCTGCACATTGTCCAGTGCGCTGTGTCGCCCGAGGAGGTTGTAGGACTGGAAGACGAAGCCGATCCGCCGGTTGCGCAGAACGGCGCAGCGGTCCGGCGACAGCCGCCCCGTATCCACCCCCTCGACGAGGATGCGGCCCGATGTCGGGCGGTCCAGGAGGCCGACCAGGTTCATCAGGCTGCTCTTCCCGGACCCCGAGGGCCCGACAACCGCCACGCACTCGCCGCTTCCGACATCCAGGGTCACGTCGTGCAGGACCGGGACGCTCACGTCGCCCATCCGGAAAACACGGTTGACCGCGTCGAGCCTGACCATCGCGTCGGTCATAGCCCCAACCTTATCCCGAGGAAGCGCGACGGTTCGGCGGGCTCGGCCTGGCCGATGACGACCCGGTCGCCCTCCGAGAGCGCCCCCTCGCGGAGCGCCACTTGGTCCGCGCCCGACACCCCTGTGGTCACCGGGACCGCGCGGAGCGCGCCGGCGGCGTCCTGCATCCACACGGCCTGCTCCGGCGCTGCCGCCTCGGTGGCCGGCGCCGTGACCGTCCTGGCCGCCTTGGCGGGCCTGAACCGCAGAGCGGCGAGCGGCACCTTGAGGATGTCGTCGTCGCGGTGGATGATCAGCCGCGCGAGCGCGGTCATGCCCGGCAGGAGCAGGCCGTCACGGTTGTCGGTCTTGAGGACCACCGTGTAGGTCACGACGCCCTGGGTGGTCTGCGGCGCCTTGCGCACCTGGCGGACCACGGATTCGAAGCGGCGGCCGGGATAGGCATCGACCGTGAAGGTCGCCCGCTGTCCCGGCACGACGCGCCCGATGTCGGTCTCGTCCACGCGGGCGTGGATCTCCATCTCGGCGAGGTTCTTGGCGACATTGAAGGCGGTGCGCGCCTCCAGGCCGGTGGCGAGCGTCTGGCCCTCGTTGACGAAGCGCCCGACGATCACCCCGTCGATGGGCGAGCGGATGATGGTGCGGTCGAGTTCGATCTCGGCGGCCCGCAGGCTGGCCTCGCGCAGGGGGATGGAAGCCTGTGCCTCCGCGACTTCGCCTTCGAGCCTGCGGACCTCGGCCGCCGCGGCATCGACGGCGAAGCGATTGAGGTCCAACAGCGAGGTGGATTCGCGCACCTGCGCTCCGCGGGAGGCGAACTCGGTCTGGGCCTCCTCGACCGCTGTGAGCGACGCGGCCTCGTGCGCCCTCAGCAGCGCCTTGCGGTCGACGTTGCGCTTGGCCGATGCCTCGAGGATCTGGGCGTTGTCGAGCCTAGCCGACAGGACGGTTCGATTGCCCCGGGCGTTGTCGAGGTCGATCCGGGCCCGGTCGAGCCGGGCCTGCTGGACCCGGGCGTTGGCGACCGTGACGGCGAGGCCCGCGCGCTCCTGATCGACCTTGGCAATGAAGCTGCGCTGGTCGATTCGGGCGAGCGGGTCGCCCTTCTTAACCCGGTCGTTGAAGTCGACGAAGAGCCGGGCGATCTGCCCCGGCAGCTGCGAGCCGACCTCGACGGTCTCGACCGGCTGGAGGGCCCCGGTGGCGGTGACGATCTGCTCCAGGCTGCCGCGCTGGATCACCGCGGTGATGAAGCGCGCCGGTTCGGGCGCGGGTGCAACCAGCTCGCGGGTCAGATCGCCGAAGGTCCGGACCGACCAGTCCGCCGCGCCGCTGACCGCTGCCGGAAGCGCCTCGGCGTCCGGATGCACAGCCACGACGGCCGTGAGGCCACCGGCGGCGACAGATGTGCACAGGATGCTGAGAAACCAGCCTCCCATGGCGTCCCTCCTGCGTCCGCCGCCAATCGGAACCGGACCGGTCCGCGCTCGACGACGTCTTGGCCGCTTTGCGCGGCTGAATGAATGTCTTGCAGATCTTTGCCGTGTCGAAAATCCGGGCTGCTCCATACGGGCGAGCCCGTACGCATTGACGGTGCTTGATCAGCCGCGCCCGGCCTCGATGGCGACCCGCACGAGTTCCTGAACCGTTTGACACTCGGTCTTGGCCATGATTCGCGAGCGGAAGACCTCGACGGTCCGTGGGCTGATCGCGAGCTGATCGCCGATCTCGCGATGTCGAAGACCCAACAGCACCTGATCGAGAACCTGACCCTCGCGCTGTGTCAGGCGCGCGAATCGCTCGCGCGCAAGGGCGCGCCGTGCCTCGCGCGAGAGCGTGCGGGGCTCGCTCACCGCCGCGCGCACGGCCTCCACGAGGGTTTCCGGAGCGAACGGCTTCTCGATGAAGTCGCAGGCGCCGAGCTTCATGGCCCGGACCGCCAGGGACACGTCGCCGTGCCCCGTGACCACGATGACGGGAACCGCCGAACCGACGGCGCGAAGACGAGTGAGCAAGCTGAGGCCGTCGATACCCGGCATGCGAAGGTCGGTGAGGACGCAATCCGCATCCGGAAGGGCCCCTTCGGAGAGCAGCTCGCCGGCGCTGGCGTATTCGCGGACGCGGAAGCCGGAGCATTCCAGGATGGCCGTGACGGTCGCGCGCATCGCGGCACTGTCTTCGACCAGACGAACGAGCGATCTCGCGTCCGCAACGTTTTCCATCGCTTCGCGGCCTCTATTCAATAAATGCTATTAACTCCACCGGCCAAGATAGCACCAAATTCTGTCCGTGTAAGACCCGTGTGCGAAACGTAAGGTCAAACCCGTACAGTCCGAGCAAAGACGGCTCTATTTCTGCGCCCGGAAATCCGCGCAAGTCAATGCAGAAAATGGGTTATTTGAGACGAAGATTTAGCAATGGACTAGTCCTAAAATATTAGGATCTAAATACAGCTTTCAAGGGAGCGGTGATTAAGTAATCCTTGAAACGTCGCTGAGGGCGGGTCCAGCCGGCCGAAGCGGTGGTCCATGCGGCGCTCTCGCCGCTTCGTTCATCTATGGAGGCATGCGATGAAAAAGATCCTGCTCTCGGCCGTGGCTGCTCTGTCCCTCTGCGCTCTGCCCTCGACCGGGCACGCCTTCTCAATCGGAAGCGGCAACGGCAACGGCAACGGCAACGTCGGGGTCGGCAACGGCAACGCCAACGGCAACGGCAACACCGGCGCCTTCAACGGCAACCTGAACGGCAACGGCAACGTCGGTTTCGGGAACGGCAACCTGAACGGCAACGGCAACCGCGGCATTCTCAACGGCAACGGGAACGGCAACCTCAACTATGGGGCGTTCAACGGCAACGGGAACGGCAACTTCAACTACGGGTTCGGCAGCGGCAACTTGAACGGCAACCTGAATCGTTGATCCGCGCAGGGGTGCCTCGGGAGCGCTCCGCCGCTTCCGGGGCTTCCCGCATCGCCAAGCGCATGGAGGCGGCCACGCAAGTGCTGCCACCCCTTCGCCGGTCCTAGTCTCTCCCGGGTTGGTGCCGGCGCCCGCTGCCGTTCGGCCGACCATCTCTGAGCCTACGGCCCCGCATCGAGTCCATTACAGGCTAGGAGGAGGTCACGATGGCAAAACCTTCAGTTTTCGTCTTCGCCGCAGTTCTGGCCGCCACGGTCACGGGCGAAGGCGTCTCGGCGCAGACGTTCGGCATCGGCAACGGCAACGGCAATGGCAACGGCAACGTCGGGATCGGCAACGGCAACCTCAACGGTAACGGCAACACCGGCTACGGCAACGGCAACGGCAACGGCAACGGGGCCCCGTCCTCCAACGGCAACCTCGGCGCGTTCAACACGGGAACCGGCAACGTGGGCGCCTTCAATTCCGGAACCGGCAATACCGGTGCCTTCAACGGCCTGGGCAACACCAGTTCGACGAGCGGAAACAACAACGTTGGGGCCTACAACGGCAATCTGAATACCGGGACCCACAATGGCAACGGAAATATCGGATCGTTCAACGGCAACCTGAACGGCGGCAGCTACAACGGCAACGGGAATCTCGGCGCCGTGAACGGCAACCTGAACGGGAATGCGTCGCTGCGCGTGCGATGAACCGGCCGAAGCGCGTCGACAACGATCCGGAGGGAGCCGTGCGGCAGACCAAGGACGAGCGGTCGCCGCCCGGCTCACGCAAGAAGCCGTCACGCGTCATGAACGGGGATGCCCGCGGGCACGACAATGCGTCTGACGAGCGGCCGACCGCCGGGCGTGGACCGCGCCGGGACGAGGGCGGACGCAAGAAAAAGGGCGCCGGTCCGGTCCAGCGGTCCGCGACGCGCGCCCTCGTCCAGGGGATCAAGGGCAGGCCCGAGATCCGCAACGCCGGACCGGGCACCGGCGCATAGGGCGCCGGTGCCCGGTCCGGCGAAGGTTTTCCCGCAGTCGTCTGCCGGTGACGACCGCCGCGGACATCCAGGGACGGAGATTGGCATGCATTGGAACGCCGCCACCGTTTTCGCGACCTGCCTGGTCAGCTCAGGGTCGACTTCCCCGGGATGGGCGATCTGGCAGCCCGCAAAGGCCTCGTCGTCCCCGGCCGCGTCATTGCCGAGCTGCGACGAGCCGTTCAACCGCAGGCAAGTGATCTTGGTCGGTTCCGAGGTTGGCAGGGACGCCTACCGGAGATCGTCCGGAAATTTCAATGGAAACGGGAACATCGGCAACTTTAACGGCAATGGCAATTCCGGAAATTTCAACGGCAACGGCAATTCCGGCAACGGCAAGGGCAACGGCTACCGCTCGAACGGCAACGGAAACGGTCCGGGATGGACCATCCGCGCACCGAGACGTGCCGACGAGTAAGACCTGAGCCGGCAGACGCGCCGTATCGGCCGGACGCGGCGCCCGGATCGATGTCCACGGCGATGTCCGATCCGGTTCGTGACGCGGCGGAGGGGGGCTGCGCGGTGTGCAACCCGCGCCCGGCGGCCCTTGGTCGACGATCCTGGCCGCCACAGCCCCCATCCACGGCAGCCCTCGCGGCCGTGCCCCCCGGCCGGCCTCATCATCGCTGCGGGCGTCACCCGCGCGCTCGGTCACGTCTTCCCGGAAGGACGATCGGGCCGCATCCGGGTGCAACGCTTCAGGGATGAGGCCGAGGCGAGACCCTTCCTGCTCCCGGTCGCCGACGACGGAGTCAGGCTGCCGGCTTGCTCCGGTCATCCGGCCGGGATCGCGGACGCGCATCCTCGATGCTCCGGCATCGCGCTTGGAGTGGCTCGTCGCCCGCGCACCCAGGCGGGCATGACCAGCCTGCACGTCCGACTTCCGGCATGAGGGGGCGGGCTTCGCGCATCGTGCACAGGGCCCGACTTATTGCGCGAATGCGTTTGTACTTTCAGCCAATCCTGAACTCACAATCTTGCTCTCTGATATGGAACGGCAGCATTGTGCTGCTCATGGTAGCAAGACGGGGATATTGTCGTGACGACGGCTCCCTGGCGCGACGTCCTTGAGGTGAGATCCTGGTCCGGACGGCGCGTCCCATCCCCGGCCGTGGCCGCAGCCAGCATCGCCGTGCTCGGTGCCGTCCTCGCCCTCGGGACGACCAGCTGGATCGAGTATCGGAACGGGCGTCTTGCCTCGGAGCGGTTCGTGGCCGCGACGGACCGTCTGGTCTCGCGGGTCCGGGATCGGCTCGGCCAGTATGAGTACGGGTTGCGCGGCGCGCGCGGGGCCGTCATCGCCGCGGGCGGCACGCGCATCACCGGGCTGACCTTCCGGCAGTACAGCCAGAGCCGCGATCTCGACCGTGAGTTCCCGGGGGCCCGCGGCATCGGCTTCGTGCAGCGGGTCGCCCGCTCGGAGGAATCGGCCTTCCTCGCCGCCGTCCGGACGGCGGATGGCAGCACGTTCGAGATCTGGGAACTGGCCGCCCACGCGGGCGACCGCTTCGTCATCCGATGTGTCGAGCCGCTCGAGCGGAACCGCGAGGCGCTCGGGTTCGACGTGGCCTCGGAGCCCGAGCGCCGCGCCGCGGCCGTGAGCGCGCTGGCGACGGGGGCCGCCACGATGACCGGGCCGATCACCCTGGTGCAGGCGCCGGGTCGAGAGGACCGGGGCTTCCTGCTGTTCCTGCCGGTTCTGGTGGCCGATCCGGAGGCCGCGGCGCGGGACGACCGGCATGCCTCGGCGATCGGCTGGCTCTACGCGGCCCTCGTGATCGACGATGTCGTCGCCGGGCTCGACCTTGAGCCGGGGCATCTCGACGTCGCCATCACCGACCGTCCGCGCGGCGCCCGCTTCTTCGCGACGCCGGGCATGGACCAACCTCCCGAGACGCGGCTGTCGGCGGTCCGGACCCTCCGGATGTTCGGCCGGACCTGGGAGGTCGCGGTCCAGGCGCGTTCGCCGTTCCTGACGGATTTCATCCGCCCCGCGGCGCTCAGTGTCGGCGTGGTGGTGCTGGTGGTCGGCCTGCTCGGGGCAAGCTTGGCCTATCTGTACCTCGTGGGCCGCCGCCGCGAGACGCTGGCGGCGGTGGAGAGCAACCGCCTCGCGGCGATCGTGGAGAACGCCGACGAGGCCATCCTCGGCAAGACGCTGGACGGGACCGTCACGGACTGGAACCCGGCGGCGGAGCGCCTCTTCGGGTATCCGGCCGCCGAAGCGGTCGGGCGCAAGGCCGCGGATCTGATCTTCCCGCCCCATCTCCACCCGGAGGAACACGAGACGCTGGCCGCCATCGCCCGCGGCGAGGCGGTCTCCACCCGCGCGACCCTGCGCCTGCGCCAGGATGGCGGGCTCGTGCACGTCCTCGTCAGCGTCTCGCCGATCCGGGCCCGGGACGGGACCATCGTCGGCGCGGCCACCGTGATGCGCGACGTCGGCGAGTTGGTGGCGAACGAGGCGCGGATCCGCGCCCTCAACGCCGATCTGGAGCAGCAGGTCGCGGAGCGGACGGCGGACCTGGGGGCCGTGGCCGCCACCCAGTCGGCGATCCTCCGGCATGCCACCTACGCCATCATCGCCACCGACACGCAGGGCCGCATCACGGTGTTCAATCCCGCCGCGGAGCGCATGCTGGGCTACGCCGCGTCGGAGGTGGTCGGCCGGTCGACGCCGCTGCTGTTCCACGACCCCATTCAGGTGGCGGACCGGGCGCACCGGTTCTCCGCGGATCTCGGCCTGCCGATCGAGCCGAGCCCGGACGTGTTCCGCGTCCCGCGCCGGATGGTTCGGCCGAACATCGACGAATGGATCTACGTGACCAAGGATGGAAGCCGCCTCCCCGTCCTCCTGAGCGTCGACGAGATGCGGTCCGGGGACGGCGCCACGCTCGGGTATCTGGGGATCGCGCTGGATCTGACCGAGCGCTACCGGCACGCCGCCGAGCTGCGGGCGGCGAATGCCGGGACGTGGAGCTACGATCCGGTGAGCGGCCGGGTCCGGATGTCGGCGGAGTGTGCCCGCCAGCACGGCTTGCCGGACGCCGAGACCGAGCTCGACGTCGAGGCGCAGTGGCGCCCGCTCGCTCACCCGGAGGATGTCGATCGGGTGCTGGCCGACCTTGCGGCGGCCCAGGCGAGCAAAGGCGGCTACACCACCGAGTTCCGCGTGGTCCTGCCGGACGGACGCACGCGCTGGCTGACCACGATCGGACGCGTGGATACCGAGGCGGGGGCCGGCCGCGTCATCGGCCTGACGCTCGACATCACCGCGCGAAAGGAGGCGGAACTCGCGCTCGCCGAGGCGAGGCAGGACGCCGAGCGGGCGAGCCGGGCGAAGGGCGACTTCCTGGCGGCGATGAGCCACGAGATCCGGACGCCGCTCAACGCGATCCTGGGCTTCACCGGGCTGATGCTGAAGGCCGGCCGGCTGGAGCCGGAGGAGCGGCGTCAGACGGAGCTGGTGCGCTCGGCCGGCCTGGCCCTGTTGACGGTCGTCAACGACATCCTCGACGTCTCGAAGGTCGAGGCGGGGGCGATGACCTTGAACATCGGACCGTTCCTCCTGCGGAGGCTGCTCACGAATTGTGTTGCGATCATCGACGTGGTCGCGCGGACCAAGGGTCTTTCCGTGCGGATGGAGGTCGACAGCGCGGTCCCGGACGCCCTGTCGGGGGACGAGGGAAGGTTGCGGCAGGTGTTGCTCAACCTGCTGAACAACGCGGTGAAATTCACCCACGCCGGCACGGTGAAGCTGGAGGTCCGCCACGCGGGGTCGGATGCCGAAGGCGAACGCCTGCGCTTCGCGGTGACCGACACCGGGATCGGCATCGCGGGGAACAAGCAGCATCGTCTGTTCCGACGGTTCAGCCAGGTCGACAGCTCGATCGAGCGCGAGTTCGGCGGCACCGGGCTGGGTCTGGCGATCTGCAAGGCCCTGGTCGAATTGATGGGCGGGGACATCGGCGTCGATAGCGCGGCGGGGCTGGGGTCGACCTTCTGGTTTACCGTGCGGCTTCCCGCGGCCGACGCGGTCGCGCCGGAGGCCGCACCGACGCCGAAATCGACGGGCCGCAAGGGGCGCCTCCTGCTGGTGGAGGACAATCTGGTGAACCGGGAACTCGCGCGGACGATCCTCGAACAGGCCGGTCACGCGGTGGAGGCGGTCGGCGACGGGGACCAGGCCGTTCGGGCGGCGGCGGCGGGCACGTTCGACGCGGTGCTGATGGACGTGCAGATGCCCGGCATGGACGGCCTCACGGCCACGCGGGCGATCCGGATGCTTCCGGACCCCGCGGGGCAGGTTCCGGTGATCGGCATGTCGGCCGGCGTTCTCCCGGATCAGGTCAGGCGCTGCGGCGAGGCCGGCATGGACGACCACGTGGTCAAGCCGTTCCAACCCGACAGCCTCCTCGACACCCTCGCGCGCTGGCTGCCGTGCGACGGGAGCCGGGAGCCATCGACCGGATCGGGCTTCGATGCGCGGATCTTCGACGCCGTGGCCGTCAAGGTTGGAGCGGAGCGCATGCGGGACGTCCTGACGATCCTCGACGCCGACTTGGCGCAGGCGTTCGCGGAGCCCGTTGTCTCGGCGACGGATCGATCCCGGCTCCGGTTCGAGGCCCACACCCTGGGCTCGGCCGCAAGCGTGCTGGGCTTCACCGCCGTCATGCAGGCGTGCCGCACCCTCGAAGCGCTGGACGAGGCTGTGGTGATCGATGCCGGCCCCACGCCGTTCCTGTCCGCTGTGGCGAAGGCTCGCAGCGCGGCGAACGCGGCGCGTGTGGAGATTCAGGTCCGTCGGGGATCGTGAGGCGCGCATCGGATGATCGCCCGGGATCGGGGCCTCCCGCGATCGGACGTCTGCGAGGATGTGCGCTGAACGCGTGTCCCGTCCTGCGATGGTACGGCCGGAGCATTTCCGGGTTGACTTGGATCACGCGCCTGACGGGCTGGGCGCGGATCCGCTCTCCGTTAGGGGAGGGGGTGGTGCCGGATGTGGCTCGGCGGTGCCGTCTGCGCCACCCCCACCTCCAGCTCCTCCCCGCAAGGGGGAGGAGAGCGCGTCGCGCATCGTGATCCGGATCAGATAAAAACGCTCCAATCTGATAAATGGGACGCGCGAATATTTTAATTCCGCGGCATGAAGAGCCGGCGATAAAACTTTGCCGAACTGTGTTCAATGTCGGCAATCGGCGTGAAGTTGTAGGTCGGCTATCGGGCGGCGACCGGCACGGCCCGGAGTGCCAGGCCGCCTTTCAGGTCGCGGGGCGATTGCCCTTGGGCGCACGCGCGCGCCGCTCGACCCGTCGCCTGCCGCGGATCTGGTCGACCATGTCGGCATCGTAGGCTGCGGCGGCGTCCGCCTCGGCAGGGGCATAACCAGCCTCCGCTATCGGCGCCGCGGCCCGCTGGACCTCGGCCCCGACGCCGACCTGGCACCGGATCCCCTCCGTCAACAGGGCCCGGGCGACGTCGGGATCGTTGCAGAGGATTTGCGTCGCCGCGGCCCTGTGGCCGAGGGCGAAGAGCGTGCGCGAGTACAGGCGCAGATTGCAGTCCCGGTCGGTGGTCGTGCCGCCGATGGTCACGCCGAAGCCGGGGCCCGCTCCGCCGATGCTTGTGCTGCCGAGGCAACTCTCGATGCCGGCAGCGGCCAGGCCGGGCGCGACCACCGCGGGTGCCTGGCGCCGGGCGTGGAGAGCGACGGTATTCGAGACGACGTTGTTGCCCCCGTTCCCGTTGCCGTTTCCATTGCCGTTCCCGTTGCCTGCCACGACCTGAGCGTGCGTCGGGAGCGTTGTCGCCATCAACACGAGGAGGAAGGCGGCGGCGATCGTTACTGGCTGGCGCATTCCCGCGGACCTCGCTGGCCGATCGAAACCCGCATGGGTCTATTTTTGAGAGCTTAATCGATCAATAACCAAAGGTCTGAAAGCGATAGATATTGTCTCTGTGTGTCGAGCGTGCATCGCGGTGCCTGGATCGTGCTGGAGCGCCGACAGGCCGTAGATCTGAATGGTCCGCCACGACCACCGCTTCGTCGATGCAGGGTCCGTCCGTTGCCCTGGGGAAGGCCTGCGAGTCCCGGAGAGGCTTCCCATCGAGGTCGCTCATGATGGCTCAAGTCAGAGGCGCCCCCGCACCGAACCTCCGCCGCGCCATTGCGCGGTCAATCACGCGGACGCCGGAGCTCCGGAGGGACGGAGCGGATGGAGATCGGCGCGGACCGCATCGTCGCCGGTGGCGAACCGGCGGGATCTGGTCCCGGCGACAACTCGAACGCCCACAGGGCATCGCTTTCTACGCGACCACGTTCGTCACCTTCATCCGCATCAATCCGGCAAATGCTAATCAACATTAATTGACGCTTACCGCTAAGTACTGTATTCGGCAAAAAAATCTAACGGAACGCGCCCGACTGGAGTGCATCCGATGGGAACGTCCTACCGAATTAGAGCCAGATATGCGCTGACCGCGCTTGCGATGGTTCTCACAGTTTCGCCACCGGCGTCGGCGCAGATCGCGGGCCGTGACCCTGTCACCGAAGGTGCGACACCCAACGACCGAAGCGACACGGCTCCCGCCCCCGGCGGAGCGCCCGATGTCTCGATCACCACCCATGATGCCGTCGGAGAGTTCGGCGTCGCACTTCCGGTTGAAATCAATTTTATCCATGCACAGAGGGTCATTGTCGAAGCGATCAACCTATTCGGATTGCCGCACGGTACGACGATCAGCGACTCGACCAATACGTTTTCGCCGTCGAGCGACAGCGACGATGTCGACATCAGTTCGTGGGATCTCTCGAAGCTTCAGATCACGCAGAGGGACGAGCGGACGCGCAATTTCCCGATCGCGGTCGCGGCGATCTGGACCTCGGAGCGGGGCGGCCGTTTGGAGGTCACGGCCAGCCGCTTCAACGTCACCTTCGTTCAAGGCAACCGGGATCGTCCCAGTGGCGCCGGCGGCGAACCCGGCAGCTCCGAACAGCCGGCCGCCCAGATCCGCGAGACGGTCCCCTCCGCCCAGCCCGTTGCAACCGTCGCCCGTCCCGACGCGCCGGCCTCCGGCGTCTTCGTGCCGGAGGTGCATGTCGCGCCCCTGAGAGATACGGCGGCAGTCGAGCGCCCGGCGGCTCCGACCGTCGCGGACGGGAGATCCGCCGTCGAAGCAAAGGCTGCGGCCCTTCCACGACCTGCGGTGGCGCCGCAGCCAGCGCCGCGGGCCGATCCGCTCGTCGAGCGGGCCAAGGGCCTGATCCGGCTCGGGGACATCAGCGGCGCCCGGCTCCTGCTGGAGCGCGCACAGGCGCGCAACGCGTCGAACGCGACCTTCCTGTTGGCGCAAACCTGGGACCCGGCCATGCTGCGGACCTGGAAGGTGCGTGGCCTGCGGGCGGACCCGGACCTTGCCAGACGTCTGTACGCGAAGGCCGCGGGTGAGGAGCGGTCGGATGAGCGGCTGCTGGCCGCGACGGGCCGCTGAGAGCAGGCCCTAAGCACGGCCGGACGATCACTGAGGGACGCACACATGCCGAGGCTTGCCCAATTCGCTGCCTTTCTCGGGCTCGCTGCCCTGACGGCCGGGCCGACCGCGCGGGCCTCGGACACGACCCCCGCCGACACCGCGCCTGCGACGGAGGCCGCCCTCGGCGAGCGGATGAACGCCAACACCGTCACGGTGGTGACAGGCACACCGGGCGGGACCTACTTCCGCGTCGGGGCCGATCTCGCCTTCGTGCTGGATGACGGCGACAAGCTGCGGGTCCTGCCGATTCTCGGTAAGGGCGCGGGCGAGAACGCCTACGACATCCGCTTCCTGAAGGGCGTCGATCTCGGATTCGTCCGCACCGACACACTGGAGCAGCTGCGGCAGGACAAGCGGCTGAAGAACATCGAGCGGCACATTCAGTTCATCGCCAAACTCTTCGATGACGAACTGCACATCGTCGCGCCGAAGGCGGTCCGGACGGTCGGCGAACTCGCCGGCAAGCGCGTCAGCTTCGATGTGAAGGGGAGCGGCACCGATTACAGTGGCCGGGCGATGTTCCGCGAGCTCGGCGTCAACGTGGAGGCCGTCAACATCGATCAGCCGACTGCCATCGAGATGCTGCGTAAGGGCGAGATCGAGGCCGTCGTGTCGGTGGCGGCCAAGCCGGTGGCCTTCATCGCGGGCTTCGATCCGGGGGATCGCTTCCACTTCGTGAAAGCGCCCTATCCGGACGCGATCAGCGAGGCCTACATCCCGGCGACCCTGACGCGGGCGGACTACCCGAAGCTCGTGGGCGAAGAGGCGGTCGAGACCGTCGCCGTGGGCACCATCCTCGGTGTCTACAACAGCCCGAAAGGATCGCCGCGTTACGAGAAGCTCGTTCGGTTCGTCGACGCGTTCTTCGGCCAGTTCGACAAGTTCCTGGCGCCGCAGCGGCATCCGAAATGGCGCGAGGTCAACCTCGCGGCATCGGTGAGCGGCTGGACACGCTTCCGGCCGGCTCAGGAATGGCTCGACCGCCACCGGGAGGAGGTCGCTTCCCAGCCGGATCTCGACCGCTTCTTCCAGTCGCAGCTCGACCGGCCGGCCGGAAAGGAAGAGATCTACCAAGCCTATCTCAAATGGCGCCAGGCGCGGTGACCGCGCCGAGGGACTGATCGCCGACGACAGCGAGCACGACCGGGGTCCCTTGTGAGGTCGGCCGGCCATCGCCGCCTCCGTGCTGCACACGGCGGTCCGGAATCACGAACGGACCGGGGACGACGTGCCTCAAGGTCGTTGGGGGACGGTGACGACGATTTTCCCGACCTGCTCGTTCGACTCCATGTAGGCGTGCGCCTGGACGATCTCGTCGAGCGTGAAGGTCTTGGCGATGATCGGCTTCAGGCGCCCGCCGGCGAGCCCATCCTCGATGAAGGCCGAGGCGCGGGACAGCCGCTCCTGGTCCCGAACGAACTCGAACAGGGTGTAGCCGCGCATCGTGAGGGCCTTCTGCAGGGCTGCGATGACCGGAAACGGCGTGGGCGCGGTGGCGAGGGCGCCGTAGATGACGATGACGCCGCGGTGGCTCATCGCCTGGGCGATCGCCTCGACCTGGGGGCCGCCGACCGGGTCGAACGCGAGGCGCGCGCCCCGACCGCCCGTCGCGTGGTTGACCTCGGCCACGAGGTCCTGCTCGGACGTGACGACAACGTGCGCGGCGCCCGCGTCCTCCAACGCCGCCGCCTTGGCCCGCGTCCGGGTCGTCGCGATCGCGCGCGCGCCGATGCTGTTCGCGATCTGGATCGCCGCGAGTCCGACACTCGAGGACGCCGCCGTAATGATGACCGCCTCGCCCCGTCCGAGCCGACCGATGTCGATGAGCGCCCCCCAGGCCGTGAGGTAGGCCATCCAGACCGCCGCCGACTCGATCGCCGAGGTCCCGGTCGGGCGTTGGACGACGCCGTAAGCCGGCACGAGGGCCGTGTCGGCGTAGACGCCGTAATCGTTCATGGAAAAGGCCGGGATGACGCTGACGGAATCGCCCGGCGCGAAGCCGTCGACGCCCTCGCCCACGGCCTCGACCGTCGCGGAGGCTTCGTAGCCGAGGCGCGCGGGCAGACGCGGCGTTTCGAGGTAGGCGCCCGACCGGAACATCGCTTCGGCGCGATTGAGACCGATCGCCTCGACGCGGACGCGCATCTCCCCGCGCTGCGGATCGCCGACCGGGAGATCATCGAGCTGCAACACCTCCGGTCCACCGGTCCGATGAAACCTGACCACCCGTGCCATGGCGATTGTCCTTCGGTGGTCGCGCCGGAGGCGCGTGCGGCGCGGAGCGATCGCCCGGCGCGAAGGCCGGGCGAGGCCGATCCCCTGTGGTCTCCCCGGTCCTTGCCGATGGGCGCGGGCGCCCGGACGCGGCGCCCACGGCATCCGCGGTGACTCAGGCCGCCAGTTTCGTCGTGTTGTGCGGATCGATGACGAACTTCTTGGGCGCGCCCTGATCGAAGATCCGGTACGCGTCGGGCGCGCGTTCGAGCGGGATGACCTCGACGTTCACGACCTTTCCGAGATAGGGCATGCGATCCCAGAGGATCGCCATCATCAGATCGCGGTTGTAGTGCATGATCGGCGCTTGCCCGGCCGAGATGTGGGGCGACTTGATCCAGGCCTTGCCGAAGTCGATCCGATACCGCCCGGCTTTGGCGTCGGCGTCGATGGCCTGGGGATCCCCCGCCGTATAGATTCCGGGCGCGCCGACGGCGCCGTTGGCGCGGACCACCTCGATCATCGCGTTGAGGACGGCGGCCGGATCCTCTCCGGCGCCGGGTCCGGCCCCGTGCGCCTCGAAGCCGACGGCATCGACGCCGCAATCCACCTCCCGTTTGCCGAGGATCGCCTCGATCTGGTCGGCGAGGGGTGTTTCGGAGGACAGATCGACGGTCTCATACCCGGCGCTCTTCACGAGGGCGAGGCGCTTGCTGTTGAGGTCGCCCACGATGATGCAGGAGGCGCCCAGGAGCTGGGCGGAGGCGGCGGCGCACCGGCCGACGGGGCCTGCGCCCGCGATATAGACCGTCGAACCGGGTTTGACGCCCGCCTGGATGCAGCCGTGAAAGCCCGTCGGCAGGATGTCGGAGAGCAAGGTCAGATCCTTGATCTTGGCCAGCGCCTGATCCTTGTCGGGGAAGCGAAGCAGGTTCCAGTCGGCGTAGGGAACCATGAGATAGTCGGACTGTCCGCCCTGCCAGCCGCCGAGATTGAACCCGTAGGCGCCGCAATCGACCACATCGTTGACGTTCATGCAGGTGTCGGTATGGCGCTCCTTGCAATTGCGGCATCGCCCGCAGGAGACGTTGAACGGGACCGAGCAAAGGTCGCCCTTCTTGATGAAATGCACGTCGGGCCCGGTCTCGATCACCTCGCCGGTCATCTCGTGGCCGAGCACCATGCCCACGGGAGCGGGGAACCGCCCGCGGTAGATATGCTGGTCGCTGCCGCAGATGTTGGTGGTGACGATCTTGAGGATCGCCCCGTGCGGCGTCTTGTTGCCCTTTGGATCGACGAGCTTCGGATAGTCGAAGGTTTGAAGCTCGACCTTCTTCGGTCCCATGTACGTGATGACCCGATTGTTCGATGCCATGATCGTTGTTCCTTCCCTGACTTGCGGAACGTTTGATCGTCCCCAGCGATCTCCTGGCCGTGGCCTTTCAAGGCAGCTTGGCCGCGAGGACGTCGAGCTTCTCGATTCGCGGGGCCGAGGCGAAGAGCTCGGGCGCCCGCTCCGTCAGGGCCGCCGCCACGCGGCCGGAGAGATGTGCTTGCCGTCCCGCTTCATCGGGAAACGCGTCGAAAATTCCGAACGTCGAGGGGCCCATGCGGAGGCCGAACCATGCGACGGTTCCGGGCTCGTTTTGAACGATGGGCCGGCTGTCTCTCAGGAACGCCTCGACCGCCGCTTCCTGCCCGGGCTTGGCTTCCAAGATGACGAACAGTGCAAACTTGACCATCGGCCTGTTCCTTCCGGACTGTCCCGGCGAAAGCGGACGTCACCGCCGTTCCGGCCCCGCGCCGGACCGGGGCCGGCGGCCGTCACATCTCTGACGGCGGTCGCGGTCCGGCCGCGTGCGCGGGCGAAGACGAGCGCCATGAGGGCTGCGGCGAGCAACGCGGTCATGGAGGCGATTGCGACGACCGCTGGAGGCCCGTCACCCGCCCGATCCGGGCCGGCGAAGGGTTCACGACATCAGTATCGGCCGGTGTCGAACCGGCATGCGGGGCTGAGAGCCCTTGCCAATCCGATGCGGCCCCGCCGTTTGGACTGTACGGGAAGGACCGGCCCGCGATCCGGGTCCGTCAATGCGGCGTGGACTGGTCGGGTGCCTTGGCCTGCTGGCTCGCCTCGGCGCCGTTCTGACTGGGGGTGCCCGTGGATCCGGAGGCTTGGTCCGTGCTGGCGCCACGAACCTGCACGCGGCGCGTCCGCTGCTGAGCCTCGGCCTTCGGGAGCGTGATCGTGAGCACGCCATTCTCGACCCGGGCCTCGACCTGTTCAGGATCGACGCGGAACGGCAGCGCGAGCGCGCGCTGGAACGTGCCGAAGATGCGCTCGCTCACGTGAGCATTCTGGCGGTCTTCCTGGCGCTCGATCTCCTTGACGGCGCGAATGAGCAAGGTGTCCTCATCGATCATCACCTCGACATCCGCCTCGCGCGCACCGGGCACCTCGGCGGTGATGCGCACCTTGTGGTCTGTCTCGGTGATGTTGATGTCCGGAACGAGGATCATGGCGCCGGCTTGGCTGGCGGCACTTTCGGTTCCAGCACCGGCCCCCGGCACGTCCTCGAGGAGACGGTTCATATCGTGGTAGAGGGCGAGAAGCGGCGTCAACATCGGGCTCGGCATGCCGCGCCGCGTCGCACTGCTCGACCGCTGGAAGGCAACTGGTCCTCGAGACATGGTGTCGATCCTCGCTGAGGATTGGCCGAATCCCGCCGGCTCGCTTCCCTGTTCGAGGCGGCGGGATCGCGTTGGATTAGCCGATAGAGGACATCGCAGCCCTGACGCCGGTCAGTTTGACTTCAGGATCGGCGATCCGCCGCGCAGGCATCGACGATCTGCCGGCGGATCGCGGCGGGCTGCGCCTGCAGGGCTCGCAGGATCGCCTGCAGCACATGCCGCAAGCCGCCGACCTGATCGATGAGATCGAGCACGACCGCGATGCCGTCGTCGTTGATCCCGAGATCGTGCTGCAGATCCCGGATCAGCTGGGCCCTGGCGAGATCGATCTCGACGTAATGCCAGACGCCCTCCCGGAACGCCGGTACGAGCCAGCCGGTCTCGAGCCAGATCTGAAGCTTGTCGGGGCGCAGGTCCGCCCGAGCCAGAAATTCGCGCTCGTCCATACCGTCCCCCTCGTCACAGATTTCGATGCCACGCGGCGATCGCGCGTTCGAGCTCGGGATCGGGCTTGTCCGGCAGCTTGATCAGCAGCTTGACGTAGCCGTCGCCCGCCGTCCCGTCCGACCTCTGGACGCCCTTGCCCTTGAGGCGAAGCACCGTGCCGGAATTGCTCCATTTCGGGATCGTCACGGTCACGGGCCCGGCCGGGGTCGACACCGTGATGCGGCCCCCGAGCACCGCCTCGTGCAGCGGCACGCCCTGTTCGAAATGGATGTCGTCGCCTTTGCGCCGGAAGACCGAGTGCGGGCGGACGCCGATCTCGATCAGCGCATCGCCCGGCGGCGCGCCGCCCGCACCCGGCTCGCCCTTGCCGCGCAGGCGCAGCGTCTGTCCCTCGCGGGTGCCCGCCGGGATCCGGACGTCGAGCGTCGCGCCGTCCGGCAGGGTCACCGGGCGCGTGGTGCCGTTGACCGCGTCGAGGAAGTCGAGGTCGAGATGGTAGCGGACATCCGCGCCCCGGCGCCGGAAGTTCGACCGTCCCCGGCGGCCGAAGATCTCCGAGAGGATGTCGTCGGTATCGAAGTCCGCAAAGCCCGCGTCGCTCGCATAGGCATGGTCGGCGGAGGGCCCCGTAAAATCGCGGTAGTAGCGCTGGCGGGGCCGCTCGACGCCGGAGATGTCGATCTCGCCGCGATCGAAACGGGCGCGCTTCTCCGGATCGTTCAACAGGTCATAGGCACGCGACACGTTCTTGAACTGCTCTTCCGCCTCCGTATTGCCGGGGTTCAAGTCCGGATGCAGTTTGCGCGCGAGCTTGCGGTAGGTCTTCCGGATCTGCTCCGGGGAGGCATCGCTCTTCACACCGAGAATCGCATAGGGATCGTCGCTCAACGCTTCCTCCCCGCGCCGTCGTGTGGCGAAGCCTGCCTCCGTTGGGGACGACGCCCTAGGGATGCCGATTCAAGGGATCGTGCCCGGGGTGATCGTCCCGAGACGCTCCGCGGCGGGTCACGGTGACCCGGGCGGGGCGCAGCAGCCGATCGTGGATGACGTAGCCATCCTCCATGACGTCGCGGACGGTCCCGGGCGCGGTCGCCGGATCGTCGACCTCCATCATGGCCTCGTGCCGCGACGGATCGAACGGCGCGCCGAGGGCAGCGACCTGCTGTACGCCGACGCGCTGCAGGACCCCCATCAGGAGGCGCTCCGTGGCGCGCACCCCGTCGGTGAGGGACGCGCCCTGCGACGCCGGCTGCTCCGACGCGACGATGGCCCGGCGCAGATTGTCCAGAACCGGCAGAAGCTCGCGGGCGAGGCCCGTCACGGCGAATTGCCGCTCGTCCTCCAGGTCGCGCTGCGCCCGACGCCGGGTGTTGTCGGCTTCGGCCAAGGCCCGCAGGACGCGGTCCTGAAGCGCGGCGTTCTCGGCCTGCAGGGCTGCGGTCGCGTCCGTGCCCGATTGAGGGGCGGCGCTCGCCTCGGGGGCCTCCGCCGGCACGGACAGGCCGGCGGAGGCCGGCGGAGCGCTCGCGTGATCCGAAGGCTTCTCAGGCATACCAGGCTTCCTTTCGGCGCGGGGGATGTCAGGCTGCCTGAGCCAAGCTCGCGCCGTTGACGGCGAGCTGGCCGTTGAGGACCGTGACCGAGACCGGCGCGCCGTCCTTGATCGCACCGGTCAGGAGCATCTTGGCCAGCGGGTTCTGCAGATGGCGCTGGATCACGCGCTTGAGGGGCCGCGCGCCGTAGACCGGATCGTAGCCGGCATTGGCGAGCCAGTCCTTGGCCGCCGCGTCGACCTGCAGGACGATCTTCCGCTCGGCCAGCCGCCTTCCGAGGCCTTCGAGCTGGATGTCGACGATCCGGCGCATGTCGCTGCGGCCGAGCCGGTTGAACAGGATGATCTCGTCGAGCCGGTTGAGGAATTCGGGCCGGAACGCGCGGCGCACGACCTCCATGACCTGCTCGCGGGCCGCCTCGGCCGGCTGGCCCTCCATCAGGGCGGCCAGGAACTCGGCGCCGAGGTTCGACGTCAGGACGATGATCGTGTTGCGGAAGTCGACCGTGTTCCCCTGCCCGTCCGTCAGCCGCCCGTCGTCCAGCACCTGCAGCAGGATATTGAAGACGTCCGGGTGCGCCTTCTCGACCTCGTCGAAGAGGATCACCTGATAGGGCCGCCGCCGGACCGCCTCCGTCAGGACACCGCCCTCCTCGTAGCCGACATAGCCGGGCGGCGCGCCGACGAGCCGCGAGACCGCGTGCTTCTCCATGAATTCGGACATGTCGACGCGCAGCATCGCCCGGTCGTCGTCGAACAGGAACTCGGCCACGGCTTTGCACAATTCGGTCTTGCCGACGCCGGTCGGCCCGAGAAACAGGAAGGAGCCGATCGGCCGGTTCGGATCCTGCAGGCCCGCCCGGGCCCGCCGGACCGCGTCGGACACGGCCACGACCGCCGGTTCCTGGCCGACCACGCGCTGGCCGAGCTTTTCGTCCATCGCCATCAGCTTGTCGCGCTCGCCTTCGAGCATCCGCGTGACGGGAATGCCCGTCCAGCGCGAGACGACGGCGGCGATGTCCTCGGCCGTGACCTCCTGCTTGATCAGCCGGCCCTGGCTCGCCTGCATCGCATCCGCGAGGCGCTTCTCCAGCTGCGGGATCACCGCGTAGAGGAGTTCGCCGGCGCGCGTCAGGTCGCCGCGCCGTTCCACCTGCTCGAGTTCGATCCGGGCCTGCTCGGCTTGCGCCTTCAGCTGCTTGATCTCACCGAGCTTCGCCTTCTCGGCCTCCCATTGTGCCGTCAGCTCGGCCTGCTTGGCTTCCCGCGCGGCCAGCTCGTCCTCGACCGTCTTCAGGCGCTCCTGTGCGCCCGGATCGGTCTCCTTCCTCAGGGCCTCCCGCTCGATCTTGAGCTGGATCACGCGGCGGTCGATCTCGTCGAGTTCCCGGGGCTTGGACTCCGCGGCGATCCGGAGCCGGCTCGCGGCCTCGTCGACGAGGTCGATCGCCTTGTCGGGCAGGAACCGGTCGGCGATGTAGCGGTGGGACAGCGTGGCGGCCGCGACGATCGCGCCGTCGGTGATCCGCACGCCGTGATGGAGCTCGTACTTCTCCTTCAGACCGCGCAGGATCGAGATCGTCTCCTCGACGGAGGGCTCGCCGACGAACACGGGCTGGAAGCGGCGGGCGAGCGCGGCATCCTTCTCGATGTTCTTGCGATACTCATCCAGGGTGGTGGCGCCGATGCAGTGCAGCTCGCCCCGGGCCAGGGCGGGCTTGAGCATGTTGGAGGCATCCATCGCCCCCTCGGCCTTTCCGGCGCCGACGAGGGTGTGCAACTCGTCGATGAACAGGATGACGTCGCCCGACGCCGAGACCTCCTGGAGGACGGCCTTCAGCCGCTCCTCGAACTCGCCCCGGTACTTCGCGCCGGCCAGGAGAGACCCGAGATCGAGGGACAGGAGACGCCGATCCTTCAAGGTGTCGGGCACGTCGCCGTTGACCATGCGTTGGGCGAGCCCTTCGACGATCGCGGTCTTGCCGACGCCCGGCTCGCCGATCAGCACGGGATTGTTCTTCGTCCGGCGTGAGAGAACCTCGACGGTGCGCCGGATCTCCCCGTCGCGTCCGATCACCGGATCGAGCTTGCCCTGGCGGGCATCCTCGGTGAAATCCCGCGTGTATTTCCGCAGCGCCTCGTAGCCCTCCTCGGCCGACGCGCTGTCGGCCCGGCGGCCTTTCCGGAGCTCGGCGATGGCGCCCTCGAGGGCGGAAGGCGTCACGCCCGCCTCCTGGAGGAGCGCGCCCGGACCGTCCGGGGCCTCGGCCAGGGCGAGCAGCAGGTATTCGACGGTGACGAAGCTGTCCCCGGCCGCCCGCGCCCGCTCCTCGGCCTTGTCGAACAGGCGCGCGGTCTCGGGGGCCATGAAGATCTGGCCGGCACCGCCGCCCTCGACGCTCGGAAGCTTCGCCAGGTCGCGGTCCAGAGCCGACGCCAGCGCCTCGGGGCGGCCGCCCGCGGACCGGATCAATTGCTTCGCCAGGCCGTCCGCGTCGTCGAGCAGCGCCTTCAGGAGGTGGAGCGGCGTGAGCCGCTGATGGCCCTTGCGCTGGGCCAGGCTCTGGGCGGCCTGGATCGCGCCCTTGAGATGATCGGTGTACGTGTCGATCTGCATCGCTCACCCCGGTTGATGGACGCCTGACGCGCGGCGAAGCCTCCGCACCGGCTCGGGCCGGCCTCCCCCGCCGGGACCCGTCGCAGGCGGGGGTGCCGGAGCGCGCTCCGCGGAGCCGGAGATCTCGGGCCGGCCCCGGGCCCTAGTGCGCGCCCTGGTCCTGGCGGCCGTGTTCCTCGAACTCCGCGTCGACGACCTCCGGCTGCGGGGCGCTCCCGCCGCCGTCTGCACCGGCAGCGGGGCCTTCGGGCTTGGCGCTCATGACCTGGGCCAAACGCTGCGCCAGCTGTGACAAGCGCTCGGTCGCCTGCCGGATGCGGTCGACGACCTCGCCGCCGATCGCCTCGCGCAGGGCCGCGATCGCCTGTTGCAGCTCGGTCTTCAGGTCGCTCGGCACACGCTCGCCCGCCTCTTCCTGGCTGCGCTCGGTGGTGTAGATCGCGGCATCGGCCTGGTTGCGGGCATCGACCAGTTCCCGGCGGCGCTTGTCGTCCTCCGCGTGGGCCTCGGCTTCCTGCACCATGCGCTGGATCTCGCCCTGGTCCAGGCCGCCCGAGGCCTGGATGCGGATCTGCTGTTCCTTGCCGCTGGCCTTGTCCTTGGCGGTCACGTTGACGATGCCGTTGGCGTCGATGTCGAAGGTCACCTCGATCTGCGGCGTGCCGCGGGGCGCCGGCGGGATGCCGACGAGGTCGAACTGGCCGAGCATCTTGTTGTCGGCCGCCATCTCGCGCTCGCCCTGGAAGACCCGGACCGTGACGGCGTTCTGGTTGTCCTCCGCCGTCGAGAAGGTCTGGCTGCGCTTCGTCGGAATGGTGGTGTTGCGCTCGATCAGCTTGGTCATCACGCCGCCGAGCGTCTCGAGGCCCAGCGACAGCGGGGTCACGTCGAGGAGCAGCACGTCCTTGACGTCGCCCTGGAGCACGCCCGCCTGGATCGCGGCGCCGATGGCCACGACCTCGTCGGGATTGACGCCCCGATGGGGCTCGCGCCCGAACAGGGTCTGGACCGTCTCCTGCACCTTCGGCATCCGGGTCTGGCCGCCGACGAGGACGACCTCCGCGATGTCGGACGGTTGCAGCCCGGCATCCTTGAGGGCGGCCTGGCACGGCCCGATCGTGCGCTTGATCAGGTCGTCGACGAGGGCTTCGAGCTTGGCGCGGGAGAGCTTGATGTTGAGGTGCTTCGGGCCGCTCTGATCGGCCGTGATGAAGGGCAGGTTGACCTCCGTCTGGGTCGCCGAGGACAGCTCGATCTTGGCCTTCTCGGCGGCATCCTTGAGACGCTGGAGGGCGAGCTTGTCCTTGGTCAGGTCGATGCCCTGCTCCTTCTTGAACTCGGCCGCGAGGTATTCGACCACGCGGTTGTCGAAGTCCTCGCCGCCCAGGAAGGTGTCGCCGTTGGTGGACTTCACCTCGAACACGCCGTCGCCGATCTCCAGGATCGAGACGTCGAAGGTGCCGCCGCCGAGGTCGTAGACCGCGACGCGGCCGCTGCCCTTCTTGTCGAGGCCGTAGGCGAGCGCGGCGGCCGTCGGCTCGTTGATGATGCGCATCACCTCGAGGCCGGCGATCTTGCCGGCGTCCTTGGTGGCCTGACGCTGGGCGTCGTTGAAATAGGCCGGGACCGTGATCACCGCCTGCGTCACGGATTGACCGAGCTTCAGTTCGGCGGTCTCACGCATGCGCTGCAGGATGTAGGCGGAGATCTGGCTCGGGCTGTAGGTCTTGCCCTTGATCTCGACCCAGGCGTCGCCTTTCGGCCCGGAGACGATCTTGTAGGGCACCATGCCGATATCTTTCTTGGTGACCGGGTCGTCGTAACGGCGCCCGATCAGCCGCTTGATGGCGAAAACGGTGTTTTCCGGATTCGTGATCATCTGCCGCTTGGCCGGCTGCCCGACCAGGACCTCGCCGGACTCCGTGAAGGCCACCACCGACGGGGTCGTGCGACCGCCCTCGGCGTTTTCGATGACATTGGCCTTGCTGCCGTCCATCACGGCGACGCAGGAGTTCGTCGTGCCGAGATCAATGCCGATCGCCTTCGCCATGGGAGATACTCCTTCATGTCTGCGCGATGCAGACCGATCGAGATCGAGGCCGGGTCGATACCTGTTGCGGAGGGTCGAATGCTGCGTCGGGCCGATGCTACATCGTGCGTCGTCCATGGACATGACGCGGATCAGTTTCGCCGGGGGGCTCTCTATTCGAAGGGTCGGGCATCGCGGGGTCTCGGTGCCTGACGAAGTGTGGCGCCGGCAGGCACCGGTGCCGGCGCCTGGTCGTGCGAGGAACGCTCGAAGGTCGTCTGCCCGTCAGACGCGCAGGGGGCCGACTTGCCCCCGACGCGCCCGCGCAGCCCGCCCAAGTCCGCCGCCGAGGCGGGCTACAGCCCGGAACGCACGGACTGAATGGCATCCGCCAGATGCTGGTAGTCGAACGGACCATCATGCCGATGGCCGTTGATGAAGAAGGTCGGGGTCCCGTTGACGCCGCTCCGGATGCCGCCCCGAAAATCCTGCGCCACCTTCGGTGCATAGGTGTGCGCCTCGAGGGCGACCTCGAGCGTGCGCTCCGACAGGCCGAGCGCCCGGGCTGCACCCATGAGGAACAGCAGGCTCAACTGTTCCTGATGCGCATAGATCGCATCGTGCATGTCCCAGAACCGGCCCTGGGCCCCCGCGAACTCCGCCGCCTCGGCGGCCGGCTCCGCAAACGGGTGGATTTCGGTCAGCGGGAAATGGCGGAACACGTAGGTGAGGTCGTCGCCGAAGTGCCTGCCGAGCTGCATGACCTGAACATGCGCGAGACGGCAGTAGGGACATTCGTAGTCACCGTACTCGACGAGGACCACCTGCCCGTTGGCACCACCCCGGGCGTGATCAGCCGCCGTTACCGGCACTTTGAGCTCGGCCATCGCTGTTCTCCTGTTTCTCAAGTCGATCCAGCGCATCGAGGATGCCGTCTGCACCGGGGTTGACGGCGATCGGGGAGCGGTAACTCCAGAAGATGATCCCATCGCGATCCACGACGAACAGCGCCCGCTCGCAGACACCTTCGCCGTCACGGTAGGCGCCGTATTGCCGGGCGATCGCACCCTTGGGCTCGAAGTCCGCGAGCAGCGGAAAATGGAGGTGGCGTGTCTCGGCGAAGGCCTGATGGCACCAAGCACTATCGACGGAGATTCCGACCACCTCGGCGTCGTGCTCCCTGAATTCCGGCAGCACCTGATTGTAGACCGCCATCTGATCTCCGCAGACGGGGCTCCAATCCGCGGGATAGAACGCCAGAATAGCCGGTCGTCCGCGCAGGTCGCTCAACGAGAGAGTCTGGTCGGGTGTGACGTGGAGCGTGAAATCGGGCGCCGTGACCCCGGGCGCTAAGACCTGTCCCATCCTGAATCTCCCGGAAAGGCTGCTGTCCGGCCATCGCGCATCTGACTACGAGACGGGGCCTCTCAACACTGACGAGCATCAGTTCCGGCGCCTTCGGACACGCGCGGATCGACGACCGGCACGCCCGTTCGGCGACAATCCCGGATCCGGTCGCGGCCATCGGGCGGCGTCTTCGGCGCGTCCCGGCTTGGACCCGGGCGCGTGGTCGTCGCGCCCGCGTGGTCGAGCGCGACGGTCGCGTCCGGAATCGCCACGCGGTGCCCGTCGATTCCCAGGAAGCCGCCGGCCCGCACAGATGGCGGTTCGGACCCGGGATAGTCCCTAGGTGCCCTCCGCATGGTGCGAAATGCCGCGATGCCCGATCTAAGGGGCTCGCGAGAGGGGAGCATCATGCTGCAGCCTGGTCACGCAGTGCCCGCTCCCGGCCCTCGCGTTGATTGGCCGCCCGCTTCGGCCCGCACCACCGGCGATCTCACGCTGGCTCGCATCACCCCTCTCGGCCGGGTCGACCATTTCCCGCCCGGCGTGACCCTCTATGCCGAGGGCGATGCCGGCGATTTCGTCTACTGGGTGGTGGCCGGGATGGTCCGGACGACCAACGTCAGTCGCGACGGCAAACGGGTCGTGCGCGGGTTCCATCTCTCCGGGGAGTTCTTCGGGATGGAGCGCGCCCCGGTGCATGCCTCGTCCGCCGAGGCGGTCAGCGACACGCGGGCCGTACGCTGTTCCCGCTCCCGGCTGGACGCGCTCGCGGCGTCGGACTCGCAGATCGCGAACGAGCTCTGGTCGTGGCTGCTGCGGATGACGGAACGCGCCCAGGATCTCTCGGTGCTCGGCCGCGCCAGCGCGACCCAGAAGCTCGCGTATTTCCTGATCGACCTGATGTGCAGGGTTTCGGCCGGTCGATCGATCGAGCTGCCGATGTCGCGCACCGACATCGGCGACTATCTCGGTCTGTCGAGCGAGACCGTGAGCCGCACATTCACCACCCTGCGCCAGGATGGGCTGATCAGCACGCGCGGGCGCTACGTCACCCTCCTCGATCCCGGTGCCCTGCAGCGCATGAGCGGCGGCCTGATGCGCGGTTCCAGCTAGGCCTTCAGCTGCGGCAGCACCTCGCGGCCGATCTCGTCGAGCACCTCGCCGGCGCTGCGGGCGCCGTACTTGAGGTTCAGGATAACGTGGTGGACGCCGATCGCGCGGAGCGCGACGAGAAAGTCGAGGAGGGCTTTGCGACCGCTGCGGAACCCGAGGTGGATGGGTTGCGGCGGGTGATCGGGCTCGGCGTGCAGATCGATGTAGAGGGATTGGGCGAAGGGCTTGAACGTGCCCGGCGCCACCGCCGCGGTGGTGGCCCGCCACCGGGCCGCAAGGTCGGCTTGGCGGTCCAGCGAGCGCGGGTAGGTGATCCAGCCGTCCGCATGTTCGGCGATCCACTCGGGGCTCTGCCGGCTCGATCCGGTGACGAGCATCGGCAGCCGTCCGATCGGCTTCGGCACGAGGTCGACGGTGCCGAGCATCTCTCCGAAGCGCGAGTGCAGGGTGGGGAAGGTCTCTTCGAGAACCTTCCGGATGACGACGAAGCTCTCGCGAAACAGGACGTCGCGCGCGTCCAGGGGGACGCCGAAGGCCGGGAATTCGATCGGCCGGTCGCCCGAGGCCACCCCCATGACGAAACGGCCTCCCGACAACCGGTCTACGGAGGCGGCGGCCTTGGCGGTATGGATCGGGTGGCGGAGCGGGAGGACGATCGATCCCGTCGCCAGGGCGATCTCGCGCGTCTGCGCGGCGATCCAGCCGAGCCAGACCCAGGGGTCATAGACCTGCCCGAGGTCGCCGAAGTTCGGATCCCGCAGGGGCACGTCGCGGGTCCAGAGCGCCGCGTAGCCGAGTTCCTCCGCCCGAGCCGCCAGACGCTCCTGATCGCGCATGGTCGGCTGGTCGCGCTGGAATGCCTCGATGGGAAAGAAGACGCCGACCGTCAGGCGGCCCGGGGCGAACATGCGCCGGAACCCGGACGTGCCGCTCGGGTCGGCTGCGCCGTCGGCCTGAAGCATCAGAAAACTCCGGGGCTCGGTTGTCGCTGCGCTTCGTTCAGCAACCACTTTCCGAGCCCCCGGGCCCTGACGCATGTCAGCCGGATCCGAGCGCCTCCGGACGCGCTGGCGGCCCGTCGCGCCGTGGGGCTTGCAACACACGGTTCACGTCCACCCTCGACAGGCTGAGCGCGGCGGCCGGATCCGCCCCCGTCAGGGACGGACCACACGGCAGGTCCCGGGCCCGATCGATCGGCCCCCGGGGCCCCCTGACGGCTCGAACAGCCGATGTCCCGTACACCCCGGGCCCGGACGCCCCCCTCGGCAGTCGTCCCGGGGATCGTCGGCAGGGACGCAGACCTGCGCGTCCCGGTCCGCCGCGTGGCAAGCCCACCCCCCCCCAGCCCCGCGGGATCGAGCACCGGGGGCGATCGACCGGCGGCGAACACGCCCGCCGACGCGGGGATGCATTTCGAAGCACGTGGCCGACGTTCAGGTCCTCTGCCCTGCGCGACGACGAAGCTCACTGGGCAACACGCCGTAGGCGGCTTTGAACCGGCGGCCGAAATGGGTCATGTCCGAGAACCCCCAGCCATAGGCGATCTCGCTGACCGTCCGGCCCGCCTGCAGGGGGTCTTCCAGCGCCTGCCGGCAACGCGCGAGGCGCCGCGCTTGGACGAGCTGCACGAGGGACGTATTCTCGTCGGCCAGCACTTCGTTGGCGTATCGCACGCTGACCCCGGCTGCGCTCGCGACGGCGCCCGCGTCGAGGGTCCGGTCAGCCAAGCGTGCTTCGACCACGGCCCGCAACCTCACGCGGACAAGGGACCGGGAGGGCGTTGTGCGCAAGCCGTCCGGCCCCATCATCCGCCCGACCGATAGGGTGATCAGATCGAGCAGGTGCGGTTCAAGAAGCGCTTCTTCGGTCGGGCTCAGATCCTGTGTGTGGACCGACAGCATCGCGAGGCTTGCCGACAGCAGACTGTTCTCGGCCGTGTTCAGCGGGATCGCTCGGCCCGTCATCTCCCGCGTCTGCCCCAGTCGCGCTTCCATGAGCTGCCGTGGGATCTTCAACACGAGCATGTCCGACGCGTCGGAAAACCGTCCCAGGTAGGGCAGCCTCGGGTCGATCAGCGTGATATCCCCCGCCTCCAGCACGACGTGGCGGCCGTCCTGCTCGAGAGCGACCCGCCCGCCAGATTGCCGGCAGACGAGCAGCTCTTCGGTGTTCGCGTGCGCGATGTGACGCCGTGTATGGGCAACCGACATTTCCGAGTTCTGGAATACAACAAGGCCGATGGCACCGACCTTGCCGGAGCGGAGCTGAGCGCGGAACGTGGTCCGGCATCTCGGTGTCGAGGCGTGATCAACGACATCCTTCCGGGCGACATCGTGCCAGAAATCGAACCGATCCCGCGGGTGGACGTGCTCTGTCGAGAAAACGGTCTTCACTTGGCCCTTGCCTGTTCGAATAGCCGACGATGAGCGCTGACTCAGCCGATTCGAAGCCCCACCGCCGTGATCTATTGTCCCCCCGCGGGCTGAAGGCAACCAGCTCGTCAGATCGGGGCCGGAAAGATCGCATGCCATGATGTTGCTTCAACGCATACGAAGGCCTGCCTCCGAGGGCTTGGCGCGAAAGGGATCGCGCCTGAAGAACGACGATTTCAAAAGCGAATTTGAAATCGCTCGCTATGAAATACGATCTGAAATATTTGTGCTTTCATATTAAAGTTTTTACCCATAACGATACGACGCGTATTGCAGAAACTTGTAGGCAACTTCATTGCGCCCTGCGGTAAGATGTACGCGCGACGTCTTGGTTCGGGGCCGAAGGCGAGATGTGACGGCGAAGCTGGTCGATGTTGCTCGATTTATGGCGACAGCGACAGTTCGAGAGGCGGTGGACACGGGTTCCCGAGGGATTGGGAACGTCGAACCGCAAGCGGGCTCGCCGCGGCGGAATTCAGTTCCACACCCGACGCGGCCAAGAACGATCTAATTGCACGCTATTGCTTTCGCGATCGGAACTTCACCATCCTGTCGATCAAGGAGGAGAGTCTATGATCGAAGTTTACGGGCGCCATCCGGTCAGTTCGATAGCGTTGGCCAGAAATATCGTCTCAGCCTATGTCTCGAACAATCCGGTTCCCGTGTCCGAGCTTCCGGACCTGATCGGCCGTGTCTATGGGATGCTCCGCCGACTCGTGAATGGCGATGCGATGGACGCACCCGTGGAGATCGCCGACAAGGCGACACCCGCGCAGGTCCGCAAGTCGGTCACGCCGGATGGGCTGATCAGCTTCATTGACGGCAAAGCTTACAAGACGCTGAAGCGGCACCTGGATCGCCACGGGCTCACCCCGCGCAGCTACTGCGAGCGCTACGGATTGCCGGCCAACTATCCCATGGTCGCCTCGAGCTACGCTGAGCAGCGCTCTCAGATCGCCAAAGCGATCGGTCTCGGGAAGCCGATCGCGCGCGCCGATCAACGCCGGGCAGGGACGCCCGGCAGCCGATGACGGTGGGAGCTTCGGATTCCCCGTAAGCCTTCGCCGGCGGACCCGCATCGTCGGGCGCGGCTTGCGGTCCTGGCCCCGTCCCGGATCGAGCGGGCGAGAGCGGCCCGATGACGGCCGCGGGCACGAGCGCCAAGTTCAACGCCATCGCGTTGTGAAGACCGGCGCTCCTCCCGGCGAGCTATGCGCAGCAGCGCGCCGGATGACCTGCCTCCGTCGGAGCGGCCCGGCAGAATTTGGTACCGTATTCATCCAGAAAACGCGCGGGATATGCGCGCCGATCGGTGCCGAATCCGGCGTCATTGCTGGACTTGCGCGTCAATGACCTTTCGATTTCCGTCGGTCGGCGCCGAGCGAGCGCGATTTCTTAACCTGTGCTTGGATAGCGTGGTCCTCGGGTTGAGCGCGGCGGGGCACCCGGGGGGTGCAAGCGGACCCAAGTGGATCAGACATGCATCCGGTTCATCCGAATGAGGTCGGGCGTCTGCAGGCTCTGCGCGGCCTCGACGTGTTCGGCTCGCCCGCCGAGGCGCAGTTCAACGCACTCTGCCAGACTGCGCAGGCGCTGTTCGGCGTTCCGATCGCCCTGGTAAGCCTCGTCGGCGCGAGCGAGCAGCGGTTCAAGGGTCGATGCGGCCTGGACGCGAGCGGTACCCCGCGGGAGTTTTCCTTCTGTACCTACGCCATCCTGTCCGACGCGGTGATGGTGGTGGAGGACGCCACGCGCGATGAGCGGTTTGCCGCAAATCCGCTGGTCACGGGCGAGCCGCACATCCGCTTCTATGCCGGCGCGCCGCTCGTGCTCGCCCCGGGCATCCATCTCGGATCCCTGTGCGTCATCGACCGGATACCGCGCACGTTCTCGGCCGAGCAGCAGGACCAGCTTCGGAGCCTGGCGGAGATCGCCGTAACCCTGTTGCGCATGGGCAAGGCGGAGCGCGAGGCTCAAGAGAGCGCGACCCTGTACCGGCTGCTGGCCGACAACGCCACCGATCTGATCGTCCGCTGCGACCTCGACGGGACGCGCCACTACGTGTCGCCCGCAGCGAAGCGGCTGCTCGGCTTCGAGCCGGAAGACCTCATCGGCACGAAGGCGATCGACTTCATCCATCCGCAGGACGCCGAAGCCTTCGCGCACCTGCTCGAGCAGGTGAGAGGCGGGCAGCTCAAACAGGCGGTCAGCCAACAGCGTTACCGCCACAGGGACGGCTCGTGGGTCTGGGTCGAGGTCTCGTTCAATCTCACCACCGACCCGGCGCTGGGGACGCCGGACGGCTACGTCGCCGTCATCCGGGATATCGCCCTGCGCAAGGAGGCCGAGCGGCAGATGGCGCATATGGCGCGTCACGATCCGCTCACGGGCCTGCCGAACCGGCTCCTCTTCCGCGAGCAGCTCGCGGGGGAGATCGCGCGGACCCAGCGGGGCGGCGGCGGCTTCGCGTTGCTCTGCCTCGACCTGGATCGGTTCAAGCCGGTCAACGACACCCTCGGGCATCAGGCCGGCGACAGCCTGCTGTGCGCGGTGGCGCAGCGGCTGAAGGGCGTCCTGCGCGCCGAGGATATGGTGGCGCGCCTGGGGGGCGACGAGTTCGTCATCATCCAGACCGGGAAGGGCTGCGCCGAGGGAGCGGTCGCGCTGGCCGAGCGTCTGCTGGCGGCGGTCGCGACGCCGGTCGATCTCGACGGCTATCCGGCGAGCATCGGCCTCAGCATCGGGATCGCGCGCGCGCCGGACGATGGGCTCGACGCCGACCGCCTGTTCTCGTGCGCCGACCAGGCGCTCTACCGCGCCAAGGCCGCCAACCGAGGCGGCTATCACCTGTACGGGGCCGACGCGGCTGGGCCCGCCTGTGCGCACGACGGCCAGGCGCACGATCCGACGACGGACCCCGCGCGCCCGGATCGGTCCGAGCAGGGGCTGCTGGGCGCGCTCTTCAGCGGCCTGCTCGAGAACAGCACCGACTCCGTGACGCTCGTCGATCCGGATGGCCACATCCTGTTCATGAGCGCCGGCAGTCGGACGGTGATGGAGATCGACGACATCCAGCCGCTCCTCGGCCGGTCCTGGCTCGCATTCTGGCACGGGGCGGATCGCGAAGCGGCTCAGACCGCGCTCGCGACCGTGAGGGCCGGGCGCAGCGCCAGCTTCCGCGGCTTCTGCCCGACGCCCTCGGGACAGCCGAAATGGTGGGCGGTCAACCTCAGCCCGCTCCCGGGCGGCCGGTCCGGCCCGGAGCGCATCCTGGCGGTATCCCGGGACATCACCGACCAGGTCGCGCTGGAGGCCGATCTGCAAACGACGCTGCGGCGCTATCAGGCGCTGATCGAAGCCACCGGCGCCATGGTCTGGCGCGCGGACGCGGTCGGCAGCATCATCGAGATCTCCGGCTGGGCGGCCTATACGGGACAGGCGGCGGACGCCCATCTCGGGCAGGGCTGGCTGGACGCCGTGCATCCGGAGGACCGGGAGACGGTCGCCGCGGCCTGGCAGGCCACCAGGGCCACCGGGCAGGCCGGCCGTGTGACGTACCGGATCCGTCATGTGCAGGACCCGTATCGCTGGGTTCTGGGCCGGACCGTCCCGCTGACGGACGAGGCGGGTCAGGTCCGGGAGTGGGTCGGCACGATCACCGACATCCACGAGCAGCATGAGGCCGCCGAGACCATCCGGGTTCAGGAGGAGCGGTACCGCCTGGCCGTGCGCGCCACGCAGGACGGCATCTGGGACTGGGACGTGGCGTCGGACGACGTCGCCTGGATCAAGGCGACCGGCGAAGTGCGCAACTACACGAATGACGAGAGCAAACCGTCGCGGTCGCGCTGGGGGGCTCGGATCCATCCCGAGGACCGGGCGCGCGTGCTCGCCAGCTTTGCCGCCGCCGTCGACGGCACGGACGATCGCTGGCAAGCCGAGTACCGCTACCGCGGCGACGACGGGGTCTACACGGAGGTGATCGACCAGGCCTTCGTCGTCCGCGACGGGCGGGGGCGGCCCATCCGGATGGTCGGTGCGGTGCGCGATGTGACCGAGCAGCGGCAGGCGTCCTCCGCGCTGCGGACCAGCGAGGAGCGCCTGCGTCTCGCCCTGCGCGCCGGCCGGATGGTGGCGTGGGAGCGCAACCTCACGACGGGCCGGAGCACCCGATCCGAGAACGCCCCGCAGATCCTCGGTCTGCCGGCCGAGTGGCAGGCGGAGTTCCTCGATCTCGTCCACCCGGACGACCGGGCTCCCATGGCGGAGTTCCTCCGGTCGGACGAGGCGCGCGCGGAATGCGAGTTCCGGTACGTCTCACCCACCGGACGCACGCAGTGGCTGTGTTCGTCGGTCGAGCGGGTCGATGCGGATCGGATCGTGGGGATCACCTTCGACATCACGGAACGCAAGCTCGCCCAGGAGAAGCTGTGGCGGACGGCCAACCTCGATGCGCTCACGGGTCTGCCGAACCGGCAATTGTTCCGCGGGCGGATGGAGGCGGCGCTCTCGGAGGCGGAGCGCGACGGGACCTGCGTGAGCCTGCTGCTCATCGACCTCGACCATCTGAGGGATCTGAACGACACCCTCGGCCACGACGTCGGCGACGCCGTGATCTGCGAGGTCGCCGATCGCCTGCGGGACGGCCTGCGGCCCTGCGATACCCTCGCGCGGCTCACGGGGGACGAGTTCGCCCTCATCCTTGTCGAGCCGCTGCGGTTGCCCAACGCCGTTCAGCACGCGGAAACGCTGATCGAGCGCCTGCGCCGGCCGTTGCGGATCCGGGACCATACGCTGACCTGCAAGGCCAGCATCGGCGTGGCGGCCTACCCGGATCACCACGCCGATTGGCGCGAGCTTCTCAAGGATGCCGACCTCGCGCTGACCCAGGCCAAGGCGCGGGGCCGCGACCGCGTCGTCGCGTTCTCGGCCGCGATGCGCGTGGACGGCCTGCGCCGGCTGAAGGTCGCCGCCGAGGTGCGCGCCGCTCTCGCGGCAGGGCGGATCGTGCCGTATTACCAGCCGAAGGTCTGCTTCACGACGGGCCAGATCGTCGGCTTCGAGGCGTTGGCACGCTGGCGGCATCCCAAGAGAGGGTTGCTGACGCCGGGCTACTTCGGTTCGGCCTTCGAGGACCCGGAGCTGTCCACCGCGATCGGCGACACGATTCTCGAAACGGCGGCCGCCGACATGCGGGCCTGGACCGAACGCGGCCTCACCTTCGGGCGGGTCGCGGTGAACTTCGCTGCGGCCGAGTTCCGCAAGCCCGATCTGGCCGGCATCATCCTCGACGTCCTGGGCCGCTTCGGGGTCCCGGCAACACAGTTCGAGGTCGAGGTCACCGAGACGGTGTTCCTGGGTCACGGCGCGGAATCCGTCCCCGCGACGCTCGCACGCCTGCACGCCAGCGGCATCAGCATCGCGCTCGACGATTTCGGAACCGGCTTCGCCTCGCTCACGCATCTGAAGCAGTTCCCGGTCGACCACATCAAGGTGGACCGGAGCTTCGTGCGCGACCTGGAACAGGACCCGGACAACGCGGCGATCGTCGCGGCCGTGATCGGCCTCGGCCGGAACCTCGGGATGACGGTCACGGCGGAAGGTGTGGAGACGGTGGAGCAGGCGCAGCACCTGGCGGCGATGGGCTGCAACTACGCTCAGGGCTACCTCTACGCCAAGCCGATGGCCGGCGCGCATGTGCCGTGGCTGCTCAAGACCTGGCAGCCCGGCGCGTTCGTCGGTGAGCAGTTCTCGACACGCTCGGCGTGAGGGCTCGTTCACGCCGCCGAAACCCGTCAGCGGGTCCGCGCGGAGGACCGCCGGGGTGCCTTCGCACCCGTCCGCTCTTCGGAACGGGATGATCTGCCCGGTACGGCGGGGTCGGGGGCAAACCGGACGGCGGCTTAGGGGGCACCGGGACGGCGCGCCCTCGTCCACAGGAGCGTGCCGAAACCGGTCGCGGCGTATGGTCGAAATGGAAGTCCTCGCCGTGAATTGATGGGACGGCTTCAGTTTTGATCCTGGCTGTAGCAATCGTTGGCCGCTACGTTCGGCGATCCCACTGGAGGACCGTCGTCGTGCGTACCCTTGCCCTCGCCTCGGCTCTCATCCTCGTCTGCACGGTGTCGGTCCCGGCGCAGACCCCCGCACCCTCTGAGGCCCAGGCGGCTCAGCGGGATCGGATGAAATCGTGCAACGTGGATGCCGGCACACAGAAGCTGACGGGCAGCGCCCGCAAAAGCTTCATGGCCGGTTGCCTGGCGGGGAAGAGTGCTGCGCCGGCCAAGGAGCTGACCCCACAGCAGGCCAAGATGAAAAGCTGCAACGCGGATGCCTCGGCCAAGAGCCTCAAGGGCGCCGAGCGCAAGGCGTTCATGAGCACCTGCCTCAAGGGTTAGCGCCTGCAGCCACGCCGAGTTCGCGTCGGACCGCCGAACGACGGGACGGTCGATACGAGACGGCCGCCATTCGACCGAGGCAGCGCTGCCGGAGCGTCTTCTCTCTGAGGCGGATCACGACGCGCGACGCGCTCCCCTCCCCCTTGCGGGGAGGAGGTGGAGGTAGTGCAGACGGCACCGCCGGGCCACGACCGGGACCACCCCCACGCCCATACCCTCGCCGCAAGGGCGAGGGGATGCGCGCCCAGACCGTCAGGCGCGTGATCCAAGTCCAACCGAAAATAATTTAGCTTTTTTATTTATGCATCATGGAGTTAGACCCGTTATCTGCTGTGAAGATCGCAGATACGACAGGGACCGGGGCCGGTCATGCTGCCTTGAGCGGGAATCATCTCCAGCTCTGGTCAACGCAGCTCCTGGGCTGTTCGCCGCTGTGCTGCGCCAGATTGGGATAGTCCGTGTAGCCTTTCTCGCCGCCGCCATAATAGGTGGTGGGGTCGTCGGCGTTGAGCGGGGCGTTCGCGCGCAACCTCTCCGGCAGATCGGGATTGGCGATGAATTTGCGGCCGAACGCGACGAGGTCGGCCATCCCGTCGCGAATCCACTGCGCAGCCGTCCCGGCGTCGAAACCTCCGGCGGCGATCAGCGTCCCCTTGAACCGCTCGCGGATCAGTCTGACGAGCGCGAGAGACCGCTGATCGGGGAGCTCCCCTTTCTGCATCTGCTCCACGGCCGGATTGACAAGGTGGAGATAGGCGAAGCCGAATTGGGCAAGCCGCTCGCTGAGGTAGCCAAAGGTGGCTTCCGGGTCGTCGTCGCTGATGTCGTTCATCTTGCCGAGGGGCGAGATCCGGACACCGATGCGGTCCGGTCCCCAGATCCGAGAGAGGGCCTCGGCAACCTCCAGCAGCAGGCGAGTCCTGTTCTCCACCGAACCGCCATACAGGTCGGAGCGACGGTTTGTGCTGCTTTCGATGAACTGGTCGAGCAGGTAGCCGTTTGCGGCGTGGATCTCGACCCCGTCGAAGTCCGCCGACTGGGCGTTCCGCGCCGCGCGCTCGTACTGCGCCACGACGTAGGGCATCTCTTCGAGGGCCAGGGCGCGCGGGCGGACGAAGGGGACGAGGGCCGCTTCACCCCGCTCGTTCTCGATGAAGGCCTTCCCCTGCGGAATGATCGCCGATGGGGCGACGGGAAGCATGTTGTCGGGCTGGAGGGCCGGATGCGAGATCCGGCCGACATGCCACAACTGGCAGAAGATGCGTCCGCCGGCCCCGTGTACGGCTTTGGTGACGTGGCGCCAGGCCTCGACCTGCTCGCTGCTGTGGATGCCGGGCGTCCAGGCATAACCCTGCCCCTGCATCGAGATCTGGGCCGCCTCGCCGACAATGAGCGCCGCGGAGGCGCGCTGCGCGTAGTAGCAGGCCGCGAGCGCACCCGGCACGTTGCCCGGCCACCGCGCGCGTGAGCGCGTGAGGGGGGCCATGACGATGCGATGCGGAAGTTCGAGAGGGCCCAGCCGATAGGGCTGGAACAGCACGCTCGTATCCGAAGACTCCGCCGGGCCGCGCGTCCGCGAGAGGGTCGCTGTCTCTTCCATGGAGAGCCTCCTTCGGACGCGCGCCGGCCGACATGCCCGGGCCGCCCGGATCACGCGATCCGGACCCCCCCCGATGCGGCGGGCCGTCCGCTCGAAATCCGATTATAGGAACGGCCCGATCGCAGGCCCTGATGTCCGTCAGCGTCGGACAAACTTGAAGGCCGCCGCGCTGCGCGGCACTGCATTGGTCCGGGCTGCCCTCGATGACCTCCCCGATGAGTCGCCTCGACGCCGCGGTCGGCGGTGCGGGGCACGGCAGCGCGGCCTCGTTCGTGCGCGCGGTATTCGGCTGACGCGTGCAGGACACGGACCGGCGTCAGCAAGGATCAGGACCGGCTGCCGGAGACCGTACGAGCCCGGGCTGGAATGCCGATTGGCTGACGATCGTCATGGACCCGGCGAGACGATCCGTCTCATCCTTCCAGGCAACGAGGATGGCCCTGGCGGGGCCGTGCCTCATCAAACTCTCCCCGGGGTCGACCATGCAGATCCATGTGAGCAGGCCGGTGGCTGCGTCCCCGGCGAAGGTATTCCACCTGGTCTCGAACGCGGTGGAGTGGCCTCTCATCCTCCGGACCGTCGCGAGCGCGGAACTCCTGACGGAGGGGGCGCTGGGCGAGGGGTCACGCCTGCGCGAGCGCCGGCTCCTGGTCGGGGCTGAGGCCGTCGTCGAGTCGGAGGTGATCGAGTTCGCCCGCCCGCATCGCTTCCGGCTGTCGACCGCGACGTCCGATCGCTACTTCGACCGGGATTTCATCATCGACGCACTGGAGACCGGATCGCGACTCACGCTCGCGATCCGCCCGGGTTCGCGGGCCGCCACGGGCCGTGCGCTCCTCGACATCCTCTCGGCGGTTCTGCAGGTCCGCCTGAGCGACGAGCTCGAGATGGACATCGCCGATTTCGCGGCAGTCCTGCGGGCCTGATCGAAGACGGCGTCCTGCCGATCGCCGTCACGGCGGGCGGGAACGGCCTTTCGCCGAGGCTGGCGCCCCTGGGCGCCCGGTCCGGATCGGGTACTCTCCCACGGCTCGCGGTGCCGGCCGCGCCCGCATTCAGGATCGAGGTCACGCACGGGCACGAAGACGGGGAGGCCGGGCGAGCCCCGGCCTCGGTCCATCGCCCATCCAGCCTGGAGGCTGGGCCGGGAGCCTAAAGGCTGATGGTGATACGGTTGTCGACCCGGGTCACGCCCGGCGCCGCCCAGGCGACCCGCTCGGCTTCCTGACGCTCGGCCCAGGAGCGGACCGTGCCCTTGAGGATCACCTCGCTGCCTTTGGCCTCGACCATGACGCGGTTCGCGTCCACCTCGGCGCTGCGCCGGAAGGCCTCGTCGATCTTTTGCTTGATCTCCGATGCAGCGGCCCGCGGCTTGACCTGGACGAGATTGCTGACGCCCTTCACGCCCCGGACGTAACGCACCGCGGCTTCTGCGGATTCCTTCTGGTACTGCCACTCGACCGCGCCTTCGAGGCTGACCCAGCCTTTTTTCACCGTGACCTGGATGTGCTCCGCGCTCATAGGAAGCCGGTGCTTGAGGGCCGTGACGGCGTCGCGCGCGATCTCCGGATCGGGCCTCTCGTCGATGCTGGGCAGGCGGACCTCGATATCGTTCGCCACGCCGGCGACGCCGCTCACGTGCTTCACGGCGCGCTCGGCATCCCACTTTTCCGAGAAGCTCTTCGTGAAGCCGGTCAGCGTGACGACGCCGTTCTTCACCGCTACGGCGATGTCGGTGGCGTCGATGCTCGGGTTCCAGCGGAGTTCGGCTTCAACGTCTCTCTTGATTTCTGCGTCCGTTCGGGTGGCCATTGTCGTGCCTCCTGCGTGGCTGACGAGGATTGACGCCCACGGTCGACGGCGGAGTGAGCCTGCCGTGAACCAAGCCAAGTCTGGGCGCCTGCGTTCAGGGCCCCCTGACCAGCGTCATCGTGCGATCTGTTCGCGGAACCGACCGCGGCCAAGGCGGCCCTGGCGATCCGCATCTTGACCTCCGCTTGCTGATCACTGGGCGGGCCTCGCCAGAGTGGGCGAAGCAGACGGGAGATTTCGCTCCGGTCTGCGCCCACCGCTCTGACGAGTGTCAGCCCGTTGCAGTTTCGTCCGCATGCGCCCGGACTGGGCCGCGCGCGGCCGGTCGCGCCGAAGGCCGGCAGATTGCGGACGGAATGCGCGGCGCGCGGCCAATCATGGCGTCAGACTGATCGGCGTCAGGGCTGCGGTGCGCCGTATCCGCTAAGTCAGCCGCCTCGACCGAGGAAGCGAGCCGGCAGGCCATGGCGCCCGACCAGACCCTGCCGCACTGGCGGACCCGGATCACGGGCCGGTCCGCCTCACACTCCAAACGACGAGGATGCCTATGGCTGGCGGAAGCACTCAACCCTTTCGTGTCGGTTGGAAATCGGCCGACACGGACGTCATGAACCATTCGCTGGCCCAGAACTGGTGGGTGATCGCCCTTCGGGGTGTGATCGCGATCGGGTTCAGCATCCTGGCCCTCGCGACGCCGGTCTCGACGTTGATCTCGCTAATCCTGATCTTCGCCGCCTACATGCTGGTCGACGGCCTCTTCGCCATCGTCGCGTCGCTTCGGGCGGCGCGGCACAGCAAGCGCTGGGGCGCCCTCTTCTTTGGCGGGCTCGTCAACATCGTCACAGGGGTGCTTGCCGCCGCGTGGCCCGGCATCACCGCCCTCGTGTTCGTGGTGATGACGGCGGTCTGGTCCATCGTCTCGGGCGGCGCCATGCTGATGGCGGCGATCCACCTCAAGCGCGACCATGGACGGTGGTGGCTCGCGCTCGGCGGACTCTCATCGATCGCCTTCGGGATCATCCTCGTTCTGGCCCCGTTCGCGGGTGCCGTGGTGCTGACGTGGTGGATCGGGATCTACGCCTTCGTCTTCGGCGTCGCCATGCTGGCGCTCGCCTTCAGGCTTCGCGAACACCGCAACGATCGGCCAACCCCCGGAATGGCGCAGCCGGCGCAGGGCGCGATCTGAGGATTTGGCGGATCCGGGCCGGATTTCACCAGTGCCGCGCGCTTGACGGGACGCGTGTCCGTTGCGGGTCTTCCAGCTACCGGGGGCTGCAACACATCGCGGAAGGGTGCCGACGACACCGGGGGAGCGGGACGGGTCCGCGGCGGTCATCGCGTGCGCACGCAAGTCGGACCCTGGCGCTCAGGATGTCCGCCCGCCGTGCCGTTCAAGAATCCCCGTTGGAGATCCCGACGGGGCGTACGCCTCTGCCGCGTAGGAGAACGCCAATGTCGTGCAAAGCCCGCGTCCGGCCCTCCTGGAAGCGCCGGAAGAAGTTGACCAAGCCCGGCGAGCAGAAGAAGGGCGTCCGCAAGCACAAGCGGTAGGCTCAAGTATTGTCGGTTTGAATGGGATCCCGCGCGCGACGGTCTGGCGCGCATCTCCGCCCCCTTGCGGGGAGGGGTCAGGGGCGGTGCCTTCTGCACCATCCCCACCCCCACCTCCTCCCCGCAAGGGGGCGGAGCGCGCGTCGCGCTTCGTGGTCCACATCAGATAGAAAACGCTCAAGCGGCGGCGCGACCGCGCGGGATCGGCGCTCCCGGGTTGCGCCCGAACGGGCCCGGCGCGGCTTGACGTTCGTCGGCCGCGCCGGGCTACCGGCCAGCCGCACAAGGGGGGGCGATGCCGGTCGCTGTCTGTCCCGCTTGCGCACGCCCCATTCACGCACCACCGAGCCGCATTCGCCCGAGAGAAGGGCGGACGGCCACATTCCTCGAACCGCGGCGCGCATTCGCGGACAATGCTGGGGCTGATGTCCCGATAGGCCGTCCAGAGGGGCGGCCGCCTCGCCGGCGGCAAGAGGGTTGAGCCAGGGAGAACGACCGATGAGCGAGGACGGACGTCACATCGTCTGCCCGCACTGCGCGAGCATCAACCGCGTCCCCTCATCCAAGCCGGCCAAGGCGGCGCGATGCGGGCGGTGCAAGCAGGCGCTGTTCACCGGACATCCGGTTTCGGTCGACGCCGCACAGTTCGACCAGCACATCCAAAAGAACGACATCCCGGTCGTGGTGGATTTCTGGGCCGCGTGGTGCGGTCCCTGCAAGGCGATGGCTCCCGTCTTCGAGCAGGTCTGCACCGAACTCGAGCCCGACTTCCGGTTCCTCAAGGTCGATACCGAAGCGGAGCAGGGGTTGGCGGCGCGATACGGTATCCGCAGCATTCCCACGATGATGCTGTTCTTGAAGGGCGAAGTGACCGCCCGACGTGCCGGCGCGGTCAACACCGAGGCCCTCCGAGCCTGGCTCCGGCAGCACGCGATCCGGTGAGGGCCGGCACAGGCAACGATCGGGCGGCGAGCCGAACTGACAGGCATCAGTGCGGCGTGGGGTCGGTACGCTTAAGCCGGCCGAGCATCGTTCCACACAGGTCAATGGTGATTCCACGACTGCGCTTCCCGTAGCAGGTATCGTTCGGTTCGAACACTTCTTTCGGGAAACAGATTCGCTCGTCGTCGACAAGAGCGATCTGAAGCGTCTTGGCGGCTTCGTCGACCGTAAGCTCCGAGATCTCGTTCTGCGCGCCGGAGCCATCGCCAAGGCGAACGGCCGCGAGATCGCGGAGCCGCACGATCTCCCGATCACCAAGGGATTCCAGGAACGGATCCACGAGTTCCGCGCCGTCAGCAATGCCGCGGCCGTCAAGGAGAGCCTCGCCGCGATCACCGATGGGCCGGCCTCGATGGCGGCCTGCAGCGATGACACCGAAGCATGGCTTCCCGAGGTCGCCGGCGGCCTCTGCCTCGCGCTCTCTCGGTTTTTCAAGATCATCATCGACCCGCGCCAGAAAAATCCGCAGACGGTGGACTGGGAACGAGCGGAGCGGCTGATCGATATCCTGATGTGAGGCGTCATCACGGGCCGGATCTGCTTCAATAACGCAACGCAGATCCGCACGATCATTGCCACGCGGTGGGGTGGGCCATGGCCAGACGCGCAACAGGAACCGTGCTCGTCGGAACGCTCCTGGCCACCGCATCCATGGCACAGCAGAGTGCGGCACCGTCTCAGGGTCCAGCGAGACTGCAGCCGGTCGCCAGCTTCGAGCATCAAGTGACCGGCGTGACCGTCTCGAAGGAGGGACGCATCTTCGTCAACTTCCCGCGTTGGACGGAGGATGCGCCGATCTCGGTTGCCGAGGTGACGAGCGACGGCCGGATCAAGGCTAACCCGGACGACGCGTGGAATTCCTGGCGCAATGCCAAGAAGTACCAGATATCGGCCGCGGATCACTTCGTGTGCGTCCAGAGCGTCGTGGCCGATGCGTACGGCAATCTCTGGGTCGTCGATCCGGCCGCGCCAGCCACGGCCTTCATCGTGCCGGGCGGGCCCAAGCTCGTCAGGATCAACCTGAAGACGAACAAGGTCGCCCAGGTGATCCGGTTCGACGAGACGGTCGCACCGCAGGGCAGCTACCTGAACGATGTGCGGTTTTCGCCGGACGGCCGGCATGCCTATCTGACCGATGCCGGGGCCACGGGTGCTCTCGTCGTGGTGGATCTACAGACCGGCCAGGCTCGACGGGTCCTTCACGCCCATCCGAGCACCCAGCCGGAGAAGGATGTGGTAGTGAAGACCGATGGGCAGGCGCTGCGCCAGCCCGACGGCCGGAAGGTCGAATTCGCCGCTGACAGCATCGCGCTCTCTCCGGATGGGCGCACGCTCTACTGGAAGGCCCTGACCGGCCGGACCCTCTATCGCATCGCGACGGAGGCCTTGGAGAACCCGCTTCTGTCCGAGACGGATCTCGCAGCGCGTGTGGAGCGCGTCGCCGAAACCGAGCCGACGGACGGACTCTGGATCGACGGGCGCGGGCGGCTGTACCTGAGCGCGATCGAGCAGGACGCGGTGAAGGTCCGGGAAGGGGATCGGGTCACGACCCTCGTGCGGGACGAGCGGCTGCGCTGGCCCGATACGTTCTCCGAGGGACCCGACGGAACGGTCTACGTCACCAGCTCCCGCATTCAGGACATGAGCTGGTTCAAGCCCGAGAACGGCCCGCGCCTCGCGACGCAGCTGTGGCGCATTGAGCCTGGACGGACCGGAGCGGCGACCGGGTCCGTCGGGCAGCCCCGATGACGCCGACGGGGTCGCCGGGATGACGACGCACGCATCGCGGCGAATGCGAACGCGGTAAGGCCCAGATCCGCACCCCGGGCTCGGACGCTGGACCCGACGCGCCCGCGCATGACGCTCATGCGCGAGACGGCCGTCGAGAGCGGGTCTCCATGTGGGCCAGCCGGAGCGATGCGCGCCGCGAGAGGCCTCGCCCTGCTTCAGGAAGCCGGTCTCGTCGAGAACCGGGACCGCGGCCGGGGCGGCCAGCGTCTCCGGGGCATGATCCCGCACCGCGTCGGCCAGGGCCTCCGCCCCCTTTCGATCACTCGGCGCGTCCGCTGGGACCGCCCTCCCACCTCTCCCGGAAGCCCGTTCCGGGTCAGGCGCGTGGTATGCTGGCCCAGGATCGTCGGCCATGCTCACGGAGGCTCGATATGACCGATCAGGAGGTTCGAGACGCTCTCAACCGCCATTGGGCAGCATCCGACGCGAGTGATTTCGATCAGGAGCACGAAATCTATCGCGAGGAGGCGGTCCTTGAGTATCCGCAATCGGGCGAGCGCATCCGCGGGCGGCAGAACATCCAGTCGTCGCGCGCCGCGCAGCCGAACCGGAAACGCTTTACGGTCCGGCGGATCATCGGTGCGGGCGGATTCTGGGTCACCGAATATGTTCTGACCTATGACGGGCGGCCGTCCTACACCGTGAGCATCATGGAGTTTCTGGATGGGAAAGTGATCCGGGAAACCCAGTATTTCGGCGACGCGTTCGAGCCTGGGCCGTCCCGGGCCCAATGGGTCGAGCAGATCGCCTGAGGCTCCGTCCCCCTCAAGGAGCTGCAACGAGCAAGGCTCAGCACGCTTGCCTCCCCTGCGCCGTCTGCGATGTGGCTCGACCCGAACCGTCGCTATCTATCCGTGTCTTGGCGCGCGAGCGGCTACCGAGCGCCGGATTCCGACACCGCGAACGGCGCGGCGTATCCGCGTTTGAATCCCGAAAGGTTTGATCCACGATGCAGTTGCTCCCGCGCGTAATCACGTCCACCGCAGAGCGCGTGCACCGAGAATTCGACGATCGTGGTCCCGAGGCGTGTATCGATAGCCTCACGCGAGATCTCGAGCGGAACAATCCGGAGATCCTCGACATGGTGGCGCGATGCGCGACCGACCTCGGAAATCCGTCCAAGATCCTGTTGGGCTTCGGCCTGTTCTATCGTGCGCTCACCGCGGAATGCGGCGCTGACTTTGAGAACCTGCTGCACCCGCTCCCCCGCGTCAGCCCGGAGACCCGGGATCTCCTCGTGCGCGAGATCGACCAGACAGGGTCTGAGACGTTCACGGTGGCGTGCATCCACGACCTCGAGGCGAACAACCCCGAGCTGCTTCAACTGGCCCACAGCTTCGCCTCGGCCCACGGCGACTACCTGGGCGTGATGCAGGCCTTCGCGCTCGTCTATCGGGCGCTCGCGGACGAAGCCATGCGCGAGCGACGCCGCGTCCATTGACGGTCCCCGGACGTCCGCTCAGGCGCGTCCGCCGGTGCCCGCCTCGCGCCATGCGGCCGCCCTCTCGGCGACGGCGACCGCACCCGCGTGGTTGAGGAAGGCCTCGATTTGGGCGACCTGCGCCTCGGGTGTGCGCACGACAACCAGGGTGCCGCCGCGGCGGATGCCTTCGGCGTACACGTCTGCGTCATCGGCCCCGAGCCCCGACCCTATCAGGGCCCCCGCGAGCCCGCCGACGGTGGCGCCGCCGAGCGCAGCCGCGACGAAACCGCCCGCTACGACCGGTCCGACACCGGGGATGGCCAGCGCCGTGAGAGCCGCGAGCGCGGTTATGCTGCCGCCGAGGACGCTGCCGATTGCGGCGCCCGTGACCGCGCGGCTCTGGGCGGTCTCGTCGAGGCGCTTGGCATGTTTCAAGTCGGCATCGTTCGCAACCAGACTGATCTCGATGCCGTGCAGGCCGCCGCTTTCGAGCTCCTGGACCGCCGTTGCGGCCGTCGCGTAGTCCTCGAACAGTCCGGCGACGGCAACCTGGTTCTCAGCCATCGGAACACCCTCCCGAGGCAGCGGTGAGAAAATCCTGTCCGGTCGAGAATGACGTCCTGCGGTGCACACGCATTGACGCGCGTCAGTGCGCGACGCGCCGATGCGGTGGCAGCCAGGCGGGGCACACCAGCACACCGGACAGGACGCCGTGAAGCCTGGACGCGCTGTCCCGCCGCTTCGGGCGCACTCCAGATGCAGTCCTACCTCGGGTCGGTCATTCAGTGCGGCCGCTCAGGCAGTTCCTTCAAGGGAGTGCCGGAACAAGTGTATTGATCCGCCGCGCGCGCCAAGCCCATCTATGGCAACCTCGCGGAGGCGGCACCCCGCGCGGGAGGTCGGCACGACCTCGAGCCGACCGGGGTTCCTGGCCGCGTGTCTGGCTATGGGTTCAACACCGTTGATCCCCCGAAGCATGGCCTGCGACCCAGGCCTCCCGCTGCCCGGTTGTCCAGCGCACCACGATAGGGCCGGGCAGGGCGTAGTAGATCAGCAACAGGATATAGATGCCGATGCTGAGGTAGGGGGTCACCAGGGCTAGGAAAAAGGCCAGGCCGTACAGGAGCGGCACGAGCCGCCAGTGCCATGTCAGCGCATAGAGACGATTTGCGTTCATGTTCAATTTCACCAGCCGGGCGCGCTGGGCATGCTGCCACATGAAGCTGAACGTCATCCCCGCCAGGCAGAGTGCGGCGCTGTAAAGCAGCGCCGCGATGCGAAGGTCGTTCGTGTCGGAGCGCGCATATTCCGCCATGAGTGCCGTCGTGAACGGAAGAATGGCGACGCAGAGAAGCAAGATCAGGTTCGTGAACAGCAGCACATGGTCGCTGTGGCGCAGATGATGGAACATGGTGTGATGGTTCGCCCACACCACGCCGACCTGCAGGAAGCTGAGAACGTAGGCGGCATAGACGGGCCACTGGCGCAGCAGCGCCGCCGTCAGTTCCTCCCCGTGCAGATCAGCCTCCCGCGGCACTCGGATGTCCAGGACCAGGAGCGTGATGATGATCGCGAAGACTCCATCGCTGAACGCTTCGATCCGTGTTGGCGATGGTGCCTCGTCGATGAGCGCGAACGGAGCATCGTTGGGAAGCTCGGACCGATGCTGGAGCATGCCCTGTCCATTGTCTGTCGCGGTGGTCCGGCGCTTCCGCGGCTCGCGGATCCGCCGCGCTCTGACGTCGCCAAGGACATCCGTGTCGCGAAGCCCATAACCCAAAGCGGAATCTGTGTTTTACTCGCACTGCCCCGGCGAGGGCACGCGAGCAGCGGCAGGATTATTGGGAGCTTTGCGATACGGCTGCCCTAGAAATCCATGCCGCCCATTCCACCCCCCATGCCTCCGCCCGGCATGGGCGGCGGTGGGTCCTTCTTGGGCGCTTCGGCGATCATCGCCTCGGTGGTGACGAGGAGGCCGGCGACCGAGGCCGCGTCCTGCAGGGCGGTGCGCACCACCTTCACGGGATCGACGATTCCGGTCTCGATCATGTCGACGTAACGCTCGGTCTGCGCGTCGAAGCCGAATGTCGGCGAATTGCTTTCCATGACCTTGCCGACCACCAGGGATCCTTCGACGCCGGCGTTGTCGGCGATCTGGCGGATCGGGGCTTCGAGGGCCTTCAGCACGATCTTGATGCCGGCCTGGACGTCGGGGTTGTCGCTCGTCAGGCTGCGGGCCACCTCCTTTGCCCGGAGGAGCGCCACTCCACCACCGGGGACGATGCCCTCCTCGACAGCGGCGCGGGTGGCGTGCAGGGCGTCCTCGACCCGGTCCTTCTTCTCCTTGACCTCGATCTCGGTCAAACCGCCGACGCGGATCACCGCGACGCCGCCCGCGAGCTTGGCCAGGCGCTCCTGCAGCTTCTCCCGGTCGTAGTCCGAGGTCGTCTCCTCGATCTGCGCCTTGATCTGCGCGATCCGGCCCTCGATGTCCGACTTCTCGCCGACGCCGTCGATGATCGTGGTGGTCTCCTTCTCGATCCGAACCCGCTTGGCCCGGCCGAGCATATCGACCGTGACGTTCTCGAGCTTGATGCCGAGGTCCTCCGATATGGTTTGTCCCTTGGTCAGAACCGCGATGTCCTCCAGCATCGCCTTGCGGCGATCACCGAAGCCCGGCGCCTTCACGGCCGCGACCTTCAGGCCGCCGCGCAGCTTGTTCACCACCAGCGTGGCGAGCGCCTCGCCCTCGATGTCCTCGGCGATGATCAGGAGCGGCTTGCCGGTCTGGACCACGGCCTCAAGCATGGGCAGCATCGCCTGGAGCGAGGACAGCTTCTTCTCGTGGATGAGGATGTAGGGGTCCTCGAGCTCGGCGATCATCTTCTCGGCGTTGGTGACGAAGTAGGGTGAAATATAGCCACGATCGAACTGCATGCCCTCGACGACATAGAGTTCGGTCTCGGCGGTGCGGGCCTCCTCGACCGTGATCACGCCCTCGTTGCCCACCTTCTGCATGGCCTCGGCGAGCATACGGCCGATCTCCGGATCGCCGTTGGCCGAGACCGTGCCAATCTGCGCGATCTCATCGTTCTTGGTGATCTTGCGGGCGCTCTTCTCCAAGTCCTTGATGATGGCCGTGGTCGCGAGGTCGATGCCGCGTTTCAGGTCCATCGGGTTCATGCCGGCGGCGACGTACTTCACGCCCTCGCGGACGATGGCCTGGGCCAGGATGGTCGCCGTGGTGGTGCCGTCACCGGCGATGTCGTTGGTCTTCGAGGCGACTTCGCGCACCATCTGGGCGCCCATGTTCTCGAACTTGTCGGCGAGCTCGATCTCCTTGGCGACGGTGACGCCGTCCTTGGTGATGCGCGGAGCGCCGAAGCTCTTCTCGATCACGACGTTGCGGCCCTTCGGGCCGAGCGTCACCTTCACCGCGTCGGCGAGGATGTCCACGCCGCGGAGCATCTTCTCGCGCGCTGTGACGGAGCACTTGACTTCCTTGGCGGACATGATCCTGCTCCATAAACCAAATTTTCAATCTTGGTTGCGCAGAGCGCTCAATCTAATTCTCTATGACGCCCATGATATCGGACTCTTTCATAATCAACACATCCTCACCATCAACGACTATTTCGGTGCCTGACCACTTCCCGAAGATCACGCGGTCGCCGGCCTTGACCCCGAGGACCATCAGGTTTCCCTTGTCGTCGCGTACGCCCGGGCCGACGGCGACGACTTCCCCCTCCTGGGGCTTTTCCTGCGCGGTATCGGGGATGATGATGCCGCCCTTGGTCTTCTCCTCGGCACTGATGCGCCTGAGGACGACCCGGTCGTGCAGCGGACGGAATTTCATCGTAAGCCTCCTCAATGCGCCGGTTCGGCTGGTGGCTGCGTTGCGGTGACGTCCGACCGGGCACAGCCCGGCATGCCGCGAGGGCTCGGCGTGCCCGGGCCGCAATCGAGATGCGGTTCAGCCTGTCCCCGCCCGCCGTCTCCGTGTCGAGGCGAGCCGGCGTCACGGGCCGGTCGTGGCCCAAGCGTTCGCGCCGCGCCCCGTCAGATCAGATAACGAAACTCCGGCAATTTCTTCAGCTCTTCCTTGCTGGCGCCAGGCAGGACGATCTTTCCTTTTTCGTCATCCAGTTTCAGCTGATCGAAGGGGGTTGCGATCAGGTGACCGCCCAGACCGAGGAATCCTCCCACCTGTATGACGGCGAATAAAACCTTTTCCTTCCCGATAATGATGTCGTCGATGCTGCCGATTTTCTCATCCTTGTCGTTGACGACGGTGCTGCCGTGCAATTTCGTCGTGCGCCAGCCCTTTGCGACTTCTTTCACGTCTACGCTCAGGAGGCGGACCACCTGGGAGAAGGCCGGCACGGCAACCCCGACCGTCGCGATACCACCCGCAAACACGGAACCCGCCACGAGCAACGCGATGACGTGGAGGCGCGCCCAGGGAGCTTGACCCGAACGCCGAGGTCGAGACGTCTGGTGCCGAACGTTGCGCGCCACGGTTTCCCGCCAAGCTGCGTCCGGTCGAACGTGGCGATAGAGGTCCATAAGAGCACTCCATGAAAACGGGGTTGGACATGGCGCTCGACCGAAACAGTGGCCATTGCCGCCGTCAGCCTCCGCGAACGAAGTTTTGCCCCCACGATGGACGTTGCACATTGATCCGCGTCAGACCGACGGGCGATTGTTAGTTGCCTCTGCCGACCGCTGACTTGGGCGAACCTCGGAGGCCGATGTTCCCGGAGACGAACGCTGACCCTGAGCCACCAGACTGGGCCGCGCCGTCGAGGCTGAGCGCGCGCAGCCCGGCCGCGTAGCGCCGCCATGCTGGTGGCGGCTGCGGTCTCGGAGAGGAAGACGCGCACGGAGCCGCCTTTCACGGATGATGCCGTGGCGGCCGAGGAACCGCGACGGCCCGCTCCCCACCCGCCCGGGAGAGGCGACGGCGAGGCGGCCTCGAACAGGGGGCGAGGCCGCCATCGGTGCCGGGCCGGCGGACGCCTCGAGCGCCGCCTCGGAGGCGGCCGGCCTACCCGGCGAACTTCAGGGCGAACCGCTCGGCGCTCAGGCGCTGCTGAATGACCTGCGCGACGAACTCGGCATCGCGGCCGACCGCACCGAAGCGGCCCGAACCCCAGGTGTTCAGCCAGGGCAGGCCGATGAAGTAGACGCCGTCCTCCTGCGTCACGCCGCGCTTGTGCTTGGGGCTCCCGGCACCGTTGAACACGGACGCGTCGAGCCACCGGAAATCCGGCGTGAAGCCGATGCACCAGATGATCGCGGTGATGCCCGAGCCCGCCAGGGCGAGGCCGGTGACGGGCTCGCCCGGCTCCCAGACGGGGGTATAGGGCTCCTGCACCGGAGCGTCGATGTTGGTCTCGGTGATGTACGTGTCGATGGCAGCGTTGATGCCGTTGTACGTCCGGTCGGCCCCGTCGAGGGAGCGCTTGAGGTTGTCGCGGAAGCGCAGAACCCCGTCGTCATAGTCTTCCAGCACGCCGTAGAGCTTCATGCCTTCCGTGGCGAAGCGGCGCAGGTCGATGTCCCGCCCGCCGTCGCGGCCGGTCACGTAGTGGTTGGTGTTGTCGCGGACGCCGTCGCGCAGCGGGTGATTGTCGACGGTCATCTCGTAGTAGCCCATGTCGGCGAGCCACGTGACGACGTCGCGGCCGCGGTAGAACCGGGCGCAGCGCGGCGCATCGCCCACCGCGAGATGGACCAAGCGGCCGGCGAGATGCAGGTCCTCGGCGATCTGCGCGCCGGACTGACCCGAGCCGACCACCAGAACCTCGCCCTCCGGCAATTGCGCCGGGTTGCGATACTGGTTCGAGTGGATCTGCACGACCGAGCCCGGCAGCTTCTCGGCCATGCGCGGGATGATCGGGGTATGATAGCCGCCCGAGGCGACCACGACCTCGTTGGCCGTGTAGTCCCCGTCCGAGGTGCGAACCGAGAAGAGACCGTCGTCGGCTCGTGCGACGCGTGTGACCGCGACACCCTCGCGGATCGGCGGGTTCACCCGAGCCACGAAGCCCTTCAGGTAGGCGACGATCTCGTCCTTCCTCATGAACCCGTCGGGATCCGGCCCGTCGTAGGGGTGCCCCGGCAGGTCACACTGCCAGTTCGGCGTGACCAGGCAGAACGTGTCCCACCGCTGACTCGACCACGTGTGAGCGGCGGTCTGCTTCTCGAAGACGAGATGGTCGATCCCGCGCTGCCTCAGGTGATAGCTCACCGAGAGGCCGGCCTGGCCACCGCCGACGATGGCGACGGGGACGTGACGGGGCGTGGATGTCATGGCTCTGGCTCCGCGAGGGTCCGAGGGGAGGCGCCGGGTTCAGGTCTCGAAGGTCTCGACCGTGACGAGGCCGCCCGGGGCCTGCCGCTTCGCCGCGGTCTCGATCCGGGCGAGCTGGGCCATCGCCGACGAGCACGCGAAGCCGTACTTCTCGCGCACCCGCTCGCTCGCGATGTTGAGGGCCGTGCGGGTCTTGTCGACGAAGTCGTCGAGGGCGTAGCTCTCGCCGACAGCGAGGAAATCCTTCACGACGAGGGAGGGCGAGTAGCAGGCCTCGCGACGGCCATCGGGCCAGCGGATGTGGAAGTGCATCTCAGGCATGGATCGGCTCCCGTTCGACGCGGGCGCAGGCCGCGTAGGTATCGAGGTGACGCCCGGCGCAGGCGCGCCAGGAATGCGCGGCGGCCCGGGTCGAACCGGCCGCCCGCAGGGCCGCGCGCGTCGTCGGTGCCAGGGCGGCCGTCATGGCGTCGGCGATGTCCCGGGGATCGCCAGGATCGACGAAGAGGGCATCGTCGCTCCGGAGGTACTCGGTGAAGGGCGGCCGGCGGGAGACGATCGCCGGGGTGCCGCAGGCCATCGCCTCCAGCACGCAGAGCCCGAAGCCCTCCGTCCAGGAGGGAAAGGCGAGACCGTCCGCCATCCGATAGAAGGCCGGCATCTCCGCCTGCGAGACCGGTCCGGTCTCGATAACCGCCGCGCCGCGCCCGACCGCGAGCCCGTGTGCGCTCAGCGCGGCGTGGCAGCGGGCGCGATACGATGCGTGATCGAGGAGCGATGCGCCGCCCACGATCACGAGTTGCGCGTGGCGGTGGCGTCGACGCAGGAGCGCGAAGGCCTCGATGATCCCGGCCGTGTTCTTGCGCTCCTCGAATCCGCCGACGCTCAGGACGACCGGTCCGCCCCCGATGCCCCAGCGCGCCCGCACGATCGCGTCGGCTTCGGTCGGCGCCTCCCGGTAGATCGACAGGTCCACGCCGTTGCCGACGACGCCGACCGCCGTACCGAGATCGTCCGCGATCCGGTCGGCCCAGGCGCGGCTGACAGAGAGGAGGCGCGTGGCCTCGCGGATGGAGCGATCCTGCCAGTCCGCGAGCACCGGGTCGGAGAAGCGATCGACGTGGTGGACGGTGCGCACGAAGCCGGGGATCAGGCGGCGATGCTTGAGCGTCGCGAGGGCATTGCCGCCGATGCCGCAATGGGCGTGAAAGACGTCGAAGTCACGGGCGGCGGGCGACGCGAAGTGGCGCAGGTAATCGTCGATGCGCGCCCGCACGAGGTCGACCGTCGTGCCGGCGACCGGCTCTGCTGCCACCGACACCGTCGGGCAGGCGGCGGCCCGATAGAAGCCGCGCCCGGACGGATCGGAGGCGTGGACCACCGCCTCATGCCCGAGGGCGCACAGGGCCTCGGCCAGCGCGAGGCAATGGGCGACGCCGCCGCGCGGGTTCGTGGAGTGGGTCAGGATGGCGATGCGCAGGGCCGTCATGGGACGGCACCGATTCCGTCCCGGCCACAGCCGATCAGCGGGCCGACCGTGAAGTCCCAGACGACGGCCTCGTCCCCGGCGGCATCGCGCACCCGGGCGACCCGGCTCGCGTCGAGCTTACCCACGGTGGCGACCGCGATGTCCCGTTCGGCGAACCGCGCGCGGACGGCTCGGGTGCGATCCGGGGGCACGCTCAGCAGGTAGCCGAAGCTCGGGAAGGCGGTGAGCCAGCGGGCGAGGGGCACGTCGGCCGGCCGCGGGATCGCGTCGAGGTCGATCACACCGCCGACGTTGGAGCATTCCAGCAGCATCAGCGCCGTGCCGACGACGCCCGCCATGCTGATGTCCTTGGCGGCGCAGGCCAGACCGTCCTCCGCGAGGCCCGGCAGCAGCGCGAGGTCACCGCGCAGGCGCTCGCCCGGCGCGCCGGTGGAGGCGTCCCAGTACGGGTACGGATCGCGGAAGCGTCCGCGGAGGTCGATTGCTGCGACGAGGTCGTCGCCGGGCGCCGCGTCGAAGCTCGTGAGCAGGCGCGGGCCGGCCCGGCCGAGCACGGCGACCGCGAGGTTGCCCGCATCGGCCCGGGTATTGGTGTGACCGCCGACGATCGGGACGCCGTAGAGCGCCGCAGCGTCGGAGAGGCCGGCCAGGATCGGGTCTGCCGCCGCGGCATCCCGGCTCCACAGGGCGTCGACCACGGCGAGCGCCCGCCCGCCCATGGCGGCGATGTCGCTGAGATTGACCATGATCCCGCAATAGCCGGCGAAATACGGGTCGGCCGCGACGAAGCTGTCGAGGAAGCCCTCGATGGCGAACAGCAGGTGGCCGTCGCCATCCGGCAGGGCGGCACAATCGTCGCCGACCGGCACCGCGGCGCGCCGGCTGCTCAGTCCGAGGCGCTCGACCACGGCATCGATGTCGCGCTTGTGCGCGACGCCGCGCGCGTCACGGATCTGGCCGGCCAGGGCCTGGAGGTCGAGGCCCGCATTCATCACGCGGCCCTGCGGAACGTGACGAGCCCGTGCTCGGGATCGTGCATCGGCGGGTAGGCCGCGAGGTCCGCCTGCATCAGGTGATGCGGCCGCCCGTGCAGGTCGACCGCGTCGAGGCGCGTCCAGTGCAGGGCCTGGAACAGCGCGACGTTCCGGTCCTGCACATGGGCGAGGAACCGGGTGCAGCCCCGCGCGTGGGCCGAGGCGACCGCGACCTGGATGAGCCCGGCTCCCAGTGCGGCGGTGCCGCGGAACGGTCCGGCGACGGCCAAGCGCGAGCCCCACCACGCGCCGGGACGCTCCTGCTCTTCGTGGATGCGCACGGTGCCGACCACGGCGTCGGCCTCGCCGCCGAGGGTCGAGAGGGCGCAGATCGGGATGGCGTGCGCGTCGACGGCGTCCCGGTCGTCATCGGCGAAGATGCGCTGCTCCGTGCAGAAGACCTGGCGGCGCAGGGCCGCGCAGGCGGTCCGCTCCCACGGGCTCGTGGCGAACTTGATGCGGAAGTGGCTCGGCCGGTACGGCGGCACGGGTTCCAGGATCATGAGGCCGCCCCCGCGCGCTCGTAGGTGGAGAGCGCCGAGCAGGCGCCGCAGCGACCGCAGCCCGCCTTGATGTCCGTCGCGCGCAGGTTCGCGCCGACCAGCATGTCCGCGAGGGGTTTGAGGATGGCGTGCATGAAGTCGGGGCTCGGCGCCGGATGGCTCTCCAGCGGAGTGCCGGAGATCGGCACGAACGGCACCACGAAGGGATAGACGCCCATCCCGATCAGGCGCCCGGCCATCGCCAGGATCGCCGCCGGCGCGTCGCCGAGGCCGGCCAGGATGTAGGTCGAGACCTGGCCCCGGCCGAAGACCGGTACGGCGGCCTCGAAGGCCGCATAGTAGCGCTCCAGCGGCACGCTCGCCTTGCCGGGCATGATCCGGGCCCGGACCTCGGGCGTGACGGTCTCCAGGTGCATGCCGAGGGCATCGATGCCCGACGCCTTCATCCGCTCGAACCAGCGGTCGTCCTCCGGCGGCTCGCACTGCGCCTGGATCGGCAGGTCGACCGCGGCTTTGACCGCGAAGGCGCTCTCGCACAGGATTGCGGCGCCCCGGTCGGTGGCGTTCGGGGTGCCCGTCGTCATGACCATGTGCTTGACGCCGTCGAGGAGCACGGCCGCCCGGGCGACCTCGGCGAGTTGCTCCGGCGTCTTGTGCGCGACGGTGCGACCGGCGGCGAGCGACTGGCCGATGGAGCAGAACTGGCAGGTCTTGGTGCGGCTCGCGTAGCGGATGCAGGTCTGGAGGACGGTGGTGGCGAGCACGTCCTGCCCGTGCAGCACGGCGATCTTCGAATAGGGCACGCCGTCGAAGGTCGAGAGCGCGTAGAAGCGCGGCTTGCCCGGGAAGGTCGCCCGACCGATCACCGCGCCGTCATGCTCGATCACCGAGACCCCGTTGGCGTCCGGGCGGCGAACCAGGAAGGGGGAATCGAAGGCGGCCTCGGTGTGGACCGGCACCATCACGGTGCGGCCCGCGATGGTCATGGCCTTGTGGTCGGAGGGGCCCGCCCCGCCGCGGCGGCTCGGCGCCCCGGCGCGGCTGTCGGCAAGCCTAACGCCGTAGGACTGCAACGCGTTGATCAGGCGCTCCGTCGGCATCCCCACCAGGGCCGCCCCGACCGGCGGACCCGAGGGAAGGCTCGTCGGACGCGGAGAACTGCTCATGGTCGAGGCTCCGGAAATCGGTCTGGGAACGGATCGGCTGGTGCACGAACGGGGCCGGACGGTCGTCGTGGAGCAGGCTGAGGAGTTCGGGGCGCGCGTAGTGGCCGACCGAGTCCATCATCCGCTTGCGCTTGGTCACGAGCGCGAGGTCCATGTCGGCGATCAGGAGGCCCTCGCCGGCGCCCAGCGGCTCGGCGAGGTGCCTGCCCTCGGGCGAGACGATGGCGGTGCAGTTGCCGCCGCGGCAGGCGCCGCGCAGGCGCTCGTCCGGGCAGACCTGCGCCACCTGCGCATCGGTGAGCCAGCCGGTGGCGTTGACCACGAAGCAGGCCGCCTCAAGGGCGTGGTGGCGGATCGTCACCTCCATCTGGTCGGCGAAGATCTGGCCGACCAGCGAGCCCGGGAACTGCGCCGCGTGGATCTCCTCGTGGCGCGCCATGAGGGCGTAGCGGGCGAGCGGGTTGTAGTGCTCCCAGCAGGCCAGCGCCCCGACGCGGCCGACCGCCGTCTCGACCACGGCGAGGCCGGCGCCGTCGCCCTGACCCCAGATCATGCGCTCGTGGTAGGTCGGGGTGATCTTGCGGCGCTTGAGCTTCAGGCTGCCGTCGGCATCGAAGATCAGCTGCGCGTTGTAGAGCGAGCCGTGGTCGCGCTCGTTCACCCCCAGCACGATCACGGCGCCGTGGCGGCGCGCGGCGGCCGAGACGGCCTGCGTCACCGGTCCCGGCACGGCCACCGCGCGCTCGTAGAGCCGCAGGTGCTCGGCGCCCTGCATCGCCGGCGGCAGCACGAAGGAGAAGTAGGGATAGTAGGGCACGAAGGTCTCGGGGAAGACCATGAAGCGCGCGCCCTTGGCGGCGGCCTCGTCGATGGCATTGAGCACCCGCTCCAGCGTCCCCTCCGGCCGGTCGAGATCCGGCGCGATCTGGACGGCGGCGGCCCGCACGATCCGGTTCTCTGACATGGATGATCCTCCGGCGGTGACGGCGGCCGCGTCGGGGGCGACCGCCGGATGCGCTGCGCGGGCGTCAGACGGTCCAGGTGTCGATGATCACCGCGTTGTCGCGCTTGTGCAGGAGGATGCAGTCGAGGACGTCGAGGGGGTTGATCATGCGGATGCCCTCGATGAAGGCCGCCTCGCCGTGGCCGTAGAGGGCCTGGGTCGAGAACCGGCAGGCGTAGACCTTGCCGCCCTCGGCCATGAACTTCTCGAGCTGGTTGTTGAAGTTGAGGTGTCCCGGAAACGCCTCGTCGCCGAGCCGCGGGAAGCCGCGCTGGACGCCCAGCGTGATCCCGGGTCCGTAGAGGAGGATCGAGGTCTCGAAGCCCTTGCGCTGCAGGCGCGTGGCCTGGAGCAGGTTGACGAGGCCGATGGAGCCCTCGAACGCGACGGTGTGGAAGGTGACCAGCGCCTTCTGGCCCGGCTCGGCCTTCACGTCCTCGAAGACCTTCTCCTCGTAGTCGACCAGGAAGTCGCCCTTCTTGTGGGGCTCGCGATTGACGGCAGGCATTGATCTCTCTCCTCGATGGATGGGACCACAGCAGCCGGAGCTTCCGGCGGTCACAGGTCATCCAGGGCAAGCGGTGTGCCAAACCGCGACGATCAATAAGCCATCAATGCGCCGATCCAGTATCCATACAATAAACCGATCAATCACGGCGAATATGAGCGTGAGTTGGGCATCAGCTCGCTCAATCCACGCGCAACGACTGCCTGCTTGCTGCTCAGGACATACAGGTTCGACGATCGCCGATTGCCGGCATTGTATGGAGCGTTCGGCGAGCGCTGCCGGAGGCGATCGCGGTACAGCTATTGCTAGCCATACAATCGAGCATTGATTGCATCGTGATCCGGGCCGCGACGAATGACTTCGCCAGAGCGAGACGAACGACCGAACCGGCAGACTGGATCGGCTAGGACTTGGGCGCCGGATCTGAAGCGATGGGGCAAGCCCCATTACCTCGCCATCGCGGAGGCGTTGGCGGAGGACATCCGGACCGGGCGTCTGACGGCGGGGACGCGCCTACCGACCCAGCGCGCCCTCGCCGAGGCGCTCGACCTGAACTTCACGACCGTTTCGCGCGGCTACGTCGAGGCCCACAAGCGTGGGCTGATCGAGGGGCGCGTCGGCCAGGGGACCTTCGTGGTCGATCCGGCTCGGCCGCCCCGTTCGACCGGTGCCGCGGCCGAACGTCGGATCGGTCCGGTCGACTTCACCATGAACCTGCCCCCCGAGCCCGACACGCCGGCCCTGCAGGCCCGCATGCAGGCCTCGTTCGCGGAACTGTCCGGCGATCTCACCAACCTGCTGCGCTACCAGGGCTTCGGCGGCACGGAGGAGGACAAGGAAGCGGCTCTGCGCTGGCTGAGAGGCCGCGGGGTCGTCACCTCCCGGGAGCGCCTGCTGATCTGCCCGGGCGCGCACAGCGCGCTGTTCAGCATACTGGGGCAGGTCGCCCGGGCGGGCGACACGATCTGTGCCGAGCGGATCACCTATCCCGGCATCCGCGCCCTCGCGGCGCACCTACGCCTGCGCCTCGTCGATCTGCCAATGGACCGCTACGGGGTCGACCCCGATGCCTTCGCCGCGGCCTGCACCCGAGTGGCACCGAAGGCCATCTATCTGAACCCGCTGCTGCAGAACCCCACCACCGCGACCCTGCCCAGGACGCGGCGCGAGGCCATCATCGCGGTTGCGCGGCGATACGCCGTCGCCATCATCGAGGACGACGCCTACGCGCGCATCTGCCCGACCCCGCCGCCGAGTTTTGCGGAACTCGCGCCGGAGATCACCTACTATGTGGCGGGTCTCGCCAAGTGCCTGGGCGCCGGACTGCGCCTCGCCTTCCTGGTCGCCCCGAGCGCCCGTTCCGCCCTGCCGCTGGGCGGCGCCCTGCGCGCCGCCACGGTCATGGCCTCGCCGATCGCGACGGCCCTGGCGACGCGGTGGATCACGGATGGCACCGCGGAGGCCGTCGTGCAGTTCGTCCGCGCGGAATCGGCCGCGCGCCAGCGCATCGCGACCGCGATCCTTCCCCCCGGGACCTACACCGCCGATCCGCACGCCTTCCATCTCTGGATCACGCTGCCGGAGGGCTGGACGCGCTCGGCCTTCGCCAGCCAGGGTCGGTCGGCCGGGCTCGGCGTCATCGCCAGCGACCCTTTCTGCGTCGCGGGGACTCCGCCGGAGGCGGTCCGCCTCTGTCTCGGCGGCCCCTCGACCCGGCAGCAGATCACGCACGGACTGGAGGTGCTCGCCCACGTGCTCGAAGGCTCGCCGGCCCTCGCCTCAGCCTACATCTGAACCGTCCGGGCCGGGTGCCGGTCAAAGCGCCCGCGCGGTCGAGGCCTTCCGGGTGGACGGCCGTGCAGGCGGGGACGGTCTGCTCGCGATCGGCCGGATCTGGCCGTCAGCAGGATGTCTGCCCAGGAGCAGGCCGGCGGAATCGGACCCGCCGTCGAGGATTCATGCAAACCGGTCCGCGAGACCGGCGCCCCTTAGCACGCGGGGGCATCCCAGAAGTGCGCAGCCAGACAAAGGTTCGACGTCACCCCGATCCCGCGGTGATCCTCGCACGCACCGGCCTTCGTCGTCCGGAGGGCCGCGCGGCTTCGGTGGCGCGGGGTCCGGGGAGCCTGCTCGTCCGGTGCCCGCAGCGTTCACCTCACGGGCGGGCGTCCCGCGCCGTCGGATGCGTGCCGGCGCGCTGGGGCAACAGGAGGACGGCGGCGACGATGAGGGCCGCCAGGACGGCCGACGCCAGGGGGCGGCTGAGGTTCAGTCCGCCTTCGGCCACGGGCTTGTCGAGGAAGTCGCCCACCGTCGCCCCGAGGGGACGCGTGAGGATGAAGGCCGCCCAGAACAGCAGCACCCGCGAGACGTCCGTCCGGTAGTACAGGATCACGACGACCAAGAGGGCCGCGCCGAAGACGAGGGCGCCGCCGTCGTAGCCGAGGCCCCCGGTATCGGCGAGCCAGTCGCCGAGCGCCGTGCCGAGCGTCTGCGAAAACGTGATGGCCGCCCAGTAGAACGCCTCCACGCGGGGCGTGGAGACCGTGTCGACCGCGATCGTGCGCTCCGACGCGTACCAGAGCCCGAGGACCGCCGCGAGGCAGGCGAGCAGGAGCGTGGCGCCGCCGGTGTAGCCGATCCCGAGCGAGCGGTCGGCGAAGTCCGCCATGGTGGTCCCGAAGGTCGTCGAGGCGATGATGGTCGCCCAGTATAGGACCGGGTTGAACCGGCGCGACAGGATCTGGGCGACGACGAGGGCGACGAGCAGAGCGGCGAACAGGGCGGTGCCCGCCAGATAGCCCCAGCCCAGGGTCATCGTGACGGTGTCGCCGCCGGTCTCGCCGAGGGTGGTGGCGAGGACCTTGATGATCCAGAACCCGAGGGTGACTGCGGGCACCTTGCTCAAAGTGCGGTCGCGGGTCTCGCTCATCGTCTGCGCTCCTTCCAGGCGATAGCGGCCGGGCGATGAGGGCTCATCGCGCTTCGGCGGCATGGGGCGGGCGGCCTGGACGTCGCCGGGCGAGCATCGCGCTCAGCCTGTCCATGGCGAGGTAGACGACCGGCGTGGTGAACAGCGTCAGCACCTGGCTGACCGCCAGGCCGCCGACGATGGCGTAGCCGAGGGGCTGGCGGATCTCCGAGCCGGTGCCGGTGCCGAGCATCAGCGGCACGCCGCCCAGCAGCGCGCACAGCGTCGTCATCAGGATCGGGCGGAAGCGCAGCAGGCAGGCCTCGTGGATCGCCGCCTCGGGCGACTTGTCGCCCTCGCGCTCGGCCACGATGGCGACGTCGACCAGCATGATGCCGTTCTTCTTGACGATGCCGATGAGCAGGATGATCCCGATGATGCCGATCATGTCGAGCGGCCGCCCCACCAGCATCAGCGTCGCGAGCGCCCCCAGCCCGGCCGAGGGCAGCGTCGACAGGATGGTCAGGGGGTGGATCGTGCTCTCGTAGAGCACGCCCAGGATCACGTAGACGGCGAACAGAGCCGCCAGGATCAGCGGCGGCGTCGAGCCGAGGGAGGTCTGGAAAGCCTGGGCGTTGCCCTGGAACGCGGTGGCCACGGAGGACGGCATGTGCAGATCGGCGGCCGCCTTCTGCACGGCCGCGACGGCGGCCCCGATGGTCGCCCCCGGCGCCAGGTTGAAGCTCAGGGTGACGGAGGGGAACTGGCCCTGGTGGTTGATCACCGCCGGCATCGTGCCGGTCTCGACCTTGGCGATCTGGCTCAGGGGCACCGCGGTGTTGTCCTGGGAGCGGACGTAGATCCGCTGCAGGGCGTTGGGCCCGAGCTGGTCGTGCGGGTCCACCTCCAGGATGACGTAGTAGTAGTTCAGCGGCGCGTAGATCCGCGCCACGTGACGCTGGCCGAACGCATCGTAGAGGGTGTTGTCGACGGTGGCCGGGTCGATGCCGAGGCGCGCGGCAGCCGTGCGGTCGACCACGACGTCGAGCATGCGCGCGGACGATTGCTGGTCGCTGGCGACCGCGGTCAGCTCGGGCAGCTTCTGCAGCGCTTCGAGCAGCCTGGGCCCGTAATGGTTGAGCTCCTCCAGGTCGATGTCGGTCATCGTGAACTGGTACTGGGTCTTCGAGACGACGGCGCCGATGGTGATGTCCTGGGCGGCCTGCATGTAGACCTTCATGCCCTGGACCTGATCGAGCGCCTTCGAGAGCCGCGCGATGACCTGATCGGCCGTGACGTCGCGCTGCGCGCTCGGCTTCAGGCTGATGAACACGCGGCCGTTGTTCTCGGTCACGGTCGGGCCGCCCGGGCCGATGTAGCCGGCTACGTCGGCCACGGCCGGGTCCTTGGTGATGATCCCGAGGATGGCCTGCTGGCGCTGCTTCATCCCCTCGGGCGAGACGTCCTGCGCCGCTTCGCTGATGCCGATGATCAGGCCCGTGTCCTGCTGCGGGAAGAAGCCCTTCGGGATCGTCCAGAACAGGTAGCCCGTCAGCGCGATGGTGCCGAAGAAGACCAGCAGGGTGAGGGCGCGGTGGCGCAGGGCGACCTTGAGCCCGTCGTCGTAGCGTGCGGTGAGCCAGTCGAAGACGCTCTCCAGCCCGCGCGAGACGCGCCCGGGCGGCCTCGTCTCGCGACCCGGCAGGAGCCTGGCGCACATCATCGGCGTGAGCGTCAGCGACACGACCACCGACACGAGGATCGAGACCGCGACGGTCACGGCGAACTCGCGGAACATCAGCCCGACGACGCCGCCCATCAGGAACAGGGGGATGAAGACCGCGACGAGGGAGATGGAGATCGACAGGATCGTGAAGCCGATCTCGCCGGCCCCGTCGAGGGCCGCCTGCATCGGCGTGGCGCCCGCCTCGATGTGGCGGACGATGTTCTCGACCATGACGATGGCGTCGTCGACCACGAAGCCGATGGCGATGGTGAGCGCCATCAGCGACAGGTTGTCGAGGCTGTAGCCCAGCCCGTACATCACCGCGAAGGTGCCGATCAGCGAGATCGGCACCGAGACCGCGGGGATCACGGTCGCCCAGAGCCTGCGCAGGAACAGCGCGATGACGCCGACCACGAGCGCGATGGTCAGGAGCAGGGTGACCTGCACGTCCGCGACGCTGGCCTGGATGGTCTGGGTCCGGTCCGAGGCGATCTTCACGTCGATGCCCGGCGGCAGCGAGGCCTGGAGCTGCGGCAGCGCCTTCTTGATCGCCGCCACCGTGGCGATGACGTTGGCCCCGGGCGCCCGCTGCACGGCGAGCGCCACGGCCGGCTTCTCGCCGACCCAGCCCGCCAGGGTGACGTCCTGGGGGGCCTTGACCGCGCGGCCGATGTCGCGGACCCGGATCGGCGCGCCGTCGCGGTAGGCGACGATGGCGTCCTCGAAGCCGGCGGCGGTCATCAGCTGGTCGTTGCTCTGCAGGGCCACGGCCTGCTGGCTTCCGTAGAGCTGCCCCTTGGGCTGCAGCACCGTCAGGTTCGCGAGGGCGGTGCGCACCGTCTCGAAATCGAGGTTCTCGGCCGCGAGCTGGGCCGGATTGACCTGGATGCGGATCGCCGGGCTCTGCAGTCCGCCGACGCCGACGAGGCCCACGCCCGGGACCTGCGAGATCTTCTGGGCCATGAGCGAGGAGGCGTAGTCGCTGACGGTCGTGATCGGGAACACGTCCGACGACATGGCGATCAGCAGGATCGGGACGTCGGCCGGGTTGGTCTTGCGGTAGGTGGGCGGGTTCAGGAGCGCCGCCGGCAACTGTCCCTGGGTGGCGTTGATGGCCGCCTGCACGTCGGAGGCGACCGAGTCGATGGTGCGGCTCCGGTCGAACTGCAGCGAGATCTGGGTGAAGCCCGTGCCGCTGCTCGACGTCATCTGGGTCAGCCCGGGGATCTGGCCGAACTGGCGTTCGAGCTGGGTGGCCACCGAGGCGGCGACGGTCTTCGGGTCGGCGCCCGGCAGCTGGGCCGTGACCTGGACGGTCGGCGAGTCGACGTTCGGGAGGGCGGCGACCGGCAGGAGGGTGTAGCTGATCGCGCCGAGCACCACGACCGCGAGCATGAGCAGGCCGGTGGCGATGGGCCGCCGGATGAAGCCCGCGGAGAGGGTCATGGCAGCATCCCCGCCGTGGCCGTGGAGGTGTCGGGCACTTGGTCGGGAGGCGCGGGCGTGATCCGGGTGCCGGGCTTCAGCCGGTACTGGCCCTGGACGACGACGGTCTCGCCGGACTTCAGGCCCTCCGAGATCAGGGCGACGCCGCGGGTGCGCTGCCGGATCCTGACCGGCCGCACCGAGACCGTGTCGTCGGCTCCCACCACGTAGACGAACTGGCCCCTGTCGTTGAGCTGCAGGGCGTTGGTCGGCACCGTCAGCGCCGCCGTCTCGACGGACGTCGTCACCGCGACGTTCACGAAGCTGCCCGCCCAGAGCTGGCGCTCGGCGTTCGGGAAGACCGCCTTCAACTGCACGGTCCCCGATCTGGGGTCGGCCTGGTTGTTGATCAGCAGCAGGGTGCCGGCATCGAGCATCCTGTCGCCGGACTGGTCGTAGGCGGTTGCCGCGACCGGGCCGCGCGTCAGGGCGGCCTGCACGGCCGCGATGTCGCTCGTCGGGAGCGTGAAGAGCACGCTGATCGGCTGGACCTGGGTCAGGACGACGATGCCGGCGGGGTCGGTCGGGTTGATGATGTTTCCGATGTCGACGCGGCGGATGCCGGTCACCCCGTCGAACGGGGCCCGCAGCGTCGCGAAGTCGAGCTCGGTCTGCGCGTAGTCGATGGCGGCCTGATCGCCCTTCAGGGCGCTCTCGCTCTGCGCGATCTGCGCGCGCTCGCTCACGACCTGCTGGTCCGTGGCGAAGCCCTTCTGCAGGAGGGGCTCGTTGCGGGCGAGGTTGGTCTTCTGGTTGGCGAGGAGCGCCTGATCCTTGGCGAGCTGAGCCTGCGCCTGTTCGAGGCGGGCCTGGTAGATGCGCGGGTCGATCCGGGCGAGCACGTCGCCGCGCCGGACGAACTGGCCTTCCTTGAAGTCGGCGCTCTGCAGGTATCCGGTGACCTGGCTGCGGATGGTCGCGACGTTCAGGGCATTCACGGTTCCGACGCCCCTCAGGGTCAGGGGCACGTCCTGGGTCCGCACCGGGGCCGTCACCACGGGGACGGGCGCGGGCTCCGCGGCCTGGGGGCCGGAGGACGGTGGCGGCGACGCTCCATGGTAGGCGACGGCACCCCCGACCGCGCACAGGGCGAGGGCCACGACGGCGAGCTTCCCCCGACCGGGCCGGCGGACCCGCGTGGATCCGGGCATCTCCGTCGGGCCATGGGACGGATCCGTCGGCCGGTGGGGCAGGGCGGGCCGTTCCCGGGTCATCGGGTCGCGCCCGCGCGCCGGAGGACGCTGTCCAGGAGGATCGCGCCGAGCCCGGCGACGAGCAGGATGGCGACCCAGGGGCTCGGCGGCCGGAGGAAGGCGGAGAGCGACCCCGCCAGGATGATCCAGCCGACGATGGCGGCCGCGAACCCGACGTCGTCGACGACCAGGCCGACGAGTTCGCGAAGGATGGTCGAGAGGGCGTTCATGGGCGGCGCCTAGCGGACGGCCAGGGTCGGAGCCGCCGCCGCACGTCGCCGGCCGAGCGGGACGGCGAGCGCGGCGACGAGCAGGTATGCGAGCGTGAGCCCGGGGATCGACCAGTCGCCGCCGGGCCAGACCAGGCGGAGACCCTCGCCGACCCAGAATGTCCCGAACGCGGCGAGCAGCACCCCGACCGAGAACTTGAGCGCGTTCTCCGGCACCATCGCCAGGGGCCGGTGCAGGACGATCCCGAGCGCGGCCACCACCAGGAGCGCCGCCGCGGCTCCGAGGCCGGCCGGGACCAGGAGGCCGACGCCGCCCGCGCCCACGGCGATGACGATGAACACGACCTCCAGGCCTTCGAGCAGGGTGATCTTGAAGGCCGTGGCGATCGCGACCGCATCCCAGACTCCGCCGGCCGGACCGGCCGCCCGCAGGCTGCCGGTCTCCCGGGCGTAGGCCGCGGTCTCATCGTGGAGCGGGATCACCCCGGCCGCCCGCAGGATCGCCTTGCGCAGCCACCGGAGGCCGAACAGCAGCAGCAAGCTACCGACGATCAGTTGGACGGCCTGGAGCGGGATGCGGGTCAGCAGAGGGCCGAAGAGCAGGACGACCGTCAGGAGGGCGACGAGCGCGGCGGCGGTGCCGGTCAGGGCACCCCGCCAGCCGCGCATCGCACCGACCGCCAACACCACGGTCAGCGCTTCGACGAACTCCACCGCCGAGGCCAGGAAGGCCGCCAGGGCGGTCGGCCATGCATGCACCCAGTCGACCGTCATCCGCGCCTGTCCTCCAGCCGACCGGCCGCGCCGCAGCGGGTTGCCCGGCGGCAAAATTGTAGCTAACACTACCATTGTCAAGAAATTTGATTTTTATGCTACAAGCGCCGGGTGTTTCCGACGGCGCTTCGGCGGCGGGGGGCAGAACCGTGACCGATGATTTCCGCAGCACCGTCAGACGCCTGACGCCGTCGCTGTCCCCGGCGGCGGCCCGCGTCGCGAGCTACCTCGACCGGAACCGCGCGACGGTCCTGGCCAGCTCGGCCGCCCAGATCGCGGCGCAACTCGGGACTTCGGACGCCACGGTGATCCGTGCGGTCCAGGCGCTCGGGTTCGACGGCCTGCCGGATCTCAAGCAGGCGCTGGCCGCGGGCCTCGACGACCGGCGAACGCCGGCGGCCGATATGGGCCGCACCCTCGCGGAGGTCGGCGACGACGCGGGTCAGGCCATCGACGCGGTCCTGGATGCCCATCGCGAGGGGATGGAGGCGCTGCGGACGGAGGCCGGTCGGACCGCCATCCTGGCGGCCATCACGGCCCTCCACCCGGCGGCGCGCATCGGGGTGTTCGGGATCGGGCCCTCCGCGCACCTCGCTCGGTATCTCGCCTTCCAGCTGACCCGATCCGGGCGGCGCAGCTTCCTCCTCGACGCCACGGGGTGGTCGCTCGCCGATCAACTGCTCGGCCTGCGGGCCGACGACGCGGTCCTGCTGCTCGCCTACGGCCAGCCCTACCGGGAGGTTCAGGCCGTCATGGCCGAGGCGCGCCGCCTGGGCCTGCGGGTGGTCCTGGTGACCGACACGCAGGACAGCGCGCTGGCCCGGCAAGCCACGGTCGTGCTCCTGGCCCGGCGCGGCCGCGCCAACCAGGTCGCGCTCCACGCCACGACGCTGATCGCCCTGGAGGCGGTCATCCTCGGCCTCGCCGCGGCCGACCGCGACAACGCCCTCCAGCAACTGGCCGACCTCGACCGGCTGCGGAAGCTCGTCGGTCCGTGAAGGACCCTGCGGTGCGCCCGTCGAAGGGATCCCGCTCCAGGCCCCGTCGCCCCTCAGGGAATTCAAATCCATGCCCGAAGACAGGATGGTGACCGAGACGAGCAAGGTCCCGGAGATCACGCTGGCGTTCTGGACGATCAAGATCGTCGCCACCACCCTGGGCGAGGTCGGCGGCAACGCCGTCACCCTGACGCTCGGATTGGGGTACCTCGTCGGCACGCTGATCTTCGCGACATGCCTCGTCGTGGCGGTGGCGGCCCAGATCCGGGCCAGACGCTTCCACCCCTACCTGTACTGGGCCGTCATCACGGCGACGACGCTGGCGGGCACGACCCTGGCCGACTTCTTCGACCGGTCCCTGGGCATCGGCTATCTCGGCGGGTCGCTGACCCTGTTCGCGCTGGTGCTCGCCTCGCTGGGCCTCTGGTACCGGTCGGAGGGGACGGTGGCCGTCGAGACCGTCGCGAATCCGAGGGTCGAGGGCTTCTACTGGCTGACGATCACGGTCTCGCAGACGCTCGGCACCGCCCTGGGCGACTGGATGGCCGACGACACGCCGCTCGGCTACAACGGCAGCGCCCTGCTGATCGGCGGCGTCCTGGCGGTCATCGCCGTCCTGTATGTCCGCACGACGGTCTCGCGCACCGCGCTGTTCTGGGCGGCCTTCATCCTGACGCGGCCGCTGGGCGCGACGGTCGCCAACTCGCTCGACAAGCCGGCCGCCCAGGGCGGTCTGGCGCTCAGCGACCTGACCATCTCGGCCGTGCTCGCCGCCGTGATGGTCGCCTGCGTCTTGCTCGTCCCGCAGCGGGCGGGGCGCCATCCCGTCGCCGGAGCCGGCTCATCCCGCGCGTGAGCCCGGTTCGCCGTCAATCGGTCGCGGTTGCCCCGGCTCCCGGCCGGCATACGCCTGGGACCGGGCCGGGCCGCCGCTCGAAAGGTTCGCCTACTTCGCACCCTGGATGTTCGGCGGACCGAGATGCTGGAGGAAGTCCGGCTTGCCCAGGGTCACCCCGGCGCCGCGCAGGATCGCGTAGGCGGTGGTGACGTGGAAGAAGAAGTTCGGAAGCGCGAAGCCCGTGAGATAGGCCTGCCCGGTGAAACGGTATCCCATGCCGTTCGGGAACTTCAGTTCGACCTCACGCTCTGCGGCCGGGGCCAGGGCGGCCGGATCGACGCCCTCGACGAACGCGATGGTCCTGGCGCAGCGCTCCTTGAGTTCGGCGAAGCTGGCCTCGACATCCGGCATCGCGGGCGCTTCGATCCCGGCGAGCCGCGCCACCGCGTTCTTGGCGCTGTCGGATGCCATCTGATACTGCGCCGGCAACGGCCTCATGTCGGGGGCGAGGCGGCCGAGGAGCAAGGCGGCCTCCGGCTTCTCCGAGGCCGCCTTGTCGAGCCACGCGCTCATGTTGCGCAGCCCGTTGACGAAGATCGGGACGCTGACGTCGTGAAGGCTGATGCTCATCCCGGGTCGCTACGGCACCGGCCCCCTTGGGCGCGGTGACGAAGCGCACACCGCGTGACGGCGCGTTCCCGGGCCGATGCGCCCCGCCCGCGCGTCGCGGGGCGGCCGAAGAGGCTCCGACGACGACGCCCGCAGGGTCGGTAAGCCGGGCACGGCGTGAAGGGTCGAGGAGGCGGTGACCCGCCTCGGTTGCCACGTCGTCGGCGTCGGGAACCGCATGCCTGGGGTCGGGGCGTCCCCGCGGGATGTCCCGGTCCCGCCATGACGCCACCGGCCCATCACAAGGTGGTGCGTCGCGCCGAACCGTCTCCTCGACCTTCGCGTTGCGAAGCGACGGCGGGGGAAAGACGACGCATGCGACAGGTGAAGGTCAGGCTGATCGAGCCGGGGCTGCGCCCCCGGCGGACGCGCCTGGAGATCCCCGGCTGGGCGGGCAATCCCGAGCCCCGGGTGGACGGCTCGCAGGAATACGCCTGGCACTGCATCCCCTTCTCGGAGGCGGCGAAGGGCGGGATCGAGCTGTTCTATCCCTACGATGCCGAGTTGCGGGTCAGCACCCGGGATGGGAAGCCGGTCTTCGAGGGCGACCTCGGCGAGCCCCCCGAGCCGGGCCTGCAATGGCCGCCGTTCCGGAGCTTCGGCGACGCCTACTACACCTACCAGATCCTCATCGACCTGAAGGTCGAGGACGGGTGGGCGATCAAGACCGAGACCCATCCGCGCTTCTACACCGACCGGACCGGAACCGTGCCGGTCGCCGTGCCTGCGCTCCTGCGGCACTGGTGGCCGATGATGTATTTCATGGTGTTCAAGACCCCCGACGAGGGCCGCACCCACGTCTTCCGGAAGGGCGAGCCCTTCATGCAGGTCACCGTCGTCCCAGCCGAGGCCGATTTCGAGCTCGTGCCCATGTCCGAGGCGGAGGCCGCCGAGCGCGAGTTGCAGTCCCGGCGCATCTACGCGAGCCGCCACACCCTGTCGGCGGACACGCAATGGACCTCGGCGACCGACACCGTGTTCGACGGCACCTACAGGCGCATCCTGGGCGCCGCGAAGAGCCCCAGCTGAGGCGCGGCAGGGCGGGACCGGCGTCCCGCCCTGCCGCAGGCTGCTCAATACCCGTAGGGCCGATAGTAGCCGTGGTGATGGTGGTGATGGTGATGGTACCGCCGGAAGTACCGGTGATGATGATGGTGATGGTGGTAGAACGGCCGGAAGAACCGGTGGTGGTGGTGATGGTGGTGATAGTAGTACTGGGCCTCCTGGACGGTCGCCTCGCCCTCGGATGCCGGCGGCAGTAGCTCGGCCTTGGCCGCGGCCGCGTCGGACTCCCTGAGGAGTGCCACCGCATCCGGGATGGGCTTGAGCAGGTCGGCGTAGCTCTCGGCCTGCATGGCCACCGCGAGGCCGATCGGGGCCGGCATCGCGGCTTGCGCCGGATCGGCGGCCGCCAGCAGGGTGACGGCCCCGATCAGGCCAGCGACTGTCTTGTCCATCGACGGGATCCTTCCTTCACCGGCGCGGCCCACAATCCCGGAGGGGTCGTGGACAAAAGCGCCGCCGGAAACACCAGGCATCGGAGAGCCGTTCCGGCCTGACGCCGGCCGGACCATCACATCTCCGGCATGAGCGCCACGATGCGCCGAAGATGCCCGGCCACGGCCCGAGCCGGAGTCAGACGGCCTTGCCGACGAGGCTCCCGATGCCGGCGGTGACGGCCATCGCCAGCACGCCCCAAACGGTGACGCGGGCCGTGGCCCGTGCGATCGGGGCGCCCCCTGCCTTTGCGCCGAGCGCCCCGAGCACCGCCAGGAACACCAGCGAGGCTCCGGACACGGTGTAGACCGCGAGGTGGCCCGGCGAGAGCGCCGCGGCCGCCAGCGGCAGGGCCGCCCCGGCCGAGAAGGTCGCCGCCGAGGTCAGCGCCGCCTGGACCGGGCGCGCCGCCGTGACCTCCGAGATGCCGAGCTCGTCCCGGGCATGGGCGGCGAGCGCGTCCTTGGACATGAGTCGCTCGGCGACCGTGAGGGCGAGAGCGTGGTCGAGGCCGCGGTCGACGTAGATCCGCGCCAACTCCTCCTTCTCTGCCGCGGGGTCGTCGGCGAGTTCGCGCCGCTCGCGGGCGAGGTCGGCTCGCTCGGTGTCGGCCTGGGAACTCACCGACACGTACTCGCCGGCCGCCATCGACATCGCGCCCGCCACGAGGCCGGCGCTGCCGGCGATCAGGACCTCGCCGGTGTTGGCGGCGGAGGCCGCCACGCCCACGATCAGGCTCGCCGTGGAGACGAGGCCGTCGTTCGCGCCGAGCACGGCCGCGCGCAGCCAGCCGATCCGGTCGATGAGGTGCCTCTCGGCGTGGACGGGGCGCATGGGGTCAGCCTTTCCAGGGCAGCATGCGGCGCAGGACCGCGTCGTGCCAGAGGGAATGGTGGACGCGCGCGGCGCCCTGGAACAGGGCCGGCGCCATCGGGATGTTGGCGGCGAGTGCGTGCCATTGCGTCGGGGGCCGGCGCCACGCCGGGTCGCCGACCTGCGACGGCTGATCGGACCCATGGAGGCGCCGCGCACGAAGGCGTTGGCGATGGTGCCCGTGGCGAAGGCGACGTGGAGGTCGGCGCGTCGTTCCGAGCGGTTGGTGAGCCGGCGGAAGCGGGCCAGCCATGCCAGCCGCGTGCGCCGCACGATCCAGCGGCAGGGGCCGCGTTGCACGCTGCTCTGGAGGCCGCGATGCGCGGCGTGCGGCTGCGACCGCTGCGCGCGCCCGTCAACGCAACGCGGGCCGGCCGCCGGCATACGGCTGTCGTGGGCGGTGGCCCCGCTCGGCCTCAGGCCGAGCCGTGGCCCCCTGGCGTCCTCGCGCGTCCTGAAGCTGCGCCAGTCTCGCACCGCCCGGAGGTCGATGGGTCCGAGGGCGTCCATGCCCTCCCGACACCGCCGCACGGGGCTGTCCCGCGGTCCCGGCCCCGGCCGCGCGAAAACCGCATCGCGCGCCGCCAGCCCGTGATCGGATCGGGCGGCGGGATACGTCAGCCTGCCCGCTTGGCGCTCCAGCTGCCGCTGCACTCCACCAAGCCACCCGACGTGCGCCATGTCCCACTGCCGCCGCCGCTCGCGGTCAGGTTGCCGGCGATCGGCACCTTGTTCGAGCCTTGGGTGATGATCGCCTGCACGACACCCCCGGCCGAGACACCGCCGTCGATATCGACCTCTTCCCCGGGGATCGAGGCGTCGCTGTTCCGGATCTGCACCTGATAGCGCGTGCTGGCCGCGCATGGGCCCTCCGTCGTCGCGGCGACGATGGTCCACGAGCCGTCGTACTGGTTCGGGACGCGCACCTTCTTGGTCGCAGCCTCTGCCGGGCCGAGAAGGCCTGCCGCGAGGGCGGCAACAAGGATTACGGGCGGGGTACGTGCCACGAACATCTCCGACGGTCGCGCCGCCGGGGTTGACCACGCCCCCGAAGAACGGAGGCGTCGGCTTAAAAGTTTCAGACGCCGCCCGACGCGCGCTCCGGCCGGACGACAGTTTGAAAACCGGGTCTGGACCGGTACGAGGCATCCTGGGCAGCCGCACAGAGAAGCTGAGTGCTGGGATTGGCCGACGACGATAAACTGCGCGGGCTGCTCGCCGAGGTCGGCCGCGGCGATGCCGCGGCGCTCGCCCGGTTCTACGACCTGACCAGCCCGAAACTCTTCGGCGTCATCCTGCGTATCCAGAGGGATCGAGGCTTGGCCGAGGACGTCCTGCAGGACGCGTACCTGCGGGTCTGGCAGGCGGCCGGAAGCTACGATCCCGCAGCGGGGCGCCCGCTTCCGTGGCTGTGCGCCATCGCGCGCAATCGGGCCATCGACAGTCTGCGCCGGAGAGGTGCGACCGAGGTTCAGCGGCCTGCGGAGGATGACAGCGAGGACTGGGTGGCGAGGCTGATGGATCCACACGACGACGCGACGGCGTTCATGGATCGGGACGCGCTCAGCACCTGTCTCAATCGCCTGGAGCCGATGCACCGGGACTGCGTGGTGCTGGCATACTGTGAGGGTTACTCGCGCGAGGAATTGGCGCAGCGCTTCGACCGCCCGGTCAACACGATCAAGACCTGGCTGCATCGCGCCCTCGCGGCACTGAAATCCTGCCTGGAGACGGTGTCGTGAGCGGCGGCGGCGGCGAGCCGGCCCCGGATCCCGATCTCCGGGCGGCCGAGTACGTGCTGGGTACCCTCGACGCGAGCGAGCGGGCGGAGATGGACCGGGCGATCGCCGTCGATCCCGGCACGGCGAGCCGGGTGCGGGCCTGGGAGCGGCGGCTGGCGCCGTTGCTCGATGCCATCCCGCCGGCGTCGCCGGCACCGCGCGTGCGGGCGGCGTTGCTGCGGTCGCTGCCCGGTGCTGTCCCGGCCGAGCCGGACCAGCTCGCCGCCTTGCGTCGGCAGGTGCGGCGATGGCGGATCGTGTCCGCCGGAGCCGGGTTGCTGGCGGCCGGTCTCGCGTTGTTCGTGGGGGTGGGGCTGCGGCCGGGCCAGGAGGGCGGCCGCTACCTCGCGGTGGTGCAGGGCGGCGGTACGCTCCCGGCGCTGATCGTGCGCGTCGACACCCGCACCGGCACGGCGCAGGTCAGGCCGGTCGGTGCCGAGACGCCCGAGGGCCGGGCCCTGGAACTCTGGTATGTCGGCGCCGGAGGGCCGAAGTCGATCGGTCTCGTGGAGGCGGCCTCCAGCCGGGTGGCACTCCCGGCCGGGGCTTCGCCGGACGGGGCGATCGCGGTCTCGGTCGAGCCGCCCGGCGGCTCTCCGACCGGGCAACCGACCGGACCGGTGATCTACTCGGGCAAGCTCATCCCCGAATAGGGTCGGACGGTGCGGCGCGTGCCGGTCGGGATACGCGCCGCGTTCGTCCTCAGGGCATCATCACGCCGTTGACCACGTGGATGACGCCGTTCGACTGCATGACGTTCGGGATCGTCACCGTGGCGGTGTTGCCCTTCACGTCGGTCACGTAGACCTTCTTGCCCTGCGCCGAGACGCCGAGCGGCTCGCC
>NZ_JAKSXX010000045.1 GCF_022829385.1 Methylobacterium sp. J-070 | reverse complement strand
GTCGGCTACTACGCCGCCTGCGCGATCAGCCGCATCCATCCCGACGCCGGGATGCGCCCGATCGTCGGCTACATCGTGGCCCTCCTGGCCGGCCTCCTCGTCATCATCCTCGTCCCCTGGTTCTCGATCGGCTTCCTCTGAAGCCGTCCGACCGGGGGAGGGGACCGGTCAGATCATGCCGGCGCCGCCGGTGCGCACGATCCGCTCGCGCTGCTCGGTGTAGCGCCCGGCAGCGACGCGCCGCACCGCGCCTTCGAGACGGCTGACGAGGTTCGCGAACGTGGTCATCGTGCCCAGATCCCGGTCCTGGCCGGGCAGGGCGCCCGGTTTGCTGCACTGCAATATGCGCGTCCCTCCATGGATCTGTCAGGGGCTGCATCTCTGAGCTGTCATGCAGCGCGATCATAATGCGCGCGGCGGGACGTGAACCGGTCCGTCTTCCGACGTCGAATGCCGGCCGTCCGGTTGGCTGCCCTGTGGTCGACACGGCTCCCCGATCAGCATCCCGACGGGGTGCCGATCTCACCCCCGCCGGCTTTGCGCGCGGCGAAGCGGTCCAGCGGCGCCACGCTCCGCGACGTCGCGCTGCCCTGGGTTGCTTCGCTCCGCGCGCATAGACGGCGGGCGCCGCATCAATCGGGGGAGATCGCCGGAAGCCTCATCGGGTTTGCGGCCTCATCGTCCCGCGAGGGGGAGGTCGCCCCGGGCCTCGAGATCCGCGCGGATCGCGCGCTTGGTCACCTTGCCGTAGCCGGATTTCGGCAGGGCGTCCCAGAAGAACACCCGCCGGGGCAGCTTGTAGCGGGCGACCGCGGCCGACAGCCACGCGATCAGCTCCGCCTCCGCCACCGCAGCCCCGGGCCGGGCGACGCAGACCGCCACGCCGACCTCGCCCCAGGCCGGGTCCGGCACCCCGAGGATCGCGGCCTCGGAGATCGCCGGGTGGGTGAGGAGCGTCTCCTCGATCTCCCGCGGATACACGTTCGAGCCGCCGGAGATGTACATGTCCGAGGCGCGGCCGGTGATGAACAGGAAGCCCTCCGCGTCGCAATGGCCGAGGTCGCCGGTCCGGAACCAGCCGTCGCGGAACGCCGCCGCGTTGGCCTCCGGGTTGTCGTAGTAGCCCGCGAACACCGCCGGGCCGCAGACGCAGATCTCCCCGGTCTCCCCCGCCGGGACCTCGCGCCCCACCGGGTCCTGGATCTGCACCTGCATGCCGGTGCGCTCGACCCCGCAGGTGCCGACCTTGACGTCGGGCCCGTCCTCGGCCGCGTGCAGGCGCGGCGGCAGCACCGTGATGTTGCCGGTGACCTCGCCGAGCCCGAAATACTGCACCAGCACCGGGCCGAGCACCCGCAGCGCGTGCTTCTGATCGGCGCGGTACATCGGCGCGCCGGCGTAGATCACGTGCCGCAGGCTGGAATGGTCGTGCGCGGCGACCGCCGGATGCTCGGTCAGCAGCTTCACGATGGTCGGCACGGTGAACAGGTTGGTGATGCGCCAGCGCGCGACCAGGTCCCAGACCTCGGCGGGGTCCAGGCGCGTGCCGGCGGTGAGCACGGTCTTGGCGCCCGCCGCGACCTGCGCCAGCTGGTGGATGCCGGCCCCGTGCGAGAGCGGCGCCACGGCCAGGGAGGCGTCGACCTCGGTGGTGCCCGGCATGAGGTCGCAGAGGTGGTTGGTGACCACGAAGGCCATCTGGCCGTGGGTCAGGACCGCCGCCTTCGGGCGCCCGGTCGTGCCCGAGGTGAAGAAGAACCAGCACGGGTCGTCGTGCTCCACGTCGGCGGCGGGCGCGGCCTGGCCCCGATGCTCCGCAACGAGGCCGTCGTAATCCGTTCCGAACGCGGCGCCGCCGATCGCGATCGCGAGACGGAGGTCCGGGCAGGCCGCCCGCACGGCGGCGGCGTGGTCCGGAAACTCGGCGCCGCAGATCAGCGCCGTGGCGCCGCTGGCGCCGGCGAGGTAGGCGACCTCCGCGGGCGTCTGCCGGAAGTTCGTCGGCACCCAGACGGCCCCGAGGCGGAAGCACACGAACATCGACTCGAACAGCGGGTTGCCGTTGCGCGCCTGGACCAGCACGCGGTCGCCCTTGGTCACGCCCCGGGCGGCGAGCGCCGCCGCCATGGCGTCGACCCGGGCGTCGAGTTCCGCCCAGGTCCAGGTCCGCGTCCCCCAGGCGAGGCCGACCGCGTCCGGGAAGCGGCGCGCGGCCCGGCGCAGGAAATGGGCGAGGTTCATCACCCGCCGGGAGCACGGCGCGACGCCGCCGCGCGGCGCGACCCCGCCGCGCGGCGCCCCGGCGGCGCCCATCAGGCGAGCTTCCCGCAGGCCTTCTCCAGGAGCGACCAGCCCTCCTCGCCGTACCGGCCCTTCCACTCGGCGTAGAAGCCGGCCTTGCGCAGCTTGTCGCGAAACGGCTCCGGGTCGGGCTTGTTGAAGACCATGCCGTTCTTCGAGAGATCCGCCTGGAGGTTGGCGTTGAGCTGGGCGACGTCGGCCCGCTCCTTCAGGCCGGCGGCGTCGATGTGCCGGGCCACCATCGCGCGCAGGTCCGCCGGGATGCGCTCCCAGGCGCGCCGGTTCGCCAGGAACCAGTAGCCGTCCCACATGTGGTTGGTGAGCGAGCAGTATTTCTGCACCTCGTAGAACTTCGTCGTGGCGATCACCGCCAGCGGGTTCTCCTGGCCCTCGACGATCTTGGTCTGCAGGGCCGAGTAGGTCTCGTTCAGGTTGATCGAGGCCGGCGAGGCGTCGAAGGCCCGGAACATCGAGGTCCAGAGCGGCGAGACCGGCACGCGGATCCGGAAGCCCTTGAAGTCGTCGGGCGTGGCGATCGGCCGGGTCGACGAGGTCGTCTGGCGGTAGCCGTTGTCCCAGATCTTCTCCATGGCGACGAGGCCGGCCTTGGCGATCTGCTGGCGGACCCAGGCGCCGAGTTCCCCGTCCATGGCCGGCCACACGGCCTCGTAGTTCGGGAAGGCGTAGCCGATGCCGTTGATCGACGCGTTGGGCACCAGCGTCGAGAGGATCAGCGGCGACATCGTGAAGAACTCGACGCTGCCCGAGCGGAGCTGGCTCAGCGTGTCGGTGTCCGAGCCGAGCTGGCTCGACGGGAAGATCTTGAGGTCGAACCGGCCGCCACTCTCCGTGCGCAGGGCCTCCGCCATCTCGCGGGCGCGGATGTTCATCGGGTGCGTGTCGGGCAGGTTGTTGGCGTATTTGTAGGTGAAGTCCGCCCGCTGGGCCCGCGCCACGTGCGGCGCCGCCACCGTGCCGGCGAGGATCGCCGTGGAGCCGGTCGCCAGGAATCGCCGGCGGGACAGGGGCGTACGGGACAGTGACATGGCGCTCCTCCTGGGACGGGCGCGTAGGCCCGGCGCGTCCCGGGCCCGCGTCGTTCACGCGCGGACTCAACCTGGAGCGCTCGGCCTCGATAGCCGCTGGCCGGACGCAGTCAACGGGGCGCCCCGGGCGGAGGCGGGCTTTCGTAACGGGCCGCGCCCCGGGGACCGGCGCGGCCCGGTCCCTCACGGTACGACGGGCGGGCGGTAGGTCAGCGTGAAGGCGAGCGCCCAGAGCAGGAACAGCACCAGCGGCAGGTGGACGATCAGCTGCAGGAAGCTGAACCCGACGATGTCGCGCGCCTTCAGGCCGAGGATGCCCACCAGCGGCAGCATCCAGAACGGGTTGATCAGGTTCGGCAGCGCCTCGGCGGCGTTGTAGATCATCACCGCCCAGCCGAGATGGACCTTCAATTCGTTCGCCGCCTGCAGCACGTAGGGCGCCTCCAGGAGCCACTTGCCGCCGCCGGAGGGCACGAAGAAGCCCAGGATCGCCGAGTACACGCCCATGGTCAGCGGGAAGGTGCCGGTGGTGTTGAGGCTGACGAAGGCGTGGGTGATGGCATCGGAGACGGACGTGCCGGCGGCGTTCTTGGGCACCGTCAGCATGCCGCTGATCGCCGCGTAGAGCGGGTACTGGATCAGGATGCCGGCGGTGGCCGGCACCGACTTGGCGACCGCCCCGAGGAAGCGCTTCGGGCGCCAGTGCAGCAGGAGTCCCAGGGTCAGGAACAGCAGGTTGTAGGTGTTGAGGTTCGAGATCGCCACGATCCAGGATTGGCGGGCGAATTCCTGCACGATCCAGCCGCCGGCGATCAGCACGAGGAGCAGCGTCAGGATCGGCGAGTGCTCCAGCCATTCGCCGGGCTGGCGGGCCGGGGGGACGTCGGTCGACTCGCGCGCCACGTCGACGCCGAGGGTCTCGGCGGTCACGGCGGTCTCGCGGCGGGGCGCGGAGGCGTAGGCGATCGCGATCGAGACCACGAACAGGATCGCGGCGATCAGCATCGACTGCCAGAGGAAGATCGTCTCGCTGAACGGGATCACGCCCGAGATGGCGAGCAGGGTCTTGGTGAGGCTCGCCGGGTTCGCCTGGAGCTGCGCCGCCGAGGAGCTGAGGCCGAGCGCCCAGGTGGCGCCGAGCCCGAGGTAGGCGGCGGCGCCCGCGGCGCGGTAGTCCATCCGCAGGTCGGTGCGGCGGGCCAGCGCCCGGACCAGCAGGCCGCCGAAGATCAGGCTGAGACCCCAGCTGAGGAACGACGCGAGCATGGTGGCGCCGGCCACGAACCCGACCGCGCCGCGCCCGGTCCTCGGGACCTGCGCCAGGCGCTCGATCAGCGCCTGCACGGGGGGCGACACCGCCACGACGTAGCCGCCGATGGTGACGAAGGCCATCTGCATGGTGAAGGGGATCAGGCTCCAGAAGCCGTCCCCGAAGCTCTTGGCGACGGACGCGGCCGGCGCGCCGTTGGCGAGCGCGCCGAGCGCCACGATCACCACCGCGATGGCCACGAAGATGAAGGCGTCCGGGAACCAGCGCTCCGCCCAGTTGGTGAAGCGCCCCCCGAGCCGCTCCAGGGTCCCGACGGCCCGGGCCGCGCCCGGATCGGCGGGGGGCGCGCGCGTGTCACGGGCTGCTTCGGCCGATCCCATCGCCATGGACTTCCTCCGGGACCGGCTCTTGCGGCCGGCCGTCGGGGCAGGATGGCGCGGCCGGATCCGATCTCAAGCGGTGGCCCTGAGCGGGACGGTGACAGCGCGGCGGAACCGTGACGGGGCGCGACGCGGATGGGGCCGGGGCCCGGGTCGAAGGCGGGTCCTCACCCTGCGAGGCGGCCCCGCGCGGCGCCGCCCGAGGCCCGCCCCGTCCACGACGGGGGCGCCGACGCCGCCGGCCTCAGAGCCGGCCCGGCACCGCCTCGCGCAGGACCCGCTCGGAGGCGGCGTCCTCGATCTTGTTGATCAGCCGGCTCGCCTCGTGCTCGTCGCGGAGCGTCTTGGCGAGGGTGAAGGTCGTGCCCGTGAGGAAGATCGCCGCCATGGCGAGATAGCCCTTGATCCAGATGTCGGCGGGCAGAAAGAAGATCCCCATCGCCAGCATCCCGGCGGCGGCGGAGAAGCTGACCAGCGTGAAGGTCTTCCAGGCGGCGGTGTGGGGCATCTGCGGCGTCATCTCGTGTGCTCCTGCGGGTGAAGTCTGGGGGAAGGGCAGGGCGGTCAGGCCCGCGCCCGGAGGCGGTCGAGCACCGCCCCCGGATCCGTGCGGCGGCGGCCGTAGCCCGCCGCGTCGAGGTCGGCCTCGATCCCGGCGGTCGCCGCGGCCTCCAGATCCGCCAGGGCTTCGGCGACGTCCGCCTCGGCGGCCTGGCGCGTGCGCAGGCGCGCCAGCGTCCGCTCGGCCTCGCCGAGCGCCCCGGCCGAGAGCGTCGTGACCCGGCGGCCCTCGAGCCCGGCCCGCCGCAGGGCCTCGGCGGTGCGGGCGGTCTGGAGGCCGCGGTCGAGGTCGCGCAGGCGCTCGGCGCCCTGGGCGACGAGACGCTTCAGGCGCCCGGTCTCGGCGGCGAAGCGGTCGGCGGCGTCCCGCCGGTCGGCCCGCTCGTCCTCCAGGGCCGCGATGAGCGCCGCCGCCTCGGTCCCGAGATCCTCGCGCCCGTCGGCGAGCGCCCGGCGGGCCCCGTCCGACAGGGTGTCGATGCGCGCGCCGATCGCGGCGAGGGCCCGCGCCTCGGCGGCGTGGTAGGCGAGCGCCACGGCGAGTTCCCGCCGGGCGGCGGCGATCGCCCCGGCGGCGTCCCGGATCTGCTGGCGCAGGATCGTCACCGCGTTCGCGTCGTGGATCGCCTGGGCGTTGTCGACGATCACGCCCCGCATCAGGATGGAGAGGGTTCGCATCACCGGGCACCTCGCTGGAACGGAGCCCCGGACCCGGTCCGGGTTTTATTGAACACCGTTCATGAAAGAGTTAGAGGCGATGGGGACCCTCCGCAAGGGATAAAATGAACGCTGTTCAGAAAAAAGTGCGCGGCCGGCCGCGGAAGGGGCAGACCGACCGGGCGGCGGATCGCCGGGTCCTGATCGACGCCGCGGTGGCGATCCTGGACGAGGGCGGCTCGGGGGCGCTGACGGCCCGCGGAGTGGCGGAGCGGGCCGGCACCGCGGTGGGCTCGGTCTACACGCTGTTCGACAGCCTGGAGCTGCTGCGGCTGGAGGCCAGCGCGGTCACGATGCACCGCCTGCGGGACGCCCTGACGGCGGCGCTGGCCGCCTGCCCGGCGCGGGGGACGGCCGAGCGGCTCCTGTGCCTGGCGGATGCCTATCTGGCCTTCGCGGCCGGGAACCACCCCGCCTGGGCGACGCTGTTCGAGCGGCGCACGGTGGCGGCGCCCGACCCGGTCCAGGCGGACATCGCGGCCCTGTTCGGGATCTTGGAGGGCGTGCTGCGCGACGGCGGCGGCCTTCCCGCGGCGGAGATCCCCGTCATGGCCCGGGCCCTGTGGTCGAGCGTCCACGGCATGGCCTACCTGGCCGATCTCGGCAGCCTCGGGCCCCTGGGGGCGGACGACGTGCGCCCGATGATCGACGCCCTGGTGCGCGCGGCGGTGCGGGGGTTTCCGGGCGGGGCGGGGCCGGCCCGGGGTGGCGGGTGAAGCCCGGGCGCCGACGGCGCGGCTCCCGGACCGCGCCAGCGCGCCGTCCGCGTGAGATTTCCTGACACGCCGCGTGAGACATCGAGAATTGTCCGGCCCGGGCCCCGGGGATAGGCTCGGACGGGTTTCGAGGCAGGCGCGGGACACGGCATGGGCGACACGACCGTTCGGACCGGCCAGTGCCATTGCGGCGCGGTGCGCTTCGCCGCGACCCTCAGCGCCGATCTCGACACGATCCGCCGCTGCACCTGCTCCTACTGCCGGATGCGCGGCGCCGTCGTCGCCATGGCCGAGAGGGACGGGATCACGATCCTGCAGGGTGCGGACGCACTCACCAGCTACCGCTTCCACACCCGGTCGGCGGAGCACTTCTTCTGCGGCCGCTGCGGGATCTACACGCACCACCAGCGCCGGTCCGACCGGACCCTGTACGCCGTCAACGTGGCGTGCCTGGATGGGGTCAGCCCCTTCGACTTCCCCGAAGTGCCGGTCATGGACGGCATCAACCACACCGGCGAGACCGGCCGGCCGACGCGCCGCGCGGGGACGCTCCGCTTCACCGGCGCGGGGTGAGGCCGCTCAGGCCGCCTTCACCTCCGCGAGGAACGCCGTGACCGCCTGATCGAGCTCCTGCGATCCCCGGGCGAGGCCGCGCGCGGCCGCCAGCACCTGCGCGGAGGCCGCCCCGGTCTCGTCGGCCCCGTGGCGCAGGTCGACCACGTTGTCGGACACGCCCTGCGCCCCCGCGGCGGCGCTGGCGACCCCGCGCACGATCTCGTGGATCGCCGCGTTCTGCTCCTCCATGGCGGCCGCGACCCCGACCGCGATGCCGCGCATCTCCTCGATGGTCCGGCCGACCTCGCCGATCGCCGCCACCGCCTCCCGGGTCTCGCCCTGGATCCGGCCGATCTGGCCCGAGATCTCCTCGGTGGCCTTGGCGGTCTGCTCGGCCAGCGCCTTCACCTCCGAGGCCACCACGGCAAAGCCCCGTCCGGCGGCGCCGGCGCGGGCCGCCTCGATGGTGGCGTTGAGCGCCAGAAGGTTGGTCTGGCCGGCGATGGCGGCGATCAGCCCGACCACGTCGCCGATCCGCTCGGTGCCGCTGGCCAGGGCGCGCACGGTGGCCTCGCCCTGGCGGGTGCTGGCGGCGGCCCGGCCGGCGATCTCCGAGGTGCGCTGCACCTGCCCGGCGATCTCCTGGACCGAGGCCGACATCTCCTCGGTGGCGGCCGCCGCGGTCTGGACGTCGGCCGAGGTCCCGGCCGCCTGCGCGGTGACCGCGCCGGAGCGCTCGGTGGTGCGCGCGGCCGTGGCGGTCAGCGTCCGTGCGGTGGTCTCCAGTTCCGAGGCCGCCGCGGCGAGTCCGCGGCTGAGATCGCCCGCCCGCGCCTCGAAGGCCCGGGTCAGGCGGTCGAGGACCTGCGCCCGGCGCGCGCCGCCCTCGGCATCGGCGACGGCGCGGATGTCGGCCTGGGCCTTGGCGATCAGCACGTCCTTGAACACCTGCACGGCGCCCGCCATCGCGCCGATCTCGTCGGTGCGGGCCCGCGCCGGCACCGGGGCGTCGGTCTCGCCGGCCGCGAGGCGGTGCATGGCCCGGTTCAGGGCGAGCAGCGGCCGCGTCAGCCGCCGGCCGATCAGCGCCGCCAGCAGGCCGATCAGCGCCACCACCACGAGCATGCCGGCCGCCGCCTGCCGGGCCGCGCCCCACAGGATCGCCGCGGTGTCGTCGGCGTAGATGCCGGTGCCGATCACCCAGCCCCAGGGGGCGAAGCCGCGCACGTAGGAGAGTTTCGGCACGGGCGCGTCGGCCCCGGGCTTGGGCCAATAATAATCGACGAAGCCCTGGCCCTGCCGCTTCACCAGCGCGACGAAATCCACGAACAGGCGCTTGCCGGTGGGGTCCTGCAGGGCGGAGAGGTCCTTCCCCTCCAGCTCGGGCTTCATCGGATGGGCCACCATGCGGGGCTGCATGTCGTTGACCCAGAAGTATTCCTGGTCGTCGTAGCGCAGACCCTTCAGGGCCCGGACCGCGGCCCCCTGGGCGTCCGCCCGGGACAGGTGCCCGGCCCGCTCCTCGCCCTCGAAATAGGCCGCGACCCCGTAGGCCGTGTCGACCAGGTTGCGGGTCTTGGCCATGCGCCCCTGCTCGACCTGGGCCTTCAGGCTGAACAGCCCGATCCCCGAGACCGCGACGATGCCGACCAGCGCGGCGGCCGTGATGGTGTGGAGCTTCGCCCCGATTCCGATCTTCACCTGGCGAATTCTCACCTGCGCCCCCGCGACGAACCTACAGGTTGTCCCAGTGTGGGGCGTCAGCCTTAGCAGAGCGTGAAGACAGGCCCTTGCGCGCGCTTGTGCGAGGCTGTCCACTCGCGCCCGACGACAAGCCCGGCACGGACGTAGAGCCGGCGGGCCACAGGGAGAAGCGTCATGGTGCGTGCGTCGCGGACGGGCTCGTTGCGGCTGGGCCGCCTCTTCGGGGCGGGGCCGGCGGCCCTGCTGCTGGCCGGGCTCTCGCTCGTCGCCCCCGTGCGGGCCGACGATGCCAAGGTCCGGATCAGCCGGCAGCCGGGCTTCGTCTACTTGCCCGCGGTGCTCGCCGAGCAGCACAAGCTGATCGAGAAGCACGCCAAGGCGGCCGGCCTCGGGGACGTGACGGTGGAATGGGTCAACCTGACGAGCGGCGCGGCCGGCAACGACGCGCTGCTCTCGGGCAACATCGACATCGTCGACAGCGGCTCCACCAACATGCTGCTGCTCAACGACCGCACCCGCGGCGACGTGAAGGGCCTGTGCGGGGTCGGCTCGACGCCGATGCTGCTGCTGACCCGCGACCCGGACGTGAAGACGGTCGCCGACTTCTCCGGCAAGGACAAGATCGCGCTGCCCTCCGTGAAGGTCTCGTCGCAGGCCGTGCTGCTCCAGATCGCCGCCAAGAAGGCCTTCGGGCCTGAGAACGCGACCAAGCTCGACCCGCTCACCGTCCAGCTCGGCCATCCCGACGCGGTGGCGGCGCTGGCCAGCCCCCGCAACGAGGTCAACAGCCACTTCTCGCTGCCGCCGTTCCAGCAGCGCGAATTGCAGGATCCGGCGATCCACGCGGTGCTCAATTCCTACGAGCTGGTCGGCGAGCCGGTGAGCAACGCGATCTTCTACGCCCGGACCGGCTGGTACACCCGCAATCCCAAGCTCGCCGCCGCCATCGTGGCCGCCATCGACGAGGCCAATGCCGAGATCACCCGGGACCCGCTCCAGGCCGCCAAGGACTACGTGGCGGCCACCAACGAGAAGACCCCGCCGGAGACGCTCGTGGCGATCATGAAGGAACCCGGGACGACCTTCTCCACCACGCCCTACGGCATCATGCTCCAGGCCCGGCACTTCTACGCGATGAAGACCATCAAGGCCGAGCCCAAGGACTGGAAGGACACGTTCTTCCCGATCGTCCACGGGCTGCCGGGCCGGTAGGCGCGCGCTCGCGCGCGCTCCGCCGAAGCGGACGCCGGTTCGGCGCAAGGGAGCGCGTCACAACAAGGGCTTGGAGCTGCGCGCGCGGGCAGCGCGATCGGGCGCAGCTCTCGATGCGACCCGCCGGGGACCTCCGTCCCGTCCCGTCCCCGGGGCGGCGGCGTCGCGGTCGACGATGTCCAGGCCGGAAGGTTGTTCCGGACTGCCGGCCGCCCCGCGCGGCCGCAGGTTGCTCTCGCGCCCGAACCATTTCAAATCACGCTCCCTTGGCGGCAAGCATCCGGCAAGCAGAGGCGGATCATGCGGCGGCGGAACATCGTCGGTCTTGTCGCGGGTGGTGTCCTGGTCTCGGGCCGGTCGACGATCTTTGCTGCCCCTGAACGGATCCGCCGGGTGACGGCGCTCTTCCCCATGCCGAAGAGTGATCCACACTTCGTTGAAAATGAGCGGCTTCTGAGAGAATCCCTTCGTAAATACGGATGGGAGGAGGGAAAGAACCTGACGCTGATCGTCGCGTCCGTCGGCAGCGACCCCGCCCAGATCGATGAAGCGCTGCCCGAGATCCTGACGTCGGAGCCGGACGTCATCGTCAGCCGCTCGACCGCGGTGGCCCTGGCCCTGCGCCGCCGCCCGCAGCAGACGCCGGTGGTCTTCCTCCAGGTCAGCGATCCGGTTGCCCAGGGCATCGTCGCGACGATGCAGAAGCCCGGGGGCAACATGACCGGCTTCACCGTCCTGGAGCCGTCCGTCGGCGGCAAGTGGGTGGAATTGCTCCGGGAGATCGCTCCGGATGTGAAGCGGATCGCCTTCCTGCAGGACGGGGCCAGCAGCCCGGTCTCCGTGGCGCTGGCGCAGGCGATCGAGCAGGTCAGCCGGTGCCTCGGGGTGGAGCCGCTGATCATACCGCTGAGCGAGCGGGCGGATCTGGAGCCGACCTTCGAGCGGCTGAGCGCCCTGAGGCCTGTCGGGCTTCTGGTCGCGCCGGGCGCCTTCAGCCTCGAGAATCGCAGCCTGATCACGGCCCTGGCGGCCCGCCATCGGATCCCGGCCCTCTACCCGTTCCGCTACTTCGTGACGGCCGGCGGGCTGTCCTCCTACGGATCCGAGGAGGCCGTCGGGTTCCAGCAGGCGGGTGACTACGTGAACCGCATCCTGCACGGCGCCAAGCCCGGCGAACTTCCGATCCAGGGGCCGAATCGGCTGACCTTCATCCTGAACGCGACGGTCGCGGAGGATCTGGACCTGACCGTCACGCCGGCGCTCCTCGCCCAGGCCGATGAGATCATCGATTAGAGCCGCATCCCTTCGGCGGGGGCTCGGGTGAAGCCCGACATCGGGCGGAGCCCTGCACCCGCGAAAGGTCTCGGACCCGGCCCCTTCAAGGTGTTGGGCCAGGACCCGAGACAGGGCGTCGAGCCGGTCTGCACGGCCCTGTCCCGGGCGCATGCAGCGAAAGCGGAATGCGACCCGGGATCCGGCACACGCCGTCGCGAAGCGGCGCTCTGGATCGACCTGAGCCGCTTGCGCGGCGCTTTTCGTGCCGGATCCCGGATCCGGTTCCGCTGCGCTCCACCTGTCCGGGAAAGAGGGCGCGCGCGTCATGGCCCCGGGGCGCCGATCTCGCGCAACGCGCTCGGCCAAACACCTTGGAAGGGCCGGGTCCCGGACCTTTCGAAACCCGGACCGGCCCGGTACGAAGCCGCTCGTCAATGCGCCTCCACGGGCCCGGCGGCGCGCTGGGGCTTCCTGAGGATCGCCACCACGGCGAGGCTCGCCACGAGGCTCACCCCCACCAGCCAGAACCCGTCCGCGTAGGCCATGACGGTGGCCTCCCGGCGGACCTGGGCGGCCAGCCGGCCCAGGGCGACGCCGTGGGCGGCGACCGGGTCGGCGAGGCGCCCGTGCATCCCGGCGGCCAGCGCCGCGAGCCGCTCCTGCGTCCGGGTCGCGTTGACGGTGATCGCCTCGGCCAGCACCGAGAAGTGGACATGCTCCCGCCGGTCGATCAGGGTCGACAGCAGCGCGATGCCGATCGAGCCGCCGAGGTTGCGCATCATGTTGGACAAAGCCGAGGCGTCGGCGGTGTCGCGCGGGCTCAGCCCCACGGTGGAGAGCTGCGAGAGCGGGATCGTGAACAGCGGCTGGCCGACGGCCCGCAGGATCTGCGGCAGGATCAGCTGGTCGGCGCCGACATCGTGGGTCAGGCCGACATTGATCCAGCAGCTCGCGATGAAGAACAGGGTGCCGGTGACCACGAGCAGCCGCGCGTCGACGGCGCGCATGAGCAGGGGCATCATCGGGAACAGCAGCAGCTGCGGCAGGCCCGACCACATCACCACGGTGCCGATCTGCTCGGCGTTGTAGCCCTGGATCTGCGCGCAGTAGACCGGGATGATGTAGATCGACCCGTAGGACACCGCACCCAGCACGGTCATCAGCACGCAGGCGCCCCCGACCGAACGGTTCGCCAGCACCCGCAGGTTGATGAAGGGCCGGGAGGCCGTCAGCTCGCGGGTGATGAACCCGGCGATGCCGGCGGCCGCCAGCCAGCTCGCCGCGACGATCACGGGGGAGCCGAACCAGTCCTTGCGCTGCCCCTCTTCCAGCACGAAGGTCAGGGCCGGCAGGCCGATCGCCATCAGGCCGATCCCGATCCAGTCGCCCCGGAGCAACTCGCCCCAGCGCGCCGGCGCCGTCTCGAAGGCGCCGAGCTGGATCGCCGCCGCGATCGGACCGAAGATCAGGTTCAGGTAGAAGATGTAATGCCAGGACAGGTTGTCGGTGAGCCAGCCGCCCACCGTCGGGCCGATGGCCGGCGCGAAGGTCGCGGTCAGGCCGAACAGCGCGATGCCGACCGCCTGCTGGCTCTTCGGCAGCCGCGTGCGCACGATCACGATGGCGGTGGGGATCAGCACGCCGCCGGTGAAGCCCTGGGCCGCCCGGAACAGGATCATCTGGCTCAACGTGGTCGAGAGCGCGCAGGCCAGCGAGAAGGCGGTGAACAGCATCGTGTTCACCGCGAGGTAGCGGCGCAGGCCGATCACCGAGGACAGCCAGCCGGTGAGCGGGATCACGATGATCTCGGCCATCAGGTAGGCGGTGGAGATCCAGCTCCCCTCCTCGGTGGAGGCGCCGAGCGCGCCCTGGATGTCGGCGAGCGACGCGTTGGTGATCTGGATGTCGAGGATCGCCGTGAAGGCGCCGAGGATCGCGCCGAACACGGCCAGCCAGTCCCGGAGGCTCGCCTTCGCCTCAGGGGCGGCCACGGCCGGCACGGCGCTCATCGGGGCAGGGCCTCGCTGACGAGGGCCGCCGGAGCGGGCTTGGGCCGGCCCCGGGCCGGATCGACCGGCTCGACCGGGTCGGCCGTGTGGACCGTGGCCTCCACCGACAGGCCGGGGCGCAGGCGGGCGACCAGCGGGTCCGCCGGGTCGAGGGCGACGCGGACGGGCACGCGCTGCACCACCTTGGTGAAGTTGCCGGTGGCGTTCTCCGGCGGCAGCAGGGCGAACTGGGAGCCGGTGCCCGGGGAGAAGCTCTCGATCCGGCCCTGGAAGGCGTGGTCGCCGAAGGCGTCCACCGTGAAGGTCACCCGCTGGCCCTCGACCATGTGGCCGGTCTGGGTCTCCTTGAAGTTCGCCACGAGGTAGATGTCCCGGCCCATCGGCACGAGGGTCAGGAGCCCGGTGCCGGCGGAGACGACCTGGCCGACCCGCAGCGCCCGGTCGCCGGCCACGCCGTCGACCGGGGCGACGACGGTGGTGTAGCTGAGGTCGAGCCGCACCCCCTCGACCTTGGCCTGCGCCCCGGCGAGGCTCGCCCGGGTGCTGGCCTCCAGCGCCTTGAGGCTGTCGATCTGCTTCTCCGCCGCGTCGAGGGAGGCGGCGGCCTTGTCGCGGGCGGCGTGGCGCTGGCGCAGGTCGGCATCCGCCTGCTGCTGGCGCTGCACCGTGCCCGAGCCGGTCTGCAGCAGGTTCTGGTAGCGGGTGTATTCCTGCTGCGAGAAGGTCAGCGCGGCCTCGGCATTGGCGAGGTCGGCCCGCGACGAGGCGACCTGCGCCTTCTGCTGGATGATCGCCGCGGCGACGCCGAGCACCTGCGCCCGGTCCTTCTCGACCTCGGCCTCGGCCTGCTTGAGCTGGACCCGGTACGACCGATCGTCGAGGCGCGCGATCACGTCGCCGGCCCTGACCGGCTGGTTGTCGCCGACCCGCACCTCGGCGACGATGCCGGCGATGCGCGGCGCCACCGTGACCTTGTCGGATTGGAGATAGGCGTCCTCGGTGGTCTCGAGGAAGCGGCCGACGGTCCACCAGTGCCAGCCATAGGTCCCCGCCCCGCCGAGCGCGAGCAGGCCGACCAGGGGCAGGATGACCCGCGCCCGGCCGCGCCGCGGCTTCGCGGCCGGCATGGCCGGGGGCGACGCGCCGGTCGCCACCGGCTCGGCGCTCTTGAAGCTGTCGCTGCGACGTGCGTCCATCGGGTCTGGCCAGAATCAAAACGGTACGGTATCGTTTTGATAATGCGGATTGCGGCGGCCGGCAAGGAGGAGCGCGGGTGACGGTGACGGACATCGGGCGGGCGGAGGCCGGGCTGCGGCGGGGCGGCCGGCCCACCCGGGCGGAGGCGGTCCGGCGCGAGGCGCACCTGATCGCGGTGGCGACGCGCCTGTTCCTGGAGCGGGGCTTCGACGCCACCTCCATCGACGCGGTGGCCGAGGCCGCCGGGATGAGCAAGCCGACGGTCTATGCCCGCTACCGCGACAAGCGGGCCCTGTTCGAGGCGGTGCTGCGCGAGCGGATCGCCGCGTGGCTGGCGCCTCTGGCGGCCGCCGCCGAGGCGCAGGCCGCGCAGGCCGGGACCGACGACGTCGAGGCGACCCTGCACGATCTGAGCCGCACCCTGCTGGCCCACGGGCAGACGCCCGGGGCGGCGATGCTCAAGCGCAACCTCGTGGCCCAGGCGCTGCACTTCCCCGAACTCGCCCGCCTCGCCCACGAGGAGGGCTGGCTGCGGGGCGTGCGCGCCGTGGCGCAGCTCCTCGACGCGCTGGCCCGGCGCGGGCGGATCGCGGTGGCCGATCCCGAGATCGCCGCCGACCTGTTCCTCAGCCTCGTCCTCGGCCGGTCGTCCCAGGCGACGCTCTACGGCATCGCCACCGACCCGGAGATGCAGGAGCGGCGGCGGCAGGCGGCGGTGCGGCTGTTCCTCGACGGGGTGCGCCCGCGCTGATGGGCGGCCCAAGCGTTGTTGGGGGGTCCGGGCTGCGTTATATTCGGGAGTGGGACCGGCGGCGGCTACCGCCGGTCCCTGGCAATTACCCGCTCACGCGGGCCAGCCAAATCCAGACAAGCGCGTGGACGGCGAGGCGGTGCGTGAGTCTCCACTCGCCGTCTGCTTGTCGGGACCATGCCAGAGAGACGACCATCTCTCCACACTCCCGGCCGCAACCGGCCGCGTGCGGCCTTCGCGGGTGAGTCGGTCACGCTCACGGCATGAAGCTTAGCCGTATCTCCGGGGCCCGGAGAATCGAGGCTCGGCGCTCGAACGCGCGATTGCGCCCCCCCGAGCCCCGCCCTATAGTGGCCCATCCCCATTCGACAGCGTGAGACGGGACTTCCGGATCGATCATCCGGAGCCCGCGGCCCGGTGCCCGGCCCCCGTCCCGCCAGGCCGGAGCACGAGAAGACATGTCCCAGGGTCCGCTGATGCCGAAGGCGACCGCCGTCTGGCTGGTCGAGAACACTTCGCTGGCCTTCGAGCAGATCGCCGATTTCTGCAAGCTGCACCCGCTGGAGGTGAAGGGCATCGCCGACGGCGAGGTCGCGGCCGGCATCAAGGGGCTCGACCCGGTCTCCACCGGCCAGCTCACCCGCGACGAGATCGAGAAGGCCCAGAAGGCGCCGCACTACAAGCTCAAGCCCGCCGTCTCGAAGGTGAAGCTGCCGGAGGTGAAGCGCACCACCAAGGGGCCGCGCTACACGCCGCTGTCGCGCCGCCAGGACCGGCCGAACGCCATCCTGTGGCTGCTGCGCAACCACCCGGAGCTGAAGGATTCGCAGATCATCCGCCTCGTGGGCACCACCAAGTCGACGATCCAGCAGATCCGCGAGCGCACCCACTGGAATTCGGGCTCGCTCCAGCCGATGGACCCGGTGACGCTGGGGCTCGCCACCCAGATCAACCTCGATTTCGAGGTCCAGCGCGCGGCGGCCGACCGTCCGGCCGCGGTGGCGGGCGAATCCGGCGCCTCGCTGCTGCCGACCGAGGTCTCGACCGCCCGCGAGCCGGAGCACGAGGAGGCGGACGCGCATGGCGGCCGCGAGGAGCGGCTCGACGCCGCCTCGGTGTTCGCCAACCTCAAGGGCCGGAACCGGGACGAGGACGACGAAGAGTAAGTCCCGCAGCGCCGACGCCGCGAGGGCGGTCCTCCGCACGCAGCCGCGTCCGCGGCGACGCCCGGCCGAGGGCCGGATCCCCGCTCCCCTGCGGGCGCGGGGACCTGCCGCGGCCCGCACGGGCCGATGCCGGTCGCCGCGCCGGGAGGATCCGCACGGCGTGCCCGCGCAAGGTCCGGCACGCCGGACCCGGGACGATGCCCCGGAGACGGGCGGGGACCGGCCCTACTCCGGCAGGGGCTTCCCCGTCGTCTCCGGCATGAACCACGGGACCACGAGCCCGATCACGTAGACGCTCGACATCGTCAGCGCCGCCGCCGCCACGCCCCCGAAGGAGGTCACGATCTGCCCGGCGATGATCGGGAAGATCCAGGCGATCAGCCGCGCGCCGTTGAACACGAAGCTCGCCGCCGTCGCCCGGACCGCCGGGGTGAACAGCTCCACGAGATAGATCGCCATCCACGAGAAGGCGAAGCCCAGGGTGAAGAACCCGTTGAGGAAGGCGAGGCCCATGAACGGCCCCAAGCCGCCGGTCCAGAGATAGCAGGCGAGGGAGGTCGCGATGCAGCCGGCATAGGTGACGAGCAGGAAGGCGCGCCGGCCGATCGCGTCGGCCAGGAAGCCGGAGATCACGTAGGCGGTGATCGCCCCGACGTTGTAGATGATGCCCATGCGCGGCCCCCAGAGGTTGGCCGGCTCGCCCGCGGCCTTGGCCAGCCCCTCCGTGTAGGCCGGCAGCCAGGACGACACCGCCCACCAGCCCACCGTGGTGGCGAAGGACATCGCGGTGGCGAGCAGCACCCGCCGGCGGCTCTCCGGCTCCCGGAAGATCTCCGCCAGGGTGAACGGGCGCTGCGCGCTCCGCGGGGCGCCCTCCGCGGTCGCCGCCCAGCGCTGCTCCTTCAGCGCCTGCATCCACTGCTCGGATTCCTCGAGCGCCCGCCGCAGGTACAGGCAGACGAAGGCCGGGAGCGCGCCGAGCGCGAACATGATGCGCCAGGACTGGTCGCCCATCGGGTTGGTGGCGGCCAGCACCGCCCAGACGATGGCGGCCAGCACCGCGCCGCCGCCGAAGCCCGATTGCAGGAAGCCGCAGCCCTTCGGCCGCGCCCGGTTCGGCCAGGTCTCGGCCACCAGCGCGATGCCGGTGGACCATTCCGAGCCGATGGCGAGCCCGGTGATGAAGCGCAGGAGCGCGAGCTGCGTGAAGCTCCCGGCGAACGCGGTCAGCCCGGTGAAGATCGCGTAGCCCAGGATCGAGAGCATCATCATGCGCTTGCGGCCGATGTAGTCGGCCGCGATCCCGCCCAGCAGCCCGCCGAGCCCCCAGCCGAGCAGCGTGATGCCGATGGCCGCGCCCACGTAGAAGGCGGGGGTCTGGGCCTGCTCGGGGGTGAGGATGGTGTTCAGCGCCGGACGCAGGGCGTAGACGAGCGCCACCGCCTCGTAGCCGTCGAAGATCCAGCCGAGATAGCTGCCCCAGAGGATCCGCCAGTGCCGCGGCGTCAGAGCCGCGTACCACGGCGCGCCCGCATCCTCGCGCGGCAGGGCCTCGCTCGCCTGCATGCCGTCCTCCCTCTCGTTGCGGCCCGGCGGAGACCGGCCGTGTCCGTGCTCTTCGACCGGAAACCGTACCACACCGTCAGCCCGGACGGGCGCCGTAAACCCCGCCCGTCAGAGCTCGCGCATCGGCCCGGATCCCGGATCCCGGGCGATGCGCGCGCTCCCCGATGGGGCAGCCTCCAGGTCCGAAAGCCGGCGGCCGCCGTTCGGGACGACGCCCTCGGCGGCCAGAAAGTCGGCGGCCACCCGGGAGAATTCCGGCGTCCGCAGGTAACCGTAGGATTTGTGCCGGTTCTCGGTGCCGTCCGGCCTCCGGTAGGCGTTGATCACCGGCACGTCCCGGACCGGCACGCCGGCGGCGTTCGGCGCGTAGAGCGTCGCGAGGTCGTCGCCCACGGTGGCGATGTCCTGGCGGTCCATCAGGTTGGTCCAGGCGGCGAGCGCGGCCGGCACCCGGAGGTCGCCGTGCTCGGCGACGAGCTTCATCTTGAGCTCGGCGAGGGCGAGGGGCGAGCCGAGGGTGACCAGGGCGCAGCGGGGCAGGGGCGTGCCGTCCGTCTCGGCGGCGCGCAGGACGTCGTAGGCGATCAGGCCGCCCATCGAGTGCGCGGCGATCAGCACGGGGTCGTCCGCGGCCTCGGCCAGGGCGACACGCAGGCGCTCCCGGGCCGCCGCCCGGAACGCCGCGTCCGCGTGGTAGCCCCAGAGATCGTCGAGGCGGTATTCCAGGATCAGGTCGTCGACCGGGGTCAGTCCGGCGGCCTCCTCCAGGTAGGAGAGGCCGCGGTAGATCCGATCGGTGAGCGTCGGCTCGGCGCTCTCGGGGCGAGCCGCCGGGGAGGGGAACGGGCCGAGGCCGTGATCGGGGCGGTAGGGCTCGCGATTGCTGTCGCCCGAGAGCGGCTGCGGGTAGCGGAGGTCCGCCCAGTAGACGAACGTGAAGGCCACGTCGGCCTCCGCCAGCTGCAGCCCGCGATTGCGGACGAGCCCCTCGCGGATCGCGGCGCCCCACCAGGCGGCCTTCTCGTCGCGCGGCGGCTTGTTGGCGAGCCCGTGGATGCCGATGATGCGCGCCCGACCCAGTGTACGCTCCCAGACCGATGAGGTTGCCGGCTGAGCATGATAGGGCCGCCGGGCGCGAACGGTAATGCGGCTAAGTTTCCGGCCGGATCACGATCGTGGACCGTTGGCGGGCCGCGCTCAGTCGAACAGGCTGGAGACGCTGGATTCCGTCGCGGTGCGCCCGATCGCCTCGCCGAGCAGCGGCGCGATGGTCGCCACCCGGATGTTGCGGGCGAGCTTGACCGCCTGGGTCGGCTGGATCGAGTCGGTGATTACCAGCTCCTTCATCCGCGAGGCGGCGATCCGCGAGACCGCGCCGCCGGAGAGCACCCCGTGGGTGATGTAGGCCGAGACGTCCTTGGCGCCGGCATTGAGCAGGGCCTCGGCGGCGTTGACCAGGGTGCCGCCCGAATCGACGATGTCGTCGACCAGGATGCAGGAGCGGCCCTCGACCTCGCCGATGATGTTCATCACCTCGGACTCGCCCGGGCGCTCCCGGCGCTTGTCGACGATGGCCAGCGAGCAGTCGATCCGCTTGGCGATGGCCCGCGCCCGCACCACGCCGCCGACATCCGGCGAGACCACCATCCGGTCGGCGTTCGGCAGCCGCTCCTTGATGTCGCGCACCATCACGGGGGCGGCGAACAGGTTGTCGGTGGGGATGTCGAAGAAGCCCTGGATCTGCCCGGCATGGAGGTCGAGGGTGAGGACGCGGTCGGCCCCGGCCCGGGTGATCAGGTTGGCCACCAGCTTGGCGGAGATCGGGGTGCGGCCGGAGGTGCGCCGGTCCTGCCGGGCGTAGCCGAAATACGGGATCACCGCCGTGATGCGCCGGGCCGAGGACCGGCGCGCGGCGTCGATCATGATCAGCAGTTCCATCAGGTGGTCGTTCGCCGGGAACGAGGTCGACTGGACGATGAACACGTCCTCGCCGCGCACGTTCTCCTGGAGCTCGACGAAGATCTCCATGTCGGCGAAGCGCCGGACCATGCACTTGGCCAGCGGCAGTTCGAGATAGGCGGCGATCGCCTCGGCCAAGGGCCGGCTGGCATTCCCGGCGACGATCTTGATCGAGGATTTCATGGGCGGCCGCTCACTCGCGGCCGGGCTGCCCGCCGCGCTCCGATGACCGGTCCCTGGATGGGCCGGAACAATCCGATGACGGGCGAGGCTCTTAGCAGCGGGCATGAAGTGTCACAATGCCTTCACGCAGTCCTTACGGATGCCCCGCACAGGCGAGTCCCGCGCCAGAGCCTCTCCCGCGCCGCCCGCAGCCCCGTGGCGGGCAGGGGGAGGACCCCCGCGGCGGGCGTTTTGCGCGGTGCTCTACGGGACCTGCGGCTCCAGCAGCCGGTGCAGGTGCACCACGAAGTATCGGGTCTGCGCGCTGTCGACGGTGGCCTGCGCCTTGGCCCGCCAGGCGGCCTGCGCGGTGGCGTAGTCCGGGAAGATGCCGACGATGTCGAGGTTCTTGATGTCCCGGAAGCGGACGCCGTCGAGGTCCTGCAATTCACCGCCGAAGACCAGATGCAGCTTCTGGTCGCTATCGATCGCTGTCGCCATGGCCACTCCTCCGCGCTCACCGGCGGCGCTCGCAAATGGAGAGCCTTCGGTCAAGCCTGAACTTCCGCAGCCCGCCCCGTCGACCCGCGCGGACGGCGCACCCCCGCGGCCCCGCGGCACGGCGAAACCCGGGCGGCTTCGTGCTACTGTCGCGTCACGAACGGTGGCCGCCGGCCCATCCGATCCGGGCGATGCCCATCAAAACCGCGCGCATCGCCCCGGTTCCGATCGCCGGGACGCCGCGCGGGAGCCGGTCCCGGGCGCGTTGCCGTCGAGATCGGCGCGCAGTCTGTGTTTCGACCCGCTCTCCTGCGCCGGACCGGCCCCCGGTTCGGGGGAGAGCACCCACGCGAGCGGCGCATGACAGGCAGGCTTCTCCGCATCGCAGCCCTGGCGCTCGGCCTCTGCGCCGCCCCGGCGCTGGGCCAGCAGCCGGGCCGGGCGCCCGGCCGGCCCGTCCCCGACAGGGGCGCCGCGGACAAGGGCGCTTCCGACAAGGGCGTTGCGGACCGGCGGGGCGGGCCGCCGGTGATCGGCTGCCCCTCCCTGGCGAACTACCGGATGCTGATGCGCGGCGGCGTCCAGGAGGCGGCCGCCCAGCTGGCCGACCCGAAGGCGGATCATCTCGGCTGCGCCCCGCTGTCCCGCGCGGAGATCACCGGCATCGTCGACCGGGTCTCCCTGGCCGGCCAGAGCTACGACTGCGCCGGCATCCGCGGCACCACGGTCTGCCACTGGATCGAGGCCGGGGCGTCCGGCCGCCCGGGGCCGCCCGGACGCTGACGGCCCGAACGCCTCAGCTCAGGTAGCCGCTGGCGCGCAGATCCCGCTCCACGGCCTCGTGGACGGTCTGGAGGGGATTGTCGTTCGTGGCGGCCGGCGGTTTCAGCGGCGGCATCGGGGCCGGCCGGGTGTCGAGGGCCGGCAGGATGGCGGGTCCGGCCTCCGCCTGACGCGACGGCCGGCGCGCCGACAGGGTCCGCAGCGCCTCGCGGGCGGCCGCCGGGAGCAGGGTGGCGAGTCGGTCCAGCATGGCCGGCCTCAACGCGGGCCGCCCGCGGCCGGCGGGCGGGAGACGGCGGCGGAGCGGTTCTTCACGGGGGCACCAGCGCAGGACGGTCGATCGCTGGAAACGAGCCGGGGCGCCCACTGTTCCCGAGGTCCAGGAGTGTCAATCTTCCGAAGGTTGTCGCCCCGTTACCGCCGAGGACTGGTCAATCGGTTCGGACAATCCGGCGATCGGCCGCCGGATATCCGCCGCGCCGGCGGCGACGCTCAAGCGGGCACGGCCTGGATCACGTTGCGCAGGGTGCCGAGCCCGACGATCTCGGTCTCCATCACGTCGCCGGGCTTGAGGAATTCCGGCGGCTTGCGCGCGTTGCCGATGCCGGGCGGCGTGCCGGTGGCGATGATGTCGCCCGGCACGAGGGTGAGACCGTGCGAGAGCTCGGCGATGATGCGGGCCACCTTGAAGTACATCTGCCGCGTCGAGGCATCCTGCTTCACCACGCCGTTGACGCGGGTGATCAGGTGCAGGTCGGCGGGATCGAGGTCGGCCGCCGGCACGATCCACGGGCCGATCGGACCGTAACCGTCCAGGCTCTTGCCCTTGAACCACTGCCCCCCGTGGAGCTTGATCTGCATGTCGCGGGCGGTGGTGTCGTTGATGACGCTGTAGCCGAAGACGTGGCGCATCGCGTCGGCTTCCGGGATGTTGCGGCCGCCCGTGCCGATGATCACGGCGAGTTCCACCTCCCAGTCGATCGCGGTCGAGACCTCCGGATCGAACGGGATCGGGTCGTAGGGCCCGTTCACCGTGTTGACGCCCTTGGTGAAGAACACCGGATGGGCCGGGTATTCCATGTTGGTGCCCCGGACGGCCTGCCCCTCCGCGAAGTGCTCCAGGTAGTTCCACCCGACCGCGTAGATGTTGCGCGTCGGCGCCGGGATCGGCGCGAGGAGCCGCACGGTCTCCACCGGGGGGCCGTCGCCCGAGGCCGCGGCGCCGCGGACGGCGTCGAGCGCCGCGGGACCGGCCTCGATGAGCGACACCATCCGGGCCGGATCGAAGCCCGGCAGGGCGGCGCGGGACAGGTCGACGACACGCCCGTCCGCGCGCACGGCGCCGAGGCGGGGGGTGCTCCCGGCATCGGGCAGGAAGGTGACGAGGCGCAGCGCGTCGCCGCCCGCGGGCGGGATCGGGCGGCCCGGACCGGAGGCGGGCGTCAGCGCGGCGGCCGGCCTCGCCAGCGCACCGGCCGCCGTCATGGCTCCGGTCATGGCCGCGGTGAGGTGCAGGAAATCACGCCGGGTGCTCATGGCTCGTCCTCCTCAGCGCCCGCCGCTCGCCGGGGCGGTGCGCCCGGGGAGCTTCGAATACATGCATTCAAAATGCAAACGCCCTGCGCGAACGGGGGTGCAGCCCCACGGCCCCGGGGACCCGGTCTCGGACATCCGGCCCCGCGCCCGGCGACGGTCCCGTCGACCCGGATTGACAGATTGTCCGACGATCCGCAGTCTGAGGGCTGCGGCGCACGCGCGCTGCCGCCAGCCAGAGCCGACGCATCGGCCGCCCGAGGGGGAAGCGCCCGCATGGATGCGACGGCCTACGAGATCCACGCGATCAAGTACGCGCATCACGACCGCACGGCGCGGGAGAACTTCATCGGCGGCGACATCCACGACGGGCCGATGCCGATCGACTACTTCGTCTGGGTGATCCGCGGCGGCGGACGCACGGTGGTGGTCGATACCGGCTTCGACCGCGCGATGGCGGCCAAGCGCGGCCGGACGATCGTCCATCCGGTGGAGGAGGGGCTCGCCCGGATCGGCGTCGATCCGGACCGGGTCGAGGACGTCGTCCTGACGCACCTGCACTACGACCACGCCGGCAACCACGACCTGTTCCCGAGGGCGCGCTTCCACGTCCAGGAGCGCGAGATGGCCTTCTGCACCGGCCGCTGCATGTGCCACGCGCAGATCCGCCAGACCTTCGCGGCCGAGGACGTCAAGGCGATGGTGGACCGCCTGTTCGCCGACCGGGTCTGCTTCCGGGAGGCGACCGACACGCTGTTCCCCGGCATCACCCTGCATCACCTGGGCGGTCACTCGGACGGCCTGCAGGTGCTGCGGGTCCGCACCGCGCGCGGCTGGGTCGTGCTGGCCTCCGACGCCACGCACTTCTTCGCCAATATCGGCCGCGGCCTCGCCTACCCGGTCGTCTACGATCTCGGCGCCCTGTTCGAGGGCTACCGGACCGTCCGGCGGCTCGCCGACTCGGAGAGCCACATCATCCCCGGACACGACCCGCAGGTCCTCGCGATCTACCCGCCGGCCGGCGACGACACCGCCGGCTGGATCGCGCGGGTCGACCTGCCCCCGACCCGGCCACCGGCCTACTGAGGAGAGACGTCCCATGATCGTCGAGATGCGTGTCTACTACTGCGCCCCGACGCGGCTTCCGGCCCTGCTCGACCGCTTCCGCACGACGACGCTCGACTTCTTCGCCAAGTACGGGATCGAGCAGGTCGGCTTCTGGACGACCCTGGTGGGTCCCGACAACCACGCGCTCACCTACCTGCTGAAATGGGACGACATGGCCCAGCGCGAGGCGCGCTGGAACGCCTTCCAGGCCGATCCCGAATGGATCGCCCGCCGGGCCGAGACCGAGAAGGACCGGCCGATCGTCGCCCGGATCGAGAACACCTTCCTGGCGCCCACGGACTTCTCCGCGCTGCGCTGACGCGGTGCCCGATCGAGGGGACGACAATGCCATGACCCAGCGGACGATCGGCTTCATCGGCCTCGGCATGATGGGGGCGCCCATGTGCCGGCGCCTCGCCGGGGCGGGCCACGCCCTCCGGCTGCTGGACGCCGATGCGGACCGCGCCGGCGCCCTCCGTGCGGAACTGGGCGCCGGCGACCTCACCCGCGCGACGGCGGCGGAGCTGGACCTGCTGATCACGATGCTCCCCGACTCCGCCACCGTCGAGGCGGTGCTGGTGGATCAGAGCTGGATCGACGCCCTGCCCGCCGGGGCGACGGTGATCGACATGAGTTCGTCGGAGCCGGTCCGGTCCCGGGCGCTGGGGGCGCACCTCGCCGGGAAGGGCCTCGGCTACCTCGACGCGCCGGTCTCGGGCGGCGTGCGGCGGGCGGTGGACGGGTCGCTGGCGATCCTCGTGGGCGGCGAGGCGGCGCTCCTCGCGCGCTGGCGGCCGGTGCTGGCCGCGATGGGCACGTCGGTCCTGCATATCGGCCCGGCGGGCGCCGGACACGCCGCCAAGGCGCTGAACAACTTCGTCTCCGCCGCCGGGTTGCTGGCCACCGTCGAGGCCCTGCACGTGGCCGAGCGCTTCGGCATCGCCCCGGAGGCCATGACGGACGTGCTCAACGCCTCGTCCGGGCGGAGCAACACCTCCGAGAACAAGGTCAAGCCGTTCATGCTCAGCGGGACCTTCGCGTCGGGCTTCTCGCTGCGGCTGATGGACAAGGACCTCGGCATCGCCGGCGCCCTGGCGGAGTCGGTGGGCTACCCCCTCGGCTTCGGCCGGCACTGCATCGCGACGTGGCACGCCGTGGCGCGCGGGGCCCCGCCGGCGGCCGACCACACCGAGATGTACCGCCTCTTGGCGAAGGAGCCCTGATCCCGCGACCCCGCGCGTTCCCCCTTCCGGAGACCACCCATGGCTGACGAGAGCGACCTGTTCACCAAGGGCTTCGAGAACCGGAAGGCGGTCCTCGGCGCGGCCCACGTGGAGACATCCTGGGCCGGCGCCGACGCGTTCAACCGGCCGGTCCAGCGGCTGGTGACGGCCTATTGCTGGGGCGAGGTCTGGGGCGACGCGACGCTGCCGTTCAAGACCCGCAGCATGCTCAACATCGCCATGCTGACGGCGCTGAACCAGCACCACGAACTCGCCGTCCACGTCAAAGGCGCGCTGACCAACGGCGTCACGCGGGAGGAGATCCAGGCGGTGCTGCTGCAGGCGCTGGTCTATTGCGGCGCGCCGGCGGCGCTGGCGGCCTTCCGCACCGCCTCCGCGGCGATCGGCGACTGGGACCGGGAGCACGCCGGGGGCGGCTGAGCAGGCTTGGGAACACGAGGAGGATGCGATGCAGATCTTTCACGGCCGGGAGAGCGGCGCGACGTCGGAGAGCCGCGGGCCGACCTTCACCGGCCAGGTCTGGGCCGACCCGGTGATGCCTGCCACGGGGGGCGTCATGATCAACAACGTCTTCTTCACCCCCGGGGCGCGGACCCACTGGCACAGCCACGGGCAGGGGCAGATCCTGCAGGTGACCGCCGGCAAGGGCTGGATCTGCGTCGCGGGCCGGAAGGCGGAGCCGCTGCGGGCGGGGGACACCGTCTGGATCCCCGCCGACGAGCGGCACTGGCACGGGGCTGCGGCCGACAGCTACCTCCTGCACACGGCGATCTCGCTGGGCAAGACCGACTGGCAGGACGCGGTGGTCGAGGCGGACTACGCAGGCGCCACCGCGTGACAGGCCGCGGTCCCGAGCCCGCGGCGCACCGGATCGGTGCGCTCCGGCCGGACACGCTCCGCCGCAAGGTGGAGGACGCCGTCCGCGCGGCGATCACGGCGGGCGTGTACGCGCCCGGCGAACGCCTGATCGAGCGCGCGCTGTGCGCGGATCTCGGCGTCAGCCGCGCCTCCGTCCGGGAGGCGATGCGCCGCCTCGAGGCCGAGAAGCTCGTCCACACCCGGCCCCACAGGGGGCCCGTGGTCGCGGCGATCTCCGTGGACGAGGCGCGCCAGCTCTACGCCCTGCGGGCGGTTCTGGAAGGCTATGCGGCGCAGGCCTTCGCCACGCAGGCGTCGGACGCGGCCGTCGGCGCCTTCGGGCGGGCGGCCGCGCACCTGCGCGAGGCGGCTGGGAGCGGCAGCACCGACCGGGTCCTGCGCGCCAAGACCGCCCTGTACGACATCCTGCTGGGCCATTGCGGGAACGACCTCGTGTCCGAGATCCTCCGCGGCTTCTACGCGCGGATCACGCTCTTGCGCGCGACCTCGCTGATGCACCCGGAGCGCCTCCCGCACAGCCTGGCGGAGATCGACGCCCTGGCGGAGGCCTTTCGACGGCGCGACGCCGAGGCGGCGCAGGCCGCGGCGAGCACCCATGTCCGGAACGCCTGCGCGGTCGCCCTGGAGCAGCTGGCGCGGCGCGACGCGCGATCGCCGCCCGACGCGCCGGGGACGCCCCCGATCCGCCGCGGCAGCCATGCCGGCTGAGCCGGGAGCCCGCGCCCCGGCGGGTCCGCCGGGATCCGCCGGCCGATCCGCCGTCGCGGCCGGTCGCCGCCGGACCACAGGAATGGCCCGATCCGTCAGGCGGCGGCGTGCTTTGGCGCTTGCCGCTCCGGCGGCGACCTGTAATTTCATTCAAAATACGATTCGCGCGCAGACGCAGGATCGACCTGGGAGGATGCCATGAAAGCCCCGTTCCTCGGCACGCTCGCCTGCGCGCTCGCCCTGGTGGCGCCCCTCGCCGGACCGGCCGCCGCCCAGGCGCCGATCGTCATCAAGTTCAGCCACGTCGTCACGACGGACACGCCCAAGGGGCAGGGCGCCGAGCGCTTCAAGCAGCTCGCCGAGGCGCGCACGAAGGGCGCGGTGAAGGTCGAGATCTACCCGAACAGCACGCTCTACAAGGACAAGGAGGAGGTGGAGATGCTCCAGCTCGGCGCCGTGCAGATGCTGGCGCCGTCGACGAGCAAGTTCGGCCCCCTCGGCGTCAAGGAGTTCGAGGCGTTCGACCTCCCCTACATCTTCCCCAACGAGCAGGTGCTGCGGCGCGTCCAGGACGGGCCGATCGGGCAGGGGCTGTTCAAGAAGCTGGAATCCAAGGGCATCAAGGGCCTCGGCTACTGGGACAACGGCTTCAAGATCCTCACGTCGAACAAGCCGATGCACGCGCCGGAGGACGTGAAGGGCCTGAAGTTCCGCATCCAGTCGTCGAAGGTGCTGGAGGCCCAGTTCAAGCAGCTCGGCGCGCTGCCCCAGGTGCTGGCCTTCTCGGAGCTGTACCAGGCGCTCCAGACCGGCGTGGTCGACGGGCAGGAGAACCCGCCCTCGAACGTCACCACGCAGAAGATCAACGAGGTCCAGAAGCACGCCACGCTGACCTATCACGGCTACGTCGGCTACGCGGTGATCGTGAACAAGGGCTTCTGGGACGGCCTGCCCGCCGACATCCGCACCACCCTCGAGGGCGCCATCCAGGAGGCGACCGCCTACGAGCACGAGATCGCCGACAAGCAGAACGAGGCGGCGCTCGCCGACATCCGCGCCACCGGCAAGACCGAGGTCTACACGCCGACCGAGGCCGAGAGCGCGGCGTGGCGCAAGGCGCTCGCGCCGGTCCAGCGCGAGATGGCCTCCCGCGTCGGCAAGGACCTGATCGCCGCCCTCAACAAGGAGGCGGACGGCGCGCCGAACAACTGATCCCGCCGCGCCGGGCCGCCCGACCATGCTGCTGAAGATCCTCGACCGGCTCGAGGAGGTGTTGATCGGCACGCTGATGGCGGCGGCGACGATCATCACCTTCGCCACGGTGGTGCACCGGTTCCTCTCCGGGATCCCCGCCCTGCAGGACTACACCGACCGGATCGATTTCGGCTGGTCGCAGGAACTGTGCATCTACATGTTCATCTGGGTCGCCAAGTTCGGCGCCGCCTACGGGGTGCGCACCGGCATCCATGTCGGCGTCGACGTGCTGGTCAACCGCCTGCCGCCCGGCGCGCGCCGCACCATGATCCTCGTCAGCCTCGCGGCCGGCGCCCTGTTCACCGGCATCGTCGGGTCGCTGGGCGCGAGCTTCGTCTGGCGCATCGGCCACACCGACCAGACCACCCCCGACATGGAGATCCCGGTCTGGATCGTCTACCTGGCGATCCCGCTGGGCTCCTACCTGATGTGCTTCCGCTTCCTGCAGGTGGCGTGGACCTTCCTCCGGACCGGGCACCTGCCGGCCCGCGACCACGCCCATGTCGACGGGGTCGCGACGGTCGAGGGCGTCGACCCGATCCAGCTCGGCCGGGACGGGGGCCCGGCATGAGCGGCCTGATCATCTTCGGGCTCCTCATCGCCCTCATGCTCACCGGCATGCCGATCTCGATCGCGCTGGGCCTGACGGTGCTGACCTTCCTGTTCACCCTGACCCAGGTGCCGATCGAGAGCGTGGCGCTGAAGCTGTTCACCGGGATCGAGAACTTCTCGATCATGGCGATCCCGTTCTTCATCCTCGCCGGCAACTTCCTGGCCCAGGGCGGCGTCGCGCGGCGGATGATCGCCTTCACCACCTCGCTGGTCGGCCACTGGCCCGGCGGCCTGGGGCTTGCGGGCGTCGTCGCCTGCGCGCTGTTCGCGGCCGTGTCGGGATCGAGCGTGGCGACCGTCGTGGCCATCGGCTCGATCATCCTGCCCGCCATGGTGGCCGAGGGCTACCCGAAGCGCTTCGGCGCCGGGATCATCACCACCTCGGGGGCGCTCGGCATCCTGGTCCCGCCCTCGATCATCCTGGTGCTCTACGGGGTGTCGACGAATTCCTCGATCGGCAACCTGTTCCTGGCGGGCGTGATGCCCGGCCTCGTGCTGTCGTTCATGCTCGGCACGGTGACCTTCGTGATCGCCAAACGCCGCGGCTACCCGCGCATGCCGCGGGCCTCCTGGGGCGAGCGCCTGCGGGCGTTCCGGGAGAGCGTCTGGGGCCTGTTCCTGGTCGTGATGGTGATCGGCGGCATCTATGCCGGCGTGTTCACGCCCACCGAGGCGGCGGCGACGGCGGCGGTCTACGCCTTCGTGATCGCGGTGTTCGTCTACCGCGACCTGAAGCTCTCGGACGTGCCGCGCGTGCTGCTCGCCTCGGCCAACATGAGCGCGATGCTGCTCTACATCATCACCAACGCGGTGCTGTTCTCCTTCCTGATGACCTCGGAGAACATCCCGCAGACGATGGCGGCCTGGCTGATCGCGATGAACTTCAGCCCGCTGGTGTTCCTGCTCGTGGTCAACATCATCCTGCTGATCGCCGGCAACGTGATGGAGCCGTCCTCGATCCTGCTGATCATGGCGCCGATCCTGTTCCCGATCGCCGTCAAGCTCGGGATCGACCCGATCCATTTCGGGATCATCATGGCGGTCAACATGGAGGTCGGCCTCTGCCACCCGCCGGTGGGGCTCAACCTCTACGTGGCGAGCGGCATCGCCCATATGGGCATCTCCGAGCTGACCGTCGCGGTGATGCCCTGGCTCCTGACGATGCTGGCCTTCCTGGTCCTCGTCACCTACTGGCCCGCCCTGTCCCTGTGGCTCCCCCGGGCGCTCGGGGCGATGTGAGCCCCGGGCGCCCGCGCCCCGCCGAACCGGAGATGCGTCCTGTCCCGTCCTGACCCGCAGCCGGCCGCCGCGCCGCGCCCCTACGACACCGCCGCCCGGCCGCCGCTGCAGGCGCTCACGGTCATCGACCTGTCGCGCCTGGTCGCCGGCAACATGCTGAGCCTGATGCTCGCCGATTTCGGCGCCGAGGTGGTGAAGGTCGAGCGGCCCGGGCGCGGCGACACCCTGCGGGACTGGAAGGACGGCGGCCAGCCCCTCTACTGGAAGGTCTACGCGCGCAACAAGAAGAGCCTCACCCTCGACTACAAGGCGGCGGCCGGCAGGGAGGTCCTGACCCGGCTCGCCGCGCAGGCCGACGTGCTGATCGAGAGCTTCCGCCCGGGGGTGATGGAGCGTCTCGGCCTCGGTCCCGAGATCCTGCTCGGCGTCAATCCGCGCCTCGTCTACGTCCGCGTCTCGGGCTGGGGCCAGACCGGCCCCTACCGGAACCGGCCCGGCTTCGGCAGCCTGATCGAGGCGATGTCGGGCTTCGCCGCCAAGACGGGCTTCGCCGACAAGCCGCCGATCATGCCCAACATGGCGCTCGCCGACATGGTGGCGGGCCTCCAGGGCGCCTACGCGGTGATGGTCGCCCTGAAGGTCGCGGCCGAGACGGGCCTGGGGCAGGTGGTCGACGTCTCGCTCCTCGAGCCGCTCTTCGCCACCCTCGGCCCGGACGTCGCCATCGCCCGGGTGACCGGGCGGGCGCCCTCGCGCATCGGCAACCGCACCTCGATCTCGGCGCCGCGCAACATCTACCCCACGAAGGACGGCGCCTGGGTCGCCCTCTCGGCCTCGACGCAGGACATGTGCGCGCGGCTGTTCCGGGCGATCGGCCGGCCCGACATGATCGACGATCCGCGGTTCCGCACCAATTCCGACCGCCTGGACCATGCCGACGCGATCGACCGGGTGGTGGGCGGCTTCATCGCCACGATGGATCTGGCCGAGGCGCTCGGCTTCTTCGAGGCGGCCGAGGTGACCGTCGGACCGGTCTACGACGCGGCGCAGATCGTCCACGACCCCCACGTGATCGGGCGCGAGGTCGTGGTCGAGATGGAGGACCGCGACATCGGCGCCCTGCCGATGCACGGCGTCTCGCCGCGCCTGTCCGAGACGCCGGGCGCCATCCGGACGCCCGCGCCGGATCTCGGCCAGCACAACGCCGAGATCCTGGCGCGCGTCGGCTACGACGCGGCGGCCCGGCGCCGGCTCGCCGAGGAGAACGTCACGTGACGGGGACCGGGTTCTGGACCGAGATCGGCACGTTCCTGTTCATCCCGGCCGATGCCGGCCGCATGGTGGCGGGTGCCCATACCCGCGGCGCCGGCGCGGTCATCCTCGACCTGGAGGACGCCATCGCGCCGGCCCGCAAGGATGCCGCCCGGGACGCGCTCGCCGGATCGGTGCGGACCCTCGCCGGGCACGGGCTCACCACCGTGGTGCGGATCAACAACGATCCCGATCGTCTCGTGGACGACATCCGGGCCGCGTCCCTGCCCGGCGTGCACGCCGTCATCCTGCCGAAGGCGGAGGACGCCGCCCTGTGCCAGTTCGTCGACGGGGCCCTGGCGGCCGCCGAGCGGGCCGCCGGCCTCCCCGAACGCGGCATCGGGCTCATCCCGGTGATCGAGCACCCGGCGGCTCTGCGTGCCCTCGACGCCATCGCGGGCGCGACGCCCCGCCTGGTCGGCCTGGGCTTCGGCCCGGAGGATTACGCCTCGGCCATCGGCGCGCAGGCGACCTTCGAGGCCCTGGCGATGCCCGCCCAGGCGGTGGCGATCGCGGCGCGGGGGCGCGGGCTCGCGGCCTTCGGCGTGCCCGGCCCGGTCGGGATCATCGACGACGCGGCCGCCTTCCAGGCGCTGGCCCGCGCGGCGAACGCCTTCGGCTTCACCGGCATCCTCTGCATCCACCCGCGCCAGGTCGTCCTGGCGGACGCGGCGCTCGCGCCCGCGGAGGCGGAGATCCTGCGCGCGCGCCGCATCGTCGAGACCTTCGAGGCGGCGGTCGCCGCGGGGACCGGCGCGGTCGCGGTCGACGGACAGATGATCGACGGGCCGGTGGCGCTCCAGGCGCGGCGGATCCTGGCGCGCGCGGCCAGGATCCACGCCCGGCCGGCGTCGGAGTAGAGGTCCCGGCCGTGTCGCGGGGTCGCGCAGGCGCACCGGATGCCGCCGCCGGCCCAGACAGGCGCCCGCGCGGCGCAGCGAGAGCGGACGACGACTGATTTCGGGACGGGTCCTGTCGACTGAAATCTCGATTTTACGGTTCGATAACCGTGTTCCTGCATCGTCGCATTTGCGCCATGGTGCGAATCCAGCTTGGCACGGCGGCCGACATTGCCGCGAGAGGGCTGAACATTGCCGAGATCGACCCTTCCGGCCCTGATTGCCCTGGCGGCGAGCGCCCTGGCGCTGGTGCCGCTCGGCGGCTGCGTGGGCGCGGCGGGCCCGGTCGCCTACCGGACCGATCCCGGGCAGGGTGTGCGCACCGTGCGCGTCCCGACCGCGCTCACCGCCGCCGACGGCCGGGCGAGCGTCCTGATCCTCGGGGTCCAGTAGGCCCCGCCGCCGGATCGCCGCGCGGGCCCGCTCCCCCCGCCCAACCCCCACCCAAGTTCGACCGACCGGATGCCCTGCCGGCGACGGCTCCCGCGGCGACCCGGCCGCACCCGTTCCGGCGCGGACTGAGGCGGTGCGCGCAGCCTCGACGGCGGGCGTCGCGCGGATCGCTCCGCACGAGGCCCAGACCCGCCCTCAGTACTTCGTGATCAGCGGCTGAGAGACCGCCGCGACCACGGGGGTCGGCTCGAAGACGAAGCGGTAATTGACGCCGACCCGGACGATGTCGCCGATGTTCTGCGTCGTCACGAACGCCTGGTTGGCCAGGGTGCCGAAATTGGCGTACCGCTTGCGGTCGAGCTCGTAATGCAGGTACTCGGCCTTGGCGCTCCAGTTCCGGGTGATCGCGTACTCGAAGCCCGCGCCCACCGTCCAGCCGGTCTCGGACGCCGTCACGTTGGAATTCGGCAGCGGCGGTATGCCGAGGATCAGGGGCTGGCTCGCGAAGTTGTTCTGCTGACGCTCGGCCGTGTCGGCGAAGACGGCGCCGCCCTTGGCGTAGACGAGCGTCCGGTCGAAGGCGTAGCCGACGCGGCCCGTGGCCATGTAGAGGTCGTCGATCCGCGACTGGCAGTTGAATCCGTAGCCGCTGGCGGCCGAGCAGCCGCGCCCGCCCACCGCGTTCGTGAAGCCGGCATCGCCGGCCACGCCGACGACGATGCTGCCGAACTGGTAATCGGCCCCGACCTGGCCGCCGGCATACACCCCCGCGACATGCGGGTCCGCGCGTTCGAACACGTCGATGAAGAACGTCGAGACGTTCTGCTGGGTCTGGCTCCAGAGACCGCCCACCGAGCCCCCGATGCTGAACCCCGTCCAGTTCACGGGACCGTCCAGCACCGGGACGAGGGGCGGCGCGTCGCCCTTGGTGATCAGCGCGCGCGCGGCGGTCTCCGGCGTGAACTGGTAGCGGAGACCGCCGCTCACGCCCCAGCCGTCGACGCGGTCGCCGGTGCGGTAATCGCCGCGGACGTAGCCGAGCCAGCCCGTGTTGAGGATCTGGCCGGCGATGCCCCCCGAGAACTGGCCGTACGTGCCGATGCGGCCGGTCCTCAGCCGTGCGGACGAGTCCAGGATGCCGAGGCCGGGCAGGCCGATGGCGTTCCCGACGGCGCCGAGGCCGGTCGCGATGTCGGTGCGGACCGGGGCGCCGAACTCGTTGATCACGCTCGCCGTCACGAACGGCTGCAGCACGACCCCGTCCATGACGATGTTCTTGCCGAACCGGAGGCTGCCGCGGGCGAGAATGCTGTCGAAATCCTGGATCTTGACGCTCGTCGGGAAGGAGAGGCCCGGATTTCTGGCGATGAACAGGGTGCCGCCGGTCTGCAGCGCATCGACCTTGACCTCCGAGTACACGGCCCCCGCGGACGGCTCCACGAACCAGCCGTCGCTGAGCGGGACCTGATAGCCGATGTTTCCGGTCAGGCTCAGGCTCCGCGCGTCCAGGCGCTGATTGTACAGGGTGTTGCTCGGATCGTTGAGCAGGCCCTGGAAGAAGTCCCAGCGGACCTGGCCGTCCGCGAAGAAATTGCCCTTGGTGACCGCGCCGTAGAGGCCCACGAAGGGGGTCTGGAAGTCCGCCCGGAAGCCCGACGAGCGGACGGTGGACTCGGTGTAGCCCGCCGTGACACCGCCGTGGATGTTGAAGCCGTCGACGTTGAGGCGCGCGACGTCGGCGCCCGTCTGAAAGCCCGAGAAGTCCTGGAAGGTGCGCACGTTGCACGCGCCGGCGGCGGACGCGCCGAACACGCTGGGACTGGCCGAATAGGCTCCGGGGATGCGCGTGTCGAAGGTGCCGCCGAGGCCGCGCACCCAGACGCCGCCGCCGTTGAGGTTCTCCGCCGGGTTGGCCGGCGCGCCGATGAAGCCCGAGGTCTGGGTCAGCGAGGCGGTGTTCTGGGTCGTCAGGACGCCGACGAGCGACTGGACGCTCGAACCCACGGACGAGATCGGCAGGGTCGGGTTGACGCCTCCGAGGAGGCTGACACCGGACGCGGTGGGCGACGCGCATTGGGCGTGCGCCGCCGAGGCGGCCATCACCGACACCATCGCGGTGCCGCAGCACAGCCAGCGCAACCGGCGGGCGGGTGTCACGGACCGTGCTGGCGCCGGTCGGATCTCGCTCTTGTTCATCAGTAGCTCGCCCCAGGAAGACAGCTGATCGCGGCACATTCCAAGGCGCCATCACTTCAATCAGCGGCCGTATATTGCTTAGCTTTGCTGCGCTGACAAACCTCGTCCGCACCGGGTCTGCGCTTTGAAAGCCAAGCGTGGCATTGCGGCAACGGATTGCCGAAACGTTAAGGATTCGCGCGATGACATCCGCCAATCGACCTGAGCGAATATCGCCAAGTGCAACTTCGAAAATTGGCTTACGTATTCGCTGCCCGACGCGGCGATCGGATGCTTTGATCGGTCCTCGCGAACCTGTTTTACGCCTCCGGAATCGTCCCGCCGCGCCTGTCCTCCAGGATCGCGAGGCCGACGGGCGGCGCGACGGGTGACGTTGTTGCGACGGGGCACGGGAGATCTGCGCGACCTCGACGCACCGCGTCGATCACGGCGCGGGTCTCCGGCGGCCGGCCCGATCGGCGGCGCAGCTTGCGCCGTCATCCGCCTCGATTCGCTCTATCCGCGTCCCTTCGATGAGCGGTGGAATATATCCGAATAGAATTCGATAATATTCGAACAATCCTACCAGATCATTCAGGCAATCGACGCTTCCGAATGCTGAAGAGGGCCGCCGCTTGCGGGAGGCGCGCGGTCGATTCCCGCGCCGACCCGGGGCGGCGGAGACCGGGATCCCTTGCGCGTCGGGGACGGAGGGCGGCTTGGCGGAAGCGGATGTCCGCCGAGGAAGCCGCTTTTGAGTAATGATCGCTCATACTTAGCTCTTGAACAGTTCGGCCTACCCACATGAAGACCCATGTGGATGCGACGGCTGCGGACGAAAGGAGGCGAAGGACAGCGAAGAGCCACCCGCACAAAATGCGCGGGTGGCCGTAACGGGAATCACCGCATCGGCAGCAGCCGCTCCCGAAAGCCGGCGCGCTGGCCGAAGCTGTCGGCCACCACGACCCGGGCGCGGGCTCGGACGATCGCCTCATCGGCGAGCCGGTCCAGCATCTCGGCCCGGCCGTACTCGGCCAGGGCGAGGCGCAGGTTGGCGAAGGCCAGCCAGGAGTAGATCAGGCGCATAGCGGGTGCCTCCGCCAATGCTCGCGCAGTTCGTCCATGGCGTCCTCGGCGAATGCGTCGAACGTCAGGGCGTAGCGCAGCCGCAGGAGGATAGCGGGGAGCGTCGTCATGGGCTCGTCCTCGAACGGCTCGTACAGAGACACGAGCCTGTCGTTGACGGCATCTGCTGGCTCTCGCGCGGCGAGGTACGCGCCCCACTCCGGAAGCTTTTCCGCTAGTTGCCACCGGGGAATCGGAAACCGCTCTGCCGCTCGCTCCCAGGCCTCGTAGTAGGAGCGCACGGGCGCCCAGAGGCGATCGTATTCGTCCAACAGTTGAACGAGCTGCGGACCGATTGCGATGAATCGGGACTCTTGGCCCGGCAGGTGGGACAAAGCAGCGACCGCCGGCACGGATGCCAGCGGGGCGGCGAGGATGGCGCCTAGGGCGGCGCGGCGGGTAGAGGCCGTCATGGCTGACCTCCCGCGGCTCGAAACGCCTCGCTCCAACGCGCTTCTAGGCGCTGACCCAATGCGTGGATCGGTGCCGCGATGACGTGAAGCGTGCCGGCATCGAGCGAATTCGGAGACGCGGCGAGCTGGTACAGCAACTCGCCCCAGCGTCCGACGTCAGCGATGTCGGTCTCCATGTCGCTGATGATGGAGTAGACGGGATCCGGCTTCATGCGCGCGCCTCCTGATCCTTGCGAGCGCGCATCGCCTCGGCGTCACGGAGAGCCTTGTGGGCGCGTGAGGCAACCTGCGGATCATAGCCGTGCATCCTCCGGGTGATATCGTCCGGCTGCGGATCGTGCGGCTCGTCCTGAATGTCGCCGCCGTGCTCGTTCTCCTCCTCGGGCTCCTCGCCAGCGTCCCGTTCGCCGTCCGTGCAGCTGCTGCGGCCCCAATAGGTCTGGTCGTCCCAGTCGTAGCGCTGGCGTGCCTTTGCCAAGGCGGCGCCCGGCTCGCACAAGGCCAGGACTTCGGTGGCCCCTAAGCTCGGTTCGGCCTCGGGATCCGGGTCGAGCGCATCTAATAAGGCCAGGTCCGCCTCGATCCGGTCCGCGATCCGGCGGCGCAGCTCGCGGACGCGCTGGCGGTCGGGGCCGTCCTCCTCGACGAAGTAGCGGATCAGCCCCTCGCGGATGGCCTCGATCGCGGCATCGGCGGGCGGCAGCGGCTCGGCCGCACGCATCGCGCGAAGGGCCATGGTGACGGGGCCCGGCTGCCGGCCGAGCCCTGTGCCTAATAAGGGCTGCGGGCTGCCAACTGGGCGTAATAAGGGCGTGCGTGTGCTATGGGCGTGAGTAGCCATTTCGATCCTCGCTCGATCGTGGTGGTCAGGGCCGTGAGCGAGGGTTCCAGCCTTGCTCCGGCCCGCCTTTTCTGTCATTAGAAAAGCATGGCGTCAATACCTAATGACAGAAAATCGCGAGGGCGCCCCAAGGTGGGCGCAACGCACGTTGGCGTTCGCATCCCGCCGGACCAGCTGCAGCCCTTAGACGCCTGGATTGAGGCGCAGCCTGAGCCTAAGCCGACGCGTCCGGAAGCGATCCGCTACGTCCTCGCGGACTGGCTTTCCAGCAATGGCTATGAGCCGCTCCATAGGGAGGGAAAGCAACGTCATGACTAAGTGGGACGCTTCATTGCCATCCATCGCTTCGGCTGCCGCGCTCGGGGCTTCTCAGAAGGAGTTGGAAGAAGCGTTAAAACACGCGACCCAATTCCTTGATACGCTTCCGTTCAAAGGCTTAAAAGCCTCCAAATCACAAGCGTTATCGTGGCCTCGGATTGGTATCGTAGATAAAGATGGATTGCCCGTTCGTGGAATTCCAGTAGAGATCAAGGAAGCTACTAGCCTTGTCGCGGGTTTTATATTAGCCAAAATTCCCTTTGGCCCATCTTCTCTTGCGCATGTTTTTGTTTTAATCGGGCATCTAATCGACCAGCCAGATCGTATCGCTCGGGAGAGCGTAACTTGGCACTAGGATTGTAGCATTGATTTTGTCTCAGCATTTTACTGAGTTGCGGCTTGCGACGCCTCACGTCTATTATTTAGAATTCGACGTTACGCCATCGAATTTGCCGTGGTTTGACAAGAATGCGGAGTTGTCGTGTTTGCCTCTTAGGAAGCGCCACGCTACAAATCGGTCGGCTATCGACGCAAAGTTTCTGGCGCGAAGGGGCTATTGATGATTCGGCCCAGGGCAATCATTAGAAATAGAGAATTAATATATAACAGTTTCTTTTTAGTCGCGGCAGACGAAACCGTCGTTGTGATGCCGTTTGACGACGATCAAGAGTACAAATTTAGATTTACCGTGCGAATTGATCCCAATGATCGCGTTCGTAATGTAGTGGAAACTGCCGCCGACGACATAGCGGACATAGTTCATTACAGACCCGAGAAACTAGTATTGGCAACCGCCTCACGTCGCAAAGAAACATTCGCGTATGATTCTACTTACAGATATTATCTGACATATTCGGTTATATACTGCAGATCATCTATAGGGACGCTATATCAGGTCAACTATAGTATCCTCAGAGAGCCTGTTTGATGGCAGGCTCGACGAGAAAGACATCAACGCCCTTGCGTTCCGTCGACTCCTTCTCCGAGGGCGAAGCAGAAGATGTGGTTCGCAAACTAAATGCCGCGAGCTTTGATCGGAGCTCCCGGCCGCCGCCAGATGACCCGATTGATCGCAAGCTCGACGCAAAGCGCGTCAACGAGTGCGTTAAACACTTTAACGCCTTCAGTAATACTTTAGCCGCGGGCATCCTAGCTGCAGCGGCAATCGTGCCGTTCATAAGAGACGCCAACGCGGATCTGGACGCAAACGCTGCCCAGTGGTGTGTCATCGCGCTGGGGTTCCATATATTCCCCTACGTCTTAAATTTCCTTGTCATGCAATCGGAGGAGTAGGCCATGACACCCACTATGCTCCTATGGTGCGCCCTCGGATTCACGATCGTCGGTGGTGGAAGCTTTTTCGCCGTGCTGACGCGACGGTTCAATCAGAAGCACCCGATAGCGAAGCGTCCAGCGCCGGGTCGGGAGCATCGCGCTACCGGCGGCTGATCCAGGCCCCCTCGACACCGCCATCCCGGCGGCTATCCTGCCGGGATGATCCTGGTCCTACCTCTCGCCGGCATCGTCAGCTTCGGCTTCGGAGCGTGGGCCCTACGGAACCCGTCATCAAGTATGGACGTCGTGTTCGCCGCTGTGTGCCTCATCGGCGGCGTGCTGATGTACGGTCTGCACTCGGTGCTGGACCGGCAGCAACGGATCCTCGACCGGCTGAAAGCAGCTACGCCCGGCCAGCCGGCTCAGCCGCCAATAGCCGAGCCTCGCTGAACTCGTCCGCGACAGCGCCAAAGTGCGTCACCAGGCGGTCGAGCTCGTCCACCGATAGGCCCTCACGAACGCAGATATCTTCGATGATCGGCATCACCGGGATGTCAGCCTGGGGCCGCGCGGGATCGTAGAGCGCGACGAAGCGCTCGGCGATTTCCTCCGCCATGTCGCGCAACTCCGCCTCGGATCGGACTGACGGCGCCGGCTTTCGGGACCAGGGCCACCTCACGGCGCGGTCACTCCCGTGCTGAACGTGTTGCTACCCTTGTAGAGGCTGACGGCGCCATTACCGGACGTTCCGCTTCCGATCGAGGCGGCCGCACCCTTCGCTGCATTCAGCGTCGCCATAAGCTTCTCGGCCCGGCCCTGAGCCGCGTCGATCGCGCTGTAGTCGAGCTGCAGCTTCACGTTCTGGTCGAGGGTGTCGATCACCTTCTGCGAATTGGTCTGCATCTCCTTCAGCCGCTGCTCGACCGCGCCGAACTGCGCCTTCGGATCCTGAAGCATCCGGGGCAGGCCGCTCGACGGGCCGCCCGGTAGCGTCGGGATGTTCGGAGCGGCGGACATCGCTCGGCCGCGCCGCGTCTCCCGTTCCACCTCGGCGCTGGCCTCCTGCTTGTCCTGGATGACGCGCACGGCGCGCTCGATCAGCTTGTTCTGATCGCCCTTGGTGAGGCCGGCCGTGACCGGGAAGGCCGCGGCCGCCGCACCGCGCGTGATGGCCCGGCCAGCGGTGTCCAGCGCGCTCGCCTGCGGTCCTACCTTCGCGCCCTCGACCGCCGCCTCCGCGCCGCCGGCCTTGGCCGCCTCGCCACCGAGGCCGAGAACCTTCCTCGCGCCGCTGATGAACTTGTAGATGCCCCAACCGCCGACTGCGGCGGCCGCTCCAGCCTCGCCCACGCCAACCGCCTGCGCGGTCGCGGGATCATTCGACAGCTTCTTGTTGAAGTCGCCGATCGCCTCGGTGATCGAGGCAAGCCCCTTGGTGGCGCTGGCTACGTTCTCGCTCTGCGTCACGCCGAGGAAGTTCTTGATCTGCGCCACCAGCCCCTCGAAGCCGATGTAGGGGTCGCCGCGGGTCTGCCCCTTGGCGCCTTCAAGCCCGGTCGAACCCTTATAGGTCTTAATGTTGCGGGCGACCTGATCACGCTGAGTGATCATTTTCGTGAAAAGGTTTTCCGTGATGGCCGAGGAGAAGATCCTGGCCATATACGCTTGAACCGCCTTGTCGTCGTTGATATCGACACCCTTACGTTGCAGGGCGGGCATCATATCTTCAGTCGCGTACTTGTGCGGGTTCTCCTGATACTTTGCTGCGTTCTTGAGCTTGCCTTTCTTGTCGAGCAGTCCAAGCTCACCGAGGGCAGCAGTCGATTTCTTGGTTCGGCGGCCGGAGATGAGGGACGCGATACCAGCCGCGATCTGTGTGCCGAACCGGGCGCCGCCTTCCGACTGCATGAAGGTCGGAGCTACCGCAGCCATGAACTCGTCGGACAGGTTGCCGCCGCCGGCTTTCGACATCTTCGCGAACTGCTTGTATTCGCGAAGTGGAAGCTGGCCGCCCTCGACCTGAACCGCCTTGATTGCATTGTTGAGGTTGGTGCGGAACTTGCCGACGTCCTCGGTATCGCCGCGGATATCCTCGCCCTTGAGGAAGTCCTGCAGCTCGTTGTCGGCCGCCTCCTTGCCCTTCGCGGCCTGGAGCATCACGCGGGCCTTCACCAAGTCCGGTAGCGCCTCCATGGCCTTGTCGAAGTTCGGGAACATGTTGCGGGCGTCGCGGCCCATGCTGCGGATCGTGGTGGCGTCGACACTGGGGAACTCGGCGCTGAGCTCCATCGCCCGCTTGTCGAGCGCCGCGATCTGCGCCGCCTCCATGCCGGCGTTACGTTCGCGGTTGCTCTCCTGGAGGACGTTGGCACCCTGTGCGACCGCGTACTGCGAGCCGCGGGCGGCACCGGCGCCGAGCACACCGCCGCCGATGGCCTCGCCAATCGGATGACGCTCGCCATACGGGACGCGCGACATCTGTCCGACGCGGTTCCGAGGCACCCCGCGCCGGCCGGCCTCGCGCTCGACCGCCTTCATCTCGCGCTTGTACCGGCGCAGAGCCTCCAGCTCGCCGCTGATCCACGAGCGACCGGACGTGCGCGGCCCGTGGCTGAGCGCCGCCTGCGCCTTCGCGGCATCGCGATAGGCGTCGGCCAAGCGCTTCACCGTCGAGACCTGCTGCTTCACGCCCTTGTCGGCCCGGCCCATGTCGCCGCCGGATGCGAGTTTCTTCTGAGCCTGCACGGCGTCTCGGAGGCCGCGGGCCAGCCTGCCGGGCCCGTCGAAGCGGCCGCGTGCACCATCCGCCAAGCCCTTCAAGGCCTTACGGAATTCGGCCAAGACCTTTACTGCCTTTTTGGCGTCGTCGATGCCTTTTGTTTGTAGCGAAATTCTACCAATGAGCTCTTCGACAATCACGACTGGCCTCCATTGTTCTCGACAACTGGCTCAGCCTGCGCTCGCTGCTGTAAGGCGCGCGATCTAAGCATCAACGGATCAATGCCGGCTGGCATCGTGTCACCGAAGTTCACCGCCGCGCCGAAGAACGCGCATTCGAGGATGGACATCAGGTCCAGATCTTCGGGGAAGGGGCTTCCGTCCGCCGGCCGAGCGAGGCGCGCCAGGTCCATCGTGAGCGGATGCACTTTCGCGGGATCCATCTCCCGCGCGAATTCGAAAAACGCATGGATCAGCGCGACCTCATCTTCGCCGGTCGCGATGGCGATGAAGAGGTTCTGTGCAGGCCGCAGCGTTGATGCGCACCGGAGAAAGAGGCCAAGCGCGTCTTCTCCCTTCATCATCTCGCAGATGAACTGGATGCCGCCGATTTCGCGCTGTGCAGTCATGGCGTGTGTTCAATCCATTTCGTAGGAGCCAAGCGACCACGACAGGTCGAGGCGCGTGCCGCCTTCGTTGCGGATGCCGACCGGTTCGATGATGACGTCGGGCTCGATCTGGCCTCGGCCGGACAGCTCCGTGAGCGCCCAGACCAAGGCGTCGAGGCGGTCGGGGCTGTAGCCGGCCCTGCGGCGGTCGAAGTCGCTCGTGAAGCTGCAGCACTGGTCTTCGAGCTGCCGGAACTCGCCGACGTGATGCACGCGGCCTTGTTCGTAGAGCGCTGCCACCGGCTCGGCCCGGACCGCCTTGCCGCGGCTGGCGTGGACCTTCCGGACCGGTGCGTTCGGGTCGACGTTGCGGATGGTGGATTCCACCATGTCGCCGCCTTGGTTGACCTCGCAGACGATGCGGTCGGCCTTGAAGGCTCGGTATAGCGCGACGGCGCGCTGGCCCCAGGCGTCGGGCGTGAGCACGTCGGAGCGGTCGGCCAGGACGTAGAAATGCCCGTCCGCGTCCACGCCCGCCACCACGAGGCCGGTCAGGTTCGACTTCTCCCGGGAGCTGACAGCCGGATCGACCGCCACGACGACGCGCTTCATGTCGGGCTCGGCCTCGACCGGCAGCCGCGTCCTGTCGATATCCTCAAGGCGCCACAGCGCGCCGGGCGTGTCGGTCAGGACCTCGCCCTCAAGCTCCTGGCGGCCGAGGCGCGTGCCGCCGTACTGGTCATAGAGCTTCCGCACGCGCCGGGGCGCGAGGTTCTTGATGTTGTCCGCGGTCTTCCCACGCGTCACGATCACGTCGACGTAATGGCTCTTCGTGTCCTCATCGTAGATCACCACACCTTCCCGGCTCAGCAGGTCGCGGATGACCGGGATCGGGCGCGGCGTCGTGGTGATGAGCGCCTGCGGCTGCCGGCCGAGGCGCAAGCCCATCTCGCACTGCTCCCAGACCTTGTGCGCATCCGGCCACGCGGCGAGCTCGTCTGCCCACAGCGCGCCGTGCTGTGGGCCGCGGAGGCGGTCCGGCTCCTCCGCCGAGAATGCGGTGGCGACGCAGCCGTTCGGCCAGGTCAAGCGCCGCAGCGCCGGCTGATAGTCTGGCCGCGCGTGCTTCGGCGCGATCGCCATGATGCCGCTGGCGCCCTCGATCATGACATCGCGCGCATCTGGCGCCGTCGGGGCCACAAGGCCGATGCGCGAGACACTCCCCGACATCGCCCGTTCCTGCACCCACTCGGCACCCATTCTCGTTTTTCCGTAGCCGCGACCCGCCAAGACCAGCCACGTCGCCCAGTCGCCCGGCGGATGGATCTGCTCCGGTCGGGCTTTCGACCGCCAGTCGGTCTCCAGCGCATCGGCAAGTTCGAGGGCGAGGGCCGCGAGGCTGGTCATGCCGCGTGCTCCAGGATGCCGGCCCCGCCGTCGGCGACTGCTTGGAGCCGCGCCACAACCCGGGCCTTGAGCTCAGGGGCCTCCCGCAATTCCTCCATGAGGATCATGCGCAGCGCCGTCACCTCAGGCAAGACCATGACGTTTTGCTGTATTCGGATGGTGTCAGCGCCGAGTTGGTGAACGGCACGGCCGATCTGCTCGGAGTACTTTGCCAGCTGCGCCGAGATCTGGGCGGCAACGCCGTCGTTGCCGGCTTCCAGGTTGCGGTCAAAGATGAAGGTCAGCTTCGCATGGTGCGCGCGGAGATTCTTCAGCCAGCCGTCCGACGTCTCGGCATAGAGCGCCTTCAGCTCTTCGGGTGAGACTTTCCAGTCGGCGGCGATGAGCGCCCGGAAAAGCTCAGGCTGATCGCGGCGCATGCGCTGCCGGTGGCGGCAGAGCGTCACGCTGTCGATTCCGTACCGCCTCTCAAGCTTCAGCAGCGAAACGTTGGCGGCCAACGCAGCCTCGATCTCGGGCCGCTGGGGGTGCTTGTCGACAAGCGTCGAAGTGTTGCGAATCTTGCCCATGTCGCGTCCGTGAGAGGGTGGTCCGCCGGGGCGGAGGAACACCCCGGCGGGCCTGTTCCGGGCGCCCCATGCCGCGTGGCGCCCGGGTTGATCGTCTTCGGCGAAGGGCGTCGACGCCGTTGACGAACTCGAAAGGCGGTCTGCCGAAGCGGTGTCGTCCACGCTCCGACAGACCTGGACCGCTCCGGGGCATCACTCCCATCCGGCCCTATGACCCGCCTCGACCAGTACGAGAGCGGGCCCGATCACCGGCGAGGAAAGGATCCGAAACCCGCCGGCGAACTCGGAAACTTCAGCCCTCGTACAGCGAGGGATCCTCGGCCATGGCCTTGGCCATCGCCTGCTCGCGCGTGAGGTGCGGATAAGTCCGCCGCATCACTGCCGCCGCATCGGTCAGCGCCTTGCTGATGCCCTCCGGGGCCCGCACGGAGCGGCCCTCCGCCTTCTCCAGCGCGTCGAAGTCGGCAGGGTTCGCCTCGATGTGCTTCGTCAGGGCCGCCGCGTAGGACATACCGGGGTGCGCGGCACGCACATCCTCGACGGCCGCATGGATCCTGCCGACGGTCGAGACCGTCTCGACGCTCTGGCCGGTGAACTTCGCGATGATCGCGTCGACGTTCTGCATGTCCGGGGCCTCGTCTCGCTTGAACAGCGCGACGCGCGCGCCCTTGTTGGCCGGCCTGTCGACCAGGCTGATTTCATCGAGCTCGATGCTCGACAGGTGATGGCGCTTTCGCTGCGGCTGCGGGCTCATGGTCAGTCCAAGGAGAGGGTTGCGGTCGGCTCGGTGCGGAGGTCGGCCGTCAGGCGCTCGACGGCGCGGTGAGCCGGATCCCAGTCGCCGAGGTCGTGGTGGTCGATCCGCAAGTTGGACATCTCGCCCGCCCGGAAGGCGCATTCGCCAGCGAGTGCGCGATCGGGCGCGGGCAGCGCATCCACGATCACGCCAGCCAGCTTGCGAAGCGACTTCACGCGCTCGACCGCGGCGGCGAAAGTGCGCTCGGCGATCTCTGTCTCGGCCTGTAGCTCCTCCAACAGGATCGCGTTGACCGCGGAGGCGATGGACGCCTCGACGCGCTGGCTCTCGCGCTCGGCAGCATTCATGCCGCTGGTGAACACCGTCGCCGCGCCGCGCGCCGCATCGGCCCGGGCCTTGGCTTCCGCGAGGCGATCCTCGGCCGCTCGGCGCGCCTCCAAATTGGGGCGCGGCTCCGGTCCGCGGGTCGAGAGCGCCCAGACGCGATAGGCCTCGGCCTCGCCCGCTGCCAGCGCCGAGAGCGCGGCCTTCGCAGCATCCTCTGCGGCCTCGGCCTCTCTCAGCCGCTCCCGCGCCGCGAGGATCTTGCCCGACGTCGCCTGGAGCGCGTCACGCTGCACATAGGCGTCGATGAGCGCGGCGCGGGCCGGCGAGAGGTCGGTGGGAGCGGGAACGAGGGCCAGGGCAGCGGACACAGGATCTCTCCGAGCGAGGTCGGTAGAGCCTGCGGACCGTCACAGTCCCGAAAGGCCGAAAGGCGTTGAGCCGGCCGCCAACATGACGAAATCGGCCGTTGCGTGCAAGAGGCGTCTCACGCGCCCGCGAGGCCTGTTTCGGGCTTAGAAACGGCTGAGTTCGTGGGCGACCATGTGGGTAGCGGAAGCGGCGCTGATCTAAGTGTCTGTCGCGGCTTATCTTATTGGCTCAGTCGGCGGATACCCCATCCGCCGCATCGGTTTCCGGGACCTCGAAGGTCGGCTGTGGAAGGGGCCCGTCTGGCCGAAGGTATCACCGTCACGGTGACCCCTTTCCGCCCTCGGCCTGCCGAGTTTCGGCCCAACTTGGGCTGAAATGCCGGTCTCAACCGTATTGCGCGTGCATGGCAAAGCACCGGGTGTTTTGACGCCCGAATCCACGTCTGTCACACCCTCCGTCACACCGTCACACCGTCACAGACCGTCACGTCACGTCACGTTTGTGACGGGTCTGACCGTCACGTCACGTCACACCACCCTTTAGGGTGTGACGGGTGTGACGCCTGTGACGCCTTATGCAGTCTGGGGTTAAGGCGTCCATCGGAGCGGCGGCGATGCTCTGAGGCAGAAGCGTGCGGGAGATCGCGATGGCGCATTGGTCCGACAACCTTGAAATGACGTTTACCCACCGCGGAAGTTGGAAGGGCCACATCAAGAGTCGGGGCCAAATTATCGATACCGTGCCGGTCTCATGGACCAAAGGCTGGGTCGTCGACAAAGACACGAAGTCGATTTACTTGGAGGTTTGGTTTCAGAAAGAAGACGAGCTTCTAGCAGCTATGAACGCTGCCGAGCCTTTCAAAGTCGCTGTTGGCATCGCAAATGACTACGATGCATTCCCTCACAGCTTCAGCGAGTATCGAGGATTGTTTCTTGTTCAGCCTACAGGGGAACGACTTTCAGACATCAGCATCCAGACCAAGGTCCTCGAACGCATAAAAGGCTGAGCACGCGCTGCCGACGAACCTGCGGCATGGCTGACTAGGGGACGATCCAGAGACTCCCATCGCGCTCGGCGACGGCTTCTCGGGCCATGAGGTCCAGCTTCATCCGCCGGAACTGCTCACGGTAGCCGCTGGCGTCCCGGTCGAGGATGCCGCGGCGGAACAGCTCCTCCCGCCACGCGTCAGGCGGCACGACCCGGATCTCTGCCGGAAGCGCGAGTGTGGTCGGCGCCGCGACACCCTTGGCCATGACAGCCTCGCGGAGGGCCTCCAGCGCGAGGCGGTTGCGCTCCGAGAGGCGCTTGCCCGCCTGCTTCCCGGGCCTGGACGCAACCGGGGCCTCGACCACGGCCTCGACGATGCACGACGTGATCGCGTCGCCCTCGTCATCCTCGCCGACCTCAACAGGCTCAAGGCGACTGGCGAACGTGTCGCCCTCCGGTCCATCCTTCATCAAGTCGACCGTCACCGTTACGAGGCCCTCTCCCGTCTTGCGAACGGCGAGCTGCGCGTCGATGGCACCGGCGAGCGCCGAGTGCCCTCTGGGGCGAGTGCCCTCGACCCCGCAATGGTGGATGATCACGACCAAGCACCCGAAGGCATCGCGGATCGCATCGGCCGCCTTCACGTAGGCGGTCATGGCCTCGTCGTCGCTCTCGGACCCGATGAAGCTCCGGTTCAGCGTGTCGAGGCAGACCACACCGGGCCGCTGCCCGACCGGCATCTGCATCCGGATCCCGGCGATGAGCGCGGCGTGGTCCTGCACCAGGTTGAGCGGCGACGGCATCAGGTAGAACGGCGTCGGCTCGGCTGCCTCGGCGAGATGAAGCTGGCGGAACGCCTCGACCCGGGCCTCGAAGCCCTGTTGCCCCTCCAGCGCACAGTAGACGATGCTCCCGGGGACGACGCGCCGACCGCGGTAGGTCCAGCCGAGCGCCACGTGCATCAGCAGGTCCATCACCAGGAACGACTTCCCGCATTTCGGAGGCCCCCAGAACAGGGCTAGGCCGACCAGCGGGAGCAGGCCTTTCACCCGGTAGCGGGGCGCGGTCCCGAGCTTGATCGCGTCGAACGGGACGAGGCGGAATCGGTCGGCCGAGGTCTGCGGCGAGTTCACGGAGCGCGCTCGCATCAGACCCCCGCACCGCTGCCGATGGTGGCGCCGGACTGCCGGTAGGAAATGACCGCCCGGGACCGCTCCAGCTCCTGCAGTCCTGCCTCCAGCGCGCGGAGGTAGGCGAGCGTTGTCCTGGCCGCGAGCATCAGCCCGGGATCGTATCCGACCTCTGCGTAGGTCTGGACCACGTGAGCGTGCGCCTGGATGCTGGCCGCGAGTTGCGCCACGTTCTCGCGGGCGGTGTCGAGGGTCCCGAACGGATCCTGATCGTTCAGTCGAGGCTCGGTCATCGCCGGTCCTCCAGGTTCGAGGATCGGGACCGCGGTCGCGTCGGCGCGGTGAGTTCGGCGTAGGACGCCCAGATCCTGCGCTTGTCGAGCGGCGCCATCCGGTTGAGGTCGCCCAGCGCCTCGACCAGGACGCGCGGCTCAGTCTCTGCCGCCTGCAGCAAACCCACCAGGCGGGCTCCGCGCGGCCCGGTCAGGACGTGCACCAGGGCCGCCAGCATCCGCAGCCGGGCGCGGCGCTCGCCCTGTTCCAGGCCGCAACGGAAGGGCCCCCATTGATCCGCCGTTGGTATGGTCTCGGCACTGAGGTGAGCCATGATCACCCCTTCCTCGTGACGGCGGAGGTAATCTGAGCCGCCGCCCACCGGGCGAGCAGCGCGGCCTCGGACCGGGAGGTCTCGACTTCGTCGCCGAATCGGACCGCCGAGGCCTCGAACAGCGTCCTGGCGAGGATCCGCGCCGCCTGGCGCCCGCCAGGACCCGCGTCGAGGCCGTAGCTCGGCTTCCACGAGCTGGCCCGGGCGTAGGTCACCGGCAGGCCTGCCAGCGCCACCACGCTGCAGACCGCACCGTAGGCGACGCCGCCCCGGAAGTTCTCGCGGATGCTGCCGCGGGGCTGCGGGCTGGCGCAGCCGATCACCGCCAGGGTCGGGGCGAACTCCGCGATGCGGGCCGCCAGCCGGCGGACGTCAAGGCGCCCGTCGAGTGTCGGCAGATCCTCGACCACGCACCTGTCGGGCGCGGCCGGGAAGAAGATGGCGGTCGCGCCGGCGGGGCCGGGCAGGATCGCGAAGATGCAAGGCTCGGAGGAGGCGCTCATTTGCCACCTCCCCGGAGAGCCTCAACCACGACCGACACAGCGTTCGCTGCGCGCCCCATGTTCTCCATGAAGCGGTCGAGCTGCTTCGTGTCGCGAAAATGGATGTCCTCGCCGCCATCCTCGTCGATGTCCGGCTCATCCATCCGCCAGCCTTCAACCTCGTTGCGCAGCCAGCGATCACCGCCGCGCAGGAAGGCTTCGACCTCTTCGAGGATGCCGAGCATGGTGTCGGGGGTGTCGCTCATCGCGTCGCCCTCCACGTGTCCGTGGCCGGGAACGCGAGCTCGGCGAGCACCGCAGCGGTTGCGGGCGGCAGGCCGAAGCGGTGGGCGATCCTATGGACGGTGAAGGGGCTGGGTGCTATTTCGGAGAGGTCGGCTGTCGAGGCGACATCTTCCGAGGGACGTGAGCGCCTGGCCGCGCTCCGTCCCTCAACTGTTTTCTGGGCCATCCTGCTACGCGGCCTCCTGCTCAAGCGAGGCGGCGTAGGCGCGCAAGGAATCGTCGGGGATCCGCGTCAGAGGGCCAATCTTCACCTTCTTCAGCTTGCCCTCGTTGATCAGGCGATAGCACGTGGTCATTCCGATGCCGAGCGCCTCACAGACCTCTTTGGGGCTATGAAAAAGCTTCAGCGTTGACGGACGCAGGTCTGCCTGCGCCGCCTGAAACCTCTCGGTGTTCATGGCTGCTGTCCTCTACTTTCGCCGAGCTGCCGGCGAAGACGGACGGATGTTGGCGAAGTCTGAGGACTGTCGCTAATTGTTTGTGGTCGGAGTTTTGTCGGTCTTTGTCGGTCTTTCCTGTCGGAGTTTCTCCCGCGCTGCCCGGCAGGTCGGGCGCGTCTCACGGAACTCCCCCACTAAGGCTTCGTCGGTCATGCTCTCGAAGGCTGCCCACCCATGCCGCGCGATCCACGGGCGCATCTTGCCGATTGCCCGGTCGCGCTTCACCGGCGGCTTCCCGCGCTGGCGCTGCGCATGGGGCGCAGCTGTCAGCGGAGCCTCGACAGCCCACCACGGCGGCGGCGGATAGCCGTACATCTCGGCGAACCTCAGAACGCCATCGCGATGAAGTTCGACCGCGAGGTCCGCAATCTCCTCAAGTAAATAGGTTAGGGCATCCCGCCGAGATACTCCGTTGTCAGACGAATGCTTGATAAAACCGCTCAGACCCCCGTAATCGGAGCTGATGAATTTGCCGCTCTTTGTGCTGCCGATCTGGACATACTCGGCGCTGATCTCCCCGCGCTCGGCAGCCAAGAGCAGACGCTTTGCCACATCGAGCTGATCAAGGCCGTCGACTTGCTCCGCCCAATGCACGGCTAAGTGGCGTAGACTCAGCCACTCGTCACGAGCATGAGGCTTCGGCGCAGTCAGCAAGGCGACCCCGCAAAAGCCGCCCAGGCGTCCATCAGCTCGCGCCGCTTCGCGAACAGATCGCCGCGCCGGTACGCCGCCTCGACCTTGCTCTCGATCGCGTGAGCGAGCGCCGCCTCGGTTACCTCGCGGGGGAAGTGCGTGGTCTCGGACGCCCAGTCCTTGAAGCTCGATCGAAAGCCGTGAACCGTGAGGTCGCCGCGGTCCATCCGCTTCAGCAGCTCAAGCATCGCCATATTGGACGGCGGCTTCCCGCGCCGGCCGCCGGGAAAGACATAGTCGCTGCCACGGATCGCGGACATCTCGGCCAGGATCGCCAGCGCGGGGGCGGGGAGGGGGACGCGGTGCTCGAAGCCGCCCTTCATCCGCGAGGCCGGCACGACCCAGATCCCGGCCTCCAGGTCGATCTCGTCCCAGCGGGCCCCGATCGCCTCGCCTGTCCGCGCGGCCGTCAGGATCGTGAAAGCCAGCATGCGCGCGGCCACGCCGGGCTGGCCGGCCAGGCGCTGCATGAAGGCCGGCACTTCGGTGAAGGGGAGGGCGGCATGGTGCGACACGCGCTGGATCTTTGAGCGGCGCGGAAGGAGGTTCTGCAGGTGCCCGCGCCAGCGCGCCGGGTTGTCGCCGGCTCGGAAGCCGCGTGCCTTGGCCCAGTCGAGGATCGATTCGATGCGGCCCCGCACGCGGACGGCGGTCTCCGGCTTCGTGGTCCAGATCGGCTCGACCGCCTTCATGACGAGGCCGGTGTCGATCGCCTGGACCGACAGGTCGCCGAACACGGGGTGCACGTAGGCGTCGAGCGTGGCGAGCCACTGAGCGCCGTGCTTCTCGTTCCGCCACCCGGCCTTGTGTGATTCGATGTAGGCCGCAGCGCACTGCCGGAAGGTCATGGCGCGCGCAGCATCGAGGGCGGCCGCCTGGCGTTGCTCACGGCGAGCCTCGATCGGGTCGATGCCCTCGTAGCAGAGCTTCCGGCACGTCAGAGCCTTGTCGCGCGCCTCGGCCAGGGAGAAGGTACCGGCCGAGCCGAGGCCCATCTCGCGAGACTTGCCGCGCAGGGTGAACCGGAAGATCCAGGACTTAGCGCCGTTGCCGGTGACCTGCAGCCACAAGCCGCCGCCGTCCCCATGCATGCCGGGGGTCTTCAGCTTCGCGACACCGAGGGCAGTGAGCTTTCCCTGCACAGTATACGCACCCACTCCGATACCCACACCATAGGCGTGAATTTCGGCGAAGGCCAGCGAACGCCCATGAACGGCGTCCGGCGGAAAATGCTGATTTTCTTGTGGCTTAGTGAAGGGAGGCGAAGGCCGGCGAAAGGCTATCTGGCGGAAGCGGATGGGAATCGAACCCACCGTACGCTGTTGGCGTACCACTGGTTTTGAAGACCAGGAGGGCCACCAGACCCCGTTCGCCTCCGCGTCCGGGGTTACGGGGCGCCGTCGGAAGGGTCAAGGCCCTGACTCGACCGGGACGATACGCCTCAGCGATCCCGCTCGTCCGGCGCGAGCGGGAGGCCGACCGACATCCCGGTGCGGGCCGACGTGAAGGCCGCTTCGAGGCACGCCATCACCCGGACGGCCTCCAGAGCCGCCGCATCGTCGACGGATCCGCGGGCGATCGTCTCGACCACCCCGCGGTAGAACTGCCGCTGATCCCCGGCCGCGGCCGGCGCCTGCGTCACCGCCCCGGCCCCGTCGTGGATCTCCAGCCCGTCCGGGTCCTCGCCCCATCCCGGCGCCCCCGGGGCCAGCCCGGCCAGCAGCTGCCCCTCCTGAGGGTCGGGGCGACGCTTGACCAGGCTGCCGGCCACGCCGTGGACCACGAAGCGGGGCGATCCGCCGGCGACCAGCAGGCTCGCCCGGAGCACCACCCGCAGGTTCGGATAGTCGAGGACCGCGTGGACCCAGTCGTCGGCGAGGCCGCCGGTGCGCAGGCGCGCCAGGTTGGCGGTCACCCGGTCGGGCAGGCCGAACAGCTGGAGCGCCTGGTCCACGAGATGCGGGCCGAGATCGTACCAGATCCCGCTGCCCGGGCCGCCGCCCTCCCGCCACCGGTCGCGGATCTGGGGGCGGAACCGGTCGAAATGGGATTCGAAATGCCGCACCGGGCCGATCACCCCGGCCGCGATGGCGCGGCGAACGCTCAGGAAATCGCTGTCCCAGCGGCGGTTGTGGAACACCGCGAGCAGCCGGCCCCGGCTCCGCGCCGCCGCGTGCAGGATGCGGGCCTCGGCGAGGTCGAGGGTGAACGGCTTGTCGACGACGACGTGCTTGCCCGCCGCCAGGGCGGCCCGCGCCAGGGGTGCGTGGCTGACGTTCGGGGATGCGATCACCACGAGGTCGACGGCGTCCGCCGTGGCGACCGCGACGGGGTCGCCGGCCACCGGCAGGCCGGGGAAGTCGGCCGCGACCCTGGCGGCATCGCCGGAGCCGATCAGCCGGAGGTCGAGCCCCGCCACGGAGCCGATCAGGGGCGCGTGGAAGGTCTTGCCGGAATAGCCGTAGCCGATCAGCCCGACGCGGATCACCGCGCCGCCCCGCCCCTTCGGGATGAGGCGGGATGGAACCGGATGGGAGCCGCCGGTCGGCTCACCTCAGGAACACCGCAGTCATCGCCAGACCATTCAAGCCCGTGAACGCGATCGGGATCGTCGATGCGATGATTAACACGCCGGTCGCGCCGTATTCAACGCGCGGGCAGCTACGGCCGCCGCCTCGAACGACATGAGCCCATGCCGTGTCGGAGGGTTTTCGACGGCCTTAGTCCCGGCTGTACGGTCCGATCCCGCTCGGCGCGGCCCCTGGCCCTCGGCCGCGCGACGGCATGGCGGAGGGTCGGGGCCGGCGACTGCGGCAAAATGCTGAGGCGGCCGCCGCCACCCGGCCCGAATTCGTATTAATTCCGCCACACTGTTGTGGCCCTGCACCAGTCATGCCGTTCCTGAGACGCTCACGGACAGAGGAAGGCCCGTTACCGGAGCCCGAGGGGGCCGGCGACGGGGCGGGGCCGGACGCGTCCCTGGCGGAATCCCTGCGCCCCGGGCCCCGGGGACCGGGCTGGATCGGCGCCGCCGTGGTGGTCACCGCCCTGGTCTCGGCGCTGGCGACCTTCCTGATCCTGGCCGGGGTGATCCGGGTGACGCCCACGCCCGCCTACGGCGTGTCGCTGCTGGCCATCAACGCCGCCCTGGTGCTCGGCCTGGCCGTGGTGATCGCCTGGGAGGCGCGGGTCTTCCTGCACGCCCGCAAGGCCAACGCGGCGGTCGCCCGCCTGCACACCCGCATCGTCGGCCTGTTCTCGCTGATCGCGATCCTGCCGACGATCCTGCTCGCCGTGGTGGCGTCCGTGACCATCGACCGGGGCCTGTCGCTCGGCTTCACCGACCGGGTCCGCGACGTGGTGCTGAAATCCGTGGAGGTGGCCGACGCCTACCAGGAGAACCAGTGCCAGAGTCTCGCCCGCGAGATCCGGATCCTCGCCGACGACCTCACCCGGGCCCGGCCGAACTTCGACGTCAACCGCGACTGGTTCCAGACCTTCCTGACCACCCGCGCCTCCAATCTCGGCCTCCCGGTCGCCCAGATCATGCGCGGCCCCACCGAGGTGGTGGCCCGGGCCAAGATCGACATCCTGAAGACCAACCGCCTGCCCTCGGCGGCGGCCTTCGAGGACGCGGCGAGCTCGGCCGACCCGATCTGCCTGCTGCCCACCGAGGGGCGGGTCTTCGCCGCGCTCCTGCGCATGCCGGCCTACGACGACGCCGTGCTGATGGTGCAGCGGGAGGTGAGCCAGCTCGCCATCGAGTTCCCGGGCGTGTCCCGGGCGGCGGCGGCCGAGTACCTCACCTACGATTCGCTGCGCCGCTCGATTCAGATCACCTTCGCGTCGGTGTTCCTGCTGATCGCCCTGATCGCGCTGCTGTCGGCGGTGTGGTTCGGGATGAACTTCGCCAACCGGTTCGTGGCGCCGATCCGCCGGCTGATCAACGCCGCCGATCAGGTCGCGGCCGGCAATTTCTACGCCCAGGTGCCGACCAAGAAGACCAGCGGCGACCTCGCCCATCTCGGCGAGGCGTTCAACAAGATGACCCAGGAGCTGCGCCGCCAGAATACCGGGCTGATCGCCGCCAACGACCTGATCGACACCCGCCGCCGCTTCACGGAAGCCGTGCTGTCGGGGGTGTCGCCCGGGGTGATCGGCCTCGACGCGGCGGGCTTCGTGACCATCGCCAACCCGGCGGCCGAGCGGATGCTCGACCTCCCCAGCGACGCGCTGGTCGGCCAGTCGCTCGGGCGCGCGGTGCCCGAACTCGCCCCGGTCCTCGCCGAGAGCGAGGCCCGCCCGCGCAGCCTGCAGCAGCAGCAGATCCAGCTCGCCCGGTCCCGGGGCGAGCGCACCATCACGGTGCGGGTGACGAGCGAGCAGGCGCAGGGGGCCTCCCGCGGCTCGGTGGTGACGCTCGACGACATCACCGACCTCGTCCAGGCGCAGCGGAGTTCCGCCTGGGGGGACGTGGCCCGCCGCATCGCCCACGAGATCAAGAACCCCCTGACCCCGATCCAGCTCTCGGCCGAGCGGATCCGGCGCAAGTACGGCAAGGTGATCACCACCGACAAGGAGGTGTTCGACCAGTGCACCGCCACGATCGTGCGCCAGGTGGACGAGATCAAGCGCATGGTCGACGAGTTCTCGGCCTTCGCGCGGATGCCCAAGCCGGCGATCGCGCCCAACGACCTCACCGAGATCGCCAAGCAGAACCTGTTCATGATGCGCGTGGCGCATCCCGACATCGACTTCGCGTTCTCGGCCCAAGGAGGCGCGGGCAGCGCGGAGAAGATCGTGGCGGCCTTCGACATCCGGCTGCTCAGCCAGGTGATCACCAACATCCTCAAGAACGCCGTCGAGGCGGTGGCGGAGGTGCCGGAGGCCGAACTCGGCAAGGGCAAGATCGGCTTGAGCCTCGCCGTCGAGGACGGGTTCGCGGTGATCGCCGTCACCGACAACGGCAAGGGTTTCCCCGCCGAGGGGCGCCAGCGGCTGCTCGAGCCCTACATGACCACCCGCGAGGGCGGCACCGGGTTGGGGCTTGCCATCGTCAGCAAGGTGCTTGAGGAGCACGGCGGCGGGATCGAGCTGAACGACAATCCCGCCGGCCGTGGCGGCCAGGTGCGGATGCGGGTCCCGCGGGAGCACGGGCCCGAGCCGGCGGCGGCTGCCCCTGAGACCCGTCCCGTCACGACAGAGGAGAAGGGCGCCGCACCGACGGCCCCCCGGATCGCGGAGATGCACGCATGAGCGCCGATATCCTGATCGTCGACGACGAGGCCGACATCCGCGACCTCGTGGCCGGGATCCTGGACGACGAGGGCCACCGCTGCCGCACGGCCGGCGGATCCGACGAGGCGCTCGCCGCCATCGAGGCGCGCCGGCCGCACCTCGTCTTCCTCGACATCTGGCTGCAGGGCTCGAGGCTCGACGGCCTGCAGGTGCTCGACCTGATCAAGGCGGCCAATCCCGACCTGCCGGTGGTGATGATCTCGGGCCACGGCAACATCGAGACCGCGGTCTCGGCCATCAAGGCGGGGGCCTACGACTTCATCGAGAAGCCGTTCAAGGCCGACCGGCTGATCCTGGTGGCCGAGCGGGCGCTGGAGGCCTCCCGCCTCCGGCGCGAGGTCCGCGACCTGACGGCGCGCTCCGGCAACGCCAACCGCATCGTCGGCGCGTCGCTGGCGATCAACCAGCTCCGCCAGACCCTCGACCGGGTGGCGCCGACCAACGCCCGGGTGATGATCACCGGGGCGCTGGGCTCCGGCAAGGAACTCGCCGCCCGCAGCCTGCACAAGGCCTCGGCCCGGTCGAACGGCCCGTTCGTGCTCCTCAACGCGGCCGCGATCCTGCCCGAGACCATGGAGGCGGAGCTGTTCGGGGTCGAGGGCGAGAGCGGCCGCCGCGTCGGCGCCCTGGAGGAGGCCCATGGCGGCACCCTCTACCTCGACGAGGTCGCCGACATGCCCCGCGAGACCCAGAACCGGATCCTGCGCGTCCTCGTCGACCAGAATTTTCAAAGGGTCGGCGGCACCACCCGGGTGCATGTCGACGTGCGGATCATCTCGTCCTCCTCCCGGGATCTTCAGGACGAAATCGCCGCCGGCCGGTTCCGCGAGGACCTGTTCCACCGCCTCTCGGTGGTGCCGATCCGGGTGCCGGCCCTGTCCGAGCGCCGCGAGGACGTGCCCGAGCTGATCCAGTTCTTCATGGACAACATCTCGTCCCAGACCGGCCTGCCCAAGCGCCGGATCGCCGAGGACGCCATGGCGGTGCTGCAGTCGCACAACTGGCCGGGCAACGTCCGCCAGCTCAAGAACAACGTCGAGCGGCTGATGATCCTGACCCAGGCCGACCCGGAGCAGGAGGTCACCTCCGAGATGCTGCCCTCCGAGATCGGCGCCCTGGTGCCGACCACCCCGGGGGGCGCGGGCGGCGAGAAGCTGATGAGCCTGGCGCTGCGCGAGGCGCGGGAGATCTTCGAGCGCGAGTACCTCGTGGCGCAGATCGCGCGGTTCTCGGGCAACATCTCGCGCACCGCGGAGTTCATCGGAATGGAGCGCTCGGCGCTGCACCGCAAGTTGAAGTCCCTGGGCATCGGGCCGTGAGCGCGGGGGCCACAGGGACGCGTTGAGGGCGGTGCCGATCCGTCATGGATCGCCTGGGTACAGGGGTTGCTTGCACCCACGCTTTCACGCCGTCATGTTGTATACACGGCGGCGGACGGGGTGATCGGACGATCCGGCCCGCGGCATACCCATCCCGGACGGAGCGAGCCGGGACAACAAGAAGGCCAAGAAGATGGCGGGCGAACGCGCACAGAACCTTCAGGACACGTTTCTCAACCATGTCCGCAAGAACAAGATCCCGCTGACGATCTTTCTGGTCAACGGCGTCAAACTCCAGGGCGTGGTGACCTGGTTCGACAACTTCTGCGTGCTGCTGCGCCGGGACGGGCATTCGCAGCTGGTCTACAAGCACGCGATCTCGACGATCATGCCGGGCCATCCGGTGCAGCTGTTCGAGCCGGACGAGACCGCCGAGAAGGCGTGAAAAGGCGCGAATCCTTCGGTCCGGGCAGGGGACCGGATTCACTTATCGCCGGCGGCGATGCGGCCTGAGAACGGCGCGGCGGTTCCCGCTCCGGTTCGGGGGAGGGGACCTGTCGCGCTCCGCCGCCGGCGTCGGTCTCCGGCCCGGAGGTGCGACGATCGTAGCCCCTGCGGGGGCGTGCACGGGGGGATCGGCATTCGCCCGATCCCCCGCCGTGCGGGGCGCGGCTGAACGGCCCCGCGCCGATTTCTGCCCACGCCCCGGCGCCGAGCCTTGGCTCGGGTTCGCCGACGCCCCATCTCACGCAGTCCGACTTCTCGAACGAAGCCGCCGGCCCCCCGTCGGCGCCGAAGGCCGTATGACCGAAACGCTGACGTCCGGCGAAGCCCGCCTCCAGGCGCAGGCCGCCCCCGAGGGCGAGATCGCCGCGGCGACCCATACGCTGGTGATCGGTCCCTATCTGGCCCGCGGCGCGTACGGGGTCGGGCAGGGGCCGGCCGTGCCCACGCGCTCCGTCGAGGCGCGCCTCGACGAGGCGACCGGGCTCGCCGCCGCGATCGAGCTCGACGTGATCGAGAGCCTCGCCGTCAGCCTGCCGCGGATCCGGCCCTCGACCTATCTCGGCAAGGGCCGGGTCGAGGAGATCGCCGGCCTGATCCGCGCCCGGGAGATCGGCCTCGTGGTGATGGATTGCGCCCTCTCGCCGGTGCAGCAGCGCAACCTGGAGAAGGCTTGGGGTGCCAAGGTCATCGACCGCACCGGGCTGATCCTGGAGATCTTCGGCCGCCGCGCCTCGACCCGGGAGGGCACGCTCCAGGTCGAGCACGCGCACCTCGCCTACCAGAAGTCCCGCCTCGTCCGCTCCTGGACCCACCTGGAGCGGCAACGCGGCGGCTTCGGCTTCCTTGGCGGCCCCGGCGAGACCCAGATCGAGGCCGACCGGCGCATGATCCAGGAGCGCATGACCCGGATCGAGCGCGACCTCGACGCGGTGGTGCGCACCCGCGGCCTGCACCGGCAGAGCCGGGCGCGGGTGCCGTACCCGATCGTTGCGCTCGTGGGCTACACGAATGCCGGCAAGTCGAGCCTGTTCAACGCCCTGACCCGGGCCGAGGTCACCGCCAAGGACATGCTGTTCGCCACCCTCGACCCCACCGCCCGGGCGACCAAGCTGCCCCACGGCGAGACCGTGATCCTGTCCGACACGGTGGGCTTCATCTCCGACCTGCCGACGCCGCTGATCGCGGCGTTCCGGGCGACCCTGGAGGACGCCATCGAGGCCGACGTGCTGCTGCACGTGCGCGACGTGAGCCACGTCGATTCCGAGGCCCAGGCCGAGGATGTCGGCGAGGTCCTGCGCGAGCTCGGCATCGAGACCAGTGCCGAGCGGATCATCGAGGTCTGGAACAAGGCCGACCTCCTCGACGACGACGAGCGCACCCGGCTCCTGAATCTCAGCGGCCAGGCCAAGGCCCGCAACGACCGCGACAGCGCCGCGCCGGTCCTGGTCTCGGCGCTGACCGGCGAGGGGCTCGCCGCCCTGGCCGCCCGGATCGAGGCGCGGATCGGGCGCCACCGGTCGAGCTTCGCGGTGGTCCTGCCGCCGGAGGACGGGGCGGCGCTCAACTGGCTCTACGAGAACGCCGAGATGCTGGACCGCCGCGCCGAGGCCGACGGCACGCTGCACCTCGCGGTCCGGATCGCCCCCGAGAAGGAGCCGCGCTTCCTCAACCGCTTCGCGGCGGCCCGGCGGCTCGACCGGGGCGGCTGATGGTTCCGGGCGGCGTCGGCAGCCCGCGGCTTCCCGGGCTGGCGCGGGCGCCGGCCGAGAGCCGGACGGAGGCGACCCAGGACGACGCCGCGATCCTGCGCGCCATGCAGGCGGGGGGCGGCCTGCGCCTGCTCGGCCTGCGCATCGTCATCGTGCTGGTGCTGCTGATGGCGGCCCAGGCCTATGACGGCTCGCTGCACGCGCTGAGCCACTGGATCATCCTCGGCCTCTACGGCCTCGGCACGGTCTGGTTCGGGCTCCGGGAGCGGAGCGGCGGCCCGGGGGCGAACGCCTATAGCTGGGCCGGCACCCTGCTCAATGCCGGGCTCGCCGTCTACGTGATCATCGAGCACATGATGGCCGGTGGCGGCGCAGGGCTCGGCGCCGACGCGGTGAGCCGCCTGCCCGCCTTCCTGCTCCTGCTCCAGACCGGCCTGAGCATGCGGGTGGCGCAGACCCAGCTGTTCTGCGGACTGGTGACCGCCTGCTGGGGCGCGGCCTTCCTCCTCGGCCTGCGCGACCCGGAGCTGTTCCCGGGCCCGGACACCTTCCCGACCGCGCAGGTGACCGGGCTCGCCACCTTCGTGGCGGCGGGTCTCCTGGTGGTCGACGGCACGACCCGCCTGCGCGCCGCGGTGGCCCGGGCCCTGCGGATGGAGCACGAGCGGACCCAGCTCGCGCGCTTCGTGCCGGACGCGGTCGCCCTCGACCTCGCCGCCGAGGACGGGGAATCCGGCCTGGGCGTGCACCGGCGCCACGCCTGCCTGATGGTCCTCGACATCCGCGGCTTCTCCCGGCTGAGCCGCGAGCATCCTCCCCAGGCGATGGTGGCGGCGCTCCTCGCCGTCCGGGCGGCCGCGCAGGCCGCGGTGGCCGAGCAGGGCGGCCTCGTGGACAAGTATGTCGGCGACGCCGTGCTGGTGCAGTTCGTGGTCGGCCGCCCCGACGCGCAGGCCCGGGCGGCCCTGGCCTGCGCCCTGTCGATCCGGCGCCGGATCGCCGCCCTCAACGAGGCCCGGGCGGCGGAGGGGCAGTTCACCCTGCGGGTCGTGGTCGCCCTGCACGCGGGCGACCTCCTGGTCGGGGTGTTCGACGACGGGGTCCGGGCCGAGTACACGGTGCTAGGCCCGGCCATGAACGCCCTGTCGCGGATCGAGGCCCAGGCCAAGGCGGCGGAGATCGAGGTCGCGGCCTCGGGGGATTTCCTGGATCTGCTCCCGGGGGGCCTGCCGGCCGGCACAAGGGCCGTCCCGGTGCCGCGGGCGACCCTGCCCGAGCCGCTGACCCTGTTCGCCGTCGCGGCGGATCCGGGGGCCTGATCCGGCCCTTCGTCCGGACCGGGCCGCGCACCCCGGGGCTCCGGCCCTGCCGCGGGATGTCGCGCCGCGTTTCCGGGCCCCGTCCGGAACCGGAGCGCCCGCAATCCGTTCGGTCGGCGCGGCGCAGGGTCGCGGAGAGACAACCTTCCCATGAACAAGATCATTCTCGGCGCCACGCTCGCCCTCGGCCTCGTCCTCGGGACGGCGGCCCCGGTCCTGGCCGCCCCCGGCGACGGCCTCGACCGGAACGCCGCCGCCACGGGCAACAGCAACTTCGGCGGCATGCACCGCACGGCCCGGATGCAGTCGCGGATGATGCGCCATCGCATGATGCACCGCCGCCATCACATGATGCGCCGCCACATGCGCTGATCGACGGTCTTCCGCCCCCCGTCCTTCCCGGACGGGCGGGCAGGGGGCCCCGGACCGGGACCGGGATTGATCGGCGCCGGTTCGGGCCCGCACGGTTCTACGGCGGAGACGCGGTGCTCCGCCTCACCACCTGTAGCTGACCTTCGCCAGCACCCGCCGGGCGTCGCCGTAGAAGCAGGACACGTTCGACTGGCAGGAGGCGACGTAGCGCCGGTCGGCGATGTTCGCCGCGTTCACCTGGAAGCGCCAGTTCTCGTAATCGTAGTGCACCTGCGCGTCGAACAGCACGTAGTCGGGCACCCGCAGGGTGTTGGAGACGTCCGCGAACGAGCTCCCGACGTAGCGCACGCCGCCGCCGAAGCCGAAGCCGCGCCACGGCCCGACCGGGATGGTGTAATCGGCAAACAGCGAGGCGAGCGTCTGCGGGATGTTGACCGGGATCTTGCCGACCCGCGCCGGATCGGCATCCCGCACGGTGGTGAAGTCGAACTTGGTGACGGATGCGACGAGGTTGAGGCCGTCGGCGATGTTGGCGACCAGCTGCGCCTCGAAGCCGGTGGAGCGCACCGCGCCGACCTGCGTCTGGAAGATCGTGTTCACCGGGTTGGGGGTGAGCACGTTGTTGCGGTGGATGTCGAAGCCCGCCAGCGTCAGGAAGTAGCCCTGGCCGGGCGGCTCGAACTTGACGCCGCCCTCGACCTGATCGCCGGTATCGGGCTTGAACGCCCGGTTGTTGATGTCGCTGCCGATCTCGGGCTGGAAAGAGGTCGCGTACATGATGTAGGGCGCGAGGCCGAAGTCGAAATTGTAGATCGCCGCCGCCCGGTAGGTGAAGGCGCTGTCGTTGCGGCCGTTGGTGTTCGACGGCGTCAGGCGGTCGTAGACGGTGTTCTGGACGAAGTCCTGACGGCCGCCGAGGATCAGGGTCAGCTCCGGGGTGAGCTTGATCTGGTCCTGGAAGTACAGGCCGACCTGCTGGAACGAGTCGGCGTTGATCAGGTAGGGCGAAGCCGAGACCGCCTGCGGGCCGTAGGCGGGCGCGAGGATGTTGAGGTCGGGGCCGGGGAAGCCCGAGGCCTGGTTGTCGTGGATCTGGATGTTCCGGTACTCCACGCCCATCAGGAAGTCGTGGCGGAAGAACCCGTCCGAGAACTTGGCCTCCGCCTGGGTGTCGACGTCGAGCTGCGCGACCTTGGCGGAATCCCGGAACAGGTAGCGGCCGAGCTGCGTCTGCAGCGGGTCGGTGTAGCCGAGCTGGCCGATGTAGGAATTCTGGTAGCTCTGCGTGTGGGCGTAGCGGGCGTTCTGGCGGACCGCCCAGGTGTCGTCGAAGACGTGCTCGAACTCGTAGCCGATGAAGGCCTGGTCGCGCCGGTAGGTGTTGAAGCCGGCATCGCCCACGTTGAGCGAGCGCGGGATGCGCAGGCCCAGCACGGTCGGCCGCGCCGTGCCGAAATAGGGCAGGAAGTTCGCCGTCACCGCCGTGTTGTCGTGCTGGAAGCTCGACAGCACCGTGAACTTGGTCGACCCGTCCGGCTTATAGGTGAAGGCCGGGGCGATGTAGTAGCTGTCGTCCGGCGCCCCCTGGACCTGCGTGCCGCCGTTGCGGGCATAGCCGGTGAGCCGGGTGAACCAGTGGCCCTCCGCGTCGGCCGGGCCGCCGACGTCGAAGGCGGCGTAGCGCTGGTCGAAGGAGCCGCCGCCGGCCTCGACCAGCCCGAACGGGGTCTCGGTCGGACGCTTGCTGATCTGGTTGATCAGGCCGCCGGGATTGCCGGCGCCGAACAGCACCGCCGAGGGGCCGCGCAGCACCTCGATCCGCTCCAGTCCGAACGTGTCGACCCGGCTGTAGGCGAAGCCGTAGTTCAGGAGCTGCAGGCCGTTGAGGTAGAGGCCGTAATCGCTGACCACGAAGCCGCGCAGCTGGAAGAAATCGAGGCGCGTGTCGGCGCCGAAGGTGCCCGCGTAGGTGCCGGCGACGTATTGCGTCGCCTGCGTCAGGGTCTGGGCGTTCTGCGTGTCGAGCTGCTGGCGGCCCACCACGGTGATCGATTGCGGGGTCTCGATCAGCGGGGTGTTGGTCTTGGTGGCGGTGGCCGAGCGGCGCGCCACGTAGCCGTCGATCGGGCCGGTGGGGCTCTCCACCGCCCGCGCGGCCGCAGCGGCGCGGGGTGCCGAGACCGGCGCGCCGCCGCCCTGGCTCTCGACGCTGAGCTCCTCGAGCTGCACGCCGGCCCGGCGCGACGGCGTCGCGTCCTGGGCCAGGGCCGGCGCCGCCTGAGCCAGGACGGCGAGCGAGGCGCCGGCGAGCAGGGCGCGAGCGGGGGCGCGCGGCGGGAGACGCGCGGGGACGCACAGGGCGCGGGGAGGGGGGTGGGCAACTCTCATGGGACCTGGCCGTGTGCGACGCCGGGGGCAGCCGGTCGCGTTCGCCGGAATCGCTCCCGTCGCCGCTGCCGCGCTGTTTAGAATTGTGATAAAGTACTGTTTTTATTGACGTTTCGTCTGCCAGGACTACGCGCAGCCCCGGGCGGCCGCAAGCGGCCTTGAACCGTCAGGCGAGAGCTGTTGCCGTAGCGACACGCCCTGGTAGCGCCGGGGCGGGCAGGGGGCAGGGCGTCTCCCACCGGACACGGCGCCGGCCTGCCCGTCATGGCCCGGCTCGGTCACCTTAAAGCCCGCTCGACCGGCCGCACGGGGCCGACGCCGCGCCTAGCGCACGCGCCGGGCGATCCAGTCGGCCAGCACGTCGGCCACGGCGTCGCTGTTGGTCTCCAGCATCATCATGTGGCCGTTGCCGCGCAGGCCCCGGTCGGCCAGCTGGATCACGTCGGGCTTGGCGCCGGCCTGGGCGAGGAACGCGACCGTGCAGGCATCGTAGGTGGCGTGGAAGGAGGCCTCCGCGGTCACCACCACGGCCGGCACCTTCGCGAGGTTCGGCAGGGTCCGGACGGGATCGCCCTGCAGCCAGCAGCGTACCGCCCCGTCGGCCGCCTTGGCCTGCTGGGCCACGATCAGCTCCTCGGGCGCCTTCACGGGCGGGTCGAAGCTCAGCGGCATGCGGGTCAGCCCGTAGGCGCGGGCGCGCCCGTCCCCGATCTTCTCCCAGAAATCCTTGCCGCCGCGGAACTGCACGTCGAAGAACGGCGGACCGTTCGGCTCGACCGACACGTGCGCCTTCACGAGGTCGGGCCGCGCATCCGAGAGCGCCCAGCCGAACAGGGCCGCCTGGCCGTGGGTGAGCAGGATCGCCGGCCCGATCTTCTCCAGCAGCGCCGTCAGGGCGGGGTCGACCAGCTCCTCGGTCTGCTGGGTGTTGGCCAGGAACGGGACCTGGCTGGCGAAGAACTGGTCGAAGGCGGCGTTGCCCTGCACGCCGGCCCCGCCCGGCCAGCGGGCATGGAGCTTGGCCTGCGGGTACAGGTCGTAGACCTCCGGCGCCGTGTGGGTCCGCTCCAGGCTGCGGGTGCCGAGCCGGTCGTAGGGGCCGTAGACTTCCGGGTTGGTGCCCGAGCGCCCGCGCCCGACCTGATCGACCACGTAGACCTGATAGCCCCGCTCGACGAAGCGCTGCACCCAGCCCGGGCGGCCGTCCGCGGTGGCGAGATAGTTCACGCCGGTCTGGGCGAGACCGTGCACCATCACCACCGGGTAGGCCTGGGTGATCCGGGCCGGGGTGCGCGACTGCACGAACATCTGGCCGACCATCACGGTCCTGTCGCCGACCTTCTCGTAGCGGCCGCCGATGTAGAAATAGCCCGCCCGGGTCACCGGCTCGGCCGGCTCGGCCGGCTCAGGCGCCCGAGACGCTTCCTCCGAGGCCCCTTGGGAAGCCTGTTGGGAGGTTCCTTGGGAACGTCCCCGGGAGGCACCCTGGAAAGCCCCTTGCGCGTCTCCCTGCGCCGGAGAACGGGACGGAGACGTCGCCTGCGGCGGCGGCGGGGCCGGGATCGTTCCTTGCGCCCGCGCCGCCCCCGCCGCCAGGAGCGTCGCCTGGACGGCCAGCAAAGCCGCGAAGGCGCCGTTCGCGATGCCGTTGCCGGCCATACCGTGTCTCCCGGATGCACCCATCTCCGCGCGGGCGCTTATCGCGGGAAACGCAACGCTCGGCCAGACGGGAAAGCTGCACCGTCCCACACATCAAACGCGCGTTCCGCACGCCCGCCGCGCCGGGAGCCACGGTAACCAGGATTCCAGCAGAGCCCGGACCCACACGCATGCCTGGCGCGCCGACGGCGGCGCTGGTGCGGCCGCGACGGAGCGCCCACCTTGACGAAGTCGGAGCGCCGGAAGCGGCGCCCGCGCCCGGGATCGCTCCGGGCGAGACCGAACCAAGGACTCCAAGCCGTGGATCCCGCAACCGCCAAGACCCTGGTCTCCGCCGCCCTCGTCGCCTCCATCGGGCTGTTCAGCCTGGTGTCGTTCCAGGCGTTCTTCGCCCAGGTCGCGGCCGACCTGCGCGCCGCCAAGGCCGTGCGGATTCCGGTGCGCGCCGACCGTCGGGATCCCCCGCAGGCCTGATCGGCCCGCCCGCTCCCCGGTCGCCTCAGGCTTCGTCCTCCCGGGCGCGGGCGCGCAGGAGGAACTTCTGCACCTTGCCGGTGGAGGTCTTGGGCAACTCCCCGAACACCACGTGGCGTGGAAGCTTGTAGGAGGCCAGCCGCCCCCGGCACCACTGGATCAGCTCGTCGGCGCTCGGCGACGCCCCCGGCTTGAGCTCCACGAAGGCGCAGGGGCTCTCGCCCCATTTCGGATCGGGCTTGGCCACCACCGCGGCGGCCGCCACCGCCGGATGCTTGAACAGCGCGTCCTCGACCTCGATCGACGAGATGTTCTCGCCGCCCGAGATGATGATGTCCTTCGAGCGGTCCTTGAGCTGGATGTAGCCGTCCGCGTGCTTCACCCCGAGATCGCCGGTGCGGAACCAGCCGCCCGCGAAGGCGGCCTGCGTGGCCGCGGGGTTCTTGAGGTAGCCGCGCATCACCACGTTGCCGCGCATCATCACCTCGCCGATCGTCGCCCCGTCGGCGGGCACCGGCTCGAGGGTCTCCGGGTCGCGCACGTCGAGGGCCTCCAGCACGGGGTAGCGCACCCCCTGGCGGGCCTTCTTGGCCGCCCGCTGGTCGGCCGCCAGGGCATCCCAGTCCGCGTTCCAGGCGTTGACCACCGCCGGGCCGTAGCTCTCGGTCAGGCCGTACAGGTGGGTGACGTCGAAGCCCGCCTCCGACATGCCCGCCAGCACCGCCTCGGGGGGCGGGGCGGCGGCGGTGAAGAAGGCGACCCGCCGGGGCAGGTCCCGGCGCTCGGCATCGGGGGCGTTGATCAGCATCTGCATGACGATCGGCGCGCCGCAGAGATGCGTGACCGCGTGGGCGTCCATCAGCCGGTACATCGCCTCCGCCCGCACCTGGCGCAGGCAGACATGGGTGCCGGCCACGATCGACAGGGTCCAGGGGAAGCACCAGCCGTTGCAGTGGAACATCGGCAGCGTCCAGAGATAGACCGGGTGCTGGCCGAGCCCGCCCGTGATGACGTTGCCCAGCGCCAGCAGCGCCGCCCCCCGGTGGTGGTAGACCACGCCCTTCGGGTCGCCCGTGGTGCCGGACGTGTAGTTCAGCGTGATCGCGTCCCACTCGTCGTCGGGCAGCTGCCAGCCGTAGTCCGGGTCGCCGGCCGCCAGGAACGCCTCGTAATCGGTCTCGCCGAGCCGCACGCCCGGCCCGTCATAGTCCGGATCGTCGACGTCGATCACGAACGGCTTGGTGGCGAGCCCCTCCAGGGCCGCCGCGGCGGTGCCGGAAAACTCGCGGTCGGTGATCAGCACCTTGGCCTCGCCGTGCTCCAGGCCGAAGCGGATCGCGGCGGCGTCGAGGCGGGTGTTGAGGGTGTTGAGCACCGCCCCGGTCATCGGCACGCCGTAGTGGCACTCGATCATCTCGGGGGTGTTGGCGAGCAGGACCGCCACGGTGTCGCCGCGGCCGAGCCCGCGCCCCGCCAGCGCCCCGGCGAGCCGGCGGGCCCGGGCGTAGAGCTCCCGATAGGTCCGCCGCAGGGTGCCGTGGACCACCGCGACGTGGTCGGGAAACACCCGTGCGGCCCGGTCCAGGTAGAGCAGGGGGGTCAGCGGCTGGTGGTTGGCCGGCACGCGGTCGAGGTCGCGGTCGTAGATCGTGTCGCGGGCCATCCCGTCCTCCCGGCAACGTGTTGCCGGGACAGTAGCTTGCCGGAACCGGCGCGATCAATCGCGCGCGACGGTCCCGCGCCGCGAACGCGGCGTCCCGAAAGCGGGGCCCGGCCGCTTGCGCCTCAGTGGCGCGGCTCGTCCTCGGGCTCGGGGAGGAAGCGGGCGAGTTCGAAGCCGATCTCGATCATCAGGTGCTCGATCCGGTCCGTGAGCGCCGGCCGATGCAGCGCCCGGGCGAGTTCGCGCAGGGCGATGATGTGCTCGGCCATCCGGTTCACCACGCGCTCGCTCTGCACGAGATTGGCCGCCTGCTCCTCCGTCCGGTCGATGGCGATGCCCCGCCCCCGGGTCGTCCCGCCGGAGGGGTCGCGCTCGATCCGGCCGCGCAGCACCAGCGTGCGGATACCGTCCCGCGTGTCCCGGGTTCGGAACTCCGCCTCCATGGGGCCGCCGGTCGCCGCCACCGCGTGCAGGTAGCTCTCGATGCGGACCCGATCCTCGGGATGGGTGCGGTCCAGGAAGGCCTCGAGCGAGACGCCGGTCGCCGCCGCCTCCGGGTCGAGGCCGAGCAGACCCGCCAGGGTCGCCGAGAGTTCCAGCTGCCCGGCCCAGTAATCGTGGACCCACGTGCCGATCACGCCGGAGGCCTCAAGGACGGATTGCGGGATCGGGGCTTCGGCCATGCCATTCCTCGCCGGGACATCCAACGCCTTTAAACTTGAGGTATTCACCTCCGACCAGCTCCTGATGTCGCCGCTCTTCACGCTACGGTATCCTCGCGGCTCTGAAAAGGCTGTTAACCCATTCTACGCCAAAAATCTTAACCTGAAGTTTAAAACCTTGCCTCGCTCTCGACCCGCACCTGCAAACCGAAGCCGGATCGCGATCTTAACGACTCATTAACCATGCCGGACGCACCGTGCGTCGGGCATCCTTGGGTCACAGGATCGCGGCAGGCCGCGACTCGGGGACCTGAGGTTGACCCGATCGGCGCGGCGTCGGCACGCGGCGCCGCGGGACGGGATGCGCGGGTCCTTCTGCGGGGCCTTCTGGAGGACGCCCAGGATGAAAGCGATCACCTTCGTCACGCAGAAGGGTGGCAGCGGCAAGAGCACGCTGTGCATCTCCCTGGCGGTGGCCGCCCGGGAGGCCGGCCACACGGTCTGCATCCTGGAGATGGACCGCCAGGCCACGATCTCCGACTGGCTCGACCACCGCACCGCCGACGGCCCGGAGGTGGCGCAGATCGACGCCACGCAGATCGACGCCGTGATGGAGCGCCTGCGCGACTCCGCCTACGACTACGTGTTCATCGACACGCCGGGGGTCGATTCCACCGGCACGCTCTCGGCGATCCGCGCCGCGGATCTCTGCATCATCCCGTGCCGGCCGACCCCCGCGGACCTGCGGGCGTTCAAGCCGACGCTCGCGGCCGTCTACCGGCTGGAGAAGAAGTTCGCCTTCGTGCTGAACCAGACCCCGCCGCGCTCCTACCGGGTCCGCGACGCGTCGGACGGCCTGGCGGTGCTCGGGATCCTGCCCGACGTGAACATCGTCTCCCGCACCGACCACCAGGACGCGATCGGTCTCGGCCAGGGCGTCACCGAGTTCAACCCCAAGGGACAGGCCGCCGGGGAAGTCCGCCGCCTCTGGTCGTGGGTCGAGCGCCGCACGCAGTCCCTGAGGACCGGTCAGCATGTCCAAGCCGCCTAAGCTCAGCCTCGCGGCGATCGTGGCCTCGGCGAACCCGCCGGACCGGCTCTCGTCCCGGCCGCAGGGCGCCGAGATCGTGTCGCTGGCCCTGGCGCCCCCGGCGCCGAAGCCGGCCGCCACGCTCAAGCAGCGCGCCCGCCAGATGTCGGTCTACCTGGAGCCGCCGGTCTACGACCAGCTCCGGGACCTCGCCTACGCCGAGCGGACCAAGATGCACGCCCTGATGCTGGAGGGGCTCGACCTGCTGTTCAAGCAGCGCGGCGCCCGGTCGATCGCGCAGCTGACCGACCCGCAATCGCGCTGAGGGAACCCTCCGGGGCGGCGGACCGGCGTTTCCCGGGGAGATGCGGGGGGCGTTCACCGAGACGGAGGGTGCCCCCGCGTCTCTCCCTCCCCCCTCTGCGCCCCGCTCGTCACACCTCGGGTTCTGTGCGGCGCTCAACACGGTGGGCGAATCCCGCAGCCGCCTCCACGGGGGCGGGCGAGGCACGCCTTGCTGGAGTGCCGGATTTTCTCGTTCTCCGGCAGCGGCTTCTTCGCTCTTCTTCACGTCACCTCCGAGCCTTCCGGCCCCGCCTGGCCCGCCTCCTGAACCCCGGCGGCCGGCGTCGTTCAGGCTTCCTTTACGCGACCGCTACAATTCTGGGTGGACCCGGCGACGGCCTTCTTGGCGCGGCCGGTCCCGGTCACGCGTCGAGTTTGGTGAATTCCACGATGGTGCGCACGACGCTTCCCCGGCCGGCGCGCCTCGCCCTGCGGGTCATGGCGGTCTCGGGCATGGCCCTGGCCACCGCCAACTGCGCCACCGCGCCCCAGCAGACGCTCTCCGCCGGCAACGGCGTCGATCCGAAATACGGCGTCAAGGCGAGCCCGCGCCTCTACAACGAGGGCGACGTGATCCCGAAGGGGGGCGGCCGCCGCTACACCGGCAAGCCCTACGTGGTGGCCGGCCAGACCTACGTGCCCAAGGAGAACCCGAGCGGCTACGTGCGCGAGGGCCTCGCCTCCTGGTACGGGTCCGCCTTCCACGGCCGCATGACCGCCAACGGCGAGGTGTTCGACCGCCACTCGATCGCCGCCGCCCATCCGACGCTGCCGCTGCCGAGCTATGCCCGGGTGACCAACCTCGACAACGGCTACTCGATGGTGGTCCGCGTCAACGACCGCGGCCCCTATCACGCCGGCCGCGTCATGGACGTGTCGGAAGAGGCGGCCGAGGCCCTGGGCTTCCACCGCCAGGGCACCGCGCGGGTGCGGGTCGAGTATGCCGGCAAAGCCTCGGTCGCCGGCAGCGACGACCGCAAGCTGCTCGCCAGCCTGCGCACCGACGGACGCCCGGCCGGCCGCTCGGCCGTGATGGTGGCCGATCTCGGCCCCTCGGAGGAGCCCGAGCGCTACGCGCGCTCCACGCCGGCGCCGCTCGCGTTCAAGCCCGCCCAGGAGGCTGTTCAAGAGACGGTTCAAGAGCGCGAGGAGCCCGCCGCGGTCCCGGCCGCCCGGATCCGCAGGGCGGCGCCGGTCGTGCTGGCCGCGGCCGCCGTGACGGTCCCGGCGGCCGTGCAGCCCACCGCCCCGCGGGTGCGCGAGTTCCGGCCCGCCCCCGTGCCGGCGATGGCGCAGGCAACCGCGCAGGCCCCCACGCTCAGGGGCGCGGGCCTGAAGGTCGCGGGCCTGAACCCGGCGCGTCCCGACGCGCCGCCGGCGGCCGGCCACGGGAGACCCCCGGGATCCGCGGCGTCGGGCCGGCCCGGATCGGCGCGCCCGCTCCGACGCGGCTCGCGCACGCCGCTCCGGCGGCGATGCCGGGTTCGGCCAAGCTCGCCCTGGCGCGTCTCGCCTCCGCGACCCCGCCGGCCGGAAGCGGCGCCCCGCCGCACGCGGCCCCGGGCCGAGCGGCCGCGACCGCCAAGGTTGCGGAAAAAGGTGCCGAGAAGGCCGCCGGCAGGACGGCGGAAAAAACCGCCGAGAAGGCCGCCGGCAGGACGGCGGCCGGGCCGGGCAAGGCCGCGGCGCCGGCCGGGTCGCGGCCGTCCCGCCTGGCCGGGATCTACTGACGCCGCCGGCGCGCGTCCGCGGGCGCGGCGGACCGGATCGGCGAGGCGGCATTTCCATTCGATCCGGCGCCGAAACCATAATATGGTCACGCTTGTTATCTGGATACGGTCGAAGTCCCTTCGACCGGGCGACAGGCGCGGGACGGACCGGTGATGCGCAGGACCCTTCTCACCCTTCTCGCGGCCGCCTGCGCGCTCGGTGCGGGCCTCGCCGGCGCCGCCGCGCAGAGCTTCCAGACCGCGGCGCCGCACGCGATCCTGGTCGACGCCGATTCCGGCTCGGTCCTGTTCGAGAAGGCCGCCGACGACCGCTTCTCCCCGGCCAGCATGGCCAAGCTGATGACCACCGATATCGTGTTCGAGGCGCTGAAATCCGGCCGCCTCTCCATGGACACGGAGTTCACCGTCACCGAGGACGCGTGGAAGCGGGGCGGGGCGGGGGGCGGCGGCTCGTCGATGTTCGCGCAGGTCAACAGCCGCATCAAGATGTCGGACCTGCTGCGCGGCCTGATCGTCCAGTCGGGCAACGACGCGGCGATCACCATCGCGGAGAACATGGCCGGGTCCGAGGAGGCCTTCGCCGGGCTGATGAACCAGCGCGCCAAGGAGATCGGGCTGACGAACTCGACCTTCCGCAACGCCACCGGCTACTCGGCGCCCGACCAGAAGGTCACGGCCCGGGACATGGCCAAGCTCGCGCTGCACATCATCGAGACCTATCCGGACTTCTACAAGATCTTCGCCGAGAAGGAGTTCACCTGGAACAAGATCCGCCAGCAGAACCGCAACCCGCTGCTCGCCCTCGACATCGGCGCGGACGGGCTCAAGACCGGCTATCTGGAGGAATCCGGCTACGCGCTGACCGGCTCGGCGGTGCAGAACGGCCAGCGGCTGGTGCTGGTGGTCTCGGGGCTCAAGACCGCCCGGGACCGCGCCGCCGAGGCGCGCAAGCTGATGGAATGGGGGTTCCGCGCCTTCGAGCCCCGGCAGATCTTCGGGGCCGGCGAGACGGTGGCGGAGGCCTCCGTGTTCGGCGGCCAGTCGGGCTCGGTGCCCCTGGTGGCGAAGAAGCCGGTGCGGGTGCTGCTGCCGCGCGGCTCCAGCGACCGGGTGAGCGCCAAGGCGGTCTATACCGGGCCGCTCGTCGCCCCCGTGGCGGAGGGGCAGCGGGTCGGGGCCCTGCGGGTCCAGCGGGGCGACACGGTGGCCCTCGACCAGCCCCTCTACGCCGGCGCCGCGGTGGAGCCCGGCACGCTGCCGCAGCGGGCCATGGACGCGGCGCTGGAATTCGGCACCGGTCTCGTCCGCAAGGCCCTCGACCGGGCCGGCAAGGGCGGCGGCGACAAGGGCGGCGGCGACAAGGCGGCCGACAAGGCCGCCAACCCGTCGTGACGGCGCGCGCGTGATCGTGCCGCGGTTCGGGGATCCCGCGGAGGCGCGGGGCGCCTTCGTGACCTTCGAGGGCGGGGAGGGCGCCGGCAAGTCGACCCAGATCGCCCGCCTCGCCGCGACCCTGCGCGCCCGGTCCGGCCGGGGCGTGTGCGTGACCCGCGAGCCCGGCGGCTCGCCCCGGGCGGAGGAGATCCGCACGGCGCTCCTCGACGGCGTCGCCAAGCCCTACGGTCCCTTCGCCGAGGCCCTGCTGTTCAGCGCCGCCCGGATCGACCACCTCGACCGGCTGATCCGCCCGGCGCTCCGCCGCGGCGAGACCGTGCTGTGCGACCGGTTCGTCGACTCGACCCGGGCCTACCAGGGCGCCGCGGGCGGCCTGGATCCGGCGGTGGTCGCCGCCCTGGAGCGGGTCGTGGTCGGCCCGACCCGGCCGGACCTGACCCTGATCCTCGACCTGGCCCCCGAGGCCGGCCTCGCCCGCGCGGCCGCGCGCGGGGCAGGGCAGGGGGCGGGGCAGGGGGCGGGGCAGGGTGCCGACCGGTTCGAGGCCGAGTCCCTCGACTTCCACACCCGGCTGCGGGAGGCCTTCCTGGCGATCGCCCGGGCCGAGCCGGAGCGCTGCGCGGTGATCGACGCCGGCCGCGATCCCGACTCGGTCGAGGCCGCGATCCGCGAGACCGTCGCGGCGCGCCTGCCCGATCTGCTGCCGGGGGAGGGGAGCCGGGGCGATGCGGCGTGACGGCGTCCGCCCCCTAACCGGACGCGGGCAGGCGGCCGGCATCAGGGCGCTGGGCGCGGCGGGTCCGCCCTTGTAAGCAGAGCCGGACCGGGATCGCCAGGGCGGCGAGCGCCCGCCGGGTCCGGGGACGCGCCATGAAACCGATCGACCGCGCCACCGACGACACCGAGCCCGGCGACCTCCCCGGCATCCCGCGCCCGCGCGAGACCCTGACGCTCGTCGGCCATGACGCCGCGGCGGAGTCCTTCGCGGCGGCGATCGCCGCGGGCCGCCTGCACCATGCGTGGCTGATCGGCGGCCCGCCCGGGATCGGCAAGGCGACGCTGGCCTACCGGGTGGCGCGCCGCCTGCTCGCCCATCCCGGGGGCGGCGGCCCGGCCGGGCTCGACCTGCCGGCGGGCGACCCCGTCACCGGCAAGGTGGCGGGCCTGTCGCATCCGAACCTCGTGGCGCTGCGCCGCCACAGGACGGCCGGCGCCAAGGCGCTGCCGACCAAGATCTCCGTCGACATGGTCCGCCGGGCGCTGGACCTGTTCGCGTCGACGGCCACCGATTCCGGCTGGCGGGTCTGCATCCTCGACAGCGCCGACGACCTGAACGCCAACGCCGCCAACGCCCTGCTCAAGGTGCTGGAGGAGCCGCCGCCCCGGGCGCTGTTCCTGATCCTGGCGCATCAGCCCGGCCGGCTGCTGCCGACGATACGCTCCCGCTGCCGGGCGCTGATGCTGCGTCCCCTGGCGCCGGACGAGGTGGCGCGCGTGGTGCGCGGCCTGCCCGCCCCGTTCCCGCAGCCCGAGGATGCCGCCCTGGCCCGGGCGGTCGCGCAGTGCGAGGGCTCGGTCGCCCGGGCGCTGGCGATGCTCGACCCGGTCACGGCCGGCCTCGTCGCCGAGGTCGAGACCCTGCTGGCCCGGGCGCACACGCCCGACTGGGGCCGGGTGCTCAAGTTCGCCGAGACCCTGGCGGGCCGGGACGCGGAGGCGCGGTTCGAGGCCGCCCAGGACGCGGTCCTGCGCTTCGTCTCGGCCGAGCTCGACCGTCGCCGGGACGAGCCGCCGGCGCGGCTCGCCGCCCTGGTGGAGGTCGCCGACCGCTTCGGCCGCGCCGCCCGGGAGGCGGCGATCTACAATCTCGACCGGCGCCCGGTGGTGCTGTCGCTGTTCGGGGATCTGGCCGAGGTCGGCTAGCGCGGGGCCGCCACGGCCCCCTACTGGTGGAGCGCGCGCGATCCCCCCCGCTGCCCGAGCCGATGCCTCGACCGGCCTGTTCAGGGTCGAAGGCCACGCGGCCTGGCAGGCGGTGCCGGATACGTCCTCGGACGTCTCGGTCCGGGCAGGAGACGCGGGCCGATCCCGGCGGTCAAGCATCCATGGCCAAGACCGCGAAGGTCGAGAGCCAATGCTCACCCATGTAGTCCGTGGTCAGGTGAGAGAGACCGGCGTCGAGATGGGTGTCGGCCGCCGCCAGCATGGCGACGCCGCGGGGATCGCCCGGCGGCAGCGCGCGCGCCAGGGCGCGGAAGCACCACGCGCGACTCAGGTTCAGGCCGTCGAGATGCGCGATCTTGCCGTCGCTGCGATCGGTCGCGCGGGCGGGGACGAACAGCGTCGCGGGCCGCCGGAGCGCGAGGTGCGGCAGGAACCGGTCGAACCAGGGCAGGAAGCGCTCCCGCGGCAGGAGGCGCCGCATGCACTCCGCCTCGATCAGCGCGGGGGACTGGAAGTCGTCGCCGCCCGGCTCGCCCCAGGCCGGGCAATCGGCGTCGTCGCCGTACCAGGTCTCGGCCGTTTCGATCAGGAGCGCGGTCAGGGCCGCGTCGCCCGCGCCCTCGGCGTAGTCGGCGGCCATCCGCAGCCCGAACGCCGTGTTGAAGTGGGTGCCCACCCGCACCGGATAGGGCGCGATCGGCAGGAAGTCCCGGACGCGTTGCGCGATGATGTCGGCGAGGGGTGTCAGCGCACGGGACCACCGCGTCTCCGGCAGGAGGGACAGCGCGTGGGCGAGCTTCAGGAGCCAGGCCCAGCCGTAGGGGCGCTCGAACCCCCGCGCGGTCGGCGCGGCGAGGTAGGCGCATTCCCCGGCGATCTTCGCCGGCACGAGCTGCCGGTCGAACAGGGCGCGGATCGCCGCCGCCTGCGCACCGTCGGGGAAGCGTCGGAGGACATGCCCCAGGAGCCAGTAGCCATGGACGCAGGAGTGCCAATCGTAGCTGCCGTAGAAGACCGGATGGAGGACGGACGGCGGCCGGGCATCCTCGGGTCCCCCCAGCACGTGATCCGGCTTGTTGGGATACGCGCGGGTGACGTGCGCGAGCGTGACGGCGGCGAGGCGGGCGGCGGTCTCGGGGGTCAGGGTATGCGGCACGACGGGGGACCGGGGCTGAGACGGGACGCGATGCGGTTGCGGGGCCTCCCGCTCCGGAAGCGCCGGAAGCGACGGCAGGCGCGCGGCCGTCGGACTTGTATCACCCGGGCGCCCCCACGCGCAGGCGCCCGGCCTTGCCAGCCCGACTCAAGTCCGTCCGCGGAACGGGGTCGATCCCACCGTCGGGCAGGCGACCGACGGACGGCACGGACCCGCGGAAGATCTCACGGCCAAACCGGGACGCCGTCCAGCCCTGCGGTCTCCGGCAGGCCGCAGATCAGGTTTGCATTCTGCACCGCCTGACCGGCCGCGCCCTTGCCGAGATTGTCGACCACGCCCATCGCGATCACCAGATTGCGCTCCGGATCGGCCGCATAGCTGACGAAGGCGAGGTTCGAGCCGGTCGCCCATTTGGTCTGCGGCGGCTTGTCGGTCACGCGGACGAACGCCCGACCGGCGTAGAAGCGCCGGGCCGCGTCCAGGCACTGGCCCGTGGTGGCGTGGCCGCGGCAGTAGATGGTGGCGAGGACGCCGCGGGTCATCGGCACCAGGTGCGGCGTGAACACCAGCCCGGCCGCGCTGCCGCCGCCGAGCCGCTCGATCGTCTCGGCCATCTCGGGCATGTGGACGTGCTTGAGCAGACCGTAGGGCACGAGGTTCTCGTTGCTCTCGGCATAGCCGATCCGGCTGTCGACGCCGCCCCGGCCGGCACCGGAGATGCCGGTCTTGGCGTCGATCACGATGTTGCCGGGCTCGATCAGCCGGTCGGCCAGCAGCGGCGCCAGCGCGGTCAGCGTCGCCGCGGGGAAGCAGCCGGGATTGGCGACACGGCTCCGATCCGCGATCTCGGAGGGCCAGACGTCGGCCAGGCCGTAGGCCCAGCCCGCGACGTAGCGGTGGTCGCCGCCGATGTCGACGATCTTCACGGGCGCGGGGACGCGCGCCAGCGCCCCGGCCGAGGTCCCCGTGGGCAACGACGCGAACAGCACGTCGAGCCTCGGCAGGGCGACAGGGTCCCACGTCTCGATCACCAGCCCGGCCAGCCTGGCCGGCACGCCGGGGAAGCGGTCCACCAAGCGGCTGCCGGCGCTGCCCTCACCCGCGGCGTAGACGAGCTCGAAAGCCGGGTGGCTCGCGATCAGGCGCAGCACCTCGCCGCCGCCGAAACCGCTGATCCCGACAATGCCGACGCGAAGGCTCATCGCGGTGTCCTCCTGCGGGCGTGAGCGAACATCCAGGCCGAGCCACGACCCGGCCTTGATGCATCTTTCGTTCCTGTTGCGAAAGTCTGGTCACGACCTTCGACGGCCGTCACGAGCCGGGTTCGAGCCTCCGATGCAACCCGCACGCGCCGCGCGGTCGCAGCCCGGTCGCGCGGTTGGCAAGGCGCCGGCCGGGATCGAAAATCCGGGTCCGACGCCCCCCGGCGTATTCCAGGGCCCTCGACGAGGTTCCGGTTTTTTTGTCCCTCCTGACCGTCCCGGCCCGCGGCATCCTCTTCGGCCCCCCGGTGGCTCTCAGCCGCGATCGCCCCGGGCGGTGCCCCGGCGCTGCGGCGCGCGGAGCGATGAGGCGCATCCGGCGGCAGGGCCGGCGCGCCGATCCCGGTTCCGGCACGCCTTGCGGCCGGCAGGCCCGGGTTCAAGGCCCTGCTGCGCAATCCCGGACGGACGGGACCGTCGGTCCCCGGAGCCCTGCGGCGGTTGCGTCCCGGCCGCTGCCGCGCGACAACGCGGGCAGCCTCCCGCGCTCATCCGGAACACCACAAACGTGACGTCCAACGCCCCGGCGCACTCCAAAAAGACCTTCGGCCTCTCGACCGCGATCTCCTACCCCAACGGCGCGCCCCATATCGGCCACGCCTACGAGGTGATCGCCGCCGACGCGATCGCGCGGTTCCACCGGCTCGACGGCTACGACGTGCTGTTCTCGACCGGCACCGACGAGCACGGGCTCAAGATCCAGCAGGCCGCGACCCGGGCCGGCACCAGCCCCCGCGCCTATGTCGACGGCACGGCCGCCCGCTTCCAGGCCATGGCCGACCGGATGGGCTGCGCCTACGACCGCTTCATCCGCACCACCGAGCCGGGCCATTACGAGGCCGCCCAGGCGATCTGGCGGCGGATGGAGGCCAACGGCGACATCTACCTCGACACCTACGCCGGCTGGTACTCGGTCCGCGACGAGGCCTATTACGACGAAGCCGAGACCCGGCTCCTGGAGGACGGCAGCCGCCGCAGCCTCGCCACCGACACGCCGGTGGTGTGGATGGAGGAGGAGAATTTTCTTTTCCGTTTGTCCGCCTACCAGGACCGTCTGCTGAAGCTCTACGAGGACCAGCCGGACTTCATCGGGCCCGAAACCCGCAGGAACGAGGTGGCCAGCTTCGTGCGCTCCGGCCTCAAGGACCTCTCGGTCAGCCGCACCAATTTCGACTGGGGCGTGCCGGTGCCGGGGCATCCGAACCACGTCATGTACGTCTGGGTCGACGCCCTGACCAACTACCTGACGGTGACGGGCTTCCCCGACGAGTCCGATCCCCGAAAACAGTTCTGGCCGATGGACCTCCACGTGATCGGCAAGGACATCGTCCGGTTCCACGCGGTCTACTGGCCGGCCTTCCTGATGTCGGCCGGGCTGCCCCTGCCCAGGCGCGTCTTCGGCCACGGCTTCCTGCTCTCCAAGGGCGAGAAGATGTCGAAGTCGCTGGGCAACGTGCTCGACCCGTTCGAGCTCGCCGACACCTACGGGGTCGATCCCGTGCGCTACTTCGTGCTGCGCGAGGTCCCGTTCGGCGGCGACGGCAGCTACAGCCACGAGGCGATCATCGGCCGGATCAACGCCGACCTCGCCAACGATCTCGGCAACCTCGCCCAGCGCTCGCTCTCGATGGTCGCCAAGAACTGCGGCGGCGCGGTGCCGGATTCCGCCGCCGCGGACCCGGCCGACCGCGCCCTGCTGGCCCAGGTCGACGCCCTGCCGGCGAAGGTACGGGACCTGATGGGCGACCTCGCGCTCCACACCATCCTGGCCGAGATCTGGGCGGTGGTCGCCGAGGCCAACCGCTACTTCGCCGGGCAGGAGCCGTGGAAGCTCCGCAAGTCCGACCCGGCGCGGATGAACGCCGTGCTCGCCACGACCCTGGAGGCTCTGCGGGCCTTCGGCATCCTGGTTCAGCCGTTCGTCCCCGGGGCGGCCGCCAAGCTCCTGGACCTGCTGGCGGTGCCGGCCGACCGGCGCATGCTTGCCGACGTGGGGGCGGGCGGGCGCCTCGTGCCCGGCACGCCCCTACCCGAGCCGGCGCCGATCTTCCCGCGCTTCGAGCGCCCCGAAACCCCTTCCGCCTGAAGCCCCTCCCGCCCGAGGCCCCTCCCGCCCGACGGCCCCGAGACCCGATGCTCATCGACAGCCACTGCCACCTCGACTTCCCGGATTTCTCCGCCGACCTGCCCGGGGTGATCGCCCGGGCGAAGGACGCGGGCGTCGCCGGGATGCTCACGATCTCGACCCGGGTCGCCCGGGCCGACACCTACCGGGCGATCGCCGAGGCCCATCCGGAGGTCTGGCACACGATCGGCACCCATCCGGACGGGGCCGCCGAGGAGCCGGACGTGCCCGCCGAGACGATCGCGGCGCTCGCCGCCGGCAGCCCGCGCTGCGTCGGGATCGGCGAGGCGGGGCTCGACTACCACTACCCCGACGCCGCCCCCGAGGCGGTGCAGGAGCGGGTGCTGCGCGCCCATATCGCGGCGGCGCGCCTCTCCGGCCTGCCGCTGGTGATCCACGCCCGGGACGCCGACGACCCCATGGAGCGGATACTCGCCGACGAGATGGGTCGGACACCGTTCCGGGCGGTGCTGCACTGCTTCTCGTCGGGGCCGCGGCTGGCGAAGGTCGGCGTGGAGCTGGGCCTGTTCGTGTCGTTCTCCGGCATCGTCACCTTCCGCCGCTCGCACGCCCTGCGCGACATCGCCCGGGCCGTGCCCCTGGACCGGATCCTGGTGGAGACCGACGCGCCGTTCCTCGCCCCCGAGCCCCATCGCGGCCGGACCAACGAGCCGGCCTACACGGCCGACACCGCCCGGTCGCTCGCCGGGACCCTGGGGCTCTCCGCCGAGGATTTCTCGCGGATCACCACGGCCAATTTCTTCCGCCTGTTCGACAAGGCGGCGCCCGGGGAGGGGGCGGGCCGGAGCGGGGGATCCGGATGGCGCGCCTGACCCTGCGCATCCTCGGCTGCGGCTCGTCCGGCGGGGTGCCGCGGGTCGGCAGCGGCTGGGGCGCCTGCGACCCGGAGAACCCGCGCAACCGGCGGCGGCGCTGCTCGATCCTGGTCGAGCGCCTGTCGGGGTCGGGCCGGACCACGCTTCTGGTCGACACCGCGCCGGACCTGCGCGAGCAGCTCATCGACGCGGAGGTGCGGCACCTCGACGGGGTGGCCTATACCCACGCCCATGCCGACCATACCCACGGCATCGACGACCTGCGCCCGCTGGTGATCGCCATGCGGGCGCGCATCCCGGTCTATGCCGAGGCCCTGACCCGGTCGCTGCTCACGAGCCGGTTCGGCTACTGCTTCGAGACGCCCCCCGGGAGCGCCTACCCGCCGATCCTCGACCTGCACGATCTCCCCGTCGACCGGGACCTGATCGTGCAGGGGGCGGGCGGTCCGATCACCGTGGAGTCGCTCCCGGTGGAGCACGGGACCGAGGCGGCCCTGGGCTTCCGCTTCGGCGCCGCCGCCTACATGCCCGACGTCAGCCTGATCCCGGAGGCGAGCCTGGCCAGGCTGTTCGGTCTCGAGCTGCTGATCATCGACGCCCTGCGGGACATTCCGCACCCGACGCACTTCTCGGTCTCCGATGCGCTCGCCCTGATCGCCGAGGTCAGGCCGCGCCGGGCGGTGCTGACCAACCTGCACACCGACCTCGATTACGCCGCCCTGGCGGCGCGGCTGCCGGAGGGGGTCGTGCCCGCCTATGACGGCCTGAGCCTGAGCGTCGACGCCTGAAGGCCTGGGGGGCGAATCGGGCGTCACACACCTGTCGTCGGCGGAGTCCAAGAAAATCGGCTTCCCGGCCAACAAGCCTGTTGACGGCAGTGATTGGTGGATCTATACCCCGGCTCATCGGCGCCGGCCGCGAGAGTGGTCCGGGCGCTGGTCTATCTTCTGACAAGCGGCGGGACTGGCCGGCGAGGTTGCCGGGCGGTCTTCTGTTTGCCGCGTGATGGGCTCCGGCGACGGGGCGGCTCTTTGACAAGTTGGATTTGAGGAAGGGAGACGCGGGCGGCGTTTGTCCTTGCGGCTGGGGCTTAGGCCCTGGCGTGAGAGACTTGTGCCGATCGTGTGTTTCTCTTTTTGAGCTCACCGACGGGTATTTGGGCGCTGTGAAGCGTTTGGGTGCCTGGTCGATTGTGAGGCTCCGTCTGAGAATACACGTGATCGGCCAGATCAATCTCTTCAACGTGAGAGTTTGATCCTGGCTCAGAGCGAACGCTGGCGGCAGGCTTAACACATGCAAGTCGAGCGGGCCCTTCGGGGT
>NZ_JAKSXX010000283.1 GCF_022829385.1 Methylobacterium sp. J-070 | reverse complement strand
TCACCCAGACCGGCACCACCCAGGCCTTCGACACGGCGAGCCTCTACCCAAGGGCGACCGGCTACATCGTCGAGCGCAGGGTCGATATCGGCACGCATGTGCGGAAGGGCGACCTGCTGTTCCGGATCAGCGCCCCCGACCCTCCATCCCGGCGACCGCGTCATGTGTTCCGGCGCCGGCGGCTACGCCGAGTATGCCGTGGCGGATCACGGGCGGACCCTTCCGCTTCCCGCGGACCTATCGTTCGAGGTCGCCGCGACCCTGCCGGTCGCCCTGCAGACGA
>NZ_JAKSXX010000278.1 GCF_022829385.1 Methylobacterium sp. J-070 | reverse complement strand
TGGCTGGCATAGTCGGGCGGTGAATTCGCGCCCTGCCAGATCATCAGTCCGACCGCAGATGTCAGCATCAAGCCGACACTGACAATCAGGACGTAGAGGGCCGGTCTGCCGCGCTTACCCTGGCGGCTATCCTGCCCAGAGTTGTGCTCTGACACTCATAAACCTCGCTTACCCGCGCTATCGCGAGCGTAATGAGTAACATATGCGACGACAGAAAGTTCTGGCCTGCGACCTAAAGGATGATTGAGAGAAACCCATCGACACCGAAAATCCAACAAATGTTTATACCGGGATCTTTATAGCCCCGGATCCTGTTAAATCCGCGCCGCATCCGGTGGGCGCGGGGGGCTAATGTACAATCCGTTTTTCTCTTCGTTCATGCTTGCGATCGAAGTTCAGCGGGTAATCGAGTTGCGGCTGGTTCGTCTCGCCTGGGGTGGCCGCGAGGGCCGGGCCGAGATGCAGTCGATGGTGACCGAGAAGGTGCATGCTGCGGGCGAGGCGATGACGACGCTGATGCTTGGCGGCTCGCCTGAAACCGTCATCGCCCGCTACCGCGAGCACGTCGCCTTCAACACCAAGCGGCTGTGGGCGACGGCCTAGCACGACACACTATCCGCGACCCGCTTCGGCGGTCTCGCGCTCGACCACCTCCAGCAGAGCCCCTCAGCTCTCCATCGCGGACCGATCAGAACACTGTCCATCCAGATCAAAGTTAAGCTTTGCGGCCGAGTCTATATCTCTCGGTATTATTCTCGAAGCAACTTTTGACCCAATCGCACTTATCATTACTTAACTGCCGGCATTTGAACGCTTTTTTATTGATCAACCGATAAATCTAGCTTTCAACGCTAGCGGTGGCTGGGCTGTACCAATCTGATTGGAGGGCGCCGCGAGGGAATTCGTGGTTATGATCGCGGGCCTGTTCGGAGCCGGGGCGACGATGGTGTTCATGATGCCAGGGCTCGACTCATTCTTCTCTTGGTGACCGGCGCTGCCCTGCTCGGGTTCGCTCGTGCTTCGCCCCTATCGCCCGTTCGGTAGCGTCATCCTCAGGGACTCGGGAGGGAGCTTCCTCAGATCGATGGCGGTCAACTCACGCCGGCTTCAGACGTCGTCGCACCCAGCGCGTCGCTTCTTTCAGGGTTAGGAAGGTAGGAACCCTCAGCCCCTGCAGGCGGCCGAACCCTGCCTCCATGAACCAGCTCCCTACATTGATGTGCTCGGGCTGTTCGAGGCGCACCAGCACCGCAACAAGCAGGCCATTGGCGATTACCAGCATGCCGTCATGGTCAGGGCTACCCGTGTCAATTGCGATCGGCTGCAGCACGACCAGCGTCTGGACGTTGCCTTGGCCAGACATCGGCTAGCCCTCCTGGGCTCGACCGGGCCAACTCAGGTCGCGACGCTCACCCCAGCGCGTGTTGCGCAGGTGCAGGTAGTTCGGTGTGAAGCTGCAGAAGGCCTTCAGGCGCTCGACGTCGAGGATGGTCAGCACCCGCTGCTTGAGGTGGATCAGGCCGAGGGCGCGTAATTCTCGCAGAGTCCGGTTCACGTGCACGTCCGACAGACCCATCGTGTCGGCGATCTGTGTCTGCGTGAGCGGGAACGCGTAGCTGTTGTCTGTGACACGCCCGACCGCTTCCAGCCGCATAAGAAGTTCACACAGAAGGTGGGCGATGCGCTGGTCCGGAGCGCGTGCTCCCATGTTGACCAGCCACTCGCGTAAGACGGCACCGTCGACTAGGGAGCACCACCAGAAAGCGCGCGCGATGCTCGGGTGGTGCACCGCGATCTCATCGATAGCCCTGCGCGGGATATCCACGACCTGGCACGTCGAGATCGTGCCGATGGTGTGGTCCATCTCGTCGAGGATGAAGACGTTCAGGTCGCAGAAGTCGCCCGGCACCAAGTAGGCCATGATCTGGCGCTGGCCGTCCGGAAGCACCTTGTACCGGCACGCAAAGCCGTCGAGGATCAGGAGGACGTTGTCAGGCTTGTCGCCTTCCTGGATCAGATCCTGGCGTGCACCGACCTGCCGTACCTTGAGCACCAAGCCGTTCAGAGCCCAGCGGGCTTGGTCGGACAAGGGTTCGAAGCTCTCAAGCTTCCGCGTCAGCGCCTGCTGCATGGGGCCCACATCGCTGCGACTTGAGATAAGCCCATATGTCAGAAACCCGACCAAATCTCCATCAAATGATCGATATCTTGCGCTCCTAGGAGAGTAGGCTCAAAGACAGGCGAGGCGTCGCGCGCAGGCACGACCAGGGGCTCCCGACCAAGGGCTCTTGGCCCCCCGCTCCAAGTGAACGGGACCATGTCGCACCCGACGCAGCATAGCTGCTTCAATCGCCTGCTTAGATCCCTAGATCCGGACGATTTCGGTCTGCTTCGGCCACAACTCGAACTTATGACCCTGTCGTTGGGTGATGTGCTGATCAAAGCCGATACCCCCATCACGCGGGTTGCCTTCGTCGAACGAGGTATCGTCTCGCTCGTCAGCATCGCGGCCGACGGACAGCAGGTCGAGGTCGGGCTGGTCGGATGCGAGGGCATGGTCGGCGTGCCGATCCTGCTCAACGCCGAGCGGACGCCAGACGAGGCCCGGGTTCAGGCTATCGGGATGGCGCAGGTCATGCCGGCGAGCGCCCTCTCCGAGGCGCTTCGGCACAGTCCGCGCCTGCACAATCAGCTGTTGCGGTATGCGCACATACTCGGCGTGCAGGCCACGGCCACGGCCCTGGCCAACGGCCGCTACACTCTGGAGCCGCGTCTCGCCCGCTGGCTCCTCATGTGTCACGATCGGACCGAGGGTGACGAACTGCCGACGACGCACCGCTTTCTATCGCTGATGCTGGGGGTCAATCGTCCGGGCCTGACGGGCGCGATCTCGGTCCTGGAGCGTTCCGGCGTGATCGGTAGGCAGCGCGGTACCCTGATCGTCCGCGATCGCGCGGCGCTGCTCGCCCTAGCTGGCCCCTCCTACGGCGCTCCCGAGGTCGAATACGAGCGCCTAATTACGGATCCGACGCCGGGTGGCCACTGATAACATTCTCAGTCCCACCCAAAGCTACGCGCTGCCGCGCTTGCTGCTGAGGTGCCCCTCGATCCAATCTTGAGCCGCGTCCAAATTTGTGAACAGAGGTGCGCTCCTCACCGCGGTTAGCCCGAACCCGGCCTCCAGGAACCACATGCCGGCGGAGGCTTCGTGCTGCTCGGAGAGGCGCACCAGAACCGCCACGAGGAACCCGTCCGCGAAGACGAGTTGCCCGTCGCTGTCCTCACTGCTGGTGGAGACATGCACGGGCTGGAGATGCAGAGTCATCCCGTAGCTCGCTTCTGCAGGTGCAGGTAGGTCGCGTCGAATTCGCAGCTACGGATCAGCTCATCCCACGCCTTCACGACCAGGGTCTGTCGGTGCAGCGTGATCAGCCCGCGACCGCGCATCTCCTTCAACACGCGGTTGATGTGGACGCTGGTCATGCCGGTGGCGTCGGCAAGGTCGTTCTGGGTGATCGGCAGCGGGCAGCGGTGATCGCCTGCCAGGCCGATCGCCTCCTGCTTCAGGTACAGCTCGCAGAACAGGTGGGCGAGATGCTCGAAGGCCGGACGACGACCCATGGCGACCAACCAAGCCCGGAAGATCGCGGCGTCGATCAGCGTGTCACGCCAGAGCACGGCCGCGATGGTCGGATAGCCGGCCGTGAGGGCGTGCATGCTCTCGTGCGGGATGAACGCCACCGTGGCCTGGGTCAGCGTCCCGAGGTTGTGGTCCATCAGCGGGATGTGCAGGCTCTGCAGATCCGGGATGTCACCCGCAATGTGGAACGAGAAGATCTGCCGGCGTCCCTCGCTCAGGAATTCGTAGCGGTAGGCCCAACCCTCCAGGATGAGGCAGCACTGCGTCGCGAGATCGCCGTCGCGGACGATGTCCTGTCGCGCTGAAAGAGTTCGCACCCGGACCGGCAGGTTCTCGATCGCCTTCCGCTCCTTATCCGAGAGGCGGGTGACGCTCTCCAGCTTGCGGATGAGCGGGTAGAGTGCGTGGGGGGTCTTCGAAGCCATCGTGGCGTCGCCTTGCATTGCAGGCGGAAGCGCGCGGCTCTCCCAGGCGGCAGCACCTGTTTCGGAGCGGCTGACGATGACGCACGTGTAGGAGGTATATTATCGCCCCGCTCCATCATGGATCAGGACTTTTCGCGATTGCCCGCGGCCTTGATGAGGAAGGCGCCTGGGCCGGGCGGCCATACCATCACGGCTCACTTGCCCCCGATCCTACCCGGCCATGAGCCCCATACGCTGCGCCACGTCGAGAAGCTCAGCACCAGTCATCACCTCGCCGTTCACTCGCCATAGCCCCGGATCCTCATCGAAGCGCTCGACCATGTAGCCGACCGCGACCAGAGCTTCCACGGCTTCGCCGTTCACGTCGTCATTCATGGTCATGCCGCAAGGCTACCTTAGATCGCGGAGACCGTGCGATCCCCGATGTAGCGGCGCTGAAGGGCACGAACATCACCGGCGGGGCGGCCATATCATCACGGCTCGCCCGGCCTCGCGCACAACCCCGACCGCGTCGCGGCGAATAATCCTGAGATGGGTCGAGGGAAGCTCCGGGGAAGCCTCGGTGTGTCCGCCACGTCATCGCAGGCAGGTGTTTCATCCGGTTAAACGCTCGTTTGACCGAACGAGACACCCCGCGAATTCAGCATGGCTTCCGCCTTCGTCTCCTATCTGCGCGTCTCGACCGAGCGGCAGGGCCGATCCGGCCTCGGGCTGGAGGCTCAACGGAAGGCGGTCGCTGATTTCCTCAACGGCGGTTCGTGGCGCCATGTGGCCGAACTGGTCGAGGTCGAGAGCGGGTCCCGGGACAACCGCCCTCGCCTAGCGGAGGCCATGGCGCTGTGCCGGCTTCACGGCGCAACGCTGGTCATCGCCAAGCTCGACCGGCTGTCCCGTGATGCAGCCTTCCTGCTGAACCTGCAGAAGGCCGGCGTCCGTTTCGTGGCGGCCGACATGCCGGAGGCGAACGAGCTGGTGGTCGGCATCATGGCGGTAGTCGCCCAGGCCGAGCGCAAGATGATCTCGACCCGGACAAAGGCCGCGCTGGCGCACGCCAAGGCTCGCGGCGTGCGACTGGGCAAGCCCGAGAACCTGTCGAACCGGGAGGCCGGCCAGGTGCGCGGGCGGGCCCGCCAAGCGCAGCGGGCCGAGGAGCGGTCCGAGGACCTCGCCCCGGTGCTCGCCGGCGTGCGCGCTGAGGGTGCGGTCTCGCTGCGCCAGATTGCGGCGGCGCTGAATGCTCGCGGGATACCGGCCGCGCGCGGCGGAACGTGGACGGCTACGCAGGTGCGGCGAATACAACAGTGAGGATCAAAGGCTGATCACCGGACGTTTGATCCAAATCCCCAGCTTTTGGGAGGAGGAACGCCATGGGTCTAACCGCTTTTATTGTTTTCGTTGTGCCGTGGATGTTGTTCGCAGGGTGGATGTTCCGCCTCCCGAGTGCCATCCGTCTGGGTGCACCCGCTACTCCATGGCGCCCCCTCACAGACTTTGCCGGTCCCGCACGCGATCAGCGGCGCGAGATCAATCCTCACAATTCGGGGAGCAACGATGGAACGGGCAAGACAGGCGGGGATAAGCATACCCCGATCGATATGCTCGGAGGCGGGGCACTTGGTTCGAGCGTGGAGCCCACTGAGCCACACGACAAGGTTTAGCTCGCGCCCTTCTGCGGACTGGCTCGGCCGACGGCCGCGCCAGCGCTTAGGCTGGTCGTAGGGTGTGATGGGGTTGACACATGAGTACAGGCGCCTGCGTGGCGAAAGCGCACCTCGTACCTGCAGAGCCCGAAGCGGGTTGGCCCTTCTATAGACTGCAGGAGGCTTACCCCGTGCCACAGATGTTCGACTGGATTTTCTTCGCCATCATGATCCCGTTCCCGGCGTTCCTGCTCTGGGATTTCTACCGGCACCGCGACACGTCTAAGCGGGTCCAGCAGCTCTGATCTTTGGCTCACGGGAGTGTAGCCCGCTCGCCGGGTCGTGATCGCCGTACCCGGTCGGGAAACACTCCCGTGACAGCCGGGCAACAAGGTGTTCGTATGACCCTACCAGCTGCCCAAGCCCTTGATGTCATGGCATGCGCCGCGGCTGCATCCGCCATCTACCTGTGGGCGCTCGTGCGCCAGGTCGAGGCTAAAAACGAACGATGAGCGTGGATGTGGCTGGTGCGGACGATGCCCGTAGCCTAGCGGTATGCCGCCTGAACCGTACACTCCCGTCTATGGTCGCCACTTGAAGGCCCTCCGCGCTTGCGGTGCGACCCGCACCGGCATGTGGCCTTCCGTCGATCCAAACATCATGCTGGTGCTCGCCGAACTCGGGCTTGTCGAGCTGCGGACAAAGCCTGGGGTGCTACGGCGCCAAGCGTGGTTCCTGACTCAGTCCGGGCGCGATCTGCTGACGATCGTGGGCACAGGCGAGCCGTAGACACGAAGAAGCCCGCCGCGGCGAACCGGGCGGGCTAAAGGTGGTTACTGACCCGAGCCGCCACCGCCAGTGCTACCCGTCGATCCAACGCGCGAGGGCTGACCCGCATTGCCGGCTGCGGCTGAGTCGGTCGCGATGCCGTCCGCGGCGCGGCCGGTGGGCGAATAGGTGGCAGCGCCCTCGGCACCTGTCGAACCGCTCTGCCGCGTCACTACGCCGCGAGCGCCCGGTGGAACAATGACGGTCGTGCTGGTGGGTGTTTCGATCACGGCTTGCGCAAGAGCCGGCGAGGCGAGCGCGGCGATGAAAGTTGCTGCCAGGATTGTCTTGGTCATTTTGGACGCCTAATCAGATGGAGCGGGCAGGAAACTCCTGTTGTCAATTCAACTCCGATTGCGCGTGATTGATCCATTGACCTTCAATGGCTAATTTATTCGATCGAAACAGCGAGTTAAAATTTCTTATTTTTTTCTCGATGATTGGCCGGCTGGGCGAGGTCGAGAGGGGCGACCGGCGGGGGTTCTACCAGCGGGACGCGACCACACCGGGGAGCGAACTGCCGCCCGTGAGATTGCGCACGGTGGAATAGGGAGGCGGGCCCCTGGGTGTGATCGTTAAAGTTTGCCTCGTTTCGCGGAGTCAAGCTATCGCTCGATCAGCTGCTGTATTGCGCGCGCACGCCATGGCCGATGGTTTCCTGTTCAACGACGGGCTAGTAAAGGTTGGCAATGGTATCCTATGGGTGGCTGGTACTACATACCCAATACGATCCATCAAATCGATTAGAGCAACCGCGACGAATAATCAGATTGTTCGTTGGTGTGGACTGGGATTGATTGCCTTTTCGTTATTTAGAACAGCCGAGCTAATTGCCAATGAGCAAATGACAGGCGAGTTTCTTTTGTTCGGTATTGGTGGCGTGATTGTCGGCCCGGGGATCAGTCGGGGAGCGTTCTATGCGAACAATCGACGGTACCATCAGACAGGATGATGGCTACCTTCCTCGTCCTTAGGGTCAAGCGATCAGGCCACCGCCCTGCCCGATGCCCGAGCCGCCGCGCGCCAAGCATTCCGATCGGCTCGGACGCGGGCAAGCTTGTCCTGCAGGCTGTCGATACGGGCATGCAGCTGGCTGGCGTCGATCGCGGTCTCCACCAGCATTTCTTGGGCTGCCGCCAGCCGCTGGCGCAGTTCAGCCACCTCAAGCTTAAGGGCGAGGCGGTCGGCGTCTGGTGGCCGCTTCATCGGCGGCGTTGCGGCGCCTGCTCAAGTGCCAGGACGACGATGCCGACGGCGCCAAGCGTGCCCGCCAGCATCACGAGGAAGGCGGTGGTGATCATTCGGCTCCCTGTCCGCTGACGGCGCCGGCTGCTGCAGCGCTCAGGGCCGCCGCGATGACCGTAACAAGGGCTACCTCGATCATCGCAGGCGTCTCCCGTCCTCGGGTACCGCGGCCAGATCGACGTTGTAGCCCTTCTCCGCCAGGGCTTCGAGCACCAGGTACTTCACTGTGACCCGGCGGTTCAGCGCCTCTTGGCGCAACGCCGTCCAAACCGGATCTGGCACCTCAAACTTGAGCGCCGTACCCTTCACTGGGGCAAGTGGGGTTTTGGGTTCTTGGGCAATCGGGGTGGGTGGAAGGGCAGTTTTGGCTTCGTTCACCACCGGTGCCGCGGCCCGCGCCTCAGGCGCGGACGAGGGCCGTGTGAAACCCAGGTCGCTGGTAGCCACTGCAAGCTGCTGAGCGTCCTCAGGTGAGATGCGGGGCCGCGGACGCGGCGCGGGTTGGAAGGCGGGCTTCATCATGCTCAAGCCGCCTGCTGCTGGACTGCCAGTACCTCGATGAGTTCGCCGAGCACACCGGCTACCTCCTGCAGGGCCTTAAGATCGCCGTCCGGATGGGCGGGCGTCGCGCCGGTGAAGTGGATGCTCTGGTATGCCGCACGCTGGATGATCTCGGTACGCAGCACCGGGATGCTGGCGGCCTGGACCTCCTGGCGCGCGTGTTGGGCGACACGGCTGCTTAGCGGCGACATCTGAGTAAACACTGCTCGAGCCGGGATCGGCCGACGCAGCATCTTCTCCGCCCGCTGCACCACCTCATAGGTGCGGAACACCTCCTGTAAATCCATGCCGGACACCTTCGAGGGGATAAGCACCAGGTCGCTTTCCGCGATCGCGTAGGTCACAGCCTGGGAGGCCGCGCCTTCCAGATCCACAAACACAAGGCTGTAGCGTGAGGCGGCATCGGAGATCCGGTCGAGGACCGTCTTTTCAGTCACGTCCGCGATCACATCCACGCTGCAGTCCTCGCCGGCCCGCTCGCGCCAAGAGGACACATGCCCGTTTGGATCAGCGTCAATGATGGCGACGCTTCCGCCCTGGCGTGCGTAGGCATCTACCAGGCAGATCACAAGTGTCGTCTTTCCCACCCCACCCTTCGTGCTGCACACGCTGATGACAGCCATTGCTCCAGATCCCCATTGCGCGCCTTCCCAAGCGCCCAAGCAAGCTGATGCCCAAATGGTCAACGAAGCCTTAACCCGAGCGCCCTGACGGGCAAACGCCCATTTGGTCCGTTGCGCAAGTCACCAAAACCCCCTCAGCCCAGATGCAGAGATGGGCGTAGGGGGTGAAGTGTCGTTGGCCACTTGGGCACAGGCCCAGCTGGGCTAACAGGCTTGCGGGGTGAAATGACCAATCCGGACGATGGATCGGCGACGCTGCGAGCGGGATAGGTGAATGGGCCTGATCCCGTGGCGACGCGGTTCGCCCCTGTGCCGTTCGGCATTCGAGCCGGAGCGACAGATGCGATGTAGCGCGTGGCAGGGTCGACGTGGGTGGCGGCGAGTGCTGAGGCTGGCCGAGCGTGGCGCGGATCTCGCGCGCATCATGGACCAGTCGGGCCACCGGGATCCGAGGACCGTCGTGGGCTACATCCGGCGGGCGAACGCCTTTAAGGGGCATTCGGGGAGCGGGTTCTTGTAAGAGGCAGGAGTTGCTGGACAAAGCAGCGCTTCAATCCTCCGGCGTGACGCACGTCCCCATGAAGGCCTTCCGCTCCGGCCCCTCTCTGAGCTTCTGACTGTCCGCCCGCTGTCGGCACCGGTCGTGCACCGCTGGGTCGACCGCCGACGCAGCTTCCTCGCCGGCAGCTGCCGCACCTACTGCAGGCTTTCTAGTCGGCTCGGGCGTGCTCTGCGCGCGTCCCGCCGTGGCGAGGCAGGCGAGGGCGGCTAGAGCGGTGAGGAGTGCGAAGGAGCGTCGCATGGGTGTCCGCCAGAGCTTCGAGTGTCAAACTGGCTTCGTGAACGCCATCTTGGGCGAAGGTTCGGCGGGACACCTCGTCGAGGGCGCCCTACGCCTAAGCGCTACCCTTTGCCTTCCGCGGCCGGCCAGCCCGCTTCGGCTTCTCGGAGACGGTCTCAGAAGCCGCAGCAGCCTTCGGAGCCGCCATCCGCCGCTGCTGGCCGAGCCCGAGGTTCTTGGCCAACGCCGAGCGCTGCGCCGAGTAGTTGGCCGCCGTCGAGGGGTAGTCCCGCGGCAGCCCGAAGCGCTCGCGGTACTCCTCCACGGTCAAGCCGTTGCCGGTGAGATGCCGCTTCAAGGTCTTGTACGGCTTGCCGTCGAGGAAGCTGATCAGCGCGTCGGGGGTGATCGACTTGCGGATCTGGGCCGGCGTCGGCTTGTCGACCGTAGGAGCAGCCGGCGCTGCAGAGGTGCTGAGCCCAGCGAGCGCAGCGTGCGTGCTGGCGATCAGCTCCGCCACGTCGGCAGGCCGTACCGAGTTGTTCGATACATAGGCCGCGACGATGTTGGCTGTCAGCTCTACATGATCGACGGCCGCAGCCTCGATGGTCTCAACGCTCTTGTCCACGATGCACCTGTCCTTGGGGAAGACAGCACAGTCTGTTGTCGCGTGGCAAAACGCAATACGCTATGTTGAAAGAAATATCTTATTGTAGGCACACCAAGATGATGCCGAGCCCCGACCTTGAGCGGTTCGCCACCCTGATCGCCGACAACGTCGTCTCGACCTTCGAGCGCGACCTGGATGGAAGGCGGTCAGGCAATTGTCGGGAATGTCAGTCAGCCCCCCGGGGGGAGCGGAAAAATGGAAGCCAACCCCATGCACCCACAGAGCCGCGAGCCCTCGCATTTGCGCCTGTCGCGCCGGTGCTGTGCCCGGACCCGGCACGGGATGGCGTGCCAGTCGCCGGCAATCAGCGGGAAGATGCGATGCCGGATGCACGGCGGGGCCATGGGAAGCGGCGCACCAAGAGGTGAGCGGAACGGCGCTTACCGGACCGGGCTGCACACGGCCGAGACGGTGGCGTTCCGGCGGATGTGCCGAGGCGTAGCCGGCGCGTCAGCTGATGGGCTGGCAGCGGTGCTGGCGTATCTCAGGAGCGAGGCTGGCTGAGTCTTGCGAGCAGTGCGCGCGCGCGCGAGGCTTACCCGGCTGCTTCCGGCTCACCCCTGCAGCATCAGGTCTCGGGCGCCCTCGGCGAGAGCTTGGAGAGCGGCGACAGCGGCTTGGTGCTGAACCCGACTCGCATCGTCCCGAACCTCGATGGTGACGGCCGTAGTCAGGGCTATTTGCCGCACGGCTTCGCTCTCGGCATTGATGGCGACGCGCTCGTGGGCGGCAAAGCGGCCCATAAAGACGATCCAAACCCAACATTCGATAAAGTGCTTAGGCCGTGGATAGCCGAGAAAGAGCTGGACCGTCGGATCGAGTGGCACCCATGTCCCATCAAATGGAAATTCCAAGGAATTTCTGGGTTGAGCTTGAGCATACCGTCTCGTTAAAGGTAGGTGATGCCCTTAACAAAGATCCGGCTCGACAGGAGTTGCTGATCTCATATCTGCGCGATTTGGAGATCATGGCGCGGACTGCATGCGATAGCCGACAGACGATCCAGATTATTGCTTCTGGCCGCCGTATCCTGGGGGACCGAACCCAGGTTGGCCCACAAGAAGGACCCTTCAGATACACCGTCGCGTGAGCGCAGGGCCGAACCCAAAAAGGCGAATGACGCTATGAATGAGCAAGCGTTCGCGATCGTGCTGGCCGCGGCTTTCACCGTCGGCTGCGCGATGATCCAGATAACCAAACGGCATGCTCAAGCTGTGACGGCATTCCTCTTGCTCATCGTGCTCTGCCTCGGTCCGTTCGTTGGTCTCGTCGCCTTGGCGCAGAAGGCGGAGCCTAGCGTCCAAGCCGAGCAGCCTGCGGCCTCTCACAGGCCTCGTTAGATGATGATTATGCTTACTTGGGCCGGCATGACCTTGGCCTTCTTGGCACCCGCACCACCGATGCGTGAATGGACAGAGCAACCAAGGCGTCCCACTCTCGGTGCCGTAAATTGGCTTCTGTTGTCCCTATGTGGCGGCTTTGCCTTGTTGGTGGCAGCCTCACCTATTCTCACAGCTGTCAGTTCCTCAAGCGATTACAACGCTTTCCGAGCGCGCTGTGAAATTGAGGGTGGGACCGTTCTCCATGTCTGGCAGGGGTCGCGTCCCTATACCTGCGAGCACAGGAGAGCCACATCAGGATGAAGGTGACAAGCCTCAGGACGCTATCCAAACTGCTCAATGATAACGTGCATCGATCCCGTCAAATGCAGGGGCATGGGTCAACGTGACGGTCATAAGATGTGTTTTGTGGTAGGCCCAGGAACGCATCGTGCCAGCCGACACCGCTCCAACTGTCAAATCAGCATGCGCGTTCATGGCAGCGCTGATCGACTTGCTTGGCGAAATGCCAGAGCCCAACAACTCACGTCGGGCAAAGCTATTCGCCGAACGCCTCGGTGAATTGGAGGCCGAGGCTCGCGAGCACGAAGCCTCTGGAGCAACGATGGCTGCGATCAGGGGCGCGCGCGTGCTGCTGGAACTGGCCGAGTTGCCTCCGCTCCGACCTGCGGTGCAGCTGGGTACAGAGCGATGACGCGCAGGGCACCGGATCATGGCGGTGAGCTGACCAGCGAGCCCGCATCGACCAACCTGTACACGCTAGCGACGAACCTGATTTCTCTGCAGCGTATGCTGGACCGCCGAACCGCAGATGGAACGCTCGTGCAAGCCGATCCGGGTCTGATCAGATCCGCGATCGCGGCCGGACGCGGACAGGTTACGAGCGTCAAGGCAATGCTCGGAGAGATGCTGCACGGCCCAACGGATCCATGGCGGCAACCTACCGACGGCCTGATCGCGGCCGTGGCCGACTTCGACAGCCTGCTCGACACGCTCGAAGAGATGCTAAGCCAACTGGGCAGCTGAGCGGACGCTCATCTCGGACTTTCTCTGATCAAGGCAGCAGGCCAGCCCAGACAGCGTGGTGCAGGGCAGTCCTGGCGGCGGCACGGTCAGGATCGTCGGCGGCAACCGCATCGGCTATCGTCTCAATGGCTGCGAGACCGCCAGCGCATCGATCTCTAGGCCGGCGCGGAGCAGAGCGTTTTGAAAAGCCACGGCAGCCGGATCCGCCGGGTCGCGGCGCTCGATGCTCTGCACGTATGCGACGACACTGGTAGCGGTCGGCGGGTCGGGGAGGGAAGCGATCATGGCCGCGCCTCCAGCTGGATCGGATGAGGCGTAAAGACGGCTCTTGGGCGTGGATGATGACGCGCGGCAAGGTCGTATCGTGTGATTGCGATGGGCGAGCGCTGCGGTTCATCGGCACGCAGATCGATATCAGCGCGCGCAAAGCGGCCGAGGGGCAAATTGCTCATATGGCTCGCCACGATGGTCTCACCGACCTGCCGAACCGCGCTCTGTTTTACGAGC
>NZ_JAKSXX010000272.1 GCF_022829385.1 Methylobacterium sp. J-070 | reverse complement strand
CATCACTCGATCACCTCCACGATGCGCCGGCTCCCTGGCTCGACGAGCACCGGGTGGCCATTGACGATTGTGTAACTGTACTCCGGCAGCGCGAACTCTCGCGGCACATCGTAGTAGACGACCCCGTCCTCCGGCAGCACGGCCCCGACCCGTACTGGGCCAGCGAGCGCAATGGATGGGCGGTGTTCACCGAGCGCGTAGATGCGGAAGCGTTTCCGGCGGTCGACGCCGAGGATGCCGTTGGCCGTACCCACGGCCGCCCCGATAGCGCCGCCGACGACGGCCCCGAGCGGACCAGCCATCTCCTCGCCGCGCGCGGCCCCGTCACGAGCACCTCGCTCCAACCCTTGCGCATGAACGGTCGCAGAGAAGCCAACCATCGCTAGAAACGTGAGGGTAATCGTGAATTTCATGGTGTATCCTCCAAGCTACGTGATGAGAGGCGCGACCGCTGTGACGATCGAATCTGGAGGCGACATCTACGTCAGCTCGAATGGCGACCGCTGGCGTCTGCTGTGCGATCCGGGGACCGGGCAAAGTTTTGTTCGGCACGATGGTAACGCCGCCTCGGGAGGGCACGTAACCGAGATTGGCCTGTCCGCCTTCCTCGCTGCCGATCGTGGCGGTCCGGAGCACCAGGCTCACTGGCTGCTGCTTGCTACACTGGGCGATGTCAGACCTATGCCGACGGGGACAATCGCGTAGATCGAGCCGGCACCGACTCTAGCAGCCTTGCCTTATCGACGAGCAAGGCCGCGGCGATCTCTGCCAGCGCGGCATGCTCAATCTCGGCGATGCCGTCATGGTCGGCCACGTCCACCGCCACCAAGAACACGCTCTCGCGCTGTTCTGCGGGTCGTACGGCAATCGCCGCGACCCGACGCAGGTTGTCTGCGCGCCCGGCCCGGGTACGCGCCCGGCCGTTTGCATCGTACAGGGCCTCCTCCAGCATCAGGGCGTCGTAGCCCTTCGCCACGTCCGGGTGAGCCAGCACGCCCTTAAGTGCGGTCTCGAACTCGTCGCCCGCCACCTCGCCGTCAGCCACGATCACGTTGGCAGTGGCCGAAACCCCGGCCTGCATCAGCGCTTCATCGCCGGCGTAAGCGGTTACCGTCCGGGCAAAGCGGGCGAGAAAATCTGGGACGAGACTCATGCGAATTTTTCGATCACGTTGGAGGTCAGACGGCAATCCGCTGGCCGCTGAAGCTGGCCCGCATCCTGACGAAGCGTTACCCTACACGCGGTGTTCCAGTATGACCCTCACAGAAGCTGCCTTTGCGCTCACGGACCGGCTTTGGCCCCTCAGCGGCATCAAGCAGCTCCCGCGGTCTTAAATCTATGGATACTCGGCAACCTCCATCCATCGAACCGATCGCGGAGGGGGCTCGGCTGAGTTCAAAACCAATCGCGCAGGCACAGTTCGATGACCCGGCTAGCAGACCTGCAAAATGACCTCGCGTTTCGGCAGGCGGTGCTGGCCGTGCGTGGCGCTTCCAGCACGCTGAGCGGACGAGCGGTGACGGAAGCGGAAGCTGAGTTCCTCGTTGGTATCGCGCTCGCGACGTTCGCGAACGCCGGCGGCCTGAATGAGCCGAGCCTCGGTCATCTAGCTCGGTTCTCGGGCAAGCTTGGGCCGAACGAGACCGTT
>NZ_JAKSXX010000270.1 GCF_022829385.1 Methylobacterium sp. J-070 | reverse complement strand
GCTCGTAAAACAGAGCGCGGTTCGGCAGGTCGGTGAGACCATCGTGGCGAGCCATATGAGCAATTTGCCCCTCGGCCGCTTTGCGCGCGCTGATATCGATCTGCGTGCCGATGAACCGCAGCGCTCGCCCATCGCAATCACGCGATACGACCTTGCCGCGCGTCATCATCCACGCCCAAGAGCCGTCTTTACGCTTCATCCGATGCTCGCACGCGAACGTCGGCATGCGCCCGCTCAGATGCTCGGCTAGCGCACGCTCTGCCGGAATTGTATCCTCAGGGTGGATTAGCGCGCGCCATGTGTGGGCATGACTGGCCAACTCGCCGGGCTCGTAGCCGAGTACGCCCCACCAGCGATCCGAGGACCACGCCTCGCCGGTCGTGAGATCACAATCCCACAGCCCATCGCTGCCAGCGTCCTGCGCCATGGCAAGACGTGCCTCGCTGACTCTCAGCGTCTCCTCGGCGCGCGTGCGAGCGGTGATGTCGGTGAAGGTACGCACCGCGCCACCCTCCGGCAGCGGCACCGTTCGGATCTCCAAGACAGTACCGTTAGGGCGCTCGCGCTCGTAGGTGTGAGCGCCGCGTTCCAGGCCGTTGTTGGCTACCCACTGGCGCAGGGTTTCACTCGACTTGCCGAACTCACCGTGCGCGAGCTGGTGTTGTCGTACTGCTTCGAAGGTCGGTCGGGACCGCATCAACTCCAGCGGCAAATCGAGCAAGGCTATGGCGCGTGCGTTGCACACCTGAACGACGCCGGCGGCGTCGATCATCATCAGGCCCTGATCCATCGTGTCCAGGACGGTGTCGAGGAGCTTCGCCTTCTCGCGCAGCGCGTCCGCCCTAATGCTCATGTTCAGGGATCCTGTCGGTCGCTTGCGCGAACATTTGGCCGAACGGCGCCCATCTCAGCCGAGACCGCAACTATCACGACAGGTCTTTCCGGTTCCTTTCCGAAACTTGGATATACAATTTCTGCGTGTCAAACGCCTCGCACCCCGGCATTGCGCAGGGTGCCGTAGAATTTCCTGGGTCGAACATCTGCTGAGCCTGCTGTAGGCCGATCGGTTGCGGCCGGTAGGGCTGAGCCAGCTTCATCTGCTGCGGCGGTTTCTGCTGCTGTTGCTGCTGCTTCAGGGCGCCAAGCGCATTGGCGATGTTGCCGTAGGAATTGCTCTGCGGCTGCGCGGGAGGGCCGTCCATTGTCAGGGGCTGCCCGGACAGGGACGCCACGTCTGGCGTCGGCGATGACTGGCCCGGTACGGCCGACCCGAGACCCTGGACGCCGGCGAGCCCGAACCCGCCGGCCTGCGCGGTCGAGCCCATCGAGGTCCCGGCCGGTCGAGCGATGCCAGGTGAAACCGACGAGGAACCGGGGCTCGGCAGGGCCTGCCCGTTCGCGAAGCTGTTGGCGTAGGCTCGCGTCGTCGCCAGCCGCGCCGCGTTCTCACCGCCGGGGCGATTGTAGCCCGCGAACTTCCATGCGTCCGCCATCAGGCGATGCGCTTCCTCGGGGCTGCCGGCGCTCTGCAGCCCCTGCGTGAGCTGCGGGTTCTCTTGGAGGAGGAACTTGGCCTGCGCCGCGACTGGATCGGCGGCGCCGGCGGTCGCAGCGCGCATGTTGTCGAGACGATCGGCGCGCCACGACAGGATGCCGCCCGACGTGCCGGCCTGGCCGCTCTCACTTGGGTCCGACCATGATCCGGTGATGTTCGAGGGCGAATAGCGGCTCTCATGCTGCGCGTAGGCCGCGACCGCGCCCAGGCCGTTCGGGTTGGTCAGACCGCCCTGCTGCAGGGTCGAGATGAACCGGCCGCGGATGTCGTTCGGATCCGGCGTTGCCGCCTCGGCGCTGTTCGGGCCCAGCGCGCTCATGGCCGCGGAGGCGAGGCTCTGCGCCTGCGGCTGCACCACGGGCGTCGGTGTTCCCGTTGGCGGCGTCTGCGGCTGGTACCCGGTGAACCCCGGCGGCGTGGCCTGGGGCACGTGCTGACCCATACCGCCCTGACCCTGCGCCTGGGCGAGCTGCTGCATCTGCAGCCACTCCTGGATGGACGGGCTCAACGGCGCATCGCCACCCGTGAAGGAGGGCAAGCCTCCGAAGCTCGGCCCGTCACTCATGCGGAATGCCCCTGCGTTGCGAAATCTGGCCCGCTGGCGGCCGTCGCTGGGTTGCGAGTAGCCGAGTGCGGTTTTCGCCTGTTGCCTTTTCTGGACCTTCTCAGGCCAAATCCGAGGCTATCGACAGAACCGCGAGGCGGGGCCACATTCTCAGACATGCGCCGCTGGGCCGAACCCCCGACCGTCCTCATCGTCTTCGCCGTCGTCATGACGGTGTTGGGCTGGGCCATCCGCGGCGGCGTGGAATGGTCGTATCCGTGGGTGATCGACCATATCGGCCACACTGGGTTCTGGGCCATTTTCTTACCTATCTGGCTAGGCGCTGACATCTACGCTCGGCGCGCTCACCGCCCAAAAGCTGGTAGGGCTGCTGGGAAGTACGGCCGTACTCGATCCGACTGAGACAGCATCGCCGCCTGCGTTCCGCGGGCTCCAAGCTGGCCGAGTGCCGCCGCCCGCTGCTGCGTCACGCCACGAGCCTGGATCGCCGACAGCAGGGCTTCCAGCCTGTCGCCCTGCGTCATCGTCACGGCATCCGCGAGCTGACGGTTGCGCGCCACATCGGACTCGCGGCCCATGGCATTGATGACCGCCTTACCGGCCCGTGCAGCCTGCGACAGGGCATAACCCTTCGGGCCGCCGACGAGCCCCGCCATCGTCCCCCCGAGATCGTCCCCCATCGTCGTGCGCGGTGCGATCCGGTCGGCCGCCTGGGTCCGCTGTGCCGTCTGGGAATTCCGAACGATGTTGCTGTCCGCGTCGGTGAACGCCCGTTCCCGGTTCACAGCCCCGACGATCCGGTTCACCGGATCCTCGCCGTGAAGCTGGGCGAGGTTGGCGGTGTTCCACCCACCCTGACCGCTGCGGGGGTCGATCTGAAGCAGGCCCTGGAGGGCGGTGAGGTCGTTCGGCTTCGTCCCAACCGCTTGGTCGATCGCCGCACGAGAACCCTGCGCCATCGCGGCGCGCTCGGCCGGGGCCATGCCGGCAAGCTGCCGCGCGAGGTCGGCCGGTGCGGTAGCACCCTGGCCGGACCGCAACAAATCGCTGCCCGACTGCACGGCCTCGATCTGACGGGCGAGGGCAGACGATGCGTCGTTCGCCTGCGCGTAGCCCGGCACGCCATCACGCAGCAGCTCGTTCAGATGCGAGCGCACCATCTGCGCGGCGCTATCCTTGCGGGTCTGCGCGCCCGGCTGCACACCGAGGTCGGGGGCTGACGGCCAGATCGGCACCGGCGACCGCGATGCGCTCCTGCAGGGGCGTTGGGTTCGCGCAACCGCTCCACGCTGGCCCTTGAGGCGATCTTCGAGGGCGAGGCGGAAGCCCTGTCCCGCAAGGCCATCGAGCAGGCCCTGGCCGGCGACGGGGGCGCGATGAAGCTGTGCCTGGACCGCCTGCTTTCGCCCCGC
>NZ_JAKSXX010000258.1 GCF_022829385.1 Methylobacterium sp. J-070 | reverse complement strand
CAGACCCTGGCGAGCCTTCCGAACGAGGTCGGGGCGCGTCTTCAGGGTGAGGCCAAGCCGATCGCCGCCTGGGTGACGTTCTGCCAGTCGTACGCGGCCGAGTGCGCGGTGGACCGGGGCGAGCCGGCGCGGATCAGCCTGACGGCGGCGAGCTGGGCGACGATCGTGTCGGTAAACCGGCGGGTGAACAAGGCGGTCGAGCCGATGACCGATCAGGACCACCTGCACGTGGCCGACCGCTGGGACCTGGCCGAGGACGGCATCGGCGATTGCGAGGACTTCCAGCTGCTCAAGCGCCACCTGCTGGCCGAGGCCGGCCTGCCGCGGCGGGCGATGCGCATGACCGTGGTGATCGACGAGAAGGGCGAGGGCCACGCGGTGCTGACGCTGATCACCGACCGGGGCGACCTCGTGCTCGACAACAAGACCAACGCGATCCTGCCCTGGCACAAGACCGGCTACGTGTTCATCAAGCGCGAGAGCCAGGACTCCGTCGCCTGGGTGTCCCTCGGCGGCGTCACCTCGCCGGTCACCACCGCAAACCGCTGAGC
>NZ_JAKSXX010000253.1 GCF_022829385.1 Methylobacterium sp. J-070 | reverse complement strand
CGCGCCGTGATCGTGCCGATGGCCGAGACCGCCTGGCCGGTCACCCCCTGGATCTGGCCGATCTGCTGGCTGATCTCCTCGGTGGCCTTGGCGCTCTGCGCGGCCCGCTCCTTGACCTCGCCGGCGACGACCGCGAACCCGCCGCCGGCCTCGCCGCCCCGCGCCGCCTCGACGGCGGCGCTGACCGCCAGCCGCTTGGTCTGTCCGCCCACGGCCGCCATCACCCCGACCCCCTCGCCGATCCGCGTCGCCGCCTCGCTCAGGCCCTCCACGAGGTCCTGGACCTGGTCCCCCTCGCCCC
>NZ_JAKSXX010000250.1 GCF_022829385.1 Methylobacterium sp. J-070 | reverse complement strand
CCACCTCAAGGCCCTTGAGCGGTACGCCGGTCCTGAACCGATCATACTTGCGGCCGAGGATGTCGAGCGCGGGACCTGTTGAAGCCACGACAAGCGGGCGATCGATCTCGCTGGCAATGCGGAGTAGTCGATCGCGGAAGGCGGAGTCTGGTTCGGGATGGCTCACCTCAGCAGGGAAACAGCGCCACTGGCTAGGCCCCCGGCGGCGATGACCAGAAAGGGAGCCCCCTGAGAGCCAGCGTCATTGAGGAGCTTCAGGGCTACTGCTGCTACGATGAGGACGCTCAGGCCCATCGCGAGCGCGGCCAGCGTCATTTCAGGTAGCCCCACGCCTTCGAGCACTTGTGAGGCGTAAGCCATCCTTAACCTCTGCTCCGATTGTTCATCTGAACAAGCCGAGTCAGCACTTCTTCAAAGCTTGCGTCTCTTTGCACGCCATCCACGACGGCCGCTGTCGCGATCAAATCGCGTTGCATGTCAGGCTCCAATAAGGGCCAAGCCAGGATCACGGCCGCTCCTAATTGAGCCAGGGCGACGTTGTCCTGTTCGCCGTGCGTGTCGATGAGCGCACGATCTTGATCGGCCATGGAAGCCTCCTGGTTGGCGTCAGCGTTCGCCATCGGGGAGGGAACGCGCGACGAATAGGAAAGGCGCGCCGTAGAAGCCCAGATCGCGAGCGGCGCGCCCCTCATTTCAGGTAGCCCTTCGCCTTCAGGTGCTCGGCTAGGATCTGGCGGATAGCATCGGCCCGAGACGGTTTGGGATCGGGCTGGTCCGCGATCCATGCATTGAGAGCGTTCAAGACGACGTCGGGAAGCAAGTGCGCGACAGCAGTCGACTCTAGGATCGAATCTCCCAGAACACTAGAGAGGTTCGCCGCAATCTTATCCATTAGGACCGCTTTGCCTTCAAGGCTTCCTCGACAAGGCGGCAGATGAGTGAGAAGCTTCGGACTAATCTTCGTTCTCAAGGCGCCGGTCCTCCCTACGACGCAACCGCCGCTCGCCAATGTACTCTTCTGTTGCCCGAGGCGGGACACCAACGGCCTCCCCGTCTCGAATACCTTCGAGGACATTGGCTCGGCCGTCCCGACTCTCGGTGCCGCCTGGTTCGGTCGCGGCGGGCTCGCCGGCTGGCGCACTGTAAGATTGAGCTTGAGCGATAGTTGTGCCGCCAAGCAGCGTGGCGAGGGAAGCGACAAGGGCAAGCTTCGTCATGGCGCGCTCAACCATTCGATCGCAGCGGACTTTGCTGTGTCGTTCGGCGCGAGATGTATGGCTGCAATCGGCCGGAGCGAGCAGCGCCTATTTCATATAGCCCTTCGCTTTCAGGTTCTCGGTGAGAAGGTTCGCAACACCAGGCAAATTACGGCTTCTTCGGGTCAGCCGCGGCGGCATCTCGTTCCAAGCGCGCAGCCTTCAGCCGGGCGGTATTCTGATCTGCAGCGCTGATACTCGGCCGGGCGGGTTCCTGTGCATCGGGACGATCCTGAATTTTTGCGAAAGCCGCCTCGGCCTGCATTCGCTCTCTACTCTGATGTTCAGCCAAATCTCATTCCTTAGTTCGATCCCTCAGGATCCTCACGATGCCGCACGTAACCTTGACCGGTGAGTCGATCAGGAAGCTTTGTTCTCGTGCGCGAGCCGTATCGCTCGCAATCGTTCGGTGCGCTCTTCGACGGCCCGGCGCTCCTCCTCAATCTCTTCCCGCACCTCGGCAGATGTCGTCTCGCGAGTTTCCGCTTTCGTTCGCGAGCTTGTGCGATCGGCGTGGCGGGAAGCTTGGAAGTGGGACATGTACCTTCTCGTGAGCCAGTGTTGGGCCGAGATAGGGCACTTGTCCGAGCCGCCATCACCGGCTCGCCTCAGTACCTTCCCCATGAAGCGCGGCATGCTGTCAGGAGCGGTACCGCCCATCCGCAAAGCCCTTCAGCGACACGCCGGTCCCGTACCGGTCGTACCGGCAGCCGATGACATCGAGCTGGGCTCCGGCGGATGTCGAGACAAGAAGTCAGTCATTGCTGCTGACGATGCGGAGTAATCGCTCGCGGAAGCCGGCGTCAGGCTCCAGATCGATCATGCGTCATCTATGACCGCTTCGTCCTCAAGGCCTCCTCGACGAGGCAGCGGATGTGATCAGGGCTTGGCGATGTGCCATGCTCCGTTGAAAACGCCGTCGCCATTGGCATCGCCAGGCTTCGTATCCTTGGCGAAGGTGTAAAGCGGCTTGCCCTTGTATGCCCATTGCGTTGTGCCATCGTCACGCGTCACGACGGTCCAGTCGCCAGACGCCGCAGAGCCGGGAGCAGCCGTAAGTGCTGGCCAGTTCGCCGCACAAGTGCCGTTGCAGGCGGATTTGCCGGCCGAGTCTTTGTCGAAGGTGTAAAGGGTCATGTTCTTGGCATCTATTAGAGCCGGACCCTTGGGAGTCTGGCCAGGCATGGCCGGCGCGGCGGCCTGGGCAGACACGACGGCGAAGGCCAAGCCTGTGACGGCGAAGCGGATCAGCAGGGTGCGCATCGGTAGGATCTCCAGCGGTCGAGCCTGACCGCATCGATAGATATGCTAGCTGTCCGCGTCTGTTCCGGGCGATGCAAAATTTCGGGCCTCGGAGCAACCGCTCGATGTTCGTTTTTGGCGAACTCAAACTTAGGTGCGCAAGGCCGGGCGAGCCGTGATGACATGGCCGCCCGGCCATTCCTGACCCAAGCTGATATGACGACACTCCTCTGGCCTGGATCGCCACGGCATGGCACCACGCGTTCATGCCGAAGCCCAAATCGCAAATCTGCGAAGTGAAGATCGAGGGCGAATGGCGCGCCGTCAGTCTCACTGTGGCAGCGGTCAATCACGTGAGGGCCTTAAAGCGTTGCACGGCCTGCCATGGCCGAGTGACGATCCTCGGCACCTATAAATGGCCGACCGTCCGTCGCACCATGTCACACCGGAAGTCGCATCACGGCTGCCCGCTGATGCCAGACACGTACTCGGGCACGCCATCGCTACATCCGCAGGCACTCGCCTGAGGCGCCTCAGGAGCGACCTGAGCCCCGACCATCTAACCGGAGGCCGATCATGAGCCCTTCCGAACCTAGTCGCCTGATCTATGCCAGCCCGAATGGCGACCACTGGTACCTGCTGGTCGACCCCACGACCGGGCACAGCTTCGTTCGGCACGCCGGCAACATTGCCTCAGGCGGGCACGTGACGGATTTCAGTCTCGCGACCTTCCTTGCATCGAACCGCAACGGACCCGAGCATCAGGAACTCTGGCGGCTGATCGGCACCCTCGTCGGCGAGGATGGGCCGAAGCAGCTGCCCACCGACGTCGCGTAGGGGCAGGACCATGTCGCCCGCCCAGTTTGTTCACGGGCGGGCGGATATGCGCATGCCGTGCTATGCGGATTTCCGGTCAAGATAGGCGTGAACGATGTTGGGCAGGTTGCTTCCGAGCCAATCGCCCATCTCCTGCTCCTCCTTCATCGACTGCTCCAGCACCGATTTGTCGTCCCCGGCGCCAGAGGCGTCGGCAAGGGCGAGAAGCACCTTGTAGGCGCTGATCTCGTAGGCCTTGAAGCCGATAGCAGGGAGGACGTTCTTCAGCACCTCATCGTCGGCCCCGGCATGGGTGAAGCCGGCTACCGTCGCGACAGCGCCAGTGACCGCCTCCTTGAGCAGCGACTTCTTCGATCCATGCTTTTCAAGGAGATCGTCCAGCCGGGCAGCCTGCGTGACCGACCGTTCATGGTCGGCCTTCATCTTCGCGTGCAGGTCCGGGTACGCCTCCATCCGGGGCAGTTCGTTCTGGATTGTGCCGATCGCTTGGGTCTCGACGGCGTGCTGATTGCGCAGCCCGTTTAGGTAGGTGTCCATCGCCTGCTTTACGTTGCTCATGCCTTGATCCTACGCTGAACGATCCGAGTTGATTGGTGCAGGCTTAGCAATTGTCGGCGCCGGGCTCTACGGGCTGACCCTCAGGCGCCTTCTTCGAGCCGTCATCCTTCGTGGTCGCGCCGGTATTGTTCATCGCGCCAACCGTGCCGGGAGACTCGGCCTTGGCGCCGGGGGTCACCTTGGCAGTCGAACCACCATCGACATTCGAGCTGCTATCCTTCCCGGTAGCCGCATTCGTCGTCGTGCCGACATTGCACGGCGCAGCGATAACGAGGCTCGCAGATAGCGTGAGCATCGTCACGGCAGTGGAGATCTTCAGGATCTTAGACATGCTTCCTCCAGGTTCTTGAGCCTGAGGGAAGGGGGCTCACTGATCGTTGTTCCGGTTGACCCCGTGTGGCAACTGTTCGCGGCCGAGAATATTACCCCTTCCGCTCTCGAAACCGGAGCCCGGCGCCGCCGCCGTTCTCGGGAATGAATGCAACGCCGACTACCCTCGCTGGTAGCGAGCCGCTAAGGCTATCAACGAACATCCGGGGATCCGGCGTTGCACGACCTTGAGCCTGCCGTCACCGCATGGTGCAAAGAGAACGGCCAGGTGTGTGAGTGTCCAGCCAGGAGCCCGCAACGCTCCGCACGTCCGGTTCGACTCCGGACCCCGGCCTCCAAGTCGCCCCGCCCATCATCGGCTTGACTTGGCGGCGCTCTCGGGTGGCGGCAGGTTGTTTTTCACGAGGTACTTCACCCCGTGATCAAACGATGCGTCGTTGTCGCCGCGGATGTCGACGCTGTAGGCCTGCTCGGGTGTCCCCGCCTTCAAGTCCTTCACGTACAAGTTGATGTTCAGGATCAGGTTTGAGACCTTCTGGATCTCGCCCGTGATCGCGACGTCCGCTCCGAGTTTGCGGGCGAAGTCGTCGGCGCAGCCACCACACTTGCGTAGCTCCGCGCCCTTGGCGACCTCCGCTTTGACCGGATCCGTCGAGACGACCTCGTAGCGGCCCGTAACCTTAAGTTGCGCGCGCAGCAGATCGCTCAAAGGGCCGAGACGGGCAACGTCAGCGTCAGTCGGTCCTTGGGCTCCGAGATTGGCAAGCTGAAAGTCGAAAACAGCGGCCTTCGGAGGTTCGGCGTGAGCGGCGGTGGCAGCCGGCACCATCGCCGTGACGGCAGCTATCCCACACGAGCGGAGCTTCATGAGCGTTCCCTCAATGATCTATCGTTGGCTGGGGAACGCGTGAGCGGATGATCGGTCGCGAGCTGGCGTCTATCTCTTCCGCTCCAGGAGCCGGAGCCCGGCTCCGCCGCCGTCAGCCGTGATTATATGGCCGCCCGGGCAGCGCGGCCTCAATGAGGAACGAACCTCATGCGATAGGCGTCGATCTCGCGGCGCGCAGCCGGGCCAACCCCCGGCAGCGCCGCGATTTCTACCTTTGACATGAACAGCAAACGCTCTGGCGCATCGATGCCGGCCTTCACCAGCGCTTCGGCAATCCGTTGTGGCAGACGGCCATCAAACAGCCGGAGCGTGGCTCGATCCACGGTCATGATCGCGCTGTCTGCGGCGAGCGCCAAGACGCGGGCGCGCTGATCCTGCTGGCTCATTTCTGCTCACCCTTCCGCTCCCAGAACCGGATCCCGGCCCCGCCGCCGTTCTCGGGGATGAACTCCAGACCGGTGGTCATGACGAGGGTAGTGCCGCTACGACGATGCCGGCTGCGATGGCTGCAAAAGCGCAATCCTCGAACGCGTATTCTAAGTCGGCCGCTTCGAGCAGACGCACCGTTGTGACGAGCACGACGGCGACGCCGATCGCCATGAGGCGACTCTAGATCAGGCTCATGCGGCATTCCCAGCCTCAGGCTCTTGAATGCCGAGCCGCTCCAGGGCCGCCGAGCGCAATTTGAACACGTGCCGCTGCTTCATGAACGGCGCCGGTCGCTTAATCGCTGGTATTTCGTCGAGCAGTTCGACAGACCTTGTATCCGGTCGGCTGCTTCCTCGACGGACATCCAACACCAGGCTGGCGATGACGATGCCGTCGCGCAACACGTCGTAGCTGCCGGGTGCCAGTTGCTCGACGGTGTAGGTCATGGCTGTCCCTTGTCCTTGCGGAAGCCAGCGAAGAAGCGCGTCAGACCGTGCAGATCGGCGTGAGGGAGGTTTTCCGAGGCATCCTGTACGGCCTCGCCGTCCGCGACGCCCTGTCCGATCTTCCCCGCTAGCTCGTGCAGCGCCTGCATTAGCAGAGGCGGCCACTCGACGCCGTGGTCTTGGAGGAAACGCGCGGCTTTCGCGAGCGCTGCAGCCTGCTCCACAGGCACCGGCCGACCCATGATCTGCGCATCAAGTGTACGGTCCGCCAGCACGGTGCAGAGGCGTAGAACCTCATCCAAGCCCTCGTCCGAGGCGGATCTGGCTGTCATGTCTGATCCTTCCGCCTGAGTTTCACGCCCGGCTCCCCGCCGTTGAGGAAGACGAGTCCCTCTTCTTCGAGCGCCCGCTGGACGGCTTGGACATTCACGGAGCGCCCCGCGATGGGACCCGCGCCAGCCGCTTCCATGTTCCGGATTGTGTTGACGTTGAGGCCCGCCGCCTCGGCAAGCCGGGTTTGATCCATCCCAACAAGCGCACGCGCCGCTTTAAGCTGGTTGCCGGTGGTAAGCATCTGGGCCTCGGAATTAACTATCTATATATCACACCTAGAAAGCTATTGGCACAGGGCAGGAGGGTTATATCTAGTTTTTGTACCTAGATTGGATCCGTCGAATGTCCTATCGCACTGTTTCTCGGACCCGCATCGACCGCGCCGGCCAGGACGCCCGCACCAAAATCCCCGCTGGCCAGCGCGGCGCCCGCGCTCTCAACCTGATCCGCCTGCCCAAGCTGCTCGGAGCTTTGGCGTGAGCATCCTGGGCAAGTGGCGGATCGTCGATCCGAGCCGACGCCAACAGACAGCGCTCCGGGAACGCTTCTGAGGCCGTCGACTGGGACGACTTGGCCCAGACCCGCCGGTCGGTACGCGAGTATCTCGACACCCTCGACGAGGCTGCCTGGGGAGCCGCGAGCGAGAGCACGCCGAAGCTCATCTCCCGCTCCGACCCGGCGGCGCAGTGGACAGGTGCGCTGAAGGGCCATGCCTTCTTCGCCTACGCCACCAACTACCTGATCGATCTCGACCACGCCGTGATCGTGGATGTCGAGGCCAGCCGTGCGATCCGGCAGGCGGAGGTCGGGGCAGCCCGCACCAGAGTCGGGCGCACGCAGGATCGCTTTGCGCTATGGCCGGCGCGGCTTGCGGCTGACAGTGCTTATGGCTCGGCCGAACACCTCGCCTGGCTGGTGCACGAGCGCGGGATCGAGCCGCATATCCCCGTCTTCGGCAAGTCCGAGCGCAGCGACAGCACCTTCAGCCGGTCAGCCTTCACGTACGACCCAGCAGCCGACGCCTACACATGCCCGGCCGGCAAGCCACTGCGGCAACGCCGGAAGGTCTACCGGACGCCGCCTCCGCTGGTCGATGCGGACGGGATGAGGCGAGTGCGCCCCTAACGCTTCTTGCCCAACTCTGCGGCGATGTCCTTGGTCATTCGACCAACCCTCCGATGCGCCGCCGTCAGCTGGTCCTGCGTGACGCCCCAGCGCTTCATCCAGAACTCGACAGCCTTGCGTTCCGACAGGTCGAGCCTGTCCTTATCGATAAAGCCACGCTTGTCCTTAAGGCCGGCCATGGGGGATCCTGTTTGGTTGGGGACATCGGTCCGAGGAGAAGCTCACGACGGACTAGCGAGCACGAACGCGAGGTAGCGCAGCTTTAGCTCTTCGCGTTCACGAAGTCAGGAAGGATTCGATTTTTTAGGACAGATACTTATCAGATGAAGAAAGCGACTAATCTCCGGTCGCTTTCCGCTCAGCTTGATATTTGAGCCAAATCGCTCGATCAACTTCAGCGCGCCTGAGCCGATCAGTCTCTTTCTCATGCGTAAGCCACAGGACAATGCCGACCATTGTCGCCAGGACGAGAGGGCCGAGAAAGAGAACAAGCATCTGTGCGAGCGTCAGGCTCACGCGCGCAGGGCTCCGAGCAGGCGTCTGGCTACCAGATGTAGTATACCTGCCAGCAGACTCCAACCAACCAGAAGAGCGCTGGCTGTCAGCGCGCTGGCGGTACCCGAGAAGATCGCTACTGATGGGGAGATGCCGCCGACAGCCACAGAAGCGACGGCGACGCCATTGACCCACATCGCCGTCAGCTTCGTCCGCTCATTGCGGATCAGCTTGGCGTCGTCCGGGCTGAGTGGCGGGATGTCGGTATCGGCCATGACACGGGGAAGCTCGGAGCAACCGAGGGGTTGAACAGGGGCTCGATCCGTGAGGCCATTTAGTACAAAACAGGAACAAAATCCAGGGTCGATCTCGCCTTCTCGCGGGCTTTGACGCTACCGTCCCCAATATACGAGAGCGCGGCACTCGGCGGTTATCGGCAGCCAGGGATGGGCAGATGATGAGCATGCGCCGCTTCTTGGATGAGGTCGGCCGGGGCCTCTGAGCGCCCGATTTGCGCTGAGTGACGGCAGCTAGGCCAACCCCAGATGCTGGCAGGAAGGCCAACGGGCCCAGGCGGCGGCAGGTCGGTCATGCACTAAAACATTCGATTGCTCGACCGTTCGTGACAGCCGCTGCTGAGGGTGTGCCGTTGCCCTGAGCCATTCACGAAGCTTGGTCCAGCGCGGCCGCATGTTGCCGCCGCGGACCGCAATGCCCAGCGCCTTGCGCTGTGCGAGCAGCCCGACGAGTCGCTTGCCGTGGGTTACCCCCGTGTACAGGAGGTTCCTCGCCAGCATCGTCCAGTGCTGCATGGCGAGCGGGATCACCACCGCCGGGTACTCCGAGCCCTGCGACTTATGGATGGTCGTGGCATAGGCTGGTACCAGCGTGTCGAGCTCGCCGTAGGGGTAGATCACCTCCCGCCCCTCGAAATCGACGATCACCGCCCCTCGACCTCGTCGATGCGCGCCACCGTGCCGAGATCGCCGTTGAACACCTCCCGGTCGTAGTCGTTTTGACTCTCCATCACCCGGTCCCCGGGCGAGAAGCGCCAGCCGAACCGCTCCACCGAGATGGTGGGGTTCGGGTTCAGCACCGCCTGAAGCTCATGGTTGAGGTTGCGCGCGCCGAGCACGCCGCGCTGCATCGGGGTGAGCACCTGCACATCGCGCACCGGATCGAGACCGAAGCGGGCCAGGATGCGCTTCGTCACCACCTCGATCAGCGTCGCCACCGCCGGCTCAGGCTCGTCGATCTCGATCAGGTGGAAGTCGCTGTCCGTGCCCCGCGCAGCCGGCTCGGGCATCTTGCCGGCGTTGATCCGGTGCGCGTTCACGACGATCCGGCTCTCAGCCGCCTGCCGGAACACCTCGGTCAGCCGCGCCACCGGGATAGCCCCCGAGGCGATGACGTCCGCTAAGACCTGCCCAGGTCCAACCGAGGGCAGCTGGTCAACATCGCCGACGAGGAGCAGCGCCGCGTGCTCGGGGACCGCCTTGGTCAGGGCGTTCATCAGCGGCACATCCACCATCGAGATCTCGTCGATCACCAACAGGTCGCAGGCGAGCGGATTGTCCTCGAGCGCGAGAAACCGCCGTGCTTCGGGTCGATCTCCAGCAGTCGGTGGATCGTCTTGGCCTCGAGCCCGGTCTGCTCGGTCATGCGCTTGGCCGCCCGGCCGGTCGGGGCGGCGAGCAGCACCTGCACGCCCTTCGCCCGCAGGATGCGCAGGATCGTGTCGAGCGTCGAGGTCTTGTCCACACCCGGACCACCGGTGATCACCGCGAGCTTGGCACCGAGCACCCGGCGGACGGCCTCACTCTGCGCGAGCGAGAGAATCTTACCGGTCTTGTCCTGGACCCAGGGCAGCGCCCGGGCGAGGTCGATCTCGGGCCAGGGCGGTGTGCCCTTCACTCGCCGAAGCAGCCGCTCCGCGATCATCCGCTCGGCGGCGTGCAGCCCGGTCAGGAAGATGCACGCCTTGTCGCCGAGGATGTCCTGCACGACCTCGCCGGTCTCCAACACGTCAAGCAGCGCCGAGCGGATCAGTGTCGCCTCGACGCCGAGCAGTTCGCCCGCGAGCTTGATCAGCTCCGCCACAGGTAGGGCACAGTGGCCGCCGTCGGTCGCCGTCTGCAGGGCAAACGAGATGCCCGCGCGCAGCCGCTGCGGCGCCTCCGGGGTCAGCCCGAGCTTCATCGCGATGGCGTCGGCGGTCTTGAAGCCGATGCCGCGGATGTCCTTGGCCAGCCGATACGGATCCTCGGTCATGACCGCGATGGCGTCGTGGCCGTAGGTCTTGAAGATCCGCACCGCCCGCGCCGTGCCGACGCCGTGGGCGTGCAGGAACAGCATGATCTCGCGCACCGCCTTCTGCTCGGCCCAGCCGGCGATGATGCGGGCGGCGCGCTTCGGGCCGATGCCGGCGACCTCGGGCAACCGCTGCGGTTCGGCCTCGATGATCTCAAACGTGCCTTCGCCGAACGCCGTGACGATGCGCTTGGCCATGGCCGGACCGATGCCGCGCATGTGGCCGGACGCGAGGTACTTCTCGATGCCCTCGACTCCGGTGGGCGGCGTGACCTTGAGGGTGTCGGCCTTGAACTGCACGCCGTGCTGGCGATCCGTGTGCCAGATGCCGGTGGCGGTGATCCACTCACCGGCCGCGATGGCGGGGGCATGCCCGATCACCGGGACGAGGTCGCGCTTGCCCCGGGCCTGGACCTTGAGCACGCAGAAGCCGGTCTCGGGGCTGTGGAAGGTGACGCGCTCGATGGTACCGGCCAGCGCCTCGATCTCGGGACCGGTCGAGCCGGGGAATGCGCGCGCAGCCACGGCGGCTATGAGATCCTACGAGCCTGCCTCGGAGCCTGACGTCCCGACATTTCGCGAGGCGGTTTGTTCAATATGGGCCGCCGCTCACTTGATCTCATGATGCTGATCGAAACAGCAGGCCGTGTGGGCGTTGGCTCGATTTGTGAGAGACCAGGCATGTTCGATGTGACGAAGATGCTGGCCGACGCGCTGGGCGAGCACCTCGCGCTCACCTACCAGCGCACCTTCGGCAGCCGCGAGCCACGTTTTGCCGAGGTGATCGAGGCGTCCGCACGCCTGACCATCGAGCGCATCGTCGGCAGCGACGCGCTCTACCATGACGGCGACCACACCGCCCTCGTCACCCTCGTCGCCCAGGACATCCTGCGCGGACGGTTCCTCGACAAAGGCATCACGCCGGAAGATTGGCTGCACATGATCCTGGCGGCCCTGTACCACGACATCGGCTACGTGCGTGGTGTCTGCGCGGGCGACCGGGCAAACGCCTTCGTCATCGACGCGCAGGGCGCGACCATCAGTCTGCCGCGGGGTGCCTCGGACGCGGCGCTGGCGCCCTACCACATCGAACGCTCGAAGCTGGCGGTGCAGGAGCGCTTCGGCACGAATGACCTCGTCGATGCGCAGCGGGTGATGCGCGCCATCGAGCTGACCCGTTTCCCCGTGCCCGCGGACGACGAGCACCGGGAGACGGGGACCGAAGCCGGCCTGATGCGTGCGGCCGACCTCATCGGGCAACTCGGCGATCCGCTCTACCCGCGCAAGCTGAACGCGCTGTTCCACGAGTTCGCCGAGGTCGGTCTCGCTGACCGGCTTGGCTACGCCGGGCCGGCCGAGCTTGCGGAGCGGTACCCGGCATTCTTTTGGGGGAAGATCGAACCTGTCATCGGGGACGCAATTCGCTTCCTCGATCTGACTGTCGAGGGGCGGAGCTGGGTGGCCAACCTCTACAGTCATGTGTTCGCGATCGAGCATGACCGCCGCCGCATGGGACCGCACCTAGGCTGAGCCGCAAAAGTAGCTCTCAGCGACATCGGCCGTGGTGGTCGTTCGCATTGAGTTTCACCCTCGCACGCGCGAGGCCACATCGTCCGATTGTGTCCGGTATGATTTGGTACAAGCCGCTTCAAAATGTGGGGCGAAACGTGGCCAGGGCGTGAAAGCCGTTTCGACTTTACAAATTATAACAGGTACTTGGGCCACATCAGCGGCGGAGACGGAGGGAGCTGGAGCCCGTTCGCCGCTAAGTCGCTGATCCTGAACGCTAAGACCCTAGACGCGTCGCCCGCGCTGTGCCGTGCCCCTGTGACACCCCTCCACCTGAACAGCCTGCGGCGGCGGGGTCAATCCCTGGGCGATGCGGCTCTCGTAGCAGAGTGTCGCCAACTTCCACCCAGTTCGGTTCGCGGGGTCAATGAAGGCCGCGACCGCCAGATCAACCGACCCGACAGCAATCAGTGATGCCGCATGCTATCGAGTTGCCCCAGGGGCGGTCCGGCTCGGACCGGCATGCGCCATCAGCGGCAGGCCGTCGCAGCATTGGCGTCGCGGACGTGGTCGAGTGCAAGCGGCGCGGCCTCATAAACTTCCGCTCTTGGCGTCGCTGGTTCACCACCAAGATGGACTGGGCCGCGGTCGACGACGACCTGATCGCGCTCATCGTCGGCCCCGAACTGTCAGGGCTGATCCTGGGGCGATACAGTGAGGGCCCAGAGACGGAGGCTGCTAAAGTCGCGATTGCCATGGTGCGGCTTTCTTCGCTCGACAGTTCGCCGATCAAGGCGGCGCAACCGCTGAGCGGCGGCGGAAGAAGCAGGGTTTGAGCGTACGCGAAGCGACGATACGGTTGCAGCCCGCTTAACCGGCTAAACAGCCAACTTCGCATGTCTGAACGCGCGTAACAGATAGCGTTATGGGTTACCTGTTACGCTCAACGTCGAAGCACGGCAGGTGAGGATCACCTTTCCGGCGAACTCGGACCCGAGCTTAAATCGCAAAGCTGCTGCGGCTTTGAGCCATGCTGCAGTCCGGTGAGTGGTGCTCTCTCCGGGGTCAAAACGGTGCCTGAAAATCGCGGAATGACCCTGCACGAGGTGAGACGAAACCGGAACAAACATAGTTAACACGAGAGTAACCCCAGGAGAGTTCACCCGGCAGGAAAACCAAGCACCTGCCGCGCATGACGGGCACGGGCGCGTTCCTGACCTCGGCCGAGGACAGCATGCCGTTGCCGCTGATGAACTTCGTGCGCCACCTGCAGGTTCTGCACGAGCGCGTGCTCCTCGTGACGCTGCAGATCCTGGACGTGCCGCACGCGGCAGACGCCGAGCGGATCGAGGTGGTGCCGGTGGCCCCGGACGTGACCCGGGTGTTCCTGCGCTTCGGCTTCATGGACACCGTGCATATCCCGCGCGCCCTGCGGCGGGCAGTCGAGGACGGCCGGCTTCAGGGCGTCGACTGCGACCGCCTGAGCTACTTTATCAGCCACGAGACGGTGGTGGCCTCGGAGAAACGTCCCGGCATGGCGGGTTGGCGCGAGGAGATCTTCGCGCTGATGCAGCGTAACGCCGAGGAGACGGCGAGCTACCTTTGCGTGCCGGCCCGCCAGGTGATGGAGGTCGGCGCCGAGATGGAGGTGTAGGTGATGGCCGTTCGACGGAAGCGGGGGGCCCGATGAGAACGCCGAAGGGCTTTGCCGAGTTCGCCTCGCGGGTGGCGCGCGCCGCGGGTCGGCCGACGACCTTCGCGCTCAGCCTGATCCTCATCGTGGTCTGGGCGGTCACGGGGCCGCTGTTTGGCTTCTCGGATACGTGGCAGTTGGTGATCAACACCGGCACGACCATCGTGACGTTCCTGATGGTGTTCCTTATCCAGAACACGCAGAACCGAGATGGAGCGGCCATCCAGGCCAAGCTCGACGAGCTAATCCGGGCGAGCGCGGCGCAGAACCGCTTCATCGGCATCGAGGGCTTGGCGGAAGAGGAGCTGGACGAATTGCGTGCCCGGCTTGCGCTCCACAACGGTGCACCTTCGAACGCGGTGGTCGAAGCCGCCGATCAGGCAGAGGCTGCCGCAGATGTCAGAGCTCGCGAGGCGGCGCAACGCGTTGCCGGGTCGCCCAGCTATCCGAGATGAGACGCGCCCACCGCCCGGGGCCGTATGGCTTCCAACACGGCCTGACCGATTGACGAGCAGCGATGCGCGTCCGTCCCGGGTCGGGAGTCCCTCGCCTAACCGTCCGCCGCACCGGGACAGGCAAAGCGAGGGACGGACGTGTCCGATAACGAGCGCACCCTGTCCTGGTCGCGACAGGGATGTGGTCGGTCGCGGTCATCGACGGCGGCGACACGCTGGCCGTCCGGTTGCACGCCGCCGACGGCACAGAGACCCGCCGCCGCCTGCCGATGGGGCCGTGGGAGACGTCCTGTTTCAAATCGCGGACGCGATGGACGTCGGTCTGGACCAAGCACATCGACCATCCGGATGACGGGGTGGAGGATGACGACGATCCGGTGCTCGATGCGGCGGCAGCCCTCCGGTCCGGCGGTCACGCCGTCGAGGCGGACGAGGCGTTCGGGCGGTGGCGGGTCGACGGCGCGACTGGATTTCGCTCGGCGCGCTGCTGGCGCTGGCCATGAGCTAGACCTGAGGGAAGAGCCGGGGCGAGCGCAGTAGCACTGCTTTCAGGACGCGCCGGCCGCACCGACGGCCGTCACACGTGTTTTCCCTGTCCGATCGCCTCGGGCGGGGAGGCTCCAGATATGCGAAAATCCTGCCCGGCATGGCCGGATAGGGCTCGTCAGGTTCGGCCTCAGACCCGGGCGGTCGGCCCGCTTCCTCTACGACCTCGACGATGCGGTTGCTGCAGTCGACGCGGACCGGCCGCTCATCCACCACGGTGTAGCTCCTACCCATCGCGTGTTTCACCGACAAGTTGGCCAGTCGGCAACCGCAACGGCGATGTGAGGGAGACCATTCCGCCACGGCCTACTGAGCCATCGCGTGCTGCTTCATCCACCTCGGCAGGACGCGACCGACCGCGCAGCGCCTAGGGAACCGGCTCGGCGCTCGCGCGGTATGGGCCGAAACGGATGCGGCGGCGTTGTCGGTTGGCGTACTGCCGAAGTCGGCGCTGCGTCGAGGAGTTTAAGCCGCATGCCCACCGACGAAGCCGTCGCACTGCGCCCGCCCGCCCAGGTGCCGCCCCCCCTCGTGCCGGGCCTACGCGGCCTCCTGACCCTCGCGGTCGGCGTCGTCCTGATCGCCGCCCTCTACTTCGGACGCGACGTGTTCATCCCGCTCGTGCTGGCGGTCCTGCTCAGCTTCGTCCTGGGCCCCGTGGTCAGCTTGCTTCGGAAGCTCAAGCTAGGTCGCGTCCCTTCGGTCATCATTGCCGTCTTCCTCGCCCTCGGCATCATCGGTGGCTTCGGTGCGATCATCGGCACCCAGGTCGCGGGCCTCGCCGGCAACCTGCCGCAGTATCAGGCCACCGTGCAGAGGAAGGTCGCGGGACTGCAGCAGGGCTGGCTCGGTGACGCCAACCGGGTCCTGCAGAAGTTCAGCCACCAGGTCCAAGACGTGACCCAGAAGGCCGATGCCGCCGGCACGACCGCGGCGGCCGGACCGGACGGCAGCACGCCCAAGGCGCAGTTGGTCAAGGTGCAGGAGCCCGAGGTCTCGCCCCTGACGCTTGCCCGCAACGTCCTCGGCCCGGTAGTCGAGCCGCTGACGACGGTCGGCATCGTGCTGGTGGTCGTCGTGTTCCTGCTCCTGCAACGCGAAGACCTGCGCAACCGCATGATCCGCCTGTTCGGGTCGAGCGACTTGCACCGCACGACGATGGCAATGGACGACGCGGCAGGACGGCTCGGCACCTATTTCTTGGCCCAGCTCGGCATGAACGCCACGTTCGGGGTCATCATCGGCGTCGGCCTCTGGTTCATTGGCGTGCCCAATCCGCTCCTGTGGGGTGTCTTCTCGGCGCTGATGCGCTTCGTCCCCTATGTCGGCGCCTTCATCTCCGGCATCTTCCCGGTGGCTCTCGCGGCCGCCGTCGACCCGGGTTGGTCCATGGTCATCGCGACCGGGGGGCTGTTCCTGATCGCCGAGCCGGTCTTCGGGCAGGTGATCGAGCCGCTGCTCTACGGTCATTCCACCGGGCTTTCGCCGTTCGCGGTGATTGTCTCGACGCTGTTCTGGGGCTTCCTGTGGGGGCCCATCGGCCTGATCCTGGCCACGCCGTTCACCGTGTGCCTCGTGGTGCTTGGGCGCCACGTCGACAGCCTGGAATTCCTCGACGTACTGCTGGGTGACCGGCCGCCGCTGACGCCGGTAGAAAACTTCTACCAGCGCATGTTGGCCGGCGATCCGGACGAGGCGCGCGACCTCGGCGAGGCCATGCTGAAGGAGCGCTCGCTGTCCTCGTACTATGACGAGGTAGCGCTCAAGGGTTTGCAACTCGCCGCCAACGACTTCGCCCGAGGCGTGGTCACCCCGGGCCAGCTGGAGAATATCCGGACTTCGGCGCGGTCATTGGTCGAGGACTTCGAGGACCACGAAGATGTCGAGCCGAAAGGCGACGACAAGGCGGTCAACCCGAACGCCACGCCGACCCTGGCCGAGCGGGCCCATCCGAAGAACGAAGCGGTGCCTGGTCAAGCCCCCCCGGCCGACGCGCTTCCGGAACCGTGGCGCAGCGAGGCACCCGTCCTGTGCGTGGCCGGACGCGGGCCACTCGACGAGGCCTCCTCGGCGATGCTGGCCCAGCTGCTGCGCAAGCACGGGCTAGGCGCCCGGGTGGTGGGCTATCAGGCCGTCTCGCGCGACCGCATCCGCGACCTAGACCTCACCGGCGTGGCGATGGTGTGTATCTCCTACCTCGACATCACCGGCAACCCGGCGCACTTGCGCTACCTACTGGAGCGGCTCAAGCGGCGCGCCCCGGGCATGCCGATCCTCGTCGGGCTGTGGCCGGTGGGCGAGAAGGTGCTCACCGACGCGGCCACTGGACGGCAGCTCGGTGCGGATGTCTACGTGTCCTCGCTGCGGGACGCCGTGGAAGCCTGCCTGAGGGCGCCTTCGGCACAGGCGCCCCGGTCTCAGGCCGCTGCATGAGCATCAGCGGACTAAACTCGCTTATCCGAGAACCAGGCGGATCGAAGGGTTCGACTTCGGGATTAGGATCTTAGTTCCGTTGTTCTGAACAGCCGATTTGCGTCGACGAGATCCTGTCCGTTCCTACGGCGGATCTTCTTCGAAGCGAACCAGCGACTTTCGGAGCGATCGGGACAGCAGGAGTATAAAGCGAACTCGGCCGGACCAACGCGAGGCGCGTGCACGGGCGTTCCTGCCTGACGGAGCCGTGTGTTGGCCCTGTCAGGTGGCGGCATCCGCCCAGGTGACCCCGAAGCCCGTACCCGATGGCGCCCTCGCACGGTAGCATGCGTTTTCGGGCTGAGGCAGCGAAAGAGCAGCCATAGTCGACCCGGCGCCGTTCGCGAGCAGCGGCGAGGAGAACACAGTTCCAAAATCCAAAACACCCATGCCCGTCCCCACAGGGATTGATACCCCCCAATGAAGTGGCTCTCCGTCGGGTTTGGTGGATCACGCTGCGAGGAGGAAGCGGCGACGCAGCAGGTCAAACTTGGCTCGGCCGTACATGGAGCGCTTGAGCAGCTTGAGGCGGTTGACCTGTACCTCGTCCTGCCCGCTGCTCCAGGGCAGGCGAAGGCCGGCGCGAACGGCAGCCCCGTCCTGATCTAGGCTGACGGCGAAACTCTCGGCCACCCGCACGCCGCAGAGCCGGGCATCGGCCAGCTCCGGGCACGGATTCGGCCTCGGGCCCGGGGCCGGCCGTCTGACCGCCGATCTCGTGACAAGAGCGCCCGATCGTCGATCCGAAGGCCTTCCGGTTCTCGTGTTTCTCCGATGGGTCAAAGATCGTGCCGTTGACAGGCGTCTGTCGCCGCGGCAGGGCGCCCGGGAGCCACGCAGCCGCGGCCGCGGCTCGTGATCGCCGAGGAGAGGGAACCCGCCATGCCGCCAGGCTCGTCGAACCGGACGGCGCGGCATGCTCCGGACCGGGTGCGCGAACCGGTCCTATCACAGGATCCCCATGCCGTCCGCGAGCCGCGCGAGAACAACCTCGAACGGGCGATCGGCCATGCGGTGCGCGAGCGGCGCAAACGGCTGGGCCTTACCTCGGCGGATCTCGCCGCGGCCACCGGCCTGTCGCCCGGCATGCTGTCCAAGATCGAGAACGGCAACATCTCGCCGTCTCTGACGACGCTGCAGCTGCTCGCCCAGGCCCTCGGGATGCCGATCACTGGCTTCTTCCGGGGGTACGAGGAGGTCAGAAACGCGGTCTTCGTCAAGGCCGGCGAGGGGGTCGAGCTAGAGCGGCGCGGCACCCGGGCGGGGCACCAGTATAACCTGCTCGGGCACATCCACGAGAACACCAGCGGGGTCATGGTCGAGCCGTATCTGATCACACTCACCACCGATTCGGACGTGTTCCCGACCTTCCAGCACGCGGGCCTGGAGTTCCTCTACATGTTGGAGGGCGAGGTCCTGTATCGGCACGGGGACCGGCACTTCCACATGCAGCCGGGCGACAGCTTGTTCTTCGACGCCGACGCCCCGCACGGTCCGTCGGAGCTGCGCGCGCTACCCGCCCGCTACCTGTCGGTGATCGCCTATCCACAATCCGGCGGGACGGGCTGATCCACGGTGATCAATTCTCATGGAGAAATCTTATTTCCTGGGGGTTGATCTCCAAGATGGCGGCCGCCTATGCTCCGGGCGAACCCGCGACGGAGGTGGTGCCATGTGCGGCATCGTCGGATTGTTCCTGAAGGACCCCGCCCTGGAGACACAACTCGGCGCGCTGCTCGCCGACATGCTCGTCACCATGACGGATCGCGGGCCGGATTCGGCGGGGTTGGCGATCTACGGGCCGCCGGTCCCCGGCCTGTCGAAGATCACCGTGCAATCGGTCCGGCCCGAGGCGGATTTTGCCGGGCTGGAGCGGCGCCTCGCGGAGGTCTCCGGTTGCTCCGCGTGCGTCGCCGTGAAGAGTTCGCACGCGGTGATCGCGGTCGCCACCAACCGGCTCGCGGCGACGCAGGACGCCCTGAGGGGCCTCTCACCAGACCTGCGCGTCATGTGCGCGGGCGAGAGCGTCGAGATCTACAAGGAAGTCGGCCTGCCGAAGGACGTGGTCACGCGCTTCGGCATCGCAGGGATGTCGGGCACCCACGGGATCGGTCACACCCGGATGGCGACGGAATCGGCGGTGACGACCATGGGCGCGCACCCTTTCTCCACAGGCGCCGACCAGTGCCTCGTCCACAACGGCTCGTTGTCGAACCACAACAACCTGCGCCGGAGCCTCGCCCGCGACGGCATGGCCTTTGAGACCCAGAACGATTCCGAGGTCGCGGCGGCCTACCTCACCACCGCGATGGCGCGGGGCCGCGACCTCGGCGCGGCGCTGGCGGGGGCCCTGAAGGACCTCGACGGCTTCTTCACCTTCGTGGTCGGCACCAAGTCCGGCTTCGGCGTGCTGCGCGACCCGATCGCCTGCAAGCCGGCGATCCTCGCCGAGACCGACCGATACGTCGCCTTCGGATCGGAATACCGGGCGCTGGTCGGCCTGCCGGGGATCGAGGCCGCCCGGGTCTGGGAGCCCGAGCCGGCGACCGTCTATTTCTGGGACCAGCGGCACGCCGCCTGTGCCGCCCCGCCGCCATCACCACGGACCCGTCCATGCCCGTCTTCGATCTGGCGGCGACGCCCCTGCGCGCCCTGAACCAGGCCCTTCACGGCGTCGCCGCCGGCGCCAACGACACCGCCTTCGAGGTGCTGAATCCCAGGGGTCAGCACGCGGTGGCGGTCGGGATCGACGGGCCCGTCACCGTCACGGTGCGAGGCTCCGTGGGCTATTACTGCGCCGGCATGAACGACGGCGGCACCGTCACGGTGCAGGGCTCGGCCGGGCCCGGCGTCGCCGAGAACATGATGTCCGGCACCGTGGTGATCGAGGGCGACGCCTCGCAATATGCCGGGGCCACCGGGCGCGGGGGCCTCCTCGTCATCAAGGGCAACGCGGCCTCGCGCTGCGGCATCTCCATGAAGGGGATCGACATCGTCGTGCACGGCTCCATCGGGCACATGTCGGCCTTCATGGGCCAGTCCGGCTCCCTGGTGGTGCTGGGCGATGCCGGCGAGGCGCTAGGCGATTCCTTGTACGAGGCCAAGCTGTTCGTCCGCGGCCGCGTGACGAGCCTCGGGGCTGACTGCATCGAGAAGCCGATGCGCCCCGAGCACCTGGAGCACTTGGCGGTGCTCTTGGACCGAGCCGGGGTCGCCGACGCCCGGCCTGAGGAATTCCGCCGCTACGGCTCGGCGCGCCAGCTCTACAGCTTCAACATCGACAACGCCGACGCCTACTGAGCGGGAGACCGGGCATGACCTACCAGAACCCGCCGATGCCGCCGCGCAAGTCGGCGACCTTCGACGACCACACGCTGGCGGAGATCCGCCGGGCGGCGGCCACCGGCATCTACGACATCCGCGGCGGCGGCACGAAGCGCAAGCTGCCGCATCTCGACGACCTGCTGTTCCTCGGCGCCTCGATGTCGCGTTACCCGCTGGAGGGCTATCGGGAGACCTGCGGGACCGGGGTCACCCTCGGCACACGCTTCGCGAAAAAGCCGATCGCGTTGAAGATCCCGGTCACCATCGCCGGCATGAGCTTCGGATCCCTGTCCGCCAACGCCAAGGAGGCGCTCGGCCGCGGCGCGACGCTGGCCGGCACCTCCACCACCACCGGTGACGGCGGCATGACCGACGAGGAGCGCGGCCATTCCGAGATCCTTGTCTACCAGTACCTGCCGTCCCGCTACGGCATGAACCCGCGGGATCTCCGGCGCGCCGACGCCATCGAGGTGGTGGTCGGCCAGGGCGCCAAGCCCGGCGGTGGCGGCATGCTGCTCGGCCAGAAGATCTCCGACCGGGTCGCCGCCATGCGCGACCTGCCCAAGGGCATCGACCAGCGCTCCGCCTGCCGCCATCCGGACTGGACCGGCCCGGACGATCTCGAGATCAAGATCGGGGAGTTGCGCGAGATCACCGACTGGGAGAAGCCGATCTACGTGAAGGTCGGCGGTGCTCGGCCCTATTACGACACCGCGCTCGCCGCCAAGGCCGGGGCCGACGTGATCGTCCTCGACGGCATGCAGGGCGGCACGGCGGCGACCCAGGACGTGTTCATCGAGCATGTCGGCCAGCCGACGCTGGCCTGCATCCGGCCCGCCGTGCAGGCGCTGCAGGATCTCGGCCTGCACCGGAGCGTGCAACTCGTGATCTCGGGGGGCATCCGCTCGGGCGCGGACGTCGCCAAGGCCATCGCGCTGGGGGCGGACGCGGTCTCGATCGGCACTGCCGCCCTGGTCGCCATCGGCGACAACGACCCGGCCTACGAGGAGGAGTACCGCAAGCTCGGCACCACCGCGGGCGCCTACGACGACTGGCACGAGGGCCGCGACCCCGCGGGCATCACCACGCAGGATCCCAAGTTGATGGCCCGGCTCGACCCGGTGCGCGCCGGCCGGCGTCTGGCCAACTACCTGAAGGTGATGACCCTGGAGGCGCAGACGATCGCCCGCGCCTGCGGCCACAACCACCTCCACAATCTGGAGCCGGAAGACCTCGTGGCGCTGACCCTGGAGGCCGCCGCCATGGCCCGCGTGCCGCTGGCCGGCACCGACTGGTACCCGGGCAAAGCGGGCTTCTAGCCCTTCGACCCCGCCGGTCGCGCCGGTTGGGGCGCGGCCGGCTCCCACCGATCTGTGCTTAGGGGGCCGCCGTGACGATCGACCTTTCCGCCTACGCCGCCGAGCACGGCGTGCGGTACTTCATGATCTCCTACACGGACCTGTTCGGCTGCCAGCGTGCCAAACTGGTGCCGGCGCAGGCGATCGGGGACATGCAGCGCGAGGGCGCGGGCTTCGCGGGCTTCGCCACCTGGCTCGACCTTACCCCGGCCCATCCCGACCTGTTCGCCATGCCAGACGCCGCCTCGGTGATTCGCCTGCCCTGGAAGCCGGACGTCGCCTGGGTGGCGGCCGACTGCACCATGGCTGAGGCGCCCGTCGATCAGGCACCCCGGGTGGTGCTGAAGCGGCTCGTGGCCCGGGCCGCCGCCGAGGGTCTGCGGGTCAAGACCGGCGTCGAGGCGGAGTTCTTCCTGCTGAGCCAGGACGGGGCGGCGATCGCCGATCGCCACGACCGGGCGGAGAAGTCCTGCTATGACCAGCAGGCGCTGATGCGCCGCTACGACGTGATCACCGAGATCTGCGACCACATGCTGGCGCTCGGCTGGAGGCCCTACCAGAACGACCACGAGGACGCGAACGGCCAGTTCGAGATGAACTGGGAATACGACGACGCGCTCGCCACCGCCGACAAGCACGCCTTCTTCAAGTTCATGGTCAAGTCGGTGGCCGAGCGGCACGGCCTGCGAGCGACCTTCATGCCGAAGCCATTCCCGGGGCTGACCGGCAACGGCTGCCACTGCCACGTCTCAGTGTGGAACACGGCCGGGACCGAGAACGCCTTCGCGAATCCGGACATGCCCTTCGGCCTGTCGGCCCGGGGCCGACACTTCCTCGGCGGGATCATGCGGCATGCCCCGGCGCTTGCGGCGATCACCAACCCGACGGTCAACTCCTACAAGCGCATCAACGCGCCCCGTACGATCTCGGGGGCGACCTGGGCGCCCAACGCCGTGACCTGGACGGGCAACAACCGCACCCACATGGTCCGGGTGCCCGGACCGGGTCGGTTCGAGCTGCGCCTGCCCGACGGCGCGGCCAATCCCTATCTACTCCAGGCGGCGATCCTGGCGGCGGGCCTCGACGGGCTAGCGCACGCCGCCGATCCCGGACCGCACAGCGACGTCGACATGTACCGCGACGGCCACACGGTCACCGGCGCCCCGCGCCTGCCGCTCAACCTGCTCGACGCCCTGCGCGCCTTCGAGGCCGACGAAGCCCTGCGGGCGAATCTGGGCGGCGCCTTCTCGGCCGCCTATCTCAAGCTAAAACGGGGCGAGTGGGACAGCTACTGCGCCCATTTCACCGCGTGGGAGCGAGACACCACGCTCGACGTGTGATCCAAAGTCGACCTGCACTCGTCATCCAGCACTCTCGGCAAAGGAACGGGCGCTACGCGTGCAGCCCGCACCGGCGGTCGTTCGCCTCCGCCGTCCTCGGTGCACGGCGTCTGTTTTCGATGAAATCGCTTCGCCGCATCATCTGCAATTGCTTATACTTGCTGCTCATTTGCACAAAACAATGGCGCAAAAGTCAAATTTTTATCTTCTAAATAAATAGACCCGCTTCATAGTGATCGGGTCGAGATTTGGCTTGGCTGGTCTAGGTCGCAACCGCGCTTTGGAGCTGCGTTCCCGAAATGGATAGCGTTTTCCCGACCCGCCGAACGCTGATGGCTGGAGGCGCGGCGCTGGCCGCCTTAGGCGGCAGGGCTCGTGCCGCGAGCCCCGCTGGCAGCCTGACCTACGGCATCTCCATGACCGACCTGCCGCTGACCACCGGGCAGCCGGACCGAGGCGCCGGCGGCTACCAGTTCACCGGCCTGACCCTGTACGACCCGCTGGTGGCCTGGGAGCTCGACGTCGCGGACCGGCCGGGCCGGATGGTCCCCGGACTGGCCACCGCCTGGGAGAGCGATCCGGCGGATCCCAAGGTCTGGACCTTCCACCTGCGCGAGGGCGTCGTGTTCCACGACGGCTCGGCGTTCGATGCCGACGCGGTGATCTGGAACTTCGACAAGGTGCTGAACAAGGAGGCGCCGCATTTCGACCAGCGGCAGGCCGCCCAGGTCCGCCCGCGCCTGCCCGGTGTCGCGGCCTACCGGAAGCTCGATGCCAAAACCGTCCAGGTGACGACCAAGAGCCCGGACAGCCTGTTCCCCTACCAGATGCTGTGGTTCCTGATCTCCTCGCCGGCGCAGTACGAGACGGTCGGCCGCGACTGGGCGAAGTTCGCCTTCGCGCCGTCCGGCACCGGACCGTTCCGGATGGGTCAGCTGGTCCCGCGGGTGCGCCTCGAACTCCTGCCCAACGCCGCCTACTGGAACCCAAAGCGGGTCCCCAAGCTCGCGAAGCTGACGCTCACCTGCGTGCCCGAGGACCTGGCGCGGGTGAACGCGCTCCTGTCGGGCAATGTCGACCTGATCGAGTTGCCGGCCCCCGACGCGGTCCCGCGCCTGAAGGCCGCCGGCATGCGCATCGTCGGCAACGACACGCCGCATGTCTGGAACTACCATCTGTCGATGCTGGAGGGCTCGCCCTGGCGCGACCTGCGCCTGCGTCGGGCCGCCAACCTCGCCGTCGACCGTGCAGGCGTGGTCCAGCTCATGGGCGGCCTCGCCCAGCCGGCTGTTGGTCAGGTGCTACAATCAAGTCTGTGGTTCGGAAAGCCTGGCTTCCAGATCAAGACCGACGTCGATGCGGCACGCAAGCTCGTGCGGGAGGCTGGGTACTCTGTCCAGAACCCCGTGAAGGCCACGATTTTGATCCCAACCGGGGGAACCGGTCAGATGCTGTCCCTGCCGATCAACGAATTCATCCAGCAGAGCTGGGCCGAGATCGGCATCCAGGTCGAGTTCAAGACGGTCGAGCAGGAGGTGTCTTACACCGCGTGGCGGCAAGGCGCAGCGGATCCGAGCCTCAAAGGGATCACGGCAAGTAACGTCGCCTACGTCACCACGGATCCGTTCAACGCGATCCTGCGCTTCTACGATTCGAAGCAGATTGCCCCGAACGGATTGAACTGGAGCCACTACCACAATCCAGAGGTCGACCTCCTCTGCGACAAAGTGAAATCCACGTTCGATACCGACGAGCAGAACCGGCTGCTGGCGCGCATCCACGAGATCGTCGTGGATGATGCCGTGCAGGTCTGGGTGGTGCACGATACCAATCCCCATGCACTCTCGCCACGCGTGAAGGAGTATGTGCAGGCCCAGCACTGGTTCCAGGACCTCTCGACGTTTGCCTGAGGCTGGCGGACCGCGACCTGACAGCCTCAGCCATGGTTTTTTTCGAACGGATGATCTGGCCATGACAGGACTCCAGAGCAGCCGCGCCTTTCGCGCGATGCCGACCGATACCGTCACCTTCCACCCACGCATCTTCGGGCAGCGCGGCGCGGTGGCGGCCGAGCACTACCTTGCCCCGATGGCGGGTATCGAGATCATGAAAGCTGGCGGCACCGCCGTCGATGCAGCTGTGGCCGCATGTCTTGTCGAGGGCGTGGTGAACCCGCAGATGCATACGATTGGCGGCGAGATTCCGATCCTGATTGCCGCGCCCGGGGAGGCGGGGGTGGTCTGCATCAACGGCAACACCGTTGCGCCGGCCGCCGCCACGCCAGAAGCTTTCCTGCAGCGTGGCTTCGACAAGGTTCCGCCAGAGGGACCATTTGCGGCAGGCGTGCCAGGAGCGCCGGGGGCGCTCCTGGAGGCGTTGCGGCGCTATGGTCGCCTCAGCTTCGCCGACGTGAGCGCGCCGGCACGTGACCTCGCGCGCGACGGCTTCCCCGTCCATTCCGGGCTGCTACGCCAGCACAAGTTCGGCATCCTCGACAACGCCGAGCGTTTCCGTCGGGAGTGGGCGGGGTCGGCCGCCGTCTATCTGCCGGAGGGGCTCATCCCGGAGGAGGGAGCCATCATCCGCAACCCAGCGCTGGCCGGCATGTTAGACTTCATGGTCTCGCAGGAACGCTCGACCGGCGGATCGCGTGAGGCCGGCCTGCGCGCGGCGTTCGATACCTTCTACAAGGGCGACATCGCCCGCGAGATCGCGGCGTTCGTGGCGCGGCACGACGGCTTGCTCACCCGTGAGGATCTGGCCAGATTCGAGGTGCCCGTCGAGCAACCCGTTTCGGTCTGCTATGCCGGGATCGACCTTTATAAGTGCGGGCCCTGGACTCAGGGGCCTGCCGTCCTACAGACTCTCTCGATTCTCAAGAACTTCGATTTGAAGGCGCTCGGTCACAACTCCGCGGCCTATGTGCATCTGACCGTCGAGGCTATGAAGCTAGCCTTCGCAGACCGGGAGCAGTTCTACGGCGACCCGCTCCAAGTCGTCGTACCGATAGAGACGCTGCTCTCCGACGCCTACGGTTCGCTGCGCGCGGCCCTCATCGGCGAGAAGGCCGACCGTAGCTTACGGCCGGGTGACGCCTGGGCCGGGGCGGCCATGCTATCGCCCCAGCAGCGGCTCGGGGGCTCGTCGTGGGGGCCCGGAACCGTCCACGTCGATGCCATGGATCAGGCCGGCTACACCGCGGCATTCACGCCGAGCGGGGCGTGGATCAAGAGCGCCGAGGTCATCCCCGCCCTCGGCTTCCCACTGGGTGTGCGCCTGTCGAACTTCCAGGTGCAGCCCGCGCACCATCCCAATGTCGTCGCTCCGTTTAAGCGCCCACGCACGACAATCAGCCCGAGCCTCGCGCTAAGGGACGGCAAACCATGGCTCGCCTTCGGTAGTATGGGTGGCGATCAACAGGACCAATGGCAACTTCAGTTCTTCCTGAACCGGGTCGTTTTCGGTATGCCGTTACAGGCGGCGATTGAGGCGCCGAAGTTCTCCAGCGAACACTTCCCCGCGCTATTCCACCCGCACGACTTTTACCTTAATCGCTTGCGAATCGAGACGAGCGTCGGCCGGGACACCCTGGATGGCTTGGCAAAGTACGGGCACGATCTCGACCTCGCGCCGCCATGGACGGAGGGCTACCTTTGCGGAACCGAGCGGCATCCCGAGACGGGGGTTCTCGAGGCTGGATCCGATCCGCGGGGCAACAAATCGGAGGTGTTCCCCGCCTTCGCCCTCGCTTACTGACCGGACCGATCGCCTGAAAAGTTGCTTTTCCGCTGATGTCAGTCCGAGCAGTGCTGCATTCGGCGTATGCGAGACGGTGCCTGATGGCGGATCTGTTTCGGCCTGCTCCGCAACGTCACGAACTCCGAAGCAGACAGACGCCTTCCGGTCAGGATCAGGCTCAGAGCTTGATTGGTCTACCTTCAGGCGGACCTTCCGGCCTTCTGCAATAGATCATAAGCAGGTGGCGCAGTGGCGTCCGCTTTTCCGGTTACTTGTCCAGAAGCGGATAATCGGCTTTCGGCCAGCATCGGTCACCACCGAACGCCAGCCAGAACGTCTTAGATTGGGTGGAAAGCTGTTGATCCGCTTTCCGGCCTCGAGCTTAAAAAGCGGACGTCTGACTTCCGGAAGATCCCGATGGTTCGGCCGACACTTTCCCTCGCTGGCGCCGTTCGTCGCCAACCGGCTGATCGAAAGCGTCGGCTAGGATACCGGCGGCCTCCGTCCAGCTCCGAGCCGCGACCTGGTCGATGGTGGCCAGGATCTCCCGCTCGGCGTCGATGCCAACAAGATCGGCGGCGATGGCGCGCGCGTTCGCTCTGAATGATGGTTCGAGGAGGAGACGGTCCACGGCGGTCCGGATCGCATTTCGATCTGGCGTGCTCGTGCCCAGGTCTAGGCCCACGCCCGACCACGCGATGCGGGCGCAGACCTCCGACTTGTCCTCGGTTGTCCCGCCCGCCACGACCGGCACGCCGGTCCGCAAGGCCTGGGATAGGGTGCCATAGCCCCCGTTCGTGACCAGCACGTCCGCCTTCGACAGCACGGCGGGCACGTCGAAGAAGGTCGCGATGCGGGCATTTCCTGGTATCGGCCCGCGCACGGAGGCGGTCGGCCTTCCACCGGTGGTGACGACCACCAGGAGGTCCTCGCAATCCGCAAGGGCGGCGAGGGTCGGCTCGACCAGTTGGCTGAAGTCGTCGTTGGCCACCGTGCCCTGGGTAACGAGGACGATCCTGCGGGTCCCGTCCAAGTCGCCCCACCAGTCCGGCTGCTGTGTGCCGGCCGCGCACGCCTCCAGCACGCCCACGAACCGGATGTCGTTCGGCGGCGCGCCAAAGTCGTATTCGAAGCTCGGCGCGGTGGGCTGGAGGTAGGCCTCGGCCAACATCACCCGCGACTGCCAGAGCGAGCACGGCAGGGCCGGCAGCCCCAACCCGGCAAGGAGCGCGTCGGCGTAGGCCCGCACGGGGCCGTTCAGATGAGTCTCGACGTCCTGCGCAATCGTCACGTAGCGGGCGCGGTCGGCCTCGTCCCTGGCCGGTGGCAGCCCAGGCCCGGTCGGCGCACCATCCGGTCGGTCAAGGGGAAGGAACGTCGTCCCGCAGGCGACTATCGGTGGTCTCGACCGCGAGCGGTCGAGGAAGATCGGCGTCGCGCCGAAGAAGAAGGCGTCGGTCACCAGGATGTCCGGCCGCTCTTCGTCCAGGATCTCACGCAGCACCGCAGCCTGCGCCGGCATCACGTCGAGGAAGATGCGCTGGAAGTCGAACAGGATGCGGGGCGGTCCGAGCGGCAGGGCGGCACGTTCGGGAAACCGCTCTTCCAGGCGCGACAGGTCCATGTCGGCCGACGGCGGCAGCGGCACGAACCGGGCGCCCACGCCCCGGACCTTGTCGGCGTGGTGGCTCGCCGTGAGGACGATGACGTCGTCGCCGCGGGCCAGGGCGATGCGCGCGATGGCCAGCATCGGCGTGAGGTGGCCGACCATCGGCATCGCGGTGATGACAAGCTTCATGGCCGGCGCTCCAGGGGGCGGACGAGTTCGAGGTGGTTGGGGGCGCCGGCAGTGAAGGGCTAGGGCCTTCGCTCGGCGAGGACCTTATCGACGAGGCCGGCGATGAGGTCGGCCACGTCATCGGCGTCGCGACCGAAGTCGCGGCGGAACAGCTTCCAGACGTACAGGTCGGTCACGGCCACGAGCTGGTCGATGCGTCGCTCGCGCAGCGCGTCGGACAAGCCATCGAGGTGGTCCGCGAAGGTCTCGGCGATCCAAGTCCGATGGCCGTTCCGGCCGACGTTCAGCATCGCTCCGATGTCGGGATAGCGGTCTTCCTGCGAGAGGAAGCGGACGAGCATATCGCCCGTACTCTCGTAGTCCTTCACCAGCGCCTGGGCGATCTGGGCGGTGGTCGCCTTAGGCGGGACGACGCGGGTGCTCAGGATCCGCGTCTTCGCCGAATGCCACGCAACCGCGACGAGCTTCTCCTTGCCACCAAACATCCGGATTACCGTCTGCCGGGTCGTGCCGGCCGCGGCGGCGACGGCATCCAGCGTGATGTCGTCAAGGTATGTGGTGAGCATGAAGTCGAAGAACACCTCGACGATCCGCTGCTGCAGCCGATCCGTGGCGGCGGCCCTGGCGACCTGGCGGTAAGGACGAGGCGCTGCCTGACGGGCTTCCAATGATCGCTCCACTTCGCTGCGAACGACGTCTTTTGGGGATTACAGGTTCTGGCCGGTAGTCGGTGAGCCGGGATTTTGGTCCGGGCTCGCGTTCGGCAGCCAGTAGCTGCCGAGGAGGATGCTGACGGAGATCACCATTCGACACAGGACGTTAGGCATCGAGAGTTCCCCTCATTTGGCGGCAGGGCCCTTCGGCTCCAGCATTTCAGAGTACGCGCTGTAATCCGAATGACGATGGGTTACACGAAACCATATGAAGCGGTCAAGCCTGCGAACGCCAGAATTCGAAATTTGGTGCGTCCTCGAAAACTGCCGTGGCCAGGCGATATGCTCGAAGCCGCGGACGAGGATCTAGCTTCGGGGAGTCACGCGCCGTCGTAGGTCGGGACGGGCCAAGAATTTACGCAGCTCAAAGTAGCTTCGGCGGACAAGCGTAACGACCGCTCTTGAGGAAGCCTTCATCGGTGCTGAATGCCCGATATGGGTCGTATGCGGAACGTCTGCTTCTTGATCGAAGGCCAAGGTCCGGTTTCTACGCGAAGCAGAGATACTAGCCTGCGCAATCTTTGGTACCTAACCAGCCCTGATAGTGCACCAACAACCCAATCAACGGCAGGGCGATGGAAACGTCGAAGCAAAACAGCCCCGCCTCGTCCCACTCGCGGGCTGAGACGCGGGGCGCAAACGCCAGCGGTAGAAGCAGCCGCGCGACAGACCAGCCGCGCAGTACCATTCGCAAGCCATCGCCCTCGTTCACGAGATCAAACCGAAACCGAAACGGGCCGAACCGCTCCACTACGTAGCCATCCTGCTCGGAGAACTCGCTCGCGAACCGGCGCCCGGAGAACGCGCGCGTCCAGCGTTCCACCCCATGCTGTTCGCTAAAGCCGACATGCAGCACATGCTCGCCCGCGGCCGGCAGTCCGAGAAGCGCAGCAGGGGCTCGCGCAACCGGATGACGACCACGCCTCACGACGGCACGGCCTTGGACACCTGCATCGCCCAGCACGCCGTGTAGGCCCGCCACGCTTGGGGCGAGCTGAGCAAAACAACTACCCATGATGCGCGCGTAGAGCGCATCGCTTTCGACCGACTCCCGCACCTCGTGGCGGATCGAAAGGCCCGCGAAACTCGGCTCGAAGTCGGTGAGATCGAGCGCAGTGCCAGCGTCGCGGGCGCCGGGTGCGGTCGAACCGGACAGGATTCGCTCGGCCAGGATCGCCGCCGGCAGTACTGGGATCTCCGGGCCGTGACCGTCGGCGGCGACGAGGGTCCAACACCGTTCGAGGCGGCGCCCGTCGGCCAAGCCGAACATCCGGACGATCATGCCCGACCGATCCGATCCCCAGCGCGCGGTCAGCCGCTGTGCCAGGAGAAGCCAGCGCGCGAGCCCCTGCAGCGAGGATAGCCAGCCCCAGCGCACCGACCAACTCGCGCACCAGAGCCCGATCGTCTGCAGTGTCAGCTCGGTGCCGGCCCTGAAGCTGACCGCCGGCCGGCCCGGGAGCCGAGCAGGCAGGAGATCGAGATCCGGGACGTCTGCCAGGGCCAGCCAGCGGCGGCCGAGCGAGGAGCCGTCCGCCATGGCAAAGCGCTCACGCCGCAGCTCCTGCCACCCGACGCCCTCCGACCAGCGCTGCCCGCGCCAGAGCCGGATCGGCTTGCCCACGTAGCTCAGGATGGCGGCAGCGACCGACGTCCCGGCAGTCGCGCGGTTCGAGGCGCTGATCGCGATCTCGACGGCGGTCACCGCGTCCATCCCCTGCGCCAAGCGCCGGACGACGGCACCGGACAGGGCAGGGACGCTCGAGGCGCCGGCCAGGATCGTGACGCCGGCTGCGCGCGCGGAGGCGTCAAGCTCGCCGATGCCGGTCACGAACGCTCGGCCGTCCGCGAGATCGAGATAAGGGATGGCCGCGGCGATACAGGCTCGGGGCAGATCATAGCTACTCCCTTGGAAGGGGCCGGCTGCATCGATCACGAGGTCGGGGCGGACGCGTTCCAGCATCGGCGCGACAGCATCGTTGCGGTCGGCTTGGAGGGGACGGCACCGAGGATGGGCCGCGCAGAACGCCTTGGCGCTGGCGAGGCGACGGCCGGCGACGACCACATCGTGACCGGCGGCCGCGAGCCGGCGCGACAGGCGAGCACCGAAGCCACCATACCCGCCGAGCACCAAGATCGTGCTCACGTCGCCCCGTCCTGCACGGCCGGTTCGGCGTCCTGGAAGATCGCTTCCTGCCGGATCAGCCGCCCGAACCACGGGTGCTCGATGTCGAGGATGAAGCGGAAGGCGCCCGCCGTCACGTCCGTCCCGGCACCGGCGTGGGTGACGGTGAGTGCACCGGGTGTGAGCCAGCCCGGCAGGTGCAGGCGGCGCCCGAGGCAGTCGACGAAGTAGCGATGGCTGCGAAACACCAGCGCCCTGTCCACGACCGCGACCGTCAGGGTCATGCCGACGCCGGCACCGACATGCTCCTCCAGACCAGTTGGACCGGCGAAGCGTTTTGCCGAGTGGATCACCTGCGGGAAGCCGGAGGCGCGGGCGTACAGCCGCGTCCAGATCTGGCCGCCGCCATCCGGATCCTCGGTGACGGTGACCACGCCGGCACGGCCGGTCTCACGTTCCAGAGGCAGCGGGCTGCCGACGAGGCGCGTCGCCTGCGCGACGAGCCAGCCGAGGCGGCTGACGTGCATCCCGACGATGTGGCCGACATAGACCGCGCTCGCCCCCTGCGGGAGCCGCTTTCCGAAGCGGTGGCGCACGGCCGGCGACAGGCTCGCCCAGTCGCGTTCCGGGATCAGCGCCCTGAAGCGCAGGTCCAGGAGGTCGCCCGCTACGTCTAGCAATGGCGCAGGGCGGCGTTCGCGGGATGGCCCCGCATCGGCTCGACGGACGCTTTCCCTCGCGGTCACCTGGGCCTCCCGATCGACACGGCGCTCCGGACACGATCTTCAGATCGTCATTCAGTCTTGACAGGCAGGAACTTCACGATTCGGCCGCCCAGCCGGATCAGCTTGGCCAGGGTGCCGCGGGGCACGTTGAGCATCTGGCCGTACCAGCGCTCCATCGTCTCGGTGAAATCGAGCATCGCGCGCAGGCGCCGCTTGGCGACCGCCCCGAGCGCCGGGTCGGAGTCCGCCTCGGCGACGCAGGCGCGCAGGGCCGCGATGGCGGGGTCGATCTCGCGCTCCTTGCGGCCGGCGGCGATGCGCGTGACCATCTCCCAGAGGTCGGTCTCGGCGACGAAGTGATCGCGGCGCTCGCCCATCACCGGGACACGGCGGATCAGGTTCCAGCCGAGCAGTTCCCGAAGCGAGGTCGAGACGTTCGAGCGTGCGATGCCGAGCGTTCCGGCGATGTCCTCGGCGGTGAGGGGGCGCTCGGAGAGGTAGAGTAGCGCGTGTATCTGCGCGACGGATCGGTTGACGCCCCACTGACCGCCCAGGTCGCCCCAGTGCAACACGAAGCGCTCGACCGCGGCAGGAAGAACATTCGCACTGTCTGTAATTTCTGCCATGACAGAAATTACAGTCTGCTTTGAAGGCGCTGTCAAGTGGGATTTATATGCGTTGCCCGGTCGATGAGATCCGGGCTGAGTCGAGACGGTCGGTTATAGCCGCGGTGGCGCTTCGGGCTTCCGACCGGCATCGGCTGGACTCATGGAACGCCGTGCCTCCACGCCGCCCATGGCGATCAACTTCGGTGATGCGGCCGCACTGATACGACGTGAGTCGAGTTCATCATCCGCTCCTCGGCGCCGAGCCGGTCCACGCGCATCGCGTACAACCAAAGGTGCATGGCACGTCTACGCAGCCCCGCCTTGTTGACGCCGACATGGTTCGCGCCAAGCTGGTGAGGAATACGGTTATGGGAGGCTCGATGCGCGTTTCGATCGCCACGCTACTGGCTCTCGCGACCCTGACGCCTGCTGCACAGGCCGGATCGCCACTTCCTGGTCGCATCGAGATCCACGCCGTCAAGAGCCGGACACTCACCGGCGAGGAGTTCCTACGTGCTGACGCGCCTGGGCGCGAAGTCGTCCTCGGTGGCGAACTCCGGCTTCCGGTCGGCGCCCCGCAGAAGGTGCCCGTCGTGATCCTCGTCCACGGCTCAGGCGGGATCAGCGCCGGTCCGGACGCCTGGGCGCGCACCCTCAACGAAGCTGGGGTGGGCGCGTTCATCCTCGACACGTTCACGGGTCGGGGCATCGTAAGCACCATCGAGAATCAGGAGCAGCTTAACTCTTTGGCCATGATGGTCGATGCCTACCGGACACTCGACGTACTCGCAGCGCACCCGCGGGTCAGGGCCGATCGCATTGCGATTATGGGCTTCTCAAAAGGGGCAGTCGCGGCCGTGTACTCGGCCACGGAGCGCTTCCGCACGACCTATGGGGGCACGAACCGCTTCGCCGCCCATATCGGCTTCTACACCCCCTGCAACGTGACCTATCGCGACGACACCAAGGTCGGTCCGGCACCGATCCGCCTGTTCCACGGCATCAGCGACGACTACGTGAGCGTGGTGCCGTGCCGGGACTACGTGGCCCGGCTGAAGGCGGCCGGGGCGGATATCGCGCTGACGGAGTACCCGGATGCGCAGCACAGCTTCGACACGCCGACCAGCCCGCCGCTGGTCGAGATACCGAAAGCGCAGAGCACCCGCAATTGCAGGCTGACGGAGGGCGCCGATGGCACGATCGCCAATGCCGTCACAGGCAAACCCTACAAGCTCGATGCGGATGCTTGCGTGGCGACGGGAGCCCATGTCGGGCACAACCCAACCGCGACGGCTGCGGCACGAAATGCGGTCGTCGAGTTCGTGCGTACGGTGCTGCAACCTTGAGCGGTGATTCGGCACCAACGAACTGCCAGCAAGCACATTTAGAGAGGGCCAGGGGAAGGCCGATATGAAGCTATCAGTTCCTCGACGACGAAGGTCCGCTTTCAGGCTATGAGCCGAGGTCCTGTTTTGGCGCCTTCCAGTAACGGGGCGAGCGTTTGCCGCTTACCCGTCCGCTGTGTCAGCGCAGCTAAGTTTTGCATGCGGCTGCCGCTTCCAAATCCTTTAACTGCCTGTGCAGCCTTGCGATCTCGATTCCAAGGACACCGGTGATCGCATAGCGGCGCTGTGCCTTTCGGGACCCATCCGGCCGGCGCGTCGTAATCGTCACCTCGTGGATCAGCGCCCGCTGGCGCGCCTCGGCCTTCGCTTGACGCGCCTCCGCGATGGCATTCGGCGGGAATGAGCACACACGCTTCGCCACTGCGCTCTGCCGTGCCCAAGCGTGCAGCCCTTCGCCCGGCGTGGTTGCCAGTGCTTGAACCCGGCTCGGCAGCACCTTGGCTGTTTCGAAGTGCTGGATCGCCCGCACGTCTCGGCTGATCAGCTTGCGCGCCGCCAGCTGCTCGGCCGCGGTCTCGCCGCCGTAGGAGACGAACCGCTCGACGATGAGGTGCAGGTCGTGGGTAGTCCGCGAGCGCTTGCGCCCGCTCAGGATCTCAAGCTCGGCCATGATCGCGGCCTGCAATGGGCTCGCGCTGATTCGGATGTAGGTCGCGTAGGCCAGCGCTATGGCCTCAAGGTGCTGCGCGTCCGACGCCTTGCGGATGTTCAAACCGGCGCGCTGCATCCAACCCGCACTGTCGAGCGGCCGCGACCCGGTACCCCTGACCTGATGCAGAAAGCGTTCGGCGTCGGCCGCTACAGCATCGCGGCTGCCAGTCCCAGCGCCGGTTCGACCTGATCTGGCCGGTTCAGTTTCAGGCTTGGCAGTTGGCGGCCCGTCGTGTGCCTTCGGCAGTGTAGAGCGGCGTGGCGGTTGGATTGAAGGTGAGAGTAGGCGAGGTCGGTTAAACCGAAAGATCGGAACGGTATCGCTGAGCATGGTTGTGGATCCTGCCACCGCGAGTTGCTCACTGCATAAATGCGTAAGCCGCCCATTATTAATTGGCTTACGCGTCTTCGGCGGCGGCGTTAAAATAAAGTAGGTATTTTCTCAATTTCGCCTTTCATAACGTCTATTTCAAATTCGCCGTATGAGTCGCCAATTGTTCTTTGACTGTGTCCCATAATGGCAAACTGAGTATCTTGGGGAATTCCGTGGCGACGGCACAGAGTTTTGAATCTATGTCGAAGAGAATGCATCGGGGCAACGCGTACGTCTTCGATGCCAAGCGATCGAACCCAGCGTCCTAAAACCTTAGTGCCGTTACCGCCTCGCTTTCCAAACTTGTCCGGCGACAAACCTGTTAAAAGCACTTCAGTTTTTGTACTACTGACGAAATTGAGGAAGCCGTCATTCAGCAAGACGGAGTGTATGGGGATGGTCCTCTCCGAACTTCTATTTTTTACGGAGCCAGCATCGGCTGTTATGATGATCGACCAAACAGATCCGGTTTGCTTGATATCTGCGGTACGTAGCTGACAAATCTCTGACAGACGTGCTCCAGTGAATGCCAAAATCCATGGGATCCAGCGGCGTATTGGATCGATCTCTGCTCGTGCTGCTCTGAGTAAAGTTTCGGCTTCGGTGTCGTTAAAGCTTCGACGATTTAATCCGTCCCATTGACGAAGTTCAATCGAGATGCTTTTTGGGGGATTGTCTTTGATCAAACCATTTTGCAGCGCATAATTGAAAATAGCCTTGACGGGCGCTAAATTTGCGTCGCGAATTGTTTTGGACGACAAGCCTTTGGCAAGCATTTCTGCCTTCCAGCGGCGAAGGTCATCGACTGTCAATCGCATTGCGTCGCTGTGACCGAGAAAAGCTTCAAGTCTTCCAAATACTCGAGACCATTCATAAATAGTCTTGGATTTTGATTTGCGCTCTGCTTTCCAACCTTCGATCAGTTTGGCAAATGCTACGTGTTGCGACGGTTTTTGTATGACGTTCTGTTCGCCCGAAGGCTGTTGAACCTGATCGCGCTGCGGTTCGCGTGCTGGTCGTTTCGCGTCCCAGAGCTCGGTCTCTCCGCTAGCCAAACGGTCAAGCAAAAAGTTCGCTTGCTTGAGGTTAGCCGCAACAGCTTGGGCCATCGTGCCGATGTTCGAGGCATCAGGTGGGATTGAGTTTTGTAATAGTAGTTGACGAGACTTTTCAAGACACCAAGATTTTAGTTTGCTTCGAACTTTGTTATCGCTCGCGGTTACTATTACACCCTTTCGATCTCGTATCATGATGTCGCCCATAGTCATACTAAAGGCTCGAAATATGCTGCTAGGCCACGCTCGTGGCTGATTAGGATTGTCCCAATAATGGTTCAAATACTCATCGTGCACCGCACGCGCGATCTCGTGCGCTCGGCGCTCCGTCAGCGGCGCAGGTGGCGGTGGTTCAGCGATTTTCGAATCTTCATGATCCGGCGAGGTGACGCCATTTTTGAGCACGGCCCAGCGCGCTTGAAGCTCGGCATACTCAGTAGCGAATCGCTTCTTCGCTATCTTGGGATCCTTAGTCCCCAAGCTTTTTTTAACGACCTCGCTGCTGACAAATTGTCGCAGCTCCGTCGGAACGCGAACCCTAAGGTAGTACGTTGCAGTTCTGGGATTGAGCCAAGGACTGGGCATTACCACCGGCATGTGTGCCCCCGTTGTGTACCACACGGGAAGCCACAAGCTCTTGAAATGCTGATAGTAACTGCGGATCAGCGCTTTAGGCCGCTGATGGTGCCCAGGAAAGGACTCGAACCTTCACCTCTCGCGAGACTGGTACCTGAAACCAGCGCGTCTACCAATTCCGCCACCTGGGCTCGCCGTCGGCCATCGGCCGGCGACGGCTCCGTTTAGGCAACGGAGCCGCGGCCGTCAATCGGGATTTCAGCCGCGCGGCCACTCCCGGATGTCGACGAAGCGCCCGGCCACCGCCGCGGCGGCCGCCATCGCCGGCGACACCAGGTGCGTGCGACCGCGCGGACCCTGCCGACCCTCGAAGTTGCGGTTCGACGTGGAGGCGCAGCGCTCGCCCGGGCGCAGCTTGTCGGGGTTCATGCCCAGGCACATGGAGCAGCCCGGCTCGCGCCAGTCGAAGCCCGCGGCCTTCAGGATCTTATCGAGCCCTTCCGCCTCAGCCTGCGCCTTCACGAGGCCGGAGCCCGGCACGATCATCGCCGAGACGCCCTCGTGCACCTTGCGGTCGCCGACGACCCGGGCGACCTCGCGCAGATCCTCGATGCGACCGTTGGTGCACGAGCCGATGAAGATCCGGTCCAGCGTGATGTCGGTGATCCGCGTTCCGGGCGCGAGGCCCATATAGGCCAGCGCCTTCTCCTTCGACTGGCGCTTGTTCTCGTCGGCGATCTCGGCCGGGTCCGGCACCCGGCCCTGGATCGAGATCACGTCCTCGGGGCTCGTCCCCCAGCTCACCAGCGGGGGCAGGTTGGCGGCGTCGAGTCGCACTTCGCGGTCGAAATGGGCGCCCTCGTCGGTGACGAGGCTCTCCCAATAGCGGCACGCCGCGTCGAAGGCCGCGCCCTTGGGCGCCTTCGGCCGGTCCTTCACGTAGGCGAAGGTGGTCGCGTCGGGGGCGACCAGGCCGGCGCGGGCTCCGCCTTCGATCGACATGTTGCAGATGGTCATCCGGCCCTCCATCGAGAGGGCGCGGATCGCCTCGCCGGCATATTCGAGGACGTGTCCGGTGCCGCCGGCGGTGCCGATCTCACCGATGATCGCCAGGATGATGTCCTTGGCGGTGACGCCCGCCGGCAGGGTGCCGTCCACGGTCACCCGCATGTTCTTGGCCTTGCGCTGCACCAGGGTCTGGGTGGCGAGCACGTGCTCGACCTCCGAGGTGCCGATGCCGTGCGCCAGCGCCCCGAAGGCCCCGTGCGTCGAGGTGTGCGAGTCGCCGCACACGATCGTCTGACCCGGCAGGGTGAAGCCCTGCTCCGGTCCGATGATGTGGACGATGCCCTGGCGCCGGTCGAGGGCATCGTAGAACTCGATGCCGAAGTCCCGGACGTTCTCGGCCAGAGCCTCGAGCTGGATCCGGCTCTCCGGATCGTCGATGCCCTGGCTGCGGTCGGAGGTCTGGACGTTGTGGTCGACCACCGCCAGCGTCTTCTCCGGGTGCCGCACCGTGCGGCCGGCGACGCGCAGCCCCTCGAAGGCCTGCGGGCTCGTCACTTCGTGAACGAGATGGCGGTCGATGTAGAGGAGGCTGGATCCGTCCGGCTGGACATCGACGACGTGGTCGTCCCAGATCTTGTCGTAGAGGGTGCGCGGGCTGGTCATCGGTTTTCGTCTTCGGAGATGGGTCGGTACAGGGCGCTCGCGGTGATGCGTGGTTCTTAGTAGGCATCCCGCGGGGTTTTCGGAAGAGGCGGAGACCGGGCCCGGTCGCACGGCCGCGCGGCGCGTGCGGGCGGATGTCACCCGCGACGGCGGGACCGGCTGGCGCGGCACCCCGCGCTGGCCCTATGCCGGGACCGGGATCCGACCGCCCCGGCGGCGGACCGAACGTGGCCGCCGAACGGCCTGATAGGGGAGTGATTGATGCCTGATGCGGTGGCCGACATCCTGTTTCTGCGGAAGATGCACCCGCTGGTCGAGACAGCTCTGGACGGACGGCACACCGTGCACAGGCTCGCGGGTGCCCCGGATCCGGACGCGATGCTGGCGGAGATCGGGCCGCGGATCCGCGGGCTCTGCGTCGGCGGTCAGGTGGCCATCGACGGCGCGCTGATGGACCGGCTGCCGAAGCTGGAGCTCATCGCCAATTTCGGGGTCGGCTACGACGCCGTCGACGCCGCCGAGGCGCATCGCCGGGGCATCGTCGTCACCAACACCCCGGACGTGCTCACCGACGAGGTCGCCGACCTCGCGATCGGTCTCGTGCTCGCGACCCTCCGGCGCCTGCCTCAGGCCGACCGCTACCTGCGCGAGGGTCACTGGCCCAAGGCCCCCTTCCCGCTCACGGCCTCGCTGCGCGGGCGGCGGGTCGGCATCCTGGGCCTCGGCCGGATCGGGCGGGCGATCGCCCGGCGGCTCGAGAGCTTCGGTGTCGAGATCGAATACCACGGCCGCAGCCGCCAGACGGACGTGTCCTACGCCTATCACGACAGCCTGGTCGGGCTCGCCCGGGCGGTCCACGTCCTGATCGTGGTGGCGCCGGGCGGCGCGGACACGCGCGGCCTGGTCGATCGCGCCGTTCTGGAGGCGCTCGGCCCCGAGGGGATCCTGGTCAACGTCGCCCGCGGCAGCCTCGTGGACGAGGCGGCCCTCACCGCCGCCTTGAAGGACGGCACGATCCTGGGCGCCGGCCTCGACGTGTTCGAGAACGAGCCGCATGTCCCGACCGATCTCGCCGCGCTCGACAACACGGTGCTGCTGCCGCATGTCGGCTCGGCCTCGGAGCATACCCGCGCCGCGATGGCGCAACTCGTCGTCGACAACGTCCTCTCCTGGTTCGAGGGACGGGGCCCGCTGACGCCGGTCGCCGAGACGCCTTGGAGACCGACGGCGTGAGGCCTGTCTGCGTTGCCCTGTTGATCGTCATCGCCATGATTCCGCGTCCGGGGTTGGCGCAGGACGCGCCGGCGGCGATCCCGGATCAGGGACCGCCGGTCTCGGAGGCGCCGGCCGCACCCGCGGCGCCCGCGGCGCCGCCGAGCCTGCCCGAGAAGCTTGCCGATGTGCCCGGAACCTGGGACCTGTCCCGCGACGGCACCAACCGGCGCTGCGTGATGACGCTCGCGTTCGACAACGGCGACGCCGGCCGGAAGCTGCATTTCCCGGCCGGATGCCGGCGCGCCATACCGCTGGTGAGCGGCGTCGCGGGCTGGCTCTTCGTCGACGGCGCCGTGCGCCTGGTCGATCGCAATGTGCGTCCCATCCTGGATTTCACCCGGCGGCCGGACCAGCGCAGCCTCGGCGCCCAGGCGGAGAGCGGCGAGCGCTACAGTCTGGTGCCCCTCGACATCGTGGCCATGCGCCCGGGGGGCGCAGCGGCGGCCGAGACCACAGAGCCCGCACCGACAGCGCCGGTGATCCCGCCACCCGCCCCGCTCCAGACGGCGGCGCCCCTCGCCGCCGAATTCCAGCCCGCGGCCCGGGCCGCCGCCGGACCGGCGCCGGGCGTTTACGCCCTCGACCGCTTCCAGGAGCGCGACACCTGCCGGGTCACCCTGGCGGCCGCCGGCGGCGGCGTCACCATCGTGCCCGGCTGCCGCGACGGCGGCCTGGAGGTCTTCGACCCGGTGCGCTGGCGCTACGCCAACGGCCGCATGACCCTCATGGCCAAGCGCGGCCACAGCATCGACCTCGTTCCGAGCGGCGACGGGCGCTGGCGGCGGGAACCGGAGGTCGGCACCACCTTCGTGCTCCGCCGCGTCGACTGACCGCCTATCGGATCGCGCCGCGGCCGTCCTGGACCGGGAGCATCCGTTCCAGGAGCCCGTCGCGGCGGATCACGAGGTGCCACACGGTTGCGGCGATGTGCAGGAGCACCAGGGCGTAGACGAACCATTGCCCGGCCACGTGGATCGACTCGGCGATCTTCTGCGCGGCTTCGTCCTTCTGCAGGCCCGGGACCGTGAACAGCCAGAAATACGGCGTGTCCCGGCCCGAGAGCGCGCTCAGCAGGTAGCCGCTGACCGGCATGATCAGGAAGATCGCGTAGAGCAGCCAGTGGTTGATGCGGCCGATCAGGGTGAGCAGCCGCGGGGCCTGCGGGTCCGGGGGCGCGGGCCGGATCATCCGCCAGACGATCCGCAGGACGACGATGGCCAGGATCGTCAGGCCCACCGATTTGTGGAGCACGAACAGGGTGCCCTTGGCGGGCGTCGGCGGCAGGCTGATCGCCACCCAGGCCAGCGGCAGGATGGCGAGGGCCAGCGCCGCCGTCAGCCAGTGCAGCGCCTGCGCCACCGGATGGTAGCGGGGCAGGCCGGAGGCCGTCACGTAGGTGGCGGGCTGCGGCGTGATCGGCTTGCCGGTCACGATCGGAGATGCGGACATGGTCCCTCGCGGGTGAGCGTCGTCCGTTCGGGATCTAGGGCCCGCGGCGGTTCGGGGGAGTATCCCGTCAGGCGCTTGCGCGGGCCTCGCTGGTCCGCGTCACGTCGATCAGGGCTGCGAGTTCGGCCGCCGCCGCGCCGATCCGTGCCGCCACCGTCGCGTCGACCACGCGGCCATCCACCAGATCGTCGGACCCTGCGTAGACCGAGGTCGGTGCCACATGGGCGGCGAAGAAGCCGAAGAGCGGCCGCAGGCCGTGCTCGACCACCAGGGCGTGGCGCAGCCCGCCGCCGGTGGCCGTCAGCGCCACCGGCTTGCCGGCCATCCGGGCCGGGTCGACGAAATCGAAGACGTGCTTGAACAGCCCGGCATAGCCGCCCTGGTAGACCGGCGTCCCGACGATTAGGGCATCCGCGCCCTCGATCATCTCGATCAGTTGCGCGGCCGGAGGCGACAGGTCATCGCGCCGCGTCGCACCGAGGCCCGGCCCGAAATCGATCAGGTCGCAGACGGTGAGATCGATTCGGCGCAGGCGGCCGAGTTCGGCGCCGACCGCCTCGACCAGGATGCGGGTGCGCGAGGGCCTCTTGGCACTCCCCGAGAAGGCGACCACGCGGGCGAGCCGCGGCTTGCTGTTCGACTCGATACTCACCGAAAACCTTTCCGCCGCAGGACGCCCCGACACGGGACCGCGCATAAATCCCGCGCGTGGTTCAGACGCGGCTCGGGCCACGGGACGGTAGCGCATTCCCCCTCCGGATGAACACTCGGCGCATCCGCGCGCCGCAGCCGCTTCGATCGATGAGGGCGGATCCTCACGGGCGCAGCCTCCAGACGTGGCTGCGCTTGATCTCGGTATCCTCGAGCGACCGGGAGACCGGGACCGCATAGGTCTCCAGGCATTCGAGCCGATCGCGCGGCAGGTAGGTGCGGCCCGGGTCGCCGATCAGGATCGTGGCGCCCCGGGCCTGCAGGCGCGTCAGCCAGTCGGTGACGGCCCGGGCGAGGTCGCACTCGTAGAAGACGTCGGCGGCCAGGACGAGATCGGCGGCGGGCTCCCCGGCCAGAAGGTCGTCGGACACCGGCTCGATTCGCCCGGCGACGCCGTTGGCGTCGGCGTTCAGGCGGATCGCCGCCACGGCGAACGGGTCGAGGTCGCTCGCGGTCACCTGCAGCGCGCCGGCGCGCGCGGCCGCGATCGCCACCAGGCCGGAACCGGACGCGAAATCCACCACGGACCGGCCGTCCACGACTTCCGGATGGTCGAGGATGTACCGGGCCAGCGCCTGGCCGCCCGCCCAGGCGAAGGCCCAGAACGGCGGCGGCAGCCCGACCTCCTCGAGCTCCTCCTCGGTCTTCTGCCACAGGGCGGTCGCCTCGTCGGCGACGTGGAGGCGGATCTCGGGGGCGTGCGGGACCGGCAGCAGGCGCGTATGGGCGCGGATGAAGGCGGCGGGATCGTCGGGCGCCCGCATGATCAGGCCCCCAGGAGCTCGCGCCACACGGCGCGAACGCCGTCGGTGACGGCGGTCTCGGTGAAGCCCCCGGCCTCGATCCGCGCCCGCGCCGCAGCGCCGAGGGAGGCCAGCAGCGCGGGATCGCCGCTGAGGCGGACCAGGGCATGCGCCAGGGCCGGGGCGTCGTCGGGCGGGACCAGCAGACCCTCGACGCCGTCGCGCACGAGGCTGCGGCAGCCCGGGACGTCGGATGCGACCAGGGCCCGGCCGCACGACGCCGCCTCCAGCAGCGTGCGCGGAAGGCCCTCCCCGCCCCGGGACGGGAGGCAGGCCACGTGATGTGCGGCCCAGACCGCGGACACGTCGGAGGTCGATCCGTGCCACGCGACGCCGTCGCGGCTCCAGCTCCGCAGGGTGGCTTCGGCGATCGCGCGGCGGTTCGACGGGTCGGGCGCGCCGTACAGGGCGAGTTCCACCGGCGCACCCTGCGAACGGGCGAGGCGCACGGCCTCCACGGCGACGTCGATCCCCTTGGACCAGAGCATGCGCGCGACCACGGCCACGCGCAGCGGCGGCATCGCCGGCAGGGGCGCCGGGACGAAGGCAGCGGGATCGACCCCGGCGCCCCCCACCACGGTGACCGACCGGTCCAGCGGATCGAGGCCGAGCGCGCGGGCGTCGTCAGGATTCTCGAACAGGAAGCGCGTGCGGCTCGACGCCAGCGGGCCGCGGACCAGCGCCCCCAGGGCGAAGCGGGCGGCGCGCCCGACCCGGTCGCTGCGGGCGCCGACGAGACCGAGCCCGGTCAGCGCGTAGACCCGGGCCGGGATGCCCGCCATGGCGGCGGCCGTCCCGCCGACCAGGATGCCGCGCAGGGCGATGCAGTGGACGATGTCGGCCCGGAGCGCCTTCAGGACCGCGGCGAGCTGTCCGGCCGCATAGCCGGCGGCCATCGGGTTGAGGCTCGCCCGATCGGCCTCCAGGGGCACGACCTGGGCACCCGTCGCCTCGATGGCGGCGCGGTGCGCCCGAACCCGGGTGACGACCGCCACGGAGAGGCCCATGCCGATCGCCGCCCGCGCCATCGGCAGGAAGTGGGAGGCGAAGAACCAGTCTTCGGTGACGACGAAGACCAGCCGGCGCATCGGCACGGGCAGGCTGTCAGGTGCGGCTTCGGAATCCATCGGATCCCTCTAGCATGCCGGCGTGGATCGTCCTGCGGCGGATGCGCAGGGCCGGAACGGGGCCGCGGGCGGCCGGTTGACCAAGGCCTTCTTGCCGGGACCGGATGCCCGGCGGCGTACACGGGAGGGGCGGTCCATGGCGGGAGTCGAGACGGTCGAAGGCGGCGGGGATCTCCGCGCCGCCGCGGAGGAAGCGGGCCTCGTCTACGTCGATGACGGACGCCCCGGCCTGACGCGCAAACCCAGCGGGACCGGCTTCCGCTACCTCGACCCGAAGGGCGCCCCGGTGCGGGACAAGGCCGTGCTGGCCCGGATCCGGTCGCTGGCCGTGCCGCCGGCCTACACGGACGTCTGGATCTGTCCCCGCCGCAACGGCCACATCCAGGCGACCGGCCGGGATGCCAAGGGCCGCAAGCAGTACCGCTACCATCCGGATTTCCGGCAGGCGCGGGAGGCGAACAAGTTCACCCGGATCATGGCCTTCGCGGACGCGTTGCCGGCCATCCGCCGACGCGTCGATGCCGACATGAAACGCCCGGGGCTCGCCCGCGAGAAGGTGCTGGCCACCGTGGTCCACCTGCTCGAGACGACGCTGATCCGCGTGGGCAACGACGATTACGCCCGCACCAACAAGAGCTACGGGCTCACCACCCTGCGCGACCCGCATGTCCGGGTCGAGGGCGCGGCGCTGACCTTCCGGTTCAAAGGCAAGAGCGGGAAGACCTGGGACGTGTCGCTCAAGGACCGGCGCGTCGCCAGGATCGTAAAGGCCTGCCAGGACCTGCCGGGGCAGGAACTCTTCCAGTATCTGGACGCGGACGGGTCGCAACGCGACGTCACCTCGTCGGATGTCAACGCCTATCTGCGCGAGATCACCGGCGAGGATTTCACCGCCAAGGACTTCAGGACCTGGGCCGGGACGGTGCTGGCGGCCCTGGCGCTGCAGGAATTCGAGAGCTTCGACAGCGAAGCCGGCGCCAAGCGCAACATCCGCGCGGCGATCGAGAGCGTCGCGGGACGCCTCGGCAACACGCCGACGATCTGCCGCAAATGCTACATCCATCCGCAGGTCCTCGACTGCTATCTGGAAGGCGGCCTGCTTCTTCAGGTGAAGGATGCGGTCGAGACCGAGCTGAGCGCAGACCTCTCCCGCCTCCGACCCGAGGAGGCGGCGGTTCTCGGGCTGCTCCAGGCGCGGCTCGCGGCCGCCGAGGACGGGGTCCGAGTCGGGAAGCCCATCAAGGCCGCCGGGACGCGGGGACGCGGTCCCGAGGCGCCGCGGAGACAGGCCTCGGACAAGGCTGCGGCCCGGTCGTCGAAAGCGTCATCCCGATCCGCGTCGCCATCCGCCGCCAAGGGAAAGCGTCAGCGGGCCGCCCGCACCGACAGCGGGGTCGGCGCGGTCTGAGGACGGAGCAGCCCGGATCGGGCTGCCCGGGATCTCGCTCAATGGCGGGACTGGTTGTCACGGCCCGATGTCGACGTGCGGCTGTCGGTCCCACGCCGGATCTGGTCGCCGTTGTCGACCACCGGCGCCAGCCCGAGCTGACGGGCCAGGGAGACCAGATCCTTCAGCCGGCCGGTCTGCGTCTTGCGGCGCAGGTTGAGCCGGTGCGTCTCGACGGTCCGGACGCTCAGCGCGAGACGCCGGGCGACCTCCTTGTTGCTGAAGCCGGAGCTGAGGAAGCGCAGAACCTCGGCCTCGCGCGGCGTCAGTCCGAGACCGTCGGCCGCTTCGGCCGGCAGGGGCGCGGGCTGCGTCGAGGGGGCCAGGCAGTCCGAACCCTCCGCGAGGGCGAGGAGTGCCGCCCCGAGCTCCCGGGACGACCGCGAGCGCGCCACGAAGGCGTCGGCGCCCGCGGCCAGGAGGGCGCGAAGGTCATCCGCCGTCAGCGCTCCGAAGACCACCAGCGTGCGGATCGTCGGCTGGCGCTCCTTCAGGCCGACGATGCGGGCGATCCCGTCGGCCAGCCTGATCTCGTCGAGGAAGATCAGCGCCACCGTGTTGTCGGTGTCGGCCCGGTCGAGATCCGCCTCGCCGATCGTGTGAAGCTCCGGCATATGCTCCAGAGTTGCGCGAACAGTCGCGCTCAGGTCCTGCGGTTCATCCAGGATCAGGACGCCAACGGCCGTACTCATGACCTCGCACCTCGCTCTCCCGGCTTGATACAGCTGACCGGGCTCGAAGGCTAAGTTCCAAGATTCATTCCAGCGAAGGTTGGCGAATATTAAGCATCCGATCAGCCATTTCGCGCCTGCTTTCCGGATACTGCGCGAACCGGTGCGTCGATCCGGGACTGCTGCGAACGGCCGCCTATCACGACCGTGCCGATTCGGGACAGCGCCGCCGTGTCAGCTTGCGACAGCCAGGGTCGCATCGCCCTGGTAGGACACGACGCGGTTGCGGCCGGCAGTCTTCGCCGCATACAGGGCAATGTCCGCCCGCTTGATCAGCGCCTCGATACTGTCTCCATCGATCCAGGTGCTGACGCCGAAGCTGCAGGTGAGGCTGATCACACCGTGGTCGCCGCGGATGCGCAGGGCCTGGCTCGCCGCGCGCAGGCGCTCGGCCCGAACGGCCGCCTCCATAAGGCCGCAGGCCGGCAGCACGACGGCGAATTCCTCGCCGCCCAGGCGCCCGGCGATGCCGACCCCGGCGATCAGCCCGCACACGGCTTTGATCGCCACGTCGCCGACATCGTGCCCGTACGCGTCGTTGATGCGCTTGAAATGATCGATGTCGAGGAGGATCGCCGAAGTCCCGCCCGGGAGACAGTTCTGCTCCGCGGCACTGCGCGCCCGGTTGAAGAACGCCCGCCGGTTGTAGGCACCGGTCAGCGGATCCGTCTCGGCGAGACGGATCAGTTCCGCCTGCATCGTGGTCAGGCGCTCGGCCGCGCGCAGCCGGGCGTTCAGCTCCTCGGCGCTCGGCGGCTTCTCGATGAAGTCGTCCGCGCCGCTGTCGAGCGCTTCGGCCAGGCTGCGGACGTTGCGGGCCGATGACATCATGATGACGTGGAGCGGCCCGCGCTCCTCGGCGAGCAGGCGCGCGGCCCAGCACAGTTCCAGGCCGCAGAGCGGCCGCACCTCGAGGCTGGTGATCAGGACCCGGACCGCGGGGGTCGCGGCCAGGAACTCCAGCGCCCGCTCGGAATCGGTGAACGGATGCACGGCGTGACCCCGCGGCTCGATCAGCGAGGCGATGATCTGGAGCACGACGCGGCTCGAATCGACGATGACGATCTGCATGGCGCGGTCCGGAATCGATATCCCGGCTTTAAGCCAGAAGAATTAACCCAGTCCAAACAGGACGGATGCCAGTATGAGCGCAGCCATTACAACGCCAGATCGGCGCTACATCGTCGTCCGCGGCCGACTGTGGCGGAGCGCGAACCCGGCGTTGCCGCCGGAGCGCCGGGACGATTTGGTCGCCCGCCTGATGGCGGCGCGCCGCGCCGTGCGTGATGCCAAGGCGGCCGAGCGCGAGGGCCGCGTGGATGCGGCCGCCCGGCTGGCCGCAGCCAGGGCCGAGGTGGACGCGGCCAAGACCGCCCTCGGCGAGCGCGGCCCGGTCTGGTGGAGTGACGGCGCGCCCGATCTTAACCGGAAGTTGGCCCGCAATACGCCCTACGCGACATGGTTTGCCGGCCTCAGCGCCGGGGAATCTGCACCGCGATGATCCGCGCCCCGGCGGTCCGGCCCGCCTCCACGGCGCTCTCTCGCAGGCGCCCGCGCGAAGTGCCGGCATTGATGACCGTGAGGGTCGGCTCCGCGGCTGGCGGCGGCGCGATACCGGAAACGGTGGGGATCCCGTAGGTGCCGTAGCTCCAGGGCGCCGGCACGATCTCGCTCGGCCGCGGCACCCGGGTCAGAGGTTCGCCGATATAGTCCCCGCGCACGAACGGGCCGGCGAAACCGTCCCCATCCGCATAGTCCGGACCGTAGGCGACCGGCCGATGGAGGGTCTCTGCGGAGACCCGCCGATGGATGGTTTGCGCGGAAACCGGCGAGGCCAGGGCCAGAACGAGGAGCGTGAGGATCGTCCGGGTCGCCATGGTCACGCCTCCGTTGCGCGTCGGCGCGAGCGAGTCGCGCGGAATGCTGGAGAACGGACCGGAACACCGGCCGTTCCGGCGCTCCAGCCGCGGAGATTGCGTAAGCGCCGGCCTATCTTGAACCGTACCGCGTTCAGCGGCAGGTGGTGATCTGCCGGACAACCCAGCCCTCGCCGGCGATCCACAGACGGCGGCGGGAGCGGCTGCAGCTCGCATCGTCGTCCCGCTGCTCCGCGGCCAGGGCGTGGACCTGCGTCACGGCCTGGGCCTGCGGCTCGGCCTCGGCGACCGCGGTGGCGGCCGGGCCGGGCGCGGCCTGGGCGGCGAGAGCGGACAGGAACAAAGCGGCGGAGGCCGCTGACAGACGGATCATCATGAAGAGGAAGTGCTCTGCGGCCGTGCTTGGCGTTCGCTTCAGAAATGCGCGGACCGCAGGTTCGGTTTCATCCGCCGCGGTGGACGGGCCGCCTTTCCGCTCGGCCGCCGCGCGCGCTTAGATTTCCCGGCTTCGCCGGGTTAAGGAGGATCAGAGCCGGACCGGGCGGCCTTCGAAAGCCGTCGCCGCAGCCCTCGTCGGGGATCGCGGGATCCGGACCGCGAAGCAAGGGTTCATGAGCAAGCCGAAGCCTCCGACCAACGTGCTCCTGACGCCGGAGAAGCGCGCCGAGGATGTGGACCGGACGATCCGTCCGTTGAGCCTGTCGGAGTTCATCGGCCAGCGGGCGGCGCGGTCGAACATGCAGGTGTTCATCGAGGCGGCGCGCAAGACCGAGCAGGCGCTGGACCACGTCCTGTTCGTGGGTCCGCCGGGGCTGGGCAAGACCACGCTGGCGCAGATCGTGGCGCGGGAGCTTGGGGTGAACTTCCGCTCGACCTCGGGTCCGGTGATCGCCAAGGCGGGGGACCTGGCGGCGCAGCTGACCAACCTGGAGGAGCGCGACGTCCTGTTCATCGACGAGATCCACCGGCTCAACCCGGCGGTGGAGGAGATCCTGTACCCGGCGATGGAGGACTACCAGCTCGACCTGATCATCGGGGAGGGCCCGGCGGCGCGCTCGGTCAAGATCGAGCTGCCGCGGTTCACCCTGGTGGGGGCCACGACCCGGGCGGGGCTGCTGACGACGCCGCTGCGCGACCGGTTCGGGATCCCGATCCGGCTGGAGTTCTACGCGATCGACGAGCTGGAGCAGATCGTGGCGCGCGGGGCGCGGGTGCTGGGCCTGGGCCTGTCGGCGGAGGGCGCCAACGAGATCGCCCGGCGGGCGCGGGGCACGCCGCGGATCGCCGGGCGCCTGCTGCGGCGGGTGCGGGACTTCGCGATCGTGGCCGAGGCCGAGACCGTGACGCGGGCGATCGCCGACCGGGCGCTGCAGCTGCTCGACGTGGACGGGGCCGGGCTCGACGTCATGGACCGCAAGTATCTCGGGCTGATCGCGCGCTCGTTCGGGGGCGGCCCGGTCGGGATCGAGACGATCGGCGCGGCCCTGTCGGAGCCGCGCGACGCCATCGAGGACATCATCGAGCCCTACCTGATCCAGCGCGGCTTCGTGCAGCGCACCCCCCGCGGCCGCGTCCTCACCCGGCACGCCTACGACCACCTCGGAATCGC